>NZ_JBIASC010000002.1:0-722749 GCF_042890485.1 Streptomyces sp. NPDC002181 | reverse complement strand
CAGGATGGTGACGAACTCGCCGGGCGCGACATCGAGGCTGATGTCGTCCAGGACGAGCTGCGATCCGGCCGGGCCGGAGAAGGACTTCGAGACGTGCTCGATACGGGCGGCATGAGTCACCGCGGTGGTGTCCTCAACAGCTTTGGCGAGTGTGGTGGCCATGGTCGTCACCTCCTGGGGATCGTACGGGCTGACTATTACTTGGCGCCGAGGCCGGCGTCGGTGACCTCGGGCTTGCCGGCGGCCTTCAACACCTTGTTCAGGAGCGTCAGGTCGTAGATGCCGGTGAGGTCGGGCTGTTCGATGAGCTTGGCCTTGACCGCCCAGTCGGACTCGGTCTTCAGCGTGCTGGCGAGGGGGTCGTCGGTGACGAGGATGCTCTTCCAGGCCGGGTCGATGACCGCGGGCTCCAGTTCCTTGCCGCTGAGCGCCTTCAGTGCCGCGTTGGCGGAGGTCTTCGCCTTGTCCGGGTTGGCGTTGATCCACTCGTTGGTCTTCACCGTGCCGGCCAGGACGGCCTCGACGACGTCCGGGTGCTCCTTGAGGAACTTCTGCGACACGATGACGTTCGTGATCACGAACTTCTTGTCGGGCCACAGGTCGGTCTCGTCCAGGAGGACCGAGGCGCCGTCGGAGACCAGCTTGGAGGCGGTGGGCTCGGGCACCCAGGCGCCGTCGATCGAGCCCTGCTTGAAGGCGTCCGGGGTCACCTTGTTGTCCGTGCGGACGACGGAGACGTCACCCTTGCCGGATTCGGGGTCGACCTTCCAGCCCTTCTCCGCGATCCAGTTGAGGAACGCGACGTCCTGCGTGTTGCCCTTCTGCGGGGTGGCGATCTTCTTGCCCTTGAGGTCGTCCAGGGTCTTGATCTTGTCCGGGTTCACGACGAGCTTGACGCCGCCGGAGGCGGACCCGGAGATGATCCGCAGGTTGCTGCTCTTGGACTTGACGTAGCCGTTGATCGCGGGCGAGGGGCCGATGAAGCCGATGTCGAGGGAGCCGCCGTTGAGGGCTTCGATCTCGGAGGGGCCCGCGTTGAAGGTCTGCGGCTTGATCGCGGTCGCGCCGAGCTCCTTGGCGATCAGGCCCTCCTGGATCCCGACCAGCGCGGTGGCGTGCGTCAGGTTCGGGAAGTACCCGATACGGACCTCCGACGCGGACAGCTTCTTCGCGCCGTCGGCCGCGGCATTCGCCTTCTTGTCCGCCGGCTCCTCGGACTGGGAGCCGTAGCCGCAGGAGGCGAGTGCGCCGATCAGCAGCGGCAGGGCGGCAGCGGCGGCGACACCGCGGCGCAGGGTGGTGAGGGTGGTACCGGTGGCAGGCACGGGAGGGCTTCCTCTCGTAGCGTCATCTCATGACGCAGGTCTTCGTCTGCGGAGCAAGGGCAGGTGGTGCTCGTGGGGGCCGGGCGTCATCGCGCACATCGCGCCACTCCTCCCTGGCCGCTGCCGAGGCGGCCGCTGCCCACGCGGCCGCCTTCCTTGGCGAACGTGGAGTAGATGTCGGAGGGCATGGGCTAGAAGTCCCATCCCTCTTCGTCGGCCTGGACGGTCGTCCGGGCCTGCGAGGCGAAGGACTCGCCCGCCATGCCCGCCGCCAGGGTGGTCCCGTCGGCCGGGTCGATCAGCAGGAAGGACCCGGTACGGCGGGAGTCGGCGTACGCGTCGAGCGCGAGCGGCTCGGCGGTCCGTACGACGACGCGGCCGATGTCGTTGGCCACCAGCTGCCCGGGGTCGGGGTGCTGGGACAGGTCGTCCAGGGTCAGCCGCGAGGGGATCTCCTTGACGATGGCCTTCACCGTGCGCGTGGTGTGCTTGAGGAGCACGCGCGCGCCGACGGCCAGGGGCTGGTCCGCGACGTGGCAGACGGTCGCGATGACGTCCTGCGTGGTGGCGGGCGGGTTCGCGGACGGCGCGATCAGGTCGCCGCGCGAGATGTCGATGTCGTCGGCGAGGCGGACCGTCACCGACTGCGGGGCCCACGCGATGTCCACGCTCTCGCCGAGGGCGTCGATCCCGGCGATCACCGAGGTACGGCCCGAGGGCAGGACGGTGACGGCCTCGCCGACGCGCAGCACGCCGGAGGCGATCTGGCCCGCGTAGCCGCGGTAGTCGGGGTGCTCGGCGGTCTGCGGGCGGATCACGTACTGCACCGGGAAACGGGCGGGGCAGGCGGTGAGGTCGTGGCTGACCGGGACGGTCTCCAGGTGCTCCAGCACCGTCGGGCCGCCGTACCAGTCCATGTGGGAGGACGGTTCGACCACGTTGTCCCCGGCGAGCGCCGAGATCGGGATCGCGGTGATCTCCGGGACGCCCAGGTCGGAGGCGTACGCGGTGAACTCCTCGGCGATCTTGGCGAAGACCGACTCCTCGTAGCCCACCAGGTCCATCTTGTTGACGGCCAGGACCACGTGCGGAACGCGCAGCAGGGCCGCGACGGCGGCGTGCCGGCGGGTCTGCTCGATCACGCCGTTGCGGGCGTCGACCAGGACCACGGCCAGGTCGGCGGTGGAAGCGCCGGTGACCATGTTCCGCGTGTACTGCACGTGCCCGGGGGTGTCGGCGAGGATGAACCGGCGCCGGGCGGTGGCGAAGTAGCGGTAGGCGACGTCGATGGTGATGCCCTGCTCGCGCTCGGCCCGCAGGCCGTCGGTGAGCAGCGCCAGGTCCGGGGCGTCCTGGCCGCGGCTCGCGGAGACCCGCTCGACCGCCTCCAGCTGGTCGGTCAGGACCGACTTGGAGTCGTGCAGCAGGCGCCCGACCAGGGTGGACTTGCCGTCGTCGACGGAACCGGCGGTCGCGAAGCGCAGCAGGGTGGTCGCAGCCAGGTCGGCCAAGTGGGCGACCTGATCGGTGGTGGAGGTCATGTCTAGAAGTACCCTTCGCGCTTGCGGTCTTCCATCGCGGCCTCGGACATCTTGTCGTCGGCGCGGGTCGCGCCCCGCTCGGTGAGCCGGGAGGCGGCGATCTCGGTGATCACGGCGTCCAGCGTGGTGGCGTCGGAGTCGACGGCACCGGTGCAGGACATGTCACCGACGGTGCGGTAGCGGACGAGGCGCGTCTCGGGCGTCTCGCCCTCCTTCGGGCCGCCCCACTCGCCGGCCGTCAGCCACATGCCGTTGCGCTGGAACACCTCGCGCTCGTGGGCGAAGTAGATCTCCGGCAGCTCGATGCCCTCGCGGGCGATGTACTGCCACACGTCCAGCTCGGTCCAGTTGGAGAGCGGGAAGACGCGGACGTGCTCGCCGGGTGCGTGGCGGCCGTTGTAGAGCTGCCACAGCTCCGGGCGCTGGCGGCGCGGGTCCCACTGGGAGAACTCGTCGCGCAGGGAGAACACCCGCTCCTTGGCGCGGGCCTTCTCCTCGTCGCGGCGCCCGCCGCCGAACACGGCGTCGAACTTCAGCTGCTGGATCGCCTCCGTGAGGGGCACGGTCTGCAGCGGGTTGCGGACCCCGTCGGGGCGCTCGCGCAGCTTGCCCGCGTCGATGTACTCCTGGACGGAGGCCACGTGCAGGCGCAGGTTGTGCTTGGCCACCGCGCGGTCGCGGTAGTCGAGGACCTCGGGGAAGTTGTGCCCGGTGTCGACGTGCAGCAGCGTGAACGGCACCGGCGCCGGCGCGAACGCCTTGAGCGCCAGGTGCAGCATGACGATGGAGTCCTTGCCGCCCGAGAAGAGGATCACCGGCTTCTCGAACTCGCCCGCGACCTCGCGGAAGATGTGGACGGCCTCCGACTCCAGGGCGTCGAGGTGCGACAGCGCGTACGGCGCGTCCGTCTCGTCGTGGACGTGTGCGACGGTGGCCGTCATGCCAGACCCCTCTCGGTGAGCAGCGCGTGCAGGGCCGAAGCCGACTCCTGCACGGTCTGCGTGTGCGACTCGATGCGGAGGTCCGGGGAGTCCGGAGCCTCGTACGGGTCGTCGACGCCGGTCAGACCGGAGATCTCGCCCGCCGCCTGCTTGGCGTACAGGCCCTTCACGTCACGCTCGGAGCAGACCTCGACCGGGGTGGCCACGTGGACCTCCAGGTACGAGGTGCCCTCGGCTGCGTGCCGCTTGCGGACCGCCTCGCGGCTGTCCGCGAACGGCGCGATCACCGGCACGAGCGCCTTGACGCCGTTGCTCGCGAGGAGTTCGGCGACGAACCCGATCCGCTGCACGTTGGTGTGGCGGTCCTCCCGGGTGAAGCCCAGCCCGGCGGAGAGGAACTCGCGGATCTCGTCGCCGTCGAGGACCTCCACGCGGTGGCCCTCGGCGCGCAGGCGTTCGGCCAGCGCGTACGCGATGGTGGTCTTGCCCGCGCTCGGCAGCCCGGTCAGCCACACGGTGGCGCCCTGGTCGCTCACGCTCATCTGCTCGCTCTCCGTCGCGTTCATAAGAGGAATGGGGTCGGTCATCAGCCGTGCAGTCCGCACTCGGTCTTGGCCCGGCCGGCCCAGCGGCCGGCCCGAGCGTCCTCGCCCTCCGCCACGCGGCGGGTGCAGGGGGCGCAGCCGACGGAGGCGTAGCCGTCCATCAGCAGCGGGTTGGTCAGGACCCCGTGCTCGGCGACGTAGGCGTCCACGTCGTCCTGGGTCCAGCGGGCGATCGGGGAGACCTTGACCTTCTGCCGCTTCTCGTCCCAGCCGACCACCGGGGTGTTCGCCCGGGTCGGGGACTCGTCGCGGCGCAGGCCGGTCGCCCATGCGTCGTACGCGGTCAGGCCCTCTTCCAGCGGCTTGACCTTGCGCAGCGCGCAGCACAGGTCGGGGTCGCGGTCGTGCAGCTTCGGGCCGTACTCCGCGTCCTGTTCGGCCACCGTCTGCCGCGGGGTGAGGGTGATGACGTTGACGTCCATCACGGCCTCGACCGCGTCGCGGGTGCCGATCGTCTCCTCGAAGTGGTAGCCGGTGTCGAGGAAGACCACGTCCACGCCGGGGAAGGCGCGGGAGGCCAGGTGGGCGACGACGGCGTCCTCCATGGAGGAGGTGACGCAGAACTTCCCGCCGAAGGTGTCGGCCGCCCAGCGCAGGATCTCCAGCGGCGACGCGTCCTCAAGGTCGCGCCCGGCCTGCTCGGCGAGGTCCTTGAGACTCACGTCTTGAGTGGTGGTCATATCTCGTCCCCTCCAGCGCTGTCGGACCGAACGCCCCGGGCCAGCAGCCCGAGGTACTTCAGCTGGAAGGCCCGGTTGCAGGCCCTGCATTCCCAGGCGCCGTGACCCGTCTCGTTCGGGAACAGGTCCTCGTCGCCGCAGTACGGGCAGTGGAAGGGCGCGGCACGCTCGCTCACGACAGGGCCTCCTCGGAGGCACGCGCCGCCCAGGTGGCGAAGCGCTCGCCGTCCTCGCGCTGCTCCTGGAAGCGCGTGAGGACCCGCTCGACGTAGTCGGGCAGCTCGGCCGAGGTGACCTTCAGGCCGCGGACCTTGCGGCCGAACCCGGCCTCCAGCCCGAGCGCGCCGCCCAGGTGGACCTGGTAGCCCTCGACGCGGTTGCCCTCGTCGTCCAGGACCAGCTGGCCCTTGAGACCGATGTCCGCGACCTGGATACGGGCGCAGGCGTTGGGGCAGCCGTTGATGTTGATGGTGATCGGCTCGTCGAACTCGGGGATGCGGCGTTCGAGTTCGTCGATCAGCGAGGCGCCGCGCGCCTTGGTCTCGACGATCGCCAGCTTGCAGAACTCGATGCCCGTGCAGGCCATCGTGCCGCGCCGGAACGGCGAGGGATTGACCCGCAGGTCCAGGGACTCGAGGGCGGAGACGATCGAGTCGACCTGCGCCTCCTCGACGTCCAGGACGATCATCTTCTGCTCGGCGGTGGTACGGACCCGGCCCGAGCCGTGCGACTCGGCGATCTCGGCGATCTTGGTGAGCGTGGCGCCGTCCACCCGGCCGACGCGCGGGGCGAACCCGACGTAGAACCGGCCGTCCTGCTGCCGGTGGACGCCCACGTGGTCGCGCCACTGCCCGGCCGGCTGCGCGGGGGCGGGGCCGTCGGTGAGCTTGCGCTTCAGGTACTCGTCCTCCAGGATCTGGCGGAACTTCGCCGGACCCCAGTCGGCGACGAGGAACTTCAGCCGGGCGCGGGTGCGCAGCCGGCGGTAGCCGTAGTCGCGGAAGATCGAGATGACGCCCTCGTAGACGTCCGGGACCTCGTCCAGCGAGACCCAGGTGCCCAGGCGGACGCCCAGCTTGGGGTTGGTGGAGAGACCGCCGCCGACCCAGACGTCGAAGCCGGGGCCGTGCTCCGGGTGGTCCACGCCGACGAAGGCGATGTCGTTGATCTCGTGCGCCACGTCGAGCAGCGGCGAACCGGAGACGGCCGACTTGAACTTGCGGGGCAGGTTGGAGAAGTCCTTGTTGCCCACGATCCGCCGGTAGATCTCGTCGATGGCGGGGGTGCCGTCGATGATCTCGTCCTGGGCGATCCCGGCGACCGGCGAGCCGAGGATGACGCGCGGGGTGTCACCGCAGGCCTCGGTGGTCGACAGGCCGACGGCCTCCAGCCGGTTCCAGATCTCGGGCACGTCCTCGATCCGGATCCAGTGGTACTGGACGTTCTGGCGGTCCGTGATGTCGGCGGTGCCGCGCGCGAACTCCTGCGAGATCTCGCCGATGACGCGCAGCTGCTCGGTCGTCAGCCGGCCGCCGTCGATGCGGACCCGGAGCATGAAGTACTCGGCGTCCAGCTCCTCCGGCTCCAGGACACCGGTCTTGGTGCCGTCGAGGCCTTCCTTGCGCTGGGTGTAGAGACCCCACCAGCGCATCCGGCCGCGAAGGTCGTTGGGGTCGATCGAGTCGAATCCGCGCTTGGAGTAGATCGTCTCAATGCGTGTCCGCACGTTGAGACCGTCGTCGTCCTTCTTGAACTGCTCGTTGCCGTTGAGGGGGGTGTGGTGTCCGACGGCCCACTGACCCTCGCCGCGGTGACGGCCGGTCTTGCGGCGCGCGGCGGCTGCGGGAGCTGCGGCTGCGGTCGTTTCGGGGGTGGCGGCCATGGCGGTACGTCCTTCTTCGGCGGCTCGTTGCAAGGGCGGGGGAGGGGGCGGCGAGTGCCCCTGTCATCAGCCCTGCCGCTGAGCAGGTGCGGCCGATCGCCGCCCGATTTTCCGGTTGTGCCGGTGGTCAGGGCGGTGTTCTGCCTTCAGGGGACTGCGGGCGGCTGCGCCTCCGCGACGACGGTGTGCGGGGCGCTGTGCCGGGGCTGCGCGGCGGTGGCTGGTTCCGTCAGCGCGCCGAACAGATGGCGCTGGACATGCGGCCGAGGTCGACGTGCCGCCGACTCACCAAGGCAATTCCAGCTCCATTCATGGCGGAAGCGTGTCATGTGCCGATTGGAGGAGTCCACTACTGTCCACAATTTGGACGATGTGGTCCCGTATTTCGAGACGGCGTGACGCCCGTCACGCTCTGAAGCCGTACGGGAGGCGGCCGGAGGGAGTCCCTCCCGGCCGCCGGTGCCGCGGTCGTGTCCCTTGTCCCCCGTGCCTTGTCCCCTGTGGCCCTGTGGCCCTGTGCTCCTGTGGCCCTGTGCGCCGTGCGTCGCGCGCTATGCGCCCGGCCAGGGGCCGGGGGTGGGGGTGCTCTCCTTCTGCTCCGTCTCCGTCTTGAAGAGCTTGAAGCCGCGGCGGAGGTAGTTGTCCATCGCCGTCGGGCCGTCCTGGCTGCACGTGTGGAGCCAGACGCGGGTCGTCGCCCCGCGCCCCGGCCAGCGCTCGGCCAGGGACCAGGCCGCCTCGACGCCCAGCGTCAGCAGGTGGCCCCCGATGCGGCGGCCCCGGAAGTCCGGGAGCAGCCCGAAGTACATGATCTCCACCACGCCGTCGGCCTGCGGGTCCAGCTCCACGTACCCCGCCGGCGTCCCGCGCTCGTACGCCACCCACGTCTCCACGCCGGGCCGGCCCAGCTGCTCCACCCACTGCGCCCGGGTCAGCGACAGCCGGTCCGTCCAGTGGATGTCACCGCCCACCGAGGCGTAGAGGAAGCGGCTGAACTCCGGCGAGGGGACCTCCGCCCGCCGGACAGTGATCTCAGGCCCCGGGACGGCCGCCCGGACCAGATCCTGCGGCGAGGCCATTTCCAGGGACCACGTGGTGAGTGTGATGGTGCTCATGCAGGTCAGGGAATCACGCCGGCTCCCGCCCGGCCCAGCCGGGCCCTGATCACCGCCGGGGCCGTCGAGTGCGCCAGCAGCGCCGCCGGGTCCTCGGGGCGGATCAGCTCCACCTCGACGTCGTCCGCGAAGCGGTACGGGCGGTGGGTCAGCACCCCGCCCAGGTGCCTGCGGACCCGGGACAGCTCCGCCCGCACCGTCACCGTCCGCGTCGCGTCCCCGAACAGCTCCGCCGCCAGCTCCGCCGCCGACCGCCCCCGCGGGCTCACCGCCAGCAGGAACAGCAGCTCCGCGTGGCGCGGGCTCAGCTCCTGGGACCAGCTCCCGGCGGCCCCGTACACCGTCGCCGACCACGCGCGCGGCCGGCTCAGGTCCAGCACCACCCGGCTCGCCGCCGCGGCCGTGCCCGGCGCCTCCGCGACGCGCAGCAGCCAGCCGCCCGGCAGCGGCTCCACCACGCAGTCACCGAGCTGCGCCACCCACACCCGGCCGGGCCCGAACCCCTTCGGCAGCGCGATCCGGTCGGTCGGGGCCAGCCCCGTGACCGCAGCCGTCCAGCCCTGCGGGTCCACCACCAGCGCCCTTCCCGGCAGCCGGGCCAGCAGCGGCGACGCGACCGCCCGCAGCCGCTCCAGCGACTCCAGGTGCCGGATCCGCAGCTCCCGCTCCGCGAGGCGGGCCACCGAGCTCACCCACGCCAGCGTGGCCGGGTGCATGGTGGCCAGCGGCCCGCTGACGTCCACCACGCCCAGCAGCCGCCCGTCCCGCGGGTCCCGTACGGGCGCCCCCGCGCAGGTCCAGTCGTGGTGGCTGGAGACGAAGTGCTCCGCCGAGAACACCTGGACCGGCTGCCGGGCCACCAGTGCCGTGCCCACCCCGTTCGTGCCGACCACCGACTCGTCCCAGTCGGCGCCCACCGCGAAGCCCAGCCGGTCCGCCTTGCGCAGGATCGAGGAGGCCCCCTCCCGCCACAGCAGCCGCCCCTCCGCGTCGGCGACGACCATGATGTGCAGCGCCGCGTCCAGCGCCGGCAGCAGCCCCTCGCGGAGCACCGGCAGGATCTCCCGCAGCGGCGAGACCTGCCGCCGCTCCTCCGTCTCGGCCGCCGACAGCATCCGCGAGCGCGCGTCCCGGTCCGGGTGCACCCCGCCGGCCAGCATCCGGCGCCAGGACTCGGCGATCTCCGGACGGGGCTCCGCCGGCGGCCGGTCCCCGGCGAGCGCCGCCGCCCGTACGCCCTTGAGCAGACGCGCGGCCTCCCGCGCGTCCATGGCCGAGATGCGTGCCACATCGACCGTGCTGCCTGCGGTGTAGGCCACCGGAACCTCCCCGTGCGGAACGAAACGCAGAGAACGCAGAGAACGCCGAGAACGCCGAGAACTCAGAGGACTCAGAGGGTTGCAACGGTATGCAACTCTCGCCAAGTGCCGGGCACCCGACCGAAACTGTCCGGACGTCGCCTCGCGGCGTGACAGCTCCTCCTCGGGGCTTTCGGATCAGGGGTGGTGCCGAGTCGGCGCGGCGCCACCCCTGCTCCCGGTCGGCGGGCCCGGATCCCGGCTCGGACCTGTTTGGGGACAGGTACCTGAACCTAGCCCGCGATCCGCGCCCGTTCGACCAGCGCGCCCAGGTGCAGGCTGTGCGGCAGCGTGCCGAAGGTCACGCCCCAGTCGCCGCCCAGACGCGAGGCGCAGAACGCGTCCGCCACCTCCGGCGGAGCCCAGCGCACCAGCAGCGAGCCCTGGAGCACCAGGGCGATGCGCTCCACCACCCGTCGCGCCCGCGCCTCGATGCCCTCCAGGTCCGCGAGCTCCGTCAGCAGCCCCTTGACGGCCGAATCCAGCCGGTGGTCGGCGCCGCGCGCCCGCCCCACCTCCTGGAGGTACGCGTTCAGCGCCATCGGCTCCCGCTGCAGCGCCCGCAGCACGTCCAGGGCCTGTACGTTGCCCGAACCCTCCCAGATCGAGTTCAGCGGGGACTCGCGCAGCAGCCTCGGCAGCCCGGACTCCTCGACGTAGCCGTTGCCGCCCAGACACTCCAGCGCCTCCGCCACCATCGGCGTACACCGTTTGGTCACCCAGTACTTCGCGGCGGGCACCGCGATGCGCAGGAAAGCCCGCTCCTGCTCGGTCCCGGCGTCGTACGCGGCCGCCAGACGCAGCCCCAGCACCGTCGCCGCCTCCGACTCCAGTGCGAGGTCGGCAAGAACGTTGCGCATCAGCGGCTGCTCGATGAGCCGTGCTCCGAAGACAGAGCGGTGCTCCGCATGGTGCACGGCCTGCGTCAGTGCCTGCCGCATCTGCGCCGCCGCACCCAGCACGCAGTCCAGCCGGGTCGCCGCGACCATCCCGATGATGGTCCGCACCCCCCGCCCCTCCTCGCCGACCCGTCGCGCCCACGTGCCGTCGAACTCCACCTCGGCCGAGGCGTTCGACCGGTTGCCCAGCTTGTCCTTCAGCCGCTGGATCGCGAACGCGTTGCGCGTGCCGTCCGGCAGCACCCGGGGCACGAGGAAGCAGGTCAAGCCGTCCGTCCCGGAGGGGGACGCCTGCGCGAGCACCAGGAAGGCGTCCGACATCGGCGCCGAGCAGAACCACTTGTGCCCCCTCAGCAGGTACTCGCCCGGCGCGTCCAGCGGCTTCGCCGCCGTCGTGTTCGCCCGTACGTCGCTGCCGCCCTGCTTCTCCGTCATCCCCATGCCGAACAGCACCCCGGCCTTCTGCGCCGCCGGCCGCAGGCCCTGCTCGTACACGTGCGAGGTCAGCCGCGGCTCCCACTCCGCCGCCAGCTCCGGGTCCGTCCGCAGCGCCGGTACCGCCGCATGGGTCATCGACACGGGACAGCCGTGCCCCGCCTCCGCCTGCGACCACACGAGGAACCCGGCCGCCCGGCGCAGATGCCCGGCGGGGCGCCCCCACGCGTCGGTCAGCCCCGCACCCACCGCGTGCCCCAGCAGCCGGTGCCAGGACGGGTGGAACTCCACCTCGTCGATCCGGTTGCCGTAGCGGTCGTGCGTCCGCAGTTCCGGCGGGTTCTCGTTCGCCGTCGCACCCCACCGCAGGGCCTGCGCCGAACCCGCGGCGCGCCCGAGTTCGTGGAGCTCCTCCCGCACCTCGCCGAGGAGTTCGGGCTCCGCGTCCGCGAGGTGCCGCTCCACGCCCTCCCGCAGTGCCCGGTCGGTGCCGTAGACGTCGTAGCCCACCAGGGGAGGGGCCTGGTTGGTGACTGTGTGGGTGGTGGCTGCCATGCGGATACCGTAAGGACGTGCAGCCAGCAAAAGAAACACCCGAGCGGGTCCACGGGCGGGTCCCCGGGCGACTCCACCGGGCCCGTGCCCTCTACCGCAACGTCTCCAAGCGCAAGATGGCGTGGCTGCTGCTGAAAGACACCGTCAATTCGTGCATCGAGTACAGGATCCTCGGCCTCGCGGCCGAGGCGGCGTTCTTCACGCTGCTCTCGCTGCCGCCGCTGTTCCTGGGCCTGCTGGGCCTCCTCGGCTACGTCGACGGCTGGACGGGCGGCACCTTCGTGGCCTCCATCGAGGAGAACATCCTCAACGCGGTCGGCACGGTCCTCTCCGACCGGGGCGTCAACGACATCGCGAAACCGATGCTCGACGACGTGACCAAGGCCGGCCGCCCTGACCTGATCTCCCTCGGTTTCGCCTTCGCCCTCTGGTCGGGCTCGCGCGCCGTCAACGTCTTCATCGACACCATCACCGTGATGTACGGGCTCGACGGCCAGCGCGGCATTGTCAAGACCCGGCTGCTCGCCTTCCTGCTGTACGTCGTCGCCCTGGTGATCGGCGCCGTCGTACTGCCCCTGATGGTGGCCGGGCCCGACGCGGTCGTCCGCTGGGTGCCCTGGAGCACCGAGGTGATCGCCGTCCTGTACTGGCCGATCGTCACCCTGCTGTCCATCGCCTTCCTGACCACGCTCTACCACGTGTCCGTACCCGTGCGGTCCCCGTGGATCGAGGACGTCCCGGGCGCGCTCGTGGCGCTCGCCATGTGGGTGCTGGGCTCGTTCCTGCTGCGGATCTACCTCACGAACACCGTCGAGGGCCCGACCATCTACGGCTCGCTGGCCGCCCCCGTGGCCGTCCTGCTGTGGATCGGGGTGTCGGCCTTCGCCGTGCTCGTCGGCGCGGCCGTGAACGCCGCCATCGACCGCGTCTGGCCGTCCGTGGCCACCGCCGCGGCCCGCGAGGCCAACGAGCGGGCCCGCGAGGCGGAGGCCGCCCAGCTGATCGCGCGCGCCGCCGCCTGGCGGGCCCTGGCCGAGGGCGAGTCGGAGGACGACGAGGAAGGGGACGGCGCGATGCCCTCCGAGTTCCCGGAGCGCTGGTCGAAGTTCCTGCCGCCGGAGGACTACTCGGCCCGCCTGCGCAAGCACTGACGGCGGGCATGCCCTGCGGGCGGGCTCCGCAGGCGGGCTCCGCGGGCGGGCTCCGCGGCCCGCCGGCGGCGGCGTAGCGTGGTGGCCGTGTACGAGGAGAGGCCGTCCCCGCTGGTGCCCGGAGGGATCGTCTGGCGGCGCACCGGAGCCCCGGGCGGGCCCGTGCTGCCCGACGGCTGCATGGACCTGCTGTGGGTGGGCGGGCGGCTGCTGGTGGCCGGCCCCGACACCGGGCCGCACCCCGCCGGGGAGGTCCCGGGCGGGCTCTTCGCCGGGCTGAGGTTCGCCCCCGGCACGGCTCCCGCGCTGCTCGGCGTACCGGCGTACGAGCTGCGCGACCGCCGGGTCGAGCTCGCCGACCTCTGGCCGGAGCGGGAGGTGCGCGCCCTCGCCGAGCGGATGAACGCGTACGAGGACCCCGGCGCGGGGCTGGAGCGGCTGGCCCGCGGCCGCGCGGCGCGGAGCGCTCCCCCCGACCCCCTGGCCTCGCGCGTGGCCGCCGGGCTCCGCGCGGGGGAGTCCGTCGCCGCCGTGGCGGCGGTGGTCGGCCTCGGGCCCCGCCAGCTCCACCGGCGCTCCCTCGACGCCTTCGGCTACGGACCCCGCACGCTCGGGCGCGTGCTGCGGCTCCAGCGGGCCCTGGAGCTGGCCAGGAGGGGGCTGCCGCAGGCCGAGGTGGCCCACCGGGCCGGCTACGCCGACCAGGCCCACCTCGCCCGCGAGGTCCGGGCACTGGCCGGGACCACTCCGGGGTCCTACGCGGCGGCCTACGCCCCGGCCGACCCCGCGGCCGGCTCCCGAGAGGCCGCGAACAGGGACACCGCGCAGCCGTCCGGGTCGAGCACGGCGGCGTAGCGCTGCCCCCAGACGGCGTCCCAGGGCTCCAGATGGCCCTCGTACCCGGCGTCCGTCAGCTCGGCGTACACCGCGTCCACCTCGGCGGGGGACCCGCACAGGAATGCGAGCTCCCGCCTGCCGCCCCCGGTGGGCGGGGTCCAGGACGGATCGAAGGAGCGGACCACGTCCTGCGTGTCGAAACCGATCCGGAGCCCGCCGGGGAGGACGGCCTCCACGTGCGGCTGCTCCTCCGCACCGGCCGGGAGGTCCAGGCCCAGGCGGCGGTAGAAGGCGAGCGAGGCGGCCATGTCGGAGACGACGAGGCCGATCATGTCGAGTCGGGGAGTCGTTCGGGAAGTCATGCGGCCAGGCTAGGAGCGGACCGGGCCCCCGGTCTTGAACGAATCGGACACGCCCCCCCGCCCGTGTGGCCGGAAGAAGAAGCCGGAGGAAGAAGCCGGAAGAAGAAGCGGGAAAAGGAGCCGGAAAAAGAGTTGGCGTGCGCCGGAGGCCACTTGCTACGGTGATCCTGTTCCCGCCGATGAGCGCGGAACGGACCAGTTCGCGCATGACCCGGAGGTGAGTTCATTGATGACTGTCGTCGCGCAGGGCGCTGCCCGCATCCAGAAGACCATCAATGTCACTTCCGTGGTCTCCGGCTGACCTCACACCTCTTCGCGCGCCGCTGAGCGCGCGCTGCCGGGGCCACCCTGTGAAGGGTTTCCCTTGTCTTTCTCTTCTTCCCACCCGTCTTCTTCCTCCGCCTCTTCCGCGGACGCGTCCGCCCTCGCCCCCTTCGGCTGGGACGAGGCGTGGGAGGCCGAGTACGCCCCGTACACCGGGCAGGGCCTGGTGCCCGGCCGCGTGGTGCGCGTGGACCGCGGCCAGTGCGACGTCATGACCGCGGACGGCCTCGTCCACGCCGACACCGCCTTCGTCACCCCGCACGACCCGCTCCGCGTCATCTGCACCGGTGACTGGGCCGTCGTCGAGGCGACCGGCAACCCCCGGTACGTCAAGACGTACCTGCCGCGCCGGACCGCCTTCGTGCGCTCCACCTCCTCGAAGCGGTCCGAGGGACAGATCCTCGCCGCCAACGTCGACCACGCGATCATCGCGGTCTCCCTGGCCGTCGAGCTGGACCTCGGCCGCATCGAGCGCTTCCTGGCCCTCGCCTGGGAGTCCGGGGCGCAGCCGCTGGTCGTCCTGACC
Organism: Streptomyces sp. NPDC002181; assembly: GCF_042890485.1. Taxonomy (NCBI): domain Bacteria; kingdom Bacillati; phylum Actinomycetota; class Actinomycetes; order Kitasatosporales; family Streptomycetaceae; genus Streptomyces; species Streptomyces sp. NPDC002181. The sequence goes on along the minus strand of NZ_JBIASC010000002.1, from coordinate 708,213 downwards.
AAGGCCGACCTCGTACCGGACCCGGTGACGCTCGCGCACCTGGTCCAGGACGTGGAGACCACGGCGCCCGGCGTCGACGTCCTCACCGTGTCCTCGCACACCGGCGAGGGCACGGACGTACTGGCGGCGGTCGTCGCCGGCGGTACGAGCGTGCTGCTCGGCATCTCGGGCGCGGGCAAGTCCACGCTGGCGAACGCGCTGCTGGGCGCCGACGTCATGGCGGTCCAGGCCACCCGCGACGCGGACGGCAAGGGCCGGCACACGACGACCACCCGCAACCTGCTGGCCCTGCCCGGCGGGGGCGTCCTCATCGACACGCCCGGACTGCGGGGCGTCGGTCTGTGGGACGCCGGGACCGGGGTCGGCCAGGTCTTCGCGGAGATCGAGGAGTACGCGGCCGACTGCCGCTTCCACGACTGCGTGCACGAGGCCGAGCCGGGGTGCGCGGTACTGGCGGCGGTCGGCAACGGCGAACTGCCGGAGCGGCGCCTGGAGAGCTACCGCAAGCTGCTCCGCGAGAACCAGCGGATCGTCGCCAAGACGGACGCCCGGCTCCGCAACGAGATCCGCCGGGACTGGCGCATCAAGTCGGCTGAGGGCCGGGCCAATTACACGGCCAAGCGCACCGGCCGCTACTGAGTCCCGCCCCAGGGCGCCTGCCCCCTCCCCCGAGGAGGGCAGGCGCCCGGGACCGCCCCGCGGAAGGACGGAGCGAGGTTGCGGACACCTCTGGGGTCAGGCCTCGTCCAGGCCCCACGCGAACACCCGGTCCGGGTGGATCCGGATCACCTCCGGGCTGAAATGCGGACCGAGCGCGTGCGGGCCCACCTCCAGGGTGGCCCGGCCGCGGATCTCGACGCCGCGGACCTTCCAGGGGCGGGTGCTCGCCAGATCGTCCACCACGAGCGCGAGCCGCGGGTTCTTCTCCAGGTTGCGCCATTTCTTCGTCGACCCCATGGCCATGCCGCCCACCAGGACCGTTCCGTCCTCCTGCGGGAAGAACCCCACCGGGTTGGCCTGCGGCTGCCCGGCCGCGTCCACCGTCGCCAGCCGCCCCAGCCGCTGCGACCGCAGATACGCCAGCTGTGCCTCGCTGAAACCCTCGAACTCCGTCATGGAACCCAGCCTCGCAGCGCCCCGCGCCCCCCGCATCGGGCCCGCGGCCGAGCAGACGTAGATCCATGGCCCTAAGCCGCCTCGGCCGCGGCTGCCCGCTCCGGCCGCCCGCTCCGGCCGCGGCTGCCCGCGTCAGCCCGCCACCACCGCCCCGAGCCAGGCGCCCACCACCATCAGGCACGCGAGCAGTTCCACCAGCACGCTCGTGCCCACCGCCCGCATCACCGCCCGCACCGAAGCCCAGGCCTCGCCGTGCGTACCCAGACGCAGCCGCTCGCACAGGTAGATGCCGCCCACGAACCCCGGAACCGCCCCCAGCACCGGGATCACCACGAAGCCGAGCAGCGCGCCCGCGCCCGCGAACGCCGCCATCCGGCGGGTGACCCCCACCCCGCGCAGCCGTCGCGGCGGCAGCTGCCACTTGACCACCTGGACCACCAGCAGCAGCGCCGTCGTCGCGACCAGCAGGGACCACGCCGTCGCCGACCGCTCGTGCAGCGCCCACCACATGACCCCCGCCCAGACCAGCCAGGTCCCCGGAACGCCCGGGACCAGCACCCCGAGCACCCCGAGCAGGAGCACCAGCCCCACCAGGAGCAGCTGAGGCAGATCCATGCGCTCAGCCTGACCGACAGCGGCCCGTCGGGCCACCCAGCACGGACGTCCGGCCCGATCCGCCTCGCCGTGTGGTCCCGATGCTCCGGACGGCCCACCCAGCGGCACGGCCCGCCCCGATCGCACCCGCCCTGTGCTCGGGTGGCCTGTGCGAACCGGCCCTTCCCGCCGCGCCGCCCCACGTTCCACAGTGCCGAGCGGCCACGGGCGGCCGGCCCTTCCTCCGGGAGGAAACCCAGTGAACCCCCTCCGCACACGGTGCGCGGCGGCCTTCGGCGTGCTGATCGCCTCGGTGGCCCTCGGCTCGTCCGTGCCCTCGGCCGCCGCGTCACAGCCCCGCGAACTGGTCGTCCCCTCGGCCGCCTACCCGACCGTCCAGTCCGCGGTCGACGCCGCGCAGCCCGGGGGGCGCATCGCCCTGCGCCCCGGTGTCTACCGCGAGCAAGTCACGATCCACAAGAACCTCACCCTCACGGGGGCGGGTGCCGGGAAGAGCACGATCCTCGCCCCCGAGCACCTGGTGGAGGGCCCCGACGGACGGAACTCGATCGTCTCCCTCGACAACGCGGCGTCCGTGAAGATCTCCCGACTCACGGTGAGCGGGCCGGGAGCCGGTACCTGCGCCGCGGGCGCGCTCGGAGCCGGCATCCGGGTCCTGGGCGGAGCGCACCTGGACCTGAGCCGCGCGGAGGTGTCCCACATCAAGGACACCCCGGCGGCCCCGTGCTTCCGCAGCGCCAACGCGGTCCTCATCGGGGACTTCCCGACCGGTGCGGGGTCGGCGGACATCCGGGACTCGAAGATCACGGACTACCAGGGCTCGGGCATCGTCGTGCTCGGCGGGGCCTCTGAGGCCACGGTGCTCCGCAACGTCGTCACCGGCCAGAAGCACCTCTCCACCGACGGCATCGAGTTCGTCGAGGCGACCGGCAGGGCCGAGCGGAACATCGTGAGCGACAACTCCTGCCGTGAGCCGGACCCGGACTGCGGCCCCGACTTCTTCACCGAGATCCAGCACGCCGGCATCCTGGCCAACACCGGCGTCGTGGTCACCCGCAACCGCCTCGTCGGCAACCAGCTCGGCGTCTACGGCTTCGGCACGCTGGAGACCGGCAGCAACACCCTGGTCGACAACGAGTACTTCGGACTGGCCTTCCAGGACGGCACGTTCACCTCGGTCAAGGACACGATCCGCGGCGGCGGGGGCGGCGTCGCGGTCATCGCCTCGGAGACCGACACCACCGCCCGGCTGAAGCAGGTGAAGATCACGAAGGTCTCGGGCGAGCGGACCCGCACGTACAAGTGCTGCGGGTTCACCGCGACCGTGACCTCCGAGCCCTAGGGGCGTCTTGGGCTCGTCTTCCGGATCCCCGCCTCCCGGCGGCGCCACGGGGGAGGCGGGGATCCGGGGGACTCCCTAACGGGCCACCCAGCCCCTCTCGTACGCGTGCCAGCCCAGCTGGAGCCGCGTCGTGACCCCGGACAGCTCCATCAGGCCCTTGACCCGCCGCTGCACCGTCCGCAGCCCCAGCTCCAGGTGCTTCGCCACGCTCGCGTCCGTCATCCCGGCCAGCAGCAGCGTCAGGATCTCCAGGTCGGTGGTGTCCGGCACGCCCCCCGACTCCTCCGCCGCGCCCGTCACCCCCAGCCGCAGCGGGAGCGCCTCCCGCCACACCGCCTCGAAGAGGCTCATCAGCGACTCCAGCAGCCCCGAGGCGTGCACCACCAGCGCCGCCGGCTCCGCCCCGCGCGCCGTCAGCGGGACCATCGCCAGGGACCGGTCCGCGATCACCAGCTTGGTCGGGACCTCACCCGTCACCCGGACCTGCTCGCCCCGCGCGAGCGCGGTCGACGCCTCCCTGATCCCGGTCGGCAGTGCCAGTACCTCCCGTTCGATCACCACCCGGTAGGCCACACCCCGGACGGCGGCGCGCTCCTCCGCCTCGTTCTCCATCCCGGTGACCACCTGTGGCCGGCCGCTGACCAGCGCGCACACCTCCTCCGCCGCGCCCAGCTGGAGCTGGTGGAAGCGGTGCGCCACCGCGCTCGCGCCCGTCACCACCTCCACCAGGTCGTGCACCGCCGGCTCGGAGGCCTCCGCCCGGTACTCCTGCGCCAGCAGCGCCGCCGCCAGCTCCGCCTGCTCCAGCTCGTGCCGCTGCTGCGTCAGCAGCGCACCCAGCGCCACCCCCGGCGGGGCCGCCACCCAGCGCCCCGGCCGGGTGGAGGACTGCGCCGCCAGCCCGTGCCGCTCCAGATGCCGCAGCGCCCGCTCGGTCTGCGGTACCGGCAGCGTCAGCCGGTGCGCGAGGTCGGGCACCTCCGCCGCCCCCAGCGCCACCAGTACGCGGTACGCCGACTCCTGGCCCTCGTCCAGGCCTATGGCATTCAGCAAGCGGTCCACCCACCCTCTCCACACCGTTCGTGGCGGGAAGCGGCCACGGCGCAAACCCGCCTCCGACATCATCGCCGCACCTCCCGCCTCTCTGCCAGGGTGACGCCACCGCAGCACCAACATCCGCCGGTCAGACACCACTTGCGGGCAGCTTTGCCGTGCAATGCAGCAGTTTGCCGGAATTCACCTGGGGAGAGCGATGCGCCCGATATCGCGTACGGCGGTGGGAACGGCCGCCGCGGCCGTCCTGGCCGTCACCGCCATCGGCCAGTCGGCTGCACAGCCGATCGACGGAGCGCCCGGAGGAGCCGGGAAGAGACCGATCGCGGGGAGCGAAGCGGCCGGAAAGCAGCCCACGGCCCCGGTCACCGTGACCCTGGTCACCGGCGACCGGATCCTGGTCTCCACCGACCCGGCCGGGCGGACCGCCGCCACCGCCATGCCGCGCGAGGACGGCTCGCAGCCGCTCGTGCAGACCCGCCAGAACGGCAAGGACCTCTACGTCTACCCCGAGAGCGCGGTCAAGGCCCTCGTCGCCGGCAAGGTCGACCAGGAGCTCTTCAACGTCACCGGCCTGATCCGGCAGGGCTACGACGACGCCCGCACCAAGAAGCTCCCGCTCATCGCGGTCTACGACGGCTCCCCGGACCTGGCGCGCAGCGCGCCGCCCGCCCCGCGCGGCGCCGAGCGCTCCCTCGTGCTCGGCTCCATCGGGGCCGTCGCCCTCGCCGCCGACAAGCAGCAGGCCGCCTCCTTCTGGGCCGACGTCACCGACACCCGCTCCCGCGCGGCCGGCGGGCTGAAGAAGCTCTGGCTGGACGGCAAGGTCCAGGCGAACCTGGAGCGTTCGACGAAGCAGGTGAACGCGACCGCCGCCTGGGCGGCCGGCTACGACGGCAAGGGCACCAAGGTCGCCGTCCTCGACACCGGCACCGACCTGGAGCACCCGGACCTCAAGGGCCGCGTCTCCGTGTCGAAGAACTTCACCGACTCCGACACCGACGCGGACCGCCAGGGCCACGGCACCCACACCATCTCCACCGTCGGCGGCTCCGGAGCCGCGAGCGGCGGCGCCAGGAAGGGCGTCGCGCCGGGCACCGAACTGCTCAGCGGCAAGGTCCTCAACGACCAGGGCCACGGCCTCGATTCGTGGATCATCGCCGGTATGGAATGGGCCGTCGAGAGCAAGGCCGACGTGGTCTCCATGAGCCTCGGCGACCCCTCGCGGACCACCTGCGACGACCCCATGTCGGCCGCCGCCGAGCGGCTCGCGCAGAGCGGCTCCACCCTCTTCGTCATCGCCGCCGGGAACTCCGGCCCCGGCAACAACACGGTCTCCTCGCCCGGTTGCGCGCCCAGCGTGCTCACCGTCGGGGCCGTCGACCGCGACGACACCACGGCCTCCTTCTCCAGCCGCGGTCCCGCCGGGCTCCAGCACACCCTCAAGCCCGAGATCGCCGCCCCCGGCGTCGGGATCTCCGCCGCGGCCATGGGCGGGCGCGGGGTGTACGCGTACCAGTCCATGTCCGGCACCTCGATGGCCACCCCGCACGTCGCGGGCGCCGCCGCCATCGTCAGGCAGCGCCACCCCGACTGGACCGCCCAGCAGGTCAAGGCCGCCCTCGTCGGGTCCGCGAACTCCGCTGTCCCCGGGGACGTACGCCAGACCGGCGGCGGCCGCCTCGACGTCAAGGCGGCCGTCGACGCCACCGTGACGAGCGCCCCGGCCGTGCAGGGCGGTTCGTACGGCTGGCCGCAGGACCGCAGCGACCGGACCAGCGCCGACATCCCGTACACCAACACGGGCACCCGGCCCGTCACCCTGAACCTCGCCGTCGAGAAGGTCACCGGCAACGACGGTTCGGCCGTCCGCAGCAGGATCGCGGGCCTGGACCGCCGTACGGTGACCGTCCCGGCCGGCGCCACCGTCAAGGTGCCCCTCGCCCTCGACCCGGCCGCCCGGCTGGAACGCTCCCAGTACGGGGACGTCACCGGGCGCGTCGTCGCCACGGCGGACGGAGTGCACCTCTCCACGCCCTTCTCGCTGTACGTGGAGCCGGAGACCGTCACCCTGCGGGTGAAGCTGATCGACCGTGCGGGCAAGCCGGCCGCCGGACCCTCCTCCCTCGACGTCATCGGCACGGACGACGCCAGCGGGGAGCGCCGCTTCAACGACGGAGCCGCGGACCAGGTCTACCGGGTGCGCCCGGGCTCGTACTTCCTCTCCGCCTTCGTCGGCACCCCCGACGCCGGTGACGGGGCCGCCCTGTACGACTCCCTCACCTACCTGGGCCGCCCCCAGACGGAGGTCAAGAAGGACACCGTGGTCGTGCTGGACGCCCGCAAGGCGGCCCGGCTCTCGATCGCGACCGACCGGCCCACCGAGGCCCGCAGCACCACCCTCGCCTTCTCCCGGTACTGGGACCGGTCCTGGCTGCACGCGGGCACGGCGATGGGAGGCCGGACGATCCGCGGGTACTACGCCTCGGTGGAAGGCCGGGCGCACGAGGGCGAGTTCGAGTTCGGCAGCTACTGGCGGGCGGCCGCTCCGCTGATCTCCGAGCTGAAGGTCGCGGGCGGCCCGGCGCTGCACCCGATCACCGCCTCGACGGGCAGCGACAACCTCGACGGTACGGGCGCCGCGCCGCTGGTCGACGCGGGCGCAGGTACGCCCGAGGAGCTCGCGACCGCGGGTGTGAAGGGCGCGATCGTCCTGGTCAAGACGGTGGACGGCTCGCTGTACGAGGTCGCGGACCGCGCCAGGGCGGCCGGCGCCAAGGCCGTCCTCGCCCACCGCGAAGCCCCCGGCCGCTTCACCGGCTTCACCGGCTACGCGGGCGGCTCGCTCCCGGCCCTGACCATCGAGCGGGGCGAGGCGCGGGCCCTGCTCGCGCGCCTCGCCGCGGGCAAGGTCACGCTGAGCTGGAAGGGCAGCGCGAAGAGCCCGTACGTCTACAACCTGGCACAGGTGGAGAAGGGCGAGGTGCGGCGGGAGCGGAGCTACCGGCTGCGCGACCGCGACCTCGGCACGGTGGAGTCGACCTACCACTCGATGGGCGTGGCCGCCGACTTCATCGACCTGACCGGCGCCTACCGGCCCCTCGGCAACGCCGTGTACTTCGGCGGCATGGACACCGTCCCCGTCCCCGGCAAGCGCACCGAGTTCTACTCCGCCGGGGACACCGCCTGGGACCACATGGTCTCCAGCAGCTTCCCCTGGGGCGAGTTCATGACCGACCGGCAGCGCACGTACGCCAAGGGCTCCGAGCGCGGCGAGAGCTGGTACGACGGGGTGATCGGGCCCGTCGCCGGGCGCGACCTCGCGGGCACGCCGCAGCTTGCGGCCGAGCGGCAGGGCAACCTGATCGGCTTCGCCTCCGCGATGTGGGGGGACACCGGGCACTACGCGCAGCCGGGCTCCTTCGGGGACGCCGGCGGGCTGGTCCTGAAGCGGGACGGCGAGCAGATCGGCGACAGCTGGTACCCGTCCGGGGTCTTCGAGGTCCCGGCGGAGGAAGCCACGTACGAACTGACGCAGCAGATCGAGAAGTTCGGCCAGCCTGCGCGCACGTGGCAGCGTTCGCAGGCGGTGTCGACGACGTGGACCTTCCGGTCGAAGCAGGACCCGGCGCAGTTCTCCCAGCCCCTCCCGATCCTGTTCCCCTCGATCGCGATCCCGGCGGACGGCATGAAGACGCTGCCGGCGGCGAACGGGCAGAGCATCGGGCTCGGGGCCACGGGGCACGCCGGATACGCGCCGGGGGCGCTGAAGTCGGCGAGGCTGGCGTACTCGTACGACGGTGAGCACTGGACGCAGGCGGCCGTCACCGAGAAGAACGGCCGGTGGTCGGCGGTCGTCGACCACGCCGGGGCCGAGGCGGGCCGGCAGGTTTCGCTGAAGGTGGAGCTCACCGACGCGAACGGGGCGGCCGTTACCCAGACGGTCGTGCGGGCGTACGACATCCGCTAGGTCGTACGAGAGATACGAAAAGGGGTCCACCGGGCGGCGGCCCGGTGGACCCCTTTTCGCGTATTCGGCGTTTTCTGCCGCTGTCGGGGGCCAAGAATGAGCCCATGAGTCAGCAGGGCGCGGACGACTGGTGGCAGAAGCTGTACGGAACCACGGACCCGGACCCGGATCCGGACCCGGCCCCCACCCCGGACCCGGCCGACACCCTGGAATCCCGCTTCCACTCGGCGTCGTCCCTCACGCACCGGGTCCCGCCCCAGGGGCCGCCGGAGCCGGGTGCCGTTCCGCCGGTGCCGCCTGCGGCGGCGCCCCCGCACTCCGTGCTGCCCCGGCCGCGCCGGGGGGCCGATCCGGCGCCGGAGCCCGCGCCCCCGCCCCGGGACCCCCGGGGACCGGGGACGACGGGGTACGGCCTGGGCAGCGTGACGGTGCCGCCGGCGCTCCCGGAGGCACCGTCCGAACCGCCGGCCCGGCACTGGGGCGCCCCACCCGACCGGGCCCCGGACGGGGACACCGGCCCGGCCCCCGACACCACACGCCCCGACATCGCACGCCCCGCCACCACACGCCCCGACGCCGCAGCTGCGGCCGAGGCCGCCGGGGCGGGCCCGGGAACCCACGCCGAACGCGATCCGATCCCTGAAGCGGAGCCGCCGGCTCCGTGGGAAGCCCCCGGCACCCTGCCTGCCGTGGCCCCGCCCGGGGCCGGTACGACCGTCCACGTCGGGGTCCAGCCGCTTGCCGGGGATCCCGTTGCCGGTGAGCCGTGGTCCGAGGCCGGCGTCAGGGTTGGTGCCGGTGCCGGTGCCGGTGCCGGGGGCGGGGGCGCGGGCGGAGAGCGGCCGGTCGTGGGATTCCTCGGGGACCGGGCGCCCACGTATGCCGCCGAACCGGGGGCCCTGCCCGTCGCCGATCCCGGGGCGCTGGACGAGCTCGTGCCCGACACCGTGCTCGAAGGGGCCCGGCACGGGGCGTACACCCTGCGCGCCACCTCCGTGCGCGGGGACTCCGCCCGGTTCCGCGGCGAGGCCCGGCGGGACTTCCTGCTGACCGCCCGCTTCGGCACCGGCGACGACGCCCTCGTCCTCGCCGCCCTCGCCGGAGGCGACCGTTCCGCCTCCGGCGCCGCCGAGGCCGCGGCCGAGCTGTGCCGGTGGATCGCCTCCGCCGTCGGCCGCAGCCGCGAGCGCCTCGCCGACGACATCCGCGCCGGCCGGCGCGACGCCCTGCGCTCCGGGCTCCAGCGGCTCACCGACCGCGGCTACGGCCGCCTGCGCGCCCACGCCGCCGAGCTCGGGCTCCCGGAGGAGGCGTACACCGCCGGCCTGCGCGTCCTGCTGCTTCCCATCGACCCCGAGTGCAAGACCCGCGTCTGCTTCGGCGCGGGTGCCGGCGGCCTGTTCCGGCTGCGGGAGGGAACGTGGCAGGACCTGGAGCCGGAACCGGCCGGGGGCGCCGCCGACGGTTTCCGGTTCCGCGCCGCCGTGGCCCGGCCCCGCGACACCCTGCTCCTGTGCTCCGGCGGCCTCGCCGACCCCATGCGCGAGGAGGGTCTCCTGCCGGCCGAACTCGCGGCCCGCTGGGCCGACCCCGAACCCCCCGGCCTGGCGGCTTTCCTCGCGGACACCCAGCTCCGCCTCAAGGGCTACGCCGACGACCGGACAGCAGCCGCCGTCTGGGAGGCGTGACCGCGCTGCCGCCGTGGCGTGCCCGCGCGGGAGCGGCCCCGCAGCGCGTGGCTGCGGGGCGCCCCATGGGGTTCAGTGGGGTCAGTCGACCATCTGCCCGTCCTTCGAACCGCCCACGCACGTCATCCCGACGACCTTTCCGCCGGCGTCCGTGCATTCACCAGGGGTGAGGCTTTCGGTATGGGCGATGGCGGTGGCGTTGTGGGTGGCGGCCGTGGCGGTGGCGGCACCTGCGAGGCCGAGCCCGGCGAACGATGCCGTCGCGATGACGGCGACGAGAACTCGTCGAATGCGCATGTGGGTCCCCTTCCGAGGATTGGCTTGGTTGGGCCACTGACCAGCATGATCTTCACCCGAACGGGTGGCGCGTCGGGTTACTCCATTCGGGTGAGGTCGGTCGGTGGCCGGGCCGGCTGCCGAAGGGGCGCGCCGACGCCCTGGAGGCGTGTCCCACGTGCGGGCGGCGCGCTATCGTTCCCCGAACGGCGGGCGGCGCGTCATCGGGTTCACCGACCGGGGCCGTCAAGTGGTGTCGATGTCCGGCGACGGCGGTTTCTCCATGCTGATGGGAGATTCCCTCACCCTGGTGCAGTACGACCTGCCCGTCAAAGTGGTCCTCTTCGACAACTCATCCCCGGGAATGGCCGAGTTGGAGATGCCGGTTTCCGGCCTCTCTTCGTACGGAACGACCGACCGCACCCCCGATTTCGCGGCGATCGCCCGCGCGGCGGGCGCGTTCGAGGGGCCGGGGGAAGAGGCCGGGCAGCTCGCGGGGGCTTTGGAGGACGCCTTCCGGCACGGGAGACCCGCCTCGGCGGGCGTGGTGACCGATCCCGACGCCCTGTCGATTCCCCCCAAGACCAGTGCCGAGATGATGACCGGTTTCGCACTTTCCGCCGACAAGATCGCGCCCGACGGTGGCGCGGGAAGGGTGATCCGGATGGCTCGATCCCAACTGCCCGACGTGCCGCCGTCGTAAGCCCGCAGGAGTGCGGATTGCCCCGGCGGGCATGCATCCCCGGAGACCAGTTCGAGATCACGGGAACTTGCGGGGGAGGACATCGCCGTGCGGGTGGGGGCGAAGACCGGGAAGCAGTGGGGGAGAGGGCGGCCCGAACCGCGTGAACCGTCCGTCGAGGACGGGAGAGCGGTGGACGCGCTGGAGATCACCCGGAGCGTACGCCGGGCGGATCACAAAGCGGTGAGCGAAGTGCGCAGGGCATTAAGGGAGTTGATGCGCCACCGGTGTCCGGCCGATACCGCCGAGGTGGCCGAGCTGCTGATCACCGAGCTCGTCACCAACGCCCTCGTCCACACCGACCAGGGCGCCGAGGTGTCCGCGAGGCTCGCCGCGGACCGGCTGAGGGTGGAGGTCAGGGACTACGCCTCGCGCCGGCCCCGGCCGTACGTACCGACCGCCGACGACGGTACGCACGGCCGGGGCCTGATGCTGGTGCAGGCCCTCGCCGACGCCTGGGGCGTGGACGGGCCCGTCCAGGCGGGTGGCAAAGTGGTGTGGTTCGAGTTGGACGGCGCCCTCGGCGGCCGGGCCCACCCCGGCGCGTACGACGCGGGGCCCGCCTGAACGGCGGGCCCCGCGGGGTCGTTCCGGTCTGCGGTCGTCAGCCGAACTGCTGCTCCAGATCCTTGAGTTTGCGTTCGAGCGAGTCGAGGCGGGGGATGGTCTGGGTGTCGTCCTCGGCGGTCAGGTCCACCGTCCGGGTGCCGGTCACCTCAGCGATCTCGGGTCCGTGTACGGCCTGCAGGGAGGGCCGGCGGCGCGGGGCGGGCAGCTGTCCCGTTTCCGGTATGGCCGGCTCCGCGCCGACCGGCGCGGAGCCCGACCCGGGGGCCAGCCCCGGTACGTCGACCTGGCGGGCGCGGGAGCGCCCGAACGCCCGGTTCTGCCGGCCCAGGGCCTTGATGCGGGCCCGGTCCAGCCGGTTCTGATCGCGCCGCCGGTGGCGGTCCTGCTCCCGCTCGCGCTTGTCCTCGCGCACCTCGTCGACGGCCTCGTCGAGGGTGCGGACCCCCTCCAGCAGCATCAGCGACCAGGCGCCGAAGGTCTCCCGGGGGGCCCGCAGCCAGCGGACCATCCGGATCTGCGGCAACGGCCTCGGGATCAGGCCCTGCTCGCGCAGCGCGGCCCGGCGGGTCTGCTTGAGGGCGCGGTCGAAGAGGACGGCCGCCGAGAGCGACATGCCGGAGAAGAACTGCGGAGCGCCGTCGTGCCCGATGCCCCGCGGCGCGTGCACCCAGTTGAACCAGGCGGCCGCGCCCGCGAACAGCCAGACCAGCATGCGGGAGCCGAGGGCCGCGTCGCCGTGGCTCGCCTCGCGCACGGCGAGCACCGAGCAGAACATGGCGGCGCCGTCGAGGCCGAAGGGCACCAGGTACTCCCAGCCCCCGGAGAGGTTCAGGTTCTGCCGCCCGAAGCCGACCAGTCCGTGGAACGAGAGCGCCGCGGCGACCGCCGCGCAGCAGAACAGCAGGACGTAGGAGGCGGTTCCGTAGACGGCTTCCTTGCGCCGCCGCCGTTCTTCGCTGCGCTCCCAGGTGTCTTCGGCCGCGGCCTTCTCGCCTTCCCGCTTGCCCCGGGCCAGTACCGCAACTGCCGCAAGTACGCCCAGGATCAGCAGGCTGCCGGGCAGCAGCCAGTCCAGCGATATGTCGGTCAGTCTCATGCGGATGTCCCTTGCCTCTGCCTCGCGTGTGCGGCCTTTCGGGAGCCATGGTGACGCAGGAGATCGGCCCGGCATGCGGGTTTCGGGGCAAGTGGACGCCATCGGGGGGTGGGGCCCGCCGGATAGGGCGTTGTGGTTCGAACTGCCGCTCGTACGACCGGAGTCGAGTTCGATTCCGGTCAGTCGTACGAGTGGGTTCGGAGGTCAGGCGGCAGCCGTGAGGCGGACGATGCGTTCCGCGTCGCAGGTGCGGGGACAGGTGGTGCAGGTGTCCTCGGGCCGGATCGTGTAGAAGAGGCAGCAGCTGGCCCGGTCCCGGGTCGCCAGCTGTTCGCCGCGCGGGCCGGAGAGCGTACGGAACGCCGCGCCGGCGGTGTACGGGGCCGTCCGGCCGGGCAGCAGCGCCTCCAGCTCGGCCATGGCCCGGTGCTCCTCGCCGACGAGCTTGCCCAGGTGCCAGACGCCCGAGACGATCTCGTCGGTCACCATGCCCCACAGGGCGCGGCGGCCGCGCCGCATGCGCGGGCCGAAGCCGTCCAGCAGCGGTTCGAGGTGGTGGGCCACCGCAGCCCGCACCTCGGCGCGCAGCGCCTCCTCGTCGGGCACGACACGGGCCCCGGGGAGAGCGGCCGCCGGATCGTCCGGCAGGCAGGAGAACGATTCGACGCGCACGCTCATGCGCCCCTGGGTCCGGTGGAACGCGACGTCCCGCGCCGAAAGGCGGGGCACCCGGCGGTCGAGGAACCAGGGGGCCGTGATCAGCAGGCAGGCGGGCCAGGCGTACCGGTGCAGCCCGAAGGTGGCCACCACGTCGGGCCGGGCCTGGCGGCCGTAGTCCCGCAGGACCTGGGCGTCGTCCCAGGCGAGGTAGCCGTCGGCCTCGGCCCCGCCGGCCGCGAGCGCTTCCGCGCCGATCCACCCCACACCGCGAGGGGCGGGCTCGTGCGCCGCGCGTTCGACGACCTGGAGGCGGTCGTAGGCCTTCGACAGGCGTGCGTACGCGTCCGCCACCGGAGAGCCGGCCGGGGGCAGGGCGACGACGGAGCTGTCGGGCATGGCGGGACCACCGATTCACACGGTCGAAAGCAAGGGAGGTAAGGCTTACCTTAGCTGATCTAGGGCGACCGTACCAGCACCTGCCGGACCGATTCGCCTATTCTCGGGAGGCACGTGTCAGGTCGAGACCCCGGGGAGGACCGAGTGCGCGAAGCGGCCCACGTCGGGGTGGAGGCGCTGATTCCGGCGCAGAAGGTGCAGAAGGTGCTGCGGCACTCGGTGCGCGGGCAGGTGCTCGACGCGCTGCGCGCGGCCCTCTTCGACGGGGAGCTGGCGCCGGGGGAGATCTACTCCGGGCCCGCCCTGGGGGAGCGCTTCGGCGTCTCCGCGACGCCCGTGCGCGAGGCGATGCAGCAGCTGGCGCTGGAGGGCGCGGTGGAATGCCTCCCGAACCGGGGCTTCCGCGTGCTGTCGCGCACGCCGCGGGCGATGGCCGAGCTGGCGGAGGTACGGGCACTGCTGGAGGTGCCGGTGGTGCTGCGGCTGGCCCGTGCGGTCCCGGCGGAGGCCTGGGCGGCCCTGCGGCCGGCGGCGGCCGCGGCCGCCGAGGCCGCCGGGGCGGGTGACCCGGCGGGGTACGCGGACGCGGACCGGGCCTTCCACCGGGAGGTGCTGTCGCTGGGCGGGAACGCACAGCTGGTCTCCGTGGCGCAGGACCTCCACCGGCGGTCCCAGTGGCCGCTCCCGGGGGTTGCGCGGGCCCGGCGGCCGGAGCTCGTGGCGGACGCGGCGGAGCACACGGCTCTGCTGGAGGCCCTGATCGAGGGTGACCTCCCGCTGGTGGAGCAGGTGCTCCGCAGGCACTTCGGCATGGTCTGAGCCCCGCCCCTCACACCCCCGCCGGGCTGGGCCTGTCCGGGTGGAGCTGGTCCGCCAGCCAGGTCGGGATGCCGCCCAGGAGGTGGAAGAGGCGGCGGGCCTCCGCGCGCAGGCGGGCCGCTTCCGGTTCCGGCTCGGCTTCGGCCAGGGCCGCCAGCGCGGGGGCCGTACCGATCAGGAAGCCCAGGTCCTCCCGGATCCGCAGGGACTCCGCGAAGCCCTTGCGGGCCTCCGCCACCTCCCCGTCCCGCAGCGACAGCGCCGCCAGGTGGCGCCAGGTGAAGGACAGCAGCAGCGTGTCCCCGTGCGCCAGCGCCCCGGCATGGGCCCGGCGGTACGCCGGACGGGCCGACTGCGGGGCGTCCGCGAGGTGCTCCGCGACCAGCCCCCGCCGGAAGTCCAGCAGCGGACGGGTCCGGGACCCGGGGGAGAGCAGCGCCGCCGCCCGGCCCAGAGCCGAGCGGGCCTCGTCCGAGCGGTCGCGGACCCCGAGCACGGTCGCCGCGTACGCCAGCTGCCCGCGCTCGCACGCCGCGGCGCCCCGTTCGTCGTCGTCGTGGGCCACCGCCTCCGCGACCCGCAGGGCGTCCTCCGCCTCGGCCCAGCCCTGCCCGGTGAACAGGCACCGCTCGACCAGCAGGGCGGTCCGCTGCACGGCCGCGCCGGCGTCGTGCAGGTGGGGCGTCAGCAGGGCCGCCGCGTCGCTCCAACAGCCGCGCGAGCGCAGCCGCCATATCGCCCGCTGGAGGGGATCGTCTCCCCCGGTAGATCCGGCACCGGACATGGCGGTATCCGCCACATTGCCCTCCCCAAAGCAACCAAGCAGCACGTCGTTGAGCCCTGGGGCGAAATGAGAGCACGGATCGGAGCCTTCGGCCAAGGGGTCGGGTGAACTCTTTCACAAAGTCCGGACGACGTGTCAGGGGCCCCGCGCCGCCTCCCGGCCGCGCGGGCGACGCCCCCGGCCGGATCCGCTCAGCTCATCCGCAGTGCGAGGAAGAAGTCGAGCTTGTCCTCCAGCCGCGAGAGGTCACGCCCCGTCAACTGCTCGATTCGCCCGACCCGGTACCGCAGCGTGTTGACGTGCAGGTGCAGCCGCGTCGCGCAGCGCGTCCACGAGCCGTCGCAGTCCAGG
This sequence comes from Streptomyces sp. NPDC002181, assembly GCF_042890485.1. Lineage (NCBI taxonomy): Bacteria > Bacillati > Actinomycetota > Actinomycetes > Kitasatosporales > Streptomycetaceae > Streptomyces > Streptomyces sp. NPDC002181. Next base: position 692,735 of record NZ_JBIASC010000002.1, on the reverse strand, counting down.
AACGCCTCCAGCGTCGGGATGAGCTCCGCGCGGTGGCGGCGGTCGTAGTCCCGCAGCGGGTCCAGCAGGCGCGCCGTGAAGGCGCGGCGCACGTCGTCCGGGACGAACGGCAGCAGCAGCACGTGCGAGGCCAGCTCGTGGTGGCCGGCCGCGCAGACCCGGCCCGGGCGCGCCGCGGCGACCCGGCGGGCGTGCCGGGCCTCCTCCAGCGCCCCGCGCAGCCCCTCGGCGGAGTGCACGGCCGCGCTGACGCCCAGGGTGAGCCGGCCGTCGTCGGCGAGGCCGGCCTGCAGGGGTTCCCGTACGGCGGAGAGCAGCTCGTCGGCGTGCAGGGCGCGGTCCGGCCCCTTCTCCTCGCCGGGCTCCGCGGGGAGCGCGGGCAGCGGTACGAGGGCGATGGCCTCGTCCCCGGCGTGGGCCACGGCGATCCGGTCCGAGGGCTCGGGACCCGAGACGGACGGGTCGACGAGGATCTCCTCCAGCAGCGACTGGGCCACCGGGCCGCCGGGGATGTCCCCGCCGTCCCAGTCGACCCGCGCCACGACGACCTGCCAGTGGGGGGCGGTGCCCAGCCCGGGCAGCAGCACCGGGGCCGCGACCCGCAGGCGGGCGGCGATCTCGGCGGGCGCGGCGCCCGTCTGGACCAGCTCCAGCACCTCCTGGGCGAGCCGGCGGCGCACCGTCCGGGCCGCGTCGCGCCGGTCGCGCTCGACGGCGATCAGCTGGGTCACGCCCTGGAGCAGGTCGAGCCGTTCGGCGGGCCAGTCCCCGGCGTCCGCCTCGACGGCCAGCAGCCAGTCCGAGAGCACGCTTTCGCGCACGTCACGGGCCCCGGGGCCGCCCGGGCCCCGGCCCGCTCCCCTGATCGGGAAGAGGGAGTACGTAATACCCTGGATGGAGATCCGGTGCGGGCCCCTGCGCCCGGTGCGGACCGCCGCCAGGTGCTCTCCGGCGAGGGCCGCGCAGACGCCCGGCGTCAGGGGTTCGCCCGCGCCGGCGATCTGCCGGCCTGTGGGGGACAGCACCCAGGCGCGCAGATCGAGGTCGGTGGTGAGCAGATCGAGCACCACATCGGGTCCACCGCCCGCGGGACCGGAGGTCATCAGGCGGCGGTGGCGGTCCACGACCGCCGCGAGGTCGCCCGCGCGCTCACCGGAGACCTGCCGCACCACGTACTCCGTGATCGTGGCGAATGCAATGTCTTCGTTCACGGCGAACAGCGGCAGCCGGTTGCGCCGACAGGCTGAAACGAGATCGTCGGGGATGTCCCCGAGCTCCGCCTCGCCGGCCGCGAGGCCCGCGACGCCCGCGCTCGCGAGGATTCGTACGAACGGCTCGGAGTCGGCCGAATTTCTTCGCCACGCCAGGCCGGTGAGGACGAGTTCGCCCCCGGTGAGGTACCGGCTGGGATCCCGTAGGTCGGTCGTCATGACGCCGCGGACCGTCCGGTCGAGTTCGTCCTCGCCGCCCAGCAGCCGCAGCCCCAGCGCCTCGGTTTCCAGCAGTGCGCGCAGCCGCATGGTGTCGCCGCCGATCTGTCTCGAATGTTGCCGTTGGAAATCGGGCAGGTCGTTGCATCCTGCCTTTCATACGAATCTACAAGACGAGGGAGGCCGCCAGCCAACTCCTTCATGGTTTCGGTGACTGCACCCGAAGGACGCACGGCTTGTGTACTGACTCCACACCGCGTTAACAGCACGTGAACGACCAGTCGAGGGCCCGAGGGCCTCCTGGCTTGAAGTGAACGACACGATGAAGAAGAAGAGAGCCGCACATGGACTTCCTTCGCCCCGCCAGCTGGGAGGAGGCACTCGCCGCTAAGGCCGAGTACCCCACAGCTGTGCCGATTGCGGGTGGCACCGACATCATGGTCGAGATCAACTTCGACCACCGTCGGCCGGAGTACCTCCTGGACCTGAACCGCATCGGTCTGCTGCGGGAGTGGGAGGTCGGCGAGGACGTGGTCCGGCTGGGCGCCTCCGTTCCGTACACGCAGATCATGGAGAACCTGCGCACGGAGCTCCCGGGTCTCGCGCTCGCCTCGCACACGGTCGCGTCCCCGCAGATCCGCAACCGCGGCGGCGTCGGCGGCAACCTCGGTTGCGCCTCGCCGGCCGGCGACTCCCACCCCGCGCTGCTCGCGGCGGGCGCCGAGGTCGAGGTGGAGTCCGTACGCGGCTCCCGCCTGATCCCGATCGACGAGTTCTACACCGGCGTGAAGCGCAACGCGCTCGCCGCCGACGAGCTCATCAAGACCGTCCACGTGAAGAAGGCGGACGGTCCCCAGCAGTACTCCAAGGTCGGCTCCCGCAACGCGATGGTCATCGCCGTCTGCGCGTTCGGCCTTGCGCTGCACCCCGAGACCCGTACGGTCCGTACCGGCATCGGATCGGCCGCGCCGACCCCGATCCGTGCGAAGGCCGCCGAGGAGTTCCTGAACGCCGCGCTCGAAGAGGGCGGTTTCTGGGAGTCCGGCAAGGTCATCACCCCGTCGATCGCCAAGCAGTTCGGTGACCTCGCCACCGGCGCGGCCAACCCGATCGACGACGTCCGCGGCACGGCGAAGTACCGCCGTCACGCGGTAGGCATCATGGCTCGCCGCCAGCTCGTCTGGACCTGGGAGCAGTACCGCGGAACCGGCCACGGCCGCTCGCTCGAAGGGGCTGCGTAATCATGCGCGTCAATTTCACCGTCAACGGCCGTCAGCAGGAAGCGGACGACGTCTGGGAGGGCGAGTCCCTCCTGTACGTGCTCCGCGAGCGCCTGGGCCTGCCGGGTTCGAAGAACGCCTGTGAGCAGGGCGAGTGCGGTTCCTGCACCGTCCGTCTCGACGGCGTGCCGGTCTGTTCCTGTCTGGTGGCAGCCGGCCAGGTCGAGGGTCGCGACGTGGTGACCGTCGAGGGTCTGGCGGAGTTCGCCAAGCAGCGCGAGGAGCACGGCCACGGCGGTGCCTGCGGCACCGGCGGCGGCTGCGGCTCCAAGGGCGGCGTCACCCTGGACGCGGCCAAGCAGTGGCAGGCCAAGCCGGCCGACTCGCAGACCGGCGAGGGCGCCCCGCTCTCCAACATCCAGCAGGCGTTCATCGACGCCGGCGCCGTGCAGTGCGGCTTCTGCACCCCCGGTCTGCTGGTGCAGGCCGACGCGCTGCTCGAACAGAACAGCTCCCCGTCCGACCAGGACATCCGTGAGGCCCTGTCCGGCAACCTCTGCCGCTGCACGGGCTACGAGAAGATCCTCGACGCGGTCCGCCTGGCGGCCGCACGTCAGGGAGAGGCGGTCTGACCATGGCTCAGAACACCCGCACGGTACCGGCCGGCACGCCGACCAACGTCACCCAGAAGCACAACAAGGGCGGCATCGGCGAGTCCACGCTCCGCCCGGACGGCACCCTCAAGGTCACCGGAGAGTTCGCGTACTCCTCGGACATGTGGCACGAGGACATGCTGTGGGGCCAGACCCTGCGCAGCACGGTCGCCCACGCCGAGATCGCCTCGATCGACATCTCCGAGGCCCTCGCGATGCCGGGCGTCTACTCGGTGCTCACGTACGACGACCTGCCGGCCGAGATGAAGAACTACGGCCTGGAGATCCAGGACACCCCGGTCCTCGCCAACGGCCGGGTGCGCCACCACGGTGAGCCGGTCGCCCTCGTGGCCGCCGACCACCCGGAGACCGCCCGCCGCGCGGCCGCCAAGATCAAGATCGACTACCGCGAGCTGCCGCTCGTCACGGACGAGGCCTCGGCCCTCGCCGCGGACGCGCCGCTGATCCACCCGGGCCGCGACGACCACCACTCCGGTCACGTCCCGCACCCGAACGTCGTGCACCGCCAGCCGATCATCCGCGGCAACGTGGAGGAGGCCCGCAAGCGCGCCGACGTCATCGTCGAGGGCGAGTACACCTTCGGCATGCAGGACCAGGCCTTCCTCGGCCCGGAGTCCGGCCTCGCCGTGCCCTCCGAGGACGGCGGCGTCGACCTCTACGTCGCCACCCAGTGGCTGCACTCGGACCTCAAGCAGATCGCCCCCGTCCTCGGTCTCCCCGAGGAGAAGGTCCGCATGACGCTCTCGGGCGTCGGCGGTGCCTTCGGCGGCCGCGAGGACATCTCGATGCAGATCCACGCCTGCCTGCTGGCCCTGGCCACGAACAAGCCGGTCAAGATCGTCTACAACCGGTTCGAGTCCTTCTTCGGCCACGTGCACCGCCACCCGGCGAAGCTCTACTACGAGCACGGCGCCACCAAGGACGGCAAGCTCACGCACATGAAGTGCAAGATCGTCCTGGACGGCGGCGCCTACGCGTCGGCCTCCCCGGCGGTCGTGGGCAACGCCTCCTCGCTGTCGGTCGGTCCGTACGTCCTGGAGGACGTGGACATCGAGGCGATCGCGCTCTACACGAACAACCCGCCCTGCGGCGCGATGCGCGGCTTCGGCGCCGTCCAGGCCTGCTTCGCGTACGAGGCCCAGATGGACAAGCTCGCCGCGAAGCTGGGCATGGACCCGGTCGAGTTCCGCCAGCTGAACGCCATGGAGATGGGCACGATCATGCCCACCGGCCAGGTCGTGGACTCCCCGGCGCCCGTCGCCGAGCTGCTGCGCCGGGTCAAGGCCCGCCCGCTGCCGCCGGAGCGCCAGTGGGAGAGCGCCGGCGAGGGCGCGGACGTCCGCGCCCTGCCGGGCGGTCTGTCCAACACCACCCACGGCGAGGGCGTCGTGCGAGGCGTCGGCTACGCGGTCGGCATCAAGAACGTCGGCTTCTCCGAGGGCTTCGACGACTACTCCACCGCCCGCGTGCGCCTGGAGGTCATCAACGGCGAGCCCGTCGCGATGGTCCACACGGCCATGGCGGAGGTGGGCCAGGGCGGTGTGACCGTCCACGCGCAGATCGCCCGTACGGAGCTGGGCGTCACGCAGGTCACCATCCACCCGGCCGACACGCAGGTCGGCTCCGCCGGTTCCACGTCCGCCTCGCGGCAGACGTACATGACCGGTGGCGCCGTGAAGAACACCTGCGAGGCCGTCCGCGAGGCGCTCCTGGAGATCGGCCGCCGCAAGAACGGGTCCTACCACCCGGCCTGGGCGACCGCCGAGCTGCTCCTCGAAGGCGGCAAGATCGTCACCGACGGCGGCGAGGTCCTCGCGGACATCGCCGACATCCTGGAGGGCGAGGACGCGATCGACCTGGAGCTGGAGTTCCGGCACCGGCCGACCGTCGCCTTCGACCTGAAGACCGGCCAGGGCGACGGCCACGTCCAGTACACCTTCGCCGCGCACCGCGCGGTGGTCGAGGTGGACACCGAGCTCGGCCTGGTCAAGGTCGTCGAGCTGGCGACCGCGCAGGACGTCGGCAAGGCCCTGAACATGCTCTCCGTGGTCGGCCAGATCCAGGGTGGCACCACCCAGGGCCTGGGCGTCGCGATCATGGAGGAGATCATCGTGGACCCGAAGACCGCGAAGGTGCGCAACCCCTCCTTCACGGACTACCTGATCCCGACCATCCTCGACACCCCGACCATCCCGGTCGACGTCCTGGAGCTCGCCGACCCGAACGCGCCGTACGGCCTTCGCGGTATGGGCGAGGCCCCCACCCTGTCGTCCACCCCGGCCGTCATCGCGGCGATCCGGGCGGCGACCGGTCTGGAGATCAACAAGACGCCGATCCGTCCGGAAGCCCTCACCGGCACCCTCTAGGACGGCATGGTCCGGGGGCCGCGCGGCCCCGCCGCCAGGCCCCCGGACCCCCACAGACTCTCCGGGCGGTGTGACACCGGGAACGTCACACTTCCTGTCCCACCGCCCGGAGCCAGAAGTCCGGAGTACGAAAACCGCACCGCTCGCGGTCGTCCCACCGGCAGTACCCCCACGGAAACACCCGGTCGCCCCGGCACCCCGGAGCATCCACCAGCACCACACCAGTACCGCAAACCCCCGCAGTACCCGCAGTACACGCAGTGCATTTCGCGTCGCCTCGGGCCGTCACCCCGGGTCGTGCAGCCAAACGGAGTTTCCCAAATCCCGCGTCTCCAATCTTCATGCGGGTGCCCCTTTGAACCTTGGGAGTTAGGCACCATGACCCAGTCGTCTGTGGAGCCCAAGACCAGCGCGGAAGAGGCCGGCGACGGCTCTCGCAACCCCGCCGGGCGTTCTTGGCTCGACCGGTACTTTCACATCACGCACAGAGGTTCCAACGTCGGCAATGAGATTCGTGGCGGAGTCACGACCTTCATGGCCATGGCGTACATCCTCCTGCTCAACCCGCTGATCCTCTCCGGCAAGGACGTCGCCGGAGACACCATGAGCCAGAAGGCTCTCATCACCGCCACGGCCTTCGCCGCGGCTCTGACCACGCTCCTCATGGGCTTCGTCGGCAAGGTGCCGCTGGCCCTGGCCGCGGGCCTGTCGGTCTCCGGCGTGCTCTCCTCGCAGGTCGCGCCCCAGATGACCTGGCCGCAGGCCATGGGCATGTGCGTGATGTACGGCGTCGTGATCTGTCTCCTGGTCGTCACCGGCCTCCGAGAGATGATCATGAACGCGATCCCCCTCGCGCTCAAGCACGCCATCACCATGGGCATCGGCATGTTCGTCGCCCTGATCGGCCTCGTGAAGGCCGGCTTCGTCGGCAACGGCGGGGAGTTCTCCCCGCCCGTGCAGCTCGGTGCGGTCGGCCAGCTCTCCGGCTGGCCCGTCCTGATCTTCTGCATCACGCTGCTCGCCATCTTCATGCTCCAGGCCCGCAAGGTGCCCGGCGCGATCCTGATCGGCATCGTCGGCGGCACCGTGATCGCGGCGATCGTCAACGTCGTCGCGGACGTGGACCCGAAGGCCTGGAAGAACGGTGCGCCGACCCTGGACGGGTCCGCGGTCTCGATGCCGGACTTCTCGCTCTTCGGACAGGTCTCCTTCGGCGGCTGGGGCGACGTCGGCGCCATGACGATCGGCATGATCGTCTTCACCCTGGTGCTCGCCGGCTTCTTCGACGCGATGGCCACCATCATCGGCGTCGGCACCGAGGCCAAGCTCGCCGACGACAAGGGCCGCATGCCGGGCCTGTCGAAGGCCCTGTTCATCGACGGCGCCGGCGGTGCCATCGGCGGCCTGACCGGCGGCTCCGGCCAGACGGTGTTCGTGGAGTCCGCGACCGGCGTGGGCGAGGGTGCCCGTACGGGCCTCGCCTCCGTCGTCACCGGCCTCTTCTTCGCCGCCTGCCTCTTCTTCACCCCGATCACGCAGATCGTCCCGGGTGAGGTCGCCTCCGCGGCCCTGGTGGTCATCGGCGCGATGATGATGCAGAACGCCCGCCACGTGGACTGGGCCGACACCGCGACCGCCATCCCGGTCTTCCTGACCGTGGTGCTCATGCCCTTCACGTACTCGATCACCGCGGGTGTCGCGGCCGGTGTGATCTCCTACGTGGCCATCAAGATCGCACAGGGCAAGGCCCGTGAGATCGGTGCCTTCATGTGGGCACTGACGGTGATCTTCGTGATCTTCTTCGCGGAGCACCCGATCGAGGCATGGCTCGGGGTGAAGTAAGGCGGGGCCGGTGATCCGGCCCCGACCCTCCACGCATCCGATACTGGTAACCGAACCTCTCTGAGGAGGCCGCAATGCTGGACATCGCCGAAGAACTGAACCGGTGGGTCGAGCAGGGACGTGACTTCGCCGTGGCCACGGTGGTGGCGGTCGGCGGGAGTGCGCCCCGGCAGCCCGGAGCCGCGCTCGCCGTCGACAGCGAGGGCACGGCCATCGGATCGGTCTCCGGCGGATGCGTGGAGGGCGCGGTGTACGAGCTGTGCCAGCAGGCGCTGGAGGACGGCGAGACCGTCCGAGAGCGCTTCGGGTACAGCGACGACGATGCCTTCGCCGTGGGTCTGACCTGCGGCGGGATCATCGACATCCTCATCACCCCGGTGCCCGTGGGATCCCCGGCGCGGGAGGTGTTCGCGGCCGCGCTGGCGGCCGCCTCCCGCGGTGAGGCGGCCGCGGTCGCCCGGATCGCGGAAGGCCCGGCCGAGCTCCTGGGCCGCGCCGTGCTCGTCCGGGGCGAGGGCGGCCACGAGGGCGGTTTCGGGGGCCACCCCGAGCTGGACCGCACCATCGCCGAGGAGGCCCGCGCCATGCTCGACGCCGGCCGTACCGGCGTGCTGGAGATCGGCGCCGACGGCAGGCTCTGCGGAGAGCCGCTCAAGGTGCTCGTCGAGTCCAGCGTCCCGCCGCCGCGGATGATCGTCTTCGGTGCGATCGACTTCGCGTCCGCCCTGGTGCGGATCGGCAAGTTCCTCGGCTACCACGTCACCCTGTGTGACGCCCGGCCCGTCTTCGCGACGAAGAACCGTTTCCCCGAGGCGGACGAGATCGTCGTGGAATGGCCGCACCGCTACCTCCGGGCCCAGTCCTCGGCGGGCGCGGTGGACGGCCGGACCGTCCTGTGCGTGCTCACCCACGATGCCAAGTTCGACGTCCCGCTCCTCGAACTGGCCCTCAAGCTGCCCGTCGCCTACATCGGCGCCATGGGCTCCCGGCGCACCCACGAGGACCGCAACAAGCGGCTGCGGGACGTCGGCGTGACCGAGCTGGAGCTGGCCCGCCTGCGCTCCCCGATCGGCCTGGACCTCGGCGCCCGCTCCCCGGAGGAGACCGCGCTGTCCATCGCCGCCGAGATCGTCGCGAACCGCCGAGGGGGCTCGGGCGCGGCCCTCACCGGAGCGCACATACCGATCCACCCGGACATCTCGCACACGGTGATCGGCCGGATCGGATCGGTCGCCTGAGGCGGGCCGGTACCCTCCTGAGCGCGTCCCGTCGGCCGTTGCGGCAAGGTCCGGCTGCCGGCGGACGCCGTTCGGGGTTGCCGGTTCGTTGAGCGTCAGAGGTGGGCCGATGTCCTGGCAGGACGTCACGGTGGTTGATGCGTGCGTGCGGCGCGACGGCCGGGGCGGCAGCCCCACGGCCGTCACCGACGACGACCCGGCGGCGACGGACGCGGACCGGCGCGCGGTCGCCGCCGCGGCCGGCACCTCGCACGCGGCGTTCCTCGGCCCGGGCCGGACCCCGGACGGTGGCCGGCCGGTCCGGTTCTTCACCGCCACCGCCGAACTGTCCGGCTGCGGCCACGGCACTGTCGCCGCGCAGGCCGTCCGGTTGACCCGCACCGCGCTGGGCGAGCTCTACGACCGCCAGCACACCGGCGGGCGCACGTTCGACACCGTCGCGATCCGCCGCCCCGCCGGCATCGAGGTGTGGTTCGACCAGGGCCTCGTCGCGCTGCGTCACCCGGCACCGGACGAGCGCGCCGCGATCGTCGCCGCGCTCGGGCTCACCGAGGACGATCCGCATCCGACCGACGCGCCGCGGGTCGCCGCGCCCGGCGCACCGCGCATGTTGGTACCGGTCCACGACCGGTCGGCGCTGCTCCGAGTCCGCCCGCACCTCGGCAGGCTGACGGCGGCGTGCCGGCGGTACGGGCTCCTCGGCTGTTTCGTGTACGTACCGCCGGTGGGCGACCGGCCGGGTGCGGCGCGGATGTTCGCGCCGGCGATCGGTGTCGACGAGGACGTCGCCAACGCCAACAGCACCGGCTGCCTGGCCGCCCACCTGCTCGACACGACAGGGGCGCAGACGGTCGCGATCGAGGTGGAGCAGGGTGACACCCTCGGCCGGCCGGCCGCCGTGCTCGCCTCGGCCCGGCGCGGCCCGGCGGGCATCACGACCCGGGTCGGCGGGTTGGCAGTGGTCCGCGGCTCTCCCGAATGACCATCACGCCCCCGTGAGGGTTGCGCCCTTTTGCCGTTCCGCCTATTTTACCGGCCGGTAACAGCGCCTTCCTGTAACGGAGTTGAGCGGATGTCCCGGACCGCACGCACCGCCCGTACGGCACGCACCGCCCGCACCCCCGTCCGTACGCTCCTCGCCGGCTGCGCCCTGGTCGCGGCCTCGCTGGCGGGCGGGCCGGCCTCGGCGTCCGCTCCGGCCCCGGCGTCCGCGTCGTCCGCCGGCCCCTCCGCCGGCGCGGACGTCCGGGAGGTGCTGTTCGTCGGCAACAACTGGGAGGGCACCGCCGACGTGCTCGCCTCCACCGGCGATCTCGCCAAGGTGGGCCGGATCAACATGATCCCCGACAAGGAGGAGCGGCTCCGGGAGATCTACCTCAACCCGATCAAGCTCGCCTTCTTCCTCGGGATCCGGGGCGGCGCGGGCGAGGGCCACGACCAGTTCGTCGACGACATGTACACCACCCCCGACGGTTCCGCCGTGGTCGCCTCCCGTCCCAGCTTCGCCGACGTCGTCTCGATCGACGTGCGTACGGGCCGGATCAACTGGCGCTTCCCCGTCTCCGGCTTCCGCTCCGACCACATGGCGGTCTCGCCCGACGGCACCCGGGTCGCGGTCTCCGCCTCCACCGCCAACACCGTGCACGTCCTCGACATCGCCACCGGGCGCCAGCTCGGCTCCTTCCCGACCGGCGACAAGCCGCACGAGAACACCTTCAGCCGCGACGGCCGCTTCCTGTGGAACAGCTCCATCGGGGACGTGACCTCCGCACTCGACGCGCCGTGGCTGGACTGGACGAAGGGCGACCGGAAGATCACCGTCGTCGACGCGCAGACCTTCCGCACGGTCCGGGTGATCGACATGCGCGAGCGGCTCGACGCCTTCGGCCGCCCCGACCTCTCCGACGCGGTCCGGCCGATGTCCTTCAGCCCCGACGAGTCGAAGCTCTACTTCCAGGTGTCCTTCTTCAACGGGGTCGTCGAGTACGACGTGGCCTCCGACCGGATCACCCGGATCAAGGAGCTGCCCCGCAACCCCGCAACCAACCCGGACCGCACCACCTGGGTCAACGACTCCCGCCACCACGGCATGTCCATGAGCCCGGACGGGACCAAGCTGTGCGTCGCGGGCACCATGGACGACTACGCCACCGTCGTGGACCGCTCCTCCCTCACCGAAGGGCCGCTGGTGCCCGCGAACAAGCCGTACTGGGCCACCGTCGACGGGGACGGCACCGCCTGCGTGATCTCCGAGAGCGGCGCGGACCAGGTCACCGCCATCGACTTCGCGACCGGTGCCAAGCGGGTGTCCGTTCCCGTCGGCGACCACCCCCAGCGCGTCCGGATCGGGCACGTCCCCACGGGCTGGACGGGCTCTCGGTAGCGGCGCACGCCCCGGGCCGTACGGGTGGCGGGCGGCGCAGTGGCGGGGGCGCAGTGGCGGCGGCGGGGGCGGGCGAGCGGACCGTCCCCGCCGCCGGGCCGGACGGCGGGATCAGGCGGGCAGCGAGATCCGGGCGGCCGCCATGCCGAACGGGGAACTCCAGCCGAGCCGTGCCCCCGGGGTCCGCCCGGCGGTCTTCGGGTGCAGGTCCTCGTCCCGGTAGCGGCTCACGCTCCGGTGCCAGTGGAGGACGGCGGCCATCCAGTCCTCCAACTCCCGCACGTACGCGTCGAGCGAGGCCCGGGCCCGCGCGTCGAGGCCGTAGTCCTCGTACAGCAGCGGCAGTTGGTTGTCGCGGATGTGCTCGAACTCCTTCGTGCGCTGCACCATCAGGTCGGCGACGACGGCGAACGCGCGCGGATAGTCGATGTCGAAGAAGTTCTGGGTGACCAGGACGTGGTTGTGCAACTCGCCCTCCACCTCGATCTCCTTCTGGTACGAGAAGAGGTCGTTGGTGATGCACCCGACGTCCGCCGCCGCGCTCTCCAGCGAGCGCATCACCCCGTCCCGGTAGACCTCGGGCGGCACGCCGTCGTCCTCATGGCCGAGTTTGGCCAGGAACATCGTCATGTACGAGCCGAACGTGAAGCGGCGCATCTCGGCGTAGTCCACCGGGTCCGGAATCCGGTTCACGACGGCGTTGCCGATCTCCCAGACCCAGCTGTCCAGCATCCCGACGACGTGCCCGCGGAACTCCGCACGCTGAGCGGGGCTCATACCGGCGACCGTCCGCGCCCACAGGTCCTTCAGGCCGCGCTCCATCGCGGTGACGGGCTCCGGGGCCCCGGCCGGATCGGCCGGGACCATCGAGATCAGCCGGTCGGTCGTCGCCCGGGCGGCTCCCGGGGACTTGGAGCCGGCGAACACCCTGGGGTAGTAGTCGTCGGCGTACGTCCCCCAGGTCAGCCACTGCGCACCCAGGCACAGGGTGTCCGCCGTGGCGTCGGGGTCGATGCCCGCCGCGCACAGGGCGAAGTCCATGCCGACCAGCTTTTCCTCGTCCCAGATGTCGGAGCCGGGGTCTCCGGGCTGCGGCTCCAGCAGGCCCGTCTCCCGGGACCAGAGCACCAGTTCGCGGCGGGCCAGGTCCAGGTGCGGGCTGAGGGAGAGCGGGAAGGGCATGTAGAAGTCGGGCAGCAGCGAAGGGCCCACCTTTTCGAACGGCACGTGCGTGAAGCTGCGCCGGCGCAGCTCCGTGGCGCGGGGGGCCAGCAGTGAGCGCAGGTCGAGGGCGGCGGTGCCCGGTCCGGTCGGCAGGAAGGGGAGGGTGAGCTGGACCGCGGCCGCCCCCTTGGCCCCCTCGTTCATGTAGCGGCTGGAGACCATGTGCCATTCGTGGCCGCCGGACTGCCAGTCCTGGAGGCCCTTCGCGTACGCGAGCACGGAAGCCGTCTCGACGGGGTCGAGGCCGCGCCGGGCGGCCAGTTCGGGGACCTCGGCGAGCGCCGTGTGCTCGAACTGCTGGAGCCTTGAGGTCAGCAGGTCGTTCGAGAGGTCGGCGGCCTCCTGGGTGGTGCAGTCCAGGAAGGTCTCCAGGACCAGGACGGCGTTGGAGAGTTCGCCCTCCTGCTCCACCTCGCGCTGGTAGGAGAAGATGTCGTTGCGGATGTGCACCGCGTCGGAGAAGGCGTCACGGAGCACCTGGAGCGGGCGCGCGTGCGCGACCCGGGCGGGGACCTCGGCGGACACGTACTCGATAAGCCCGGCGGACCAGGGGGCGCCGCCGACCTTGCGGCGCATCTCGATGTATTCGAGGGGGTTGGCCACCCGGCCGATGTTGATGTTGTGGAGCTCCCACATCGACTCGTTGAGGAGGTTCCTCGTCGACTCGGAGAACCGTTCCCTCCAGTCCATCGACATCGCGGGCACGGTCCGCGCCCACAGGTCCTTCAGGCCCGCCTCGACCGGGTTCGCCGGCTCGGGGAACCCGTCGGCGAGGTCCATCGGCATGAAGGCGGCCAGACCGTCGAGGTACTTCTTCGCGCCCGCACGGTCCTGGGTGCGCTTGTAGACCTCCAGGAAGTGATCGTCGAAGAAGAAGACCCACACGTACCAGTCGGTGACCAGGTTCAGCGCGTCGCCGCCGCAGTCGGGGTGGGTGTACGAGCACAGCAGCGCGTAGTCGTGCGAGTCGAGGTCCCGCTCGTCCCACACGCCCGAGCCCTCCAGCATCCCGAAGCCGCGGGCCCACCGCTTGGTGTGGGCGCGCGCGGCGTCCAGATGGGGGTTCAGGCGTGCCGGGTACGGCACGTAGAAATCCGGCAGTTGAAACGGCTGCGTCACGGCGGGCTGGACCTTTCGTCCGGGGGCGCGGAGGGCTCCCTTGCCTGCGGCCCCCCGCACGAGATCAGCACCCGCCTACCCCTGCCGCCCCCGGGATAAGGAACACTTCACCGCATCAGGTGACGTGAGAGCCGTTCAGTGGCGGCGGGGGCGCGTGGGAGATAGGCCCCGCGCCCCGGAGTCCCGTCGGGGGGAAGAGTGGTGGCAGTGCGGCGCGGCAGAGTGTCCGGCGTGATGGTGATCGCGGCAGCGAGCGTGACGGTGCTGAGCGGATGCGTGCCGTTCGGTTCCGGTGGGGCCCCGGCCGCGCGTTGCGTCTCGACACCGGTTTCCCCCTCGGTCCTGGAGAAGTACTCGCTGCCCGAGCTACCCCGCAGCGACGACGTGCGGTTCTGTGAGGCGCCGGACAAGGACGGCTCCTCGGCGCAGCTGTCGTTCCGGAGCGGTCCGGAAGACGCCGACTCCTACCTGAAGAGCCTCGACCTCGATCCGGCCACGTTCACCGACCTGCCGCCCGACACCCTCGCGGAGCTGGCGCGGGAGGACGGCGACGGCTGGAGCCTGACGCGGGGCGAGGCGTACCGGCGGGGCACGAAGGCGAGGGATTGGAACGGCCAGTGCCTCGTGGACTACACGGCCTACGTCCGCAAGAGCGCCGACCGGGACGGACGGGTCTACCTCGCCATGTACTGCCAGAGCTGAGCCGGGCGCCCGACACGCAGGGCGCCCGGCCCGCCGAAGGGGTGGGCCGGGCGCCGTTCGGTGTGCCGGGGCCGGTTACTCCGCCTCGGCCTCCAGGTTGCCTTCCGTGTCCAGGTAGACCTGGCGCAGGGCTTCCAGGACCTGCGGATCCGGCTTCTCCCACATGCCGCGGGACTCGGCCTCCAGGAGACGTTCCGCGATGCCGTGCAGGGCCCAGGGGTTGGCCTCCTCCAGGAAGGCGCGGTTGGCCGGGTCCAGGACGTACGTCTCGGTCAGCTTGTCGTACATCCAGTCGGCCACCACGCCCGTCGTGGCGTCGTAGCCGAAGAGGTAGTCGACCGTGGCCGCCAGCTCGAAGGCGCCCTTGTAGCCGTGGCGGCGCATCGCCTCGATCCACTTGGGGTTCACCACGCGGGCGCGGAAGACGCGGGAGGTCTCCTCGACGAGCGTGCGGGTCTTGACCGTCTCAGGGCGCGTGGAGTCGCCGATGTACGCCTCCGGGGCCGTGCCCCGCAGCGCGCGGACCGTGGCCACCATGCCGCCGTGGTACTGGAAGTAGTCGTCCGAGTCGGCGATGTCGTGCTCGCGGGTGTCCGTGTTCTTCGCGGCCACCGTGATCCGCTTGTACGCGGTCTCCATCTCCTCGCGCGCCGCCCGGCCCTCCAGGCCGCGGCCGTACGCGTAGCCGCCCCAGACCGTGTAGACCTCCGCCAGGTCGGCGTCCGTACGCCAGTCGCGGGAGTCGATCAGCTGGAGGATGCCGGCGCCGTACGTGCCCGGACGCGAGCCGAAGATGCGGGTCGTCGCACGGCGTTCGTCACCGTGGACGGCCAGGTCCGCCTGGGCGTGGGCCCGGATGAAGTTGTCCGAGGCGGGTTCGTCCAGGCCGGCCGCCAGCCGTACCGCATCGTCCAGCAGGCCGATGACGTGCGGGAACGCGTCGCGGAAGAAGCCCGAGATGCGCAGGGTCACGTCGATGCGTGGACGGCCCAGCTCGTCGAGCGGGATCGGCTCCAGGCCCGTGACGCGGCGCGAGGCCTCGTCCCAGACCGGGCGGACGCCGAGCAGGGCGAGCGCCTCGGCGACGTCGTCGCCGGAGGTGCGCATCGCGCTCGTGCCCCACAGGGACAGGCCGACGGAGGCCGGCCATTCGCCGTTGTCCGTGCGGTAGCGGGTGAGCAGGGAGTCGGCCAGGGCCTGGCCCGTCTCCCACGCGAGGCGGGAGGGTACGGCCTTCGGGTCGACGGAGTAGAAGTTCCGGCCCGTGGGAAGGACGTTCACCAGGCCGCGCAGGGGGGATCCCGAGGGGCCCGCCGGGACGAAGCGGCCGTCGAGGGCCGCCACCACGTGCGCGATCTCGTCCGTCGTGCCGGCCAGGCGCGGGACCACCTCGCGGGCGGCGAAGTCCAGTACGGCGACCACGTCCGCGGAGTGTCCGGCCGCGACCGAAGCCACCGCCTCCGGCGCCCAGTGCGCGTCCTCCATCGCCTGCACCAGCGCGCGGGCCGCCGCCTCCGCCTCGTCGGCGGTGGTGCGGGTGGCGGCGGACTCGTCCAGGCCGAGCGCCTCGCGCAGGCCGGGCAGGGCCGTCGTACCGCCCCAGATCTGGCGGGCGCGCAGGATCGCGAGGACCAGGTTGACCCGGGCCTCACCGGTCGGGGCGCCGCCCAGGACGTGCAGTCCGTCGCGGATCTGGGCGTCCTTGACCTCGCAGAGCCAGCCGTCGACGTGCAGCAGGAAGTCGTCGAAGCCCTCGTCGTCCGGGCGCTCCTCCAGACCCAGGTCGTGGTGGAGCTTCGCGGCCTGGATCAGCGTCCAGATCTGCGCGCGGATCGCCGGCAGCTTCGCCGGGTCCATGGCCGAGATCTGCGCGTACTCGTCGAGGTGCTGCTCCAGGCGCGCGATGTCCCCGTACGACTCCGCGCGCGCCATCGGCGGCACGAGGTGGTCGACCAGGGTGGCGTGCACGCGGCGCTTGGCCTGGGTGCCCTCGCCCGGGTCGTTGACCAGGAACGGGTAGATCAGGGGGAGGTCGCCGAGCGCGGCGTCCGGGGCGCAGGCAGCCGACAGGCCGGCGTTCTTGCCCGGCAGCCACTCCAGGTTGCCGTGCTTGCCCAGGTGGATCATCGCGTCGGCGCCGAAGCCGCCGTCCTCGGCCCGTGCCTGGATCCAGCGGTACGCGGCCAGGTAGTGGTGCGAGGGCGGCAGGTCGGGGTCGTGGTAGATCGCGATCGGGTTCTCGCCGAAGCCGCGCGGCGGCTGGATCAGGACGAGCAGGTTCCCGCGGCGCAGCGCCGCGAGGACGATGTCGCCCTCCGGGTTCGCGGAGCGGTCCACGAACATGTTGCCCGGCGCCTCGCCCCAGTGCTGCTCCACGCTCTCGCGCAGCTCGGCGGGGAGCTCGGCGAACCACCGCTTGTAGTCGGCGGCCGGGATGCGGACCGGGTTGCGGGCCAGCTGCTCCTCGGTCAGCCAGTCCTGGTCGTGGCCGCCGGCCTCGATCAGGGCGCGGATCAGCTCGTCGCCGTCGCCCGAGACCAGGCCCGGGACCTCCTCGACGGGGCCGAAGTCGTAGCCGCCCGCGATGAGGGTGCGCAGCAGCTCCACGGCGCTGGCCGGGGTGTCGAGGCCGACCGCGTTGCCGATGCGGGAGTGCTTGGTGGGGTACGCGGACAGGACGAGCGCGACCTTCTTGTCGCGCCGCTCGATGTGCCGCAGCCGGGCGTGGCGGACGGCGATCCCGGCGACGCGGGCGGCGCGCTCGGGGTCGGCCACGTACGCCGGCAGCCCGTCCTCGTCGAGCTCCTTGAAGGAGAACGGGACGGTGATCAGGCGGCCGTCGAACTCCGGGACCGCGACCTGCGTCGCGGCGTCGAGCGGGGAGAGGCCCTCGTCGTTCTCCTCCCAGGCGCTGCGCGAGCCGGTCAGGCACAGGGCCTGCAGGATCGGCACGCCGAGCCCGGCGAGCGCGCCCGCGTCCCAGGACTCGTCGTCGCCGCCGGCCGAGGCCGTGGCGGGCTTGGTGCCGCCTGCCGCGAGCACCGTGGTGACGATCGCGTCCGCCGACTCCAGTTCGGCGATCAGCTCCGGCTCCGGCGCGCGCAGGGAGGACACGTACAGGGGTACGGGCGTGCCGCCGGTCTCCACGATCGCGTCGCACAGCGCGTGCACGAAGGCGGTGTTGCCGCTCATCTGGTGGGCGCGGTAGTACAGCACCGCGATGCGCGGCCCGTACGGGCGCACCGGCGTGCGCTCCAGCGGGCCCCAGGTGGGCGCCGCGGCGGGCGGCTCGAAGCCGTGGCCGGTGAGCAGCACGGTGTCGGAGAGGAAGCGCGCCAGCTGGTCCAGGTTGGCGGGGCCGCCGTGCGCGAGGTAGCCGTGCGCCTCGGCCGCGATGCCGATCGGGACCGTCGAGGCCTCCATCAGCTGGGCGTCCGGGGCCTGTTCGCCGGTGAGGACGACCACCGGGCGGGTCTGTTCCGGCGCCAGGAGCAGGTCGAGGCCGTCCTGCCAGGCGCGCAGGCCGCCCAGGAGGCGTACGACGACCAGGTCGACGCCGTCGAGCAGGGCGGGCAGGTCGTCCAGGGGAAGGCGGGAGGGGTTCGCGAACCGGTACGGCACGGGGCCGTCCGCGGCGCGGGCGCTGAGCAGATCGGTGTCGGACGTCGACAGCAGCAGGATCATGCGGCGGCATGCCTTCCTCGGGGTTTCCGCGCCCCGGGCAGTGTGGACAGCGGGAGTTCCTGACTCACCCGGCGGATCGCTCCGCGGGTTCACAGTGGCGGGACCGCGCCGGATTCGCACCGGGCTTCCTCCCAGCGGGCCACGTGGCTCCGCCGGGGGTCATCTTAGGTGGCGTTCTCCCTGGCCGGGAGTGGGGGTGGTCCGCGCACGGGGAGCGGATCGGGGCAGGTCGGGCGGAGGGTGGGGCGCAGGGGGAGGGTGGTGACGGACACAGGTCGAGGTCGGTCAATCGTGGGTATGCTCGCCGCCATGCCGCCCCAGCCCCCTTCCGCCGCAGTGCGGGACGAACCGGTCATACGTGACCGCGGTGACGCCTGCCCCGGTGCGCTGCGGCTGCACGCGGCGGACGACGGGTACCTGGCCCGGATCCGGATACCCGGCGGGATGCTCGACGCGGACGCGGCCCTGCTCCTGGCCGACGCGGCGGACCGGCTCGGCGACGGGCACGTCGACCTCACCTCGCGCGGCAACGCGCAGCTGCGCGGGCTCGGCGCGAGCTGCGGGGGCGAGCTGCGGGGCGTGCTCGTACGCGCCGGGCTGCTGCCCGCGCCCACCCACGAGCGGGTCCGCAACATCGTCGCCTCGCCCCTGACCGGCCTGGACCGGCGCGGTCTGCCCGACGTGGCCCCCTGGGTCGCCGAGCTGGACCGGCTGCTGTGCGCGAGCGCGCCGGCGGCCGGGCTGTCGGGGCGCTTCCTGTTCGCCCTCGACGACGGCCGCGGGGACGTGACCTCGCTCGACGCCGATGTGAACCTGACCGCCGTCCGGGACGGGGGCGGGGACCGGGCGCTGCTGTGGACCGCCGACCCGGCGGACGCGCTGCTCGTCGGCGCGGCCGACGCGCCGAAGGCCGCGCTCGTGGCCGCGGAGTACTTCCTGGACGCCGTCCGGGCGGCCGGTACCCGGGCCTGGCGGGTGTCGGAGCTGCCCGCGGAACACGCCCTGGACCGCGAGGGGTTGGGCGGGAGGCTGGCCGCCGCCGGGATCCCGGCCCCCGCCGCGCCGGGCTCCGCGGCCGCCTCCTTGCGCGGACCGGCCCCCGAACCGGGTGTGGTCGAGGGGCCCGGCGGCGCCGCCGCGCTCAGCGTGCTGGCGCCGCTGGGCCGTCTGAGCACCGCGCAGTGGCGCGCCCTGGCCGCGCTGACCGGCCGTATCCGCCTGACCCCCTGGCGGGGGATCGTCGTCCCCGGCCTGCCCGCCGGAGCCGCCGGGGAGGCGCTCGCCGCCCTCGCCGAAGCCGGACTCGTGACCGGCTCCGACGATCCCTGGCGGTCCGTCACCGCCTGTACCGGGCAGCCCGGTTGTGCGAAGTCCCGCGCCGACGTGCGCGCCGACGCGCGTGCCGTCGTAGCGCAGGCGCAGGCGCAGGCGCAGGCGCAGGAACGGGAACGGGAACAAGCGCGGGCACGGGTGCGTACGCCGGCGCAGGGGACCCGCCTGCTGCCCGTGCACTGGTCCGGCTGCGAGCGCCGGTGCGGGCACCCCCGCGGCACCGCCTGGGCGGACGTGGTCGCCACCGCCGACGGGTACGACCTCTCCGCGGCCGGACAGACCCCGCGCCGGGGCGTCCCGGCCTCCGAACTTCCCGCGGCCCTCGCGGCCGTACGCCGCACCACCTCCCACGACGCAGCGAAGAAATGAGCGAGTACACAGTGTTCGAGTACGAGAAGGACGGCGCGGCCATCTACCGCCAGTCCTTTGCCACGATCCGCGCCGAGGCGGACCTCTCCGGGCTGCCCGCCTCCGTCGCCCAGGTCGCGGTGCGCATGATTCACGCCTGCGGAATGACCGACCTGCCCCGGGACCTCGGCTACACCCCGGAGGTCGTGCTCCGCGCACGGGCCGCGCTGCACGCCGGCGCGCCGATCC
The DNA here is from genome assembly GCF_042890485.1 of Streptomyces sp. NPDC002181. NCBI lineage: Bacteria > Bacillati > Actinomycetota > Actinomycetes > Kitasatosporales > Streptomycetaceae > Streptomyces > Streptomyces sp. NPDC002181. The sequence continues at coordinate 672,924 of NZ_JBIASC010000002.1, read as the reverse complement.
TGTGCGACGTCCAGATGGTCGCCAGCGGGGTCACCCGCAAGCGGCTGCCCGCCGGCAACGAGGTGATCTGCACCCTCTCCGACCCCGCCGTGCCGGCCCTCGCCGCCAGGATGGGGACCACGCGCAGCGCCGCCGCGCTCGAAGTCTGGCGCGACCGCGGGCTGCTGGAGGGATCGGTGATCGCCGTCGGCAACGCGCCGACCGCCCTGTTCCGGCTGCTGGAGATGATCGAGGAGGGCGCCCCGCGCCCCGCCGCCGTCATCGGCGTCCCCGTCGGCTTCATCGGCGCCGCCGAGTCCAAGGACGCGCTCGCCGCCCACGCCTCCGGGCTCGACCACCTGATCGTGCGCGGCCGGCGCGGCGGCAGCGCCATCGCGGCCGCCGCCGTCAACGCGATCGCGAGCGAGGAAGAATGAGCAGCGCAACCACCTCCGGGAAGCTGTACGGCGTAGGGCTCGGCCCGGGCGACCCCTCCCTGATGACCCTGCGGGCCGTCGAGGTGATCGCCGAGGCGCAGGTCATCGCGTACCACAGCGCCCGCCACGGCCGCTCGATCGCCCGCTCGATCGCCGCGAAGCACCTGCGGGCCGACCACATCGAGGAGCCGCTGGTCTACCCGGTCACCACCGAGACCACCGACCACCCCGGCGGCTACCAGGGCGCGATGGAGGAGTTCTACGAGGCCTCCGCCGCCCGCCTCGCCGCGCACCTGGACGCCGGGCGGACCGTCGCCGTGCTCGCCGAGGGCGACCCGCTCTTCTACGGCTCGTACATGCACATGCACAAGCGGCTCGCCGACCGCTACGAGGCCGAGGTGATCCCCGGCGTGACCTCGGTGAGCGCCGCCGCCGCCCGCCTCGGGACCCCGCTCGTCGAGGGCGAGGAGGTGCTGACGATCCTGCCCGGCACCCTGCCCGAGGAGGAGCTCACCGCCCGCCTCGCCGCCACCGACTCCGCGGTCGTGATGAAGCTCGGCCGCACCTTCCCGGCCGTGCGCCGGGCCATGGAGGGCAGCGGCCGCCTCGCGGAGGCCCGGTACGTGGAACGCGCGACCATGGAGGGGGAGCGGACCGGCGTCCTCGCCGACACCGACCCCGACAGCGTCCCGTACTTCGCCGTCGCCGTGGTGCCCAGCCGCATCGGCAACCCGGGCAGCGTGCCGTCCGGGCCCGGCGAGGTCGCCGTCGTCGGCACGGGACCGGCCGGACCGCTCTGGCTCACCCCCGAGACGCGGCGTGCGCTGGCCGACGCCGAGGTGCTCGTCGGGTACACCACGTACCTGGACCGCGTCCCCGCCAAGCCGGGCCAGATCCGGCACGGCTCCGACAACAAGGTGGAGTCGGAGCGCGCCGAGTTCGCGCTCGACCTCGCCCGGCGCGGCAGGCGCGTGGCCGTGGTCTCCGGCGGGGACCCGGGCGTCTTCGCCATGGCCACCGCAGTCCTTGAGGTCGCCGGGCAGCCGGAGTACAAGGACGTGCCCGTACGGGTCCTGCCGGGGGTGACCGCCGCGAACGCGGCGGCCGCCGCGGCCGGGGCCCCGCTCGGCCACGACTACGCCACCATCTCCCTGTCGGACCGGCTCAAGCCGTGGGAGGTCGTCGCGGAGCGGCTGCGCGCCGCCGCCGCGGCGGACCTGGTGCTCGCCCTGTACAACCCGGGCTCGCGCAGCCGGACCTGGCAGGTGGCCCAGGCCAAGGAGCTGCTGCTGGAGCTGCGTTCGGAGCGGACCCCGGTGGTGGTCGCGCGGGACGTGGGCGGCCCGGAGCAGTCGGTCCGCATCCTCGCGCTCGGCGAACTGGAGCCGTCCGAGGTGGACATGCGCACGATCCTGCTGATCGGTTCCTCGCAGACACAGGTCACCGAGCGGCCGGACGGCTCCCGCGTCACGTGGACCCCGCGCCGCTACCCGGAGCTCTGACCGGCCGGCCGGCCGGCCCCGGGCGTGGCGACACGTCCGGGGCCGGGGCTCAGCACTGCCAGAGGAAGGCCGCCCGGCCGCAGGGCTCGCAGGCGTGCGCATAGGCGCTGCCGGAGCCGAAGTTGGGGGCGGTCAGGGGATCCGGACCCTCCTCCAGCTGCGCGACGAACTCCATCGGACGGCCGCAGCCCGCGCAATCGGGCGTCTCGTCGTACTGGAGCCAGTCGGCGACGCCGCCCAGCTGACCGAGGACGTGGCGCCGGGGGCGCCCGCTCCGCTCGGACCAGGCCTTGGCCGCGGCCCCGTACTCCGGCCCGGCCACCGCCACCCGCTCGACGGTACGGACCGCCCCGGGCTGCCGGACGTCCTCGTCGTCCTCCTCGTCCGCTTCCTCGTCCGTGTCCCCGTCCTCGGAGGCGGGGAGCGCGGGCAGCGGTATCGGCACGAGCCCGGCCGGCGGGAAGAGGTACGCCCTGTTGCCGCCGGCCGTGGCGCTCCACTCCTCGCACCCGCCCGGGTCGTTCGCGCACATGAAGACGGCGAGGACCCCGCGCCCGCCGTCGAGGACCAGGTGCGCGATGAACTGCAGCGGCCCCGAGCAGGCCGTGCAGGTGGGCCACGGGGTGCCCGCGGGGGCCAGCGGAAGGCCCCCGACACGGGTGACGGGGGCATCGGGTGCGGCGGAGCCGTCGTGGATCAGCAAGGTGGTGGCGCTCATACCGAAGAGAGTAGGAGCAGCCGCCGACAACAGCCGGGCGGGTCAGGCCCGGGCCGCCCCGAGCCATTCCAGGGCCGTGTCCGTGTCCCCCGCCTCCGCGACGCCCTCCGGGACCCGGGGCCTGCGGACCAGCAGGACCGGGATCCCCGCCTCGCGGGCCGCGGTCAGTTTGGGGGCGGTCGCGGAGCCGCCGCTGTCCTTGGTGACCAGGACGTCGATCCGGTGCCGCGCGATCAGCTCCCGCTCGCCCTCCAAGGTGAACGGGCCCCGGTCGAGCAGGACTTCGAGCCGCGGCGGTACCGGCGCGTCCGGCGGGTCCACCGAACGCACCAGGAACCAGGTGTCGGTGAGGTGCGCGAAGGTGTGCAGGCCCATGCGGCCGGTGGTCAGGAACGCGCGGGAGTCCAGGCGGGGCAGCCGTACGGCCGCCTCGTCGAGCGAGTCCACGAAGGTCCAGTCGTCGCCCGGCCGCGGAGTCCAGCCGGGGCGCCGCAGCGCCAGCAGCGGCACCCCCGTGAGCGCCTGCGCCTCGGCGGCGTGGAAGCTCATCCGCTCCGCGAAGGGGTGGGTGGCGTCCACGACGCGGGTGACGTCGTGGGCGACGATCCAGGCGGCCAGGCCCGCGATGCCGCCGAAGCCGCCGATCCGCGTATCGCCCGGCGGGAGCACCGGTGAGGCGACCCGGCCCGCCAGCGAGGTGGTCACATGGCAGGAGGGGTCGGCGGCCAGCGCCTCCGCGAGGCGGCGCGCCTCCGTTGTGCCGCCCAGGATCAGGACGTGGTGGGCCGGGAGGGGGGCCGGTTCAGCAGGCATGCCGGTCGCGCTCGGCGGAGTAGAGGTGGCTGTCGCGGAACTGCTCGGCGCCGAGCGTACGGCCGACCACGATGACCGCGGTGCGGACCAGGCCCGCCTCCTTCACCTGCGCGGCGATGTCCTCCAGCGTGCCGCGCAGGATCAGCTCGTCGGGGCGGCTGGCCATCGCCACCACCGCCACCGGGCACTCGGCCCCGTAGTGCGGCAGCAGTTCGGCGACGACCCGGTCCACGTAGCGGGTGGCCAGGTGCAGCACCAGCAGCGCCCCGCTGCGGCCGAGCGTGGCCAGGTCCTCGCCGGGCGGCATCGGCGTGGCCTGCTGGGCGATCCGGGTCAGGATCACCGTCTGGCCGACGGTGGGCACCGTCAGCTCCCGCTTCAGCGCGGCCGCCGCCGCGGCGAACGCCGGGACGCCGGGGACCACCTCGTACGGGATGCCGGCCGCGTCGAGCCGCCGCATCTGCTCCGCCACCGCGCTGAAGATCGACGGGTCGCCGGAGTGCAGCCGCGCCACGTCCTCGCCCGCCGCGTGGGCCCGTACGCATTCGGCGATGATCTCGTCGAGGTTCAGCTGCGAGGTGTCGACCAGGCGGGCGTCCGGCGGGCACTCGGCCAGCAGTTCGCGCGGGACCAGGCTGCCCGCGTACAGGCAGACGGGGGCGGCGGCGATCCGTCGGGCACCGCGCACCGTGATCAGGTCGGCGGCGCCGGGGCCCGCACCGATGAAGTACACGGTCATGTCGTCTGGTCCTCTTCCTCGTTCTGGTCCTGCGCTGTGGGATCGTCCGGCCGCGGCCAGGGCTTGGTCACGGTCCACTGGGTGACCGGCATAGCCTGCCGCCAGCCCGTGAAACCGCCGACCGCCACCGCGTGCGCGACGGCCAGTTTGACCAGGTCGCCGCCGTGGCGCCGGTAGCGCTCGGTGAGGACCGCCTCCGATTCCAGGGTCACGGTGTTGACCACGAGCCGGCCGCCCGGGGCCAGCGCCTCCCAGGCCGCGTCCAGCAGGCCCGGGGCGGTCAGCCCGCCGCCGATGAACACGGCGTCGGGGGAGGGGAGTCCGGCGAGCGCGCCGGGCGCGGCGCCGGTGACCACGCGCAGCCCCGGGACGCCGAGCGCCGCCGCGTTGCGGGTGATGCGGGCCGCCCGCTCCGGGACGCGCTCCACGGCCACCGCCCGGCAGGAGGGGTGCGTGCGCATCCACTCGATGCCGATCGAGCCGGAGCCGCCGCCGATGTCCCACAGCAGTTCGCCGGGGGCCGGAGCCAGGGCGCACAGGGTGGCGGCCCGGACGTGGCGCTTGGTGAGCTGGCCGTCGTGCTCGTACGCGGTGTCGGGCAGGCCGGGGGTCGCGCCGAGCCGGGGGACGGAGCCGTCACGGTCCCGGCGGCACTCCACGGCCACCACGTTGAGGGGGTCGCCGGGCGCGTGGTCCCAGCTCTCGGCCCGTCCCTCGTACGCGTCCTCGCGCTCGGAGCCGAGCTGTTCCAGCACCCGCATCCGGCTCGGCCCGAAGCCCCGCTCCCGGAGCAGAGCGGCGATCTCGCCCGGGGTCACCGCTCCGGCGCTGAGCACCAGCACCCGCCGCCCCTCGTACAGCGCGGCCGCGAGCCGGGCCACCGGGCGGCCGACCACCGTCACCACCTCGGTGTCCTCCACCGGCCAGCCCAGGCGGGCGCAGGCGTACGAGACGGAGGAGGGGTGCGGGTGGACCCGCAGGCCGTCCGGTCCGAGCTCCTCGGCCAGGGCCCGGCCGATCCCGTAGAACATGGGGTCGCCACTGGCCAGCACGGCGATCCGGCGGCCCGCGTGCTCGGCCATCAGCTTCGGCACGGCGGGCCGCAGCGGGCTCGGCCAGGCCACCCGCTCGCCGGCGCAGTCGCCGGCCGGCAGCAGGTCCAGCTGGCGCGGCCCGCCGATCAGCACCTCGGCCCCGGTCAGCGCGGACCGCGCGGCGGCGGTGAGCCCGGCCCAGCCGTCGGCGCCGAGGCCGACGACCGACACGGGTGGGGGGAGCGGCGGTGCGGAGCTCACTGCGCGGTACCTCGGGAACGGGAAGGGGAGCGGGCGGACGGACCCGCAGCCTACTGGCCCGGGGGACCGGCCCCCGGCTCCGCCCCCGCGTCAGGGGAGGTCTACCCTCGGTAACCCCAAGGTGACCGCACCGCGCACCCCACCGTCCCACCGTCGCGAGGGAGCTCACATGCCTGGCTGGAACGCCGAGAACATCCCCGACCAGAGCGGCCGCACCGCCGTCGTCACGGGTGCCAACAGCGGGATCGGCTACGTCGCCGCCCGCGAGCTCGCGCGGCGCGGAGCCGACGTGGTGCTGGCCTGCCGCAGCGCCGCGCGCGGCCGGGCCGCGGTGGTCCGGCTGCGCGCCGAGGTCCCGGGGGCGAAGGCGGACTTCCTCCCGCTGGACCTGGCCGACCTGGCCTCCGTACGGGAGTTCGCGCACGTCCACGGGCAGCGCAGGCGCTCCCTCGACCTGCTCGTGAACAACGCGGGCGTCATGGCCCTGCCGTACGGGAAGACCGCCGACGGGTTCGAGACCCAGTTCGGCGTCAACCACCTCGGCCACTTCGCGCTCACCGGACTGCTCCTGCCCCAGCTGCTGTCCGCCGCCCCCGGGGCCCGGATCGTCACCGTCTCCAGCGGGTTCCACGCGCTCGGCGACGTCGACCTCGACGACCTGAACGGAGAGCGCGGCTACCGGCGCTGGATCGCGTACGGCCGTTCCAAGACCGCCAACCTCCTCTTCACGCACGAGCTGGCCCGGCGCCTCGCAGCCGCCGGCTCCGGGATCGTCGCGGCCGCCGCGCACCCCGGCTACGCCTCGACCAACCTGCACGTCGGTGCCTCGCTCCAGGAGGGCCACCGGCCCATGTCGCGGCTGATGGGCCTCGGCGCCGCCGTCCTCGCCCAGCCCGCGGCCTCCGGCGCGCTGCCCACGCTGTACGCGGCCACCGCCCCGGAGGTACGGCCCGACGCGTTCTACGGGCCGCGGCTCGGCTGGCGCGGGGCGCCCGCTCCCTCCTGGCGGGCGAAGTGGACCTTGGACGACACCTCCGGCGAACGGCTCTGGGCCGCCTCGCAGAAGCTGACCGCCGTCGCGTACGGGTTCTCCGCGCGCTGAGCCGGCGGCGGTGCGGGTCCCGGGCGGGGCCGCTCCCGCGTGAGCCCCCCGTCCGCCCCCGGGGTGCCTCGGGGCGCCCCGGACGGGACCTGATCCGCCGGGCGGCCGGCGCGGGAGACTCGGCGCCATGGACGACGACACGGACAACCACCCAGAAGTCCACGAAGCCCACGATCATGCGGTGGTCCTCGGCGCAGGCCTGGCGGGGCTGCTGGCGGCGCGGGCACTCGCCCAGCGGTTCGCGCGCGTGACCGTGGTGGAACGGGACGAACTGCCGGACACCGGACCGGCCTTCAGGCCCGGTGTACCGCAGTCCCGGCACGTGCACGTGCTCTGGTCGCGGGGCCTGGACCTGATGGAGGGGCTGCTGCCGGGGGTCACCCGCGAGCTGCTGGCGGCCGGGGCGGCACTGATGGAGACGCCGCGCGACTTCCTGTGGCTGAGCCCGGCCGACTGGTTCCACCCGGTTCCGGGGTCCCGGATCCTGATCGGCAGCCGGGAGCTGCTCGACTGGACGGTCCGCCGGGAGGTGCTGCGGGACGAGCGCATCCGGGTACGCTCCGGCGCCATGGTGACCGGGCTCGTCGCCGGTCCCGACGGCCGCTCCGTCACCGGCGTACGGCTGCGCGAGGGCGACCCGCTGGCGGCCCGCTTCGTGGTCGACGCGACCGGGCGGACCTCCCGGGCCCCGGCCTGGCTCGCCGCCCTCGGCCACCCGGCCCCGGCGACCACCCGCTACGACTCCCACCTCGGCTACGCCAGCCGCTACTACGAGATCCCGCCGGATCCCGCGCGCCGCTGGCAGGGGATCTACGTACAGGGCCGCCCCGAGAACCCGCGCGGCGGCGTGCTGGTGCCCCTCGACGACGGCCGCTGGCTGGTGACCCTGACCGGCAACGGCGAACACGCCCCGCCGACCGGGGAAGAGGAGTTCCTCGAGTTCACCCGGAGCCTGCGCTCCCCGGTGCTCTACGACGCCCTCCGCGACGCCAAACCGCTCTCCGCGCCGACGAGCTACCGCAACACCGCCAACGAATGGCGCCACTTCGAGCGCCTCGACCGCTGGCCGGCCGGATTCGTCGTGATCGGCGACGCCGTCTGCCGGGTCAACCCCGTGTACGGGCAGGGGATGACGGTGGCCGCCCTCGCGGCGGACGCGCTGGCCGGCGCCATCCGGGGCCTGGCACCCCGGGAGATCGCCGCGGCCTCCCGGCGGATCCAGCGCCGTACGGCCGCCGCCTCCGACGTGGCCTGGCAGATCGCCACCAGCGAGGACATGCGGTACCCGGAGACCGACGGGCCGCCGCCCGACCGGGCCACCAAGGTCCTCCAGGCCTACATGTCCCGGGTGATCGTGGGCGCCAACGCCGACCCGGAGATCTCCCGGCCCTTCTTCGGCGTGCTGTCGCTGGCGCTCTCGCCGAACGTCCTGCTCAGCCCCGGCACCGTGATGCGGGTCCTGTCCAAATGGCGGCTGCCGACGGCCCCGGAGACCGCCGACTACCCCTCGCACCACAAGGCCCCGGCGGACTCGGGCCCGTAGCGCGGGGGCATCGCTAGCGGGCCGCCGCGGCGCGCTCGTACACGGCCCGCACGCCGTCGCCGAACAAGCTGCTGTACGAGGTCTTCTCGTCGCCGCCCCCGTCGCGGCCGCCGACCACCCCGATCAGGGTGTGCGCCTCGGTCAGCACCGGACCACCGCTCGTGCCGTCGGGTACGTCCGCGCAATCCAGCCGCAGTTGCGCGGGCCCCTCGGCGCGGGCGGTGTTGAAGCACTCCACCGGGTACTCGGTGGCGTTCGGATAGCCCACGACCCGGGCGGGTACGGGCAGTTCGGGCCCGAACCGGACCGTCTGGGCCCCGGTGGCGTCCTCCAGCCGCTCGCCGGGGTGCCCGGGGCGGCGCACGCGCAGGAAGGCCACGTCGTAGTCGGGGTCCTGATCCTCGGTCCAGCGGGGGTCGACGTCGATCCGGGTGGGCACCCAGACCCCGTACGGGGCCCCGCCGTCGCGGTAGCCGGGGGCGAAGACGAGGTTCGTACGGAACCCGAGGACCCCGCGGTACACGCAGTGGGCGGCGGTGGCGACGAGGTCGCCGCCGGGGGAGTGGACCACGCTCGCCGAGCAGTGGTGGTCCTGGTCGGCGTCCTCGCCGGGGGAGAACAGCGCCCCGATCGCGGGCTCCGCGGCGGCGGGCCGCGCGATCAGGGGGTCGGAGGGCCGCCAGCCGCCCGTGCCCTGCGTGCCCGTGTCCCGCGTGCCCGTGTCCCGCGTGCCCGTGTCCTGCGCGGCCGGGCCCGGACGGGGGACCTCCCGCGCCGGGCCCGCCAGTACGGCAGCCGCCGCGCGGTCGCCGGACGCGGCGTCCTGTACGTAGCTGCCCTCCGCGGGATCCCCGTCCGCCACGTACGCCGCCATGTCGTGCAGCTTCCACAGCAGCCCGGCGCACCCGATCAGCACGGCGCAGCCGACGCCGACGAGCAGGGTGACCCGTACGGCCCGCCCGCGAACCCTGGTGAACATGCCGTGCCACTCTCCGCCGGGAAACGCCGGTCGGCGTCCCGAGCGGCTCCCTGTTCGACGGACGGCGCGGCGGCGCCGGTTCCGGCTCGGAACGTGTCCGTCCTCACAACGGCGGCGCCCGGCCGGGGTACGTCATCCGCCGTCCTTCCGCCCTTCACCCGACTCGCCTAATCTCCGCGCGAGTTGAGACACGGGCGCATCGACTGGACGGACAGGAGCCGAAAGCATGAGATTGCGGAACCGGATGGCGGGCGCGGTGGCGGCGGGCCTCGCGGCCCTGACGGCGGCCCTCGTACTGGGCGCGGCCCCGGCGGGGGCGGCCCCGGCCAAGGCGGTACGGGCCGCCGCCGACCTGCCGTACGCGGGATCGACGGGCGTCGGCGTGCACAACGCGTACGAGAAGGCCAAGTACCCGTACTTCGCGGACGCCCTCGACTCGGGCGCGGCGATGCTGGAACTCGACGTGTGGACCAACTTCTTCGGCAGCTCCTGGCGGGTCTCGCACGACAACCCCTTCGGCAACGACAACAACTGCGAGAACGCCACCAGCCCCGCCCAGCTGCGCACCAAGTCCCGCAACCAGAACCTCGCGGGCTGCCTCTCCGACATCCGCAGCTGGCACGACGCCCACCCCGGGCACCGCCCGGTCGTCCTCAAGCTGGAACTCAAGGACGGTTTCGCCGCCAACCTGGGCCGCGGTCCGGCCGAGCTCGACGCGCTGCTGAACTCGAAGCTCGGCGACGCCGTGTACCGACCCGGCCAGCTCGCGGCCGGCCACCCCGACCTGGACACCGCGGCCCGGGCCGGCGCCTGGCCGAGCCGCGCCGCGATGGCCGGGAAGTTCCTGGTGGAGCTGATCCCGGGCACGCTGGAGGAGGGCAACGCGAACGACACGCTGTGGACCGACCGGGAGTACGCCCAGTACCTGCGCTCCCTCGCGGCCGCGGGGCGGCTCGGCCAGGCCGCCGCCTTCCCGGCCGTGCACCGGGCCGAGGCCGGCGACCCGCGGGCGCGGTACGCGGACGTGGCGCTCCGCCCCTGGTTCGTGGTCTTCGACGGGGACGCGAGCGCGTACGCGGGCGGCTCGATCGACACCGCCTGGTACGACCGCAACCACTACCTGCTGATCGCCACCGACGCCCAGGGCGTGGCGCCCGCCATCGACGGGGTGCATCCGACCGAGGCCCAGGCGCGGGACCGGGTCGCCCTGATGGCCGCCCACCACGCGTCCATCGCCTCGGCGGACTGGTACCCGCTGCCTTCGGTCCTGGCCACGGTGGTCCCGCGAGGCTAGTACCCTTATTGCGAACTATTCGCAATAAGGGTCGGGTGCAGGTGTGATGGCGGGTTCTCCGGTGGTGCTCGGCATCGAGTCCTCCTGCGACGAGACGGGCGCGGGCATCGTGCGGGGCGGCCGGCTCCTCGCGCACGTCGTCGCGTCGAGCATGGACGAGCACGCCCGCTTCGGCGGGGTCGTCCCCGAGATCGCGGCCCGCGCCCACCTGCACGCCTTCAACCCGGTGGTCCGCCAGGCCCTGGAGCAGGCCGGGCTGCGGGCCGACCAGCTCGACGCGGTGGCCGTCACCACCGGCCCCGGCCTCTCCGGCGCGCTCCAGGTCGGACTGGCCGGGGCCAAGACCCTCGCGTACGGGCTGGGCGTACCGCTGTACGGGGTCCACCACCTGGCCGGGCACGTGGCCGCCGACACCCTGGAGCACGGTCCGCTGCCCGAGCCCTGCGTGGTGCTGATCGTCTCCGGCGGCCACACCTCGCTGCTGCTCGTGCGGGACCTCGTGCGCGAGCCGATCCTGCACCTCGGGGACACGCTGGACGACGCGGCGGGGGAGTGCTTCGACAAGGTGGCCCGGGTGTTCGGCCTGCCGTACCCGGGCGGGCCGGCCATCGACCGGGCGGCGCGGGGCGGCGACCCGAAGGCGGTCCCGTTCCCGCGTCCGCTGACCGGCGGGCCGCGCGGGGAGGACCCGTACGCGTACTCCTTCTCCTTCTCGGGGCTGAAGACGGCCGCCGCCCGCTGGGCCGAGGGCCACCGGCAGCGCGGAGAGCGGCTGCCGGTCGCGGACGGGGCGGCCTCGCTCCAGGAGGCGGTGGCCGACGTGCTGACCCGCAAGGCGGTCGCCGCCTGCCGGGAGCACGGCGTGAGGACGCTGGTGGTGGTCGGCGGGGTGGCGGCCAACTCGCGCGTGCGGGCCCTGGCGGAGCGGCGCTGCGCCTCGGCGGGGATCGAACTGCGGGTGCCGCCGATGACGCTCTGCACGGACAACGGTGCGATGATCGCGGCGATCGGAGACCTCCTCGTCCGCGCGGACGCGCCCCCGGCCCCGCTCACCCTCACGATCGACCCGTCCGCCCCGCTGGAGTACGCGGCCCTCCAGCCGGTGGCCTGACGGCACGGCACGGCCCGGGCGGGCCGTTGCCGCTCCGGGGCGCCGTCGTTGGGCAGTCCCGAAGGCGTGATCACGGGACCCGCGAAGGGACGTACGACGTGGACAGGGACATCGACGAAGTGAAGACGGTGCACCTCACCGACGAGGTGTACGCGTACCTGGTCGCCCAGGCCGAGCCGCGGAGCGGCGTGCAGGAGGAGCTCGTCGAGCGGACCCGCGCACTCGGCCGCGAGGCGCAGATGCAGGTTCCGCACGAGCAGGGGGTGTTCCTGACCCTGATGGGCAAGATGCTCGGCGCCCGCCGGATCGTCGAGGTCGGCACGTTCACCGGCTATTCGACGCTGGCCCTGGCAGCGGGCCTGGTCCCCGGCGGGCGGGTCCTGACCTGCGACGTCTCCGAGGAGTGGACGTCGATCGCCCAGGAGGCCTGGAAGGCGGCCGGGGTCGGGGACCGGATCGAGCTGGTGGTCGCCCCGGCGCTCGAGACGCTCCGCGCGCTCCCGCAGGAGCCGGTGATCGACCTGGTGTTCCTGGACGCCGACAAGCAGGGCTACCGCGCGTACTGGGACGAGCTCGTGCCGCGCCTGCGGCCCGGCGGGGTGATCCTCGCCGACAACGTCCTGTACGGGGGAGAGGCGGTGGACGCCGGCGCCGAGGGGAACGCCCTGGCCATCCGGGAGTTCAACGCGTACGTGCGCGGCGACGAGCGCATGGAGTCCGTGATGCTCCCGATCGCGGACGGGCTCACCCTCGCGCGGAGGCGCTGAGGGACGATCGGGCATCCTGGGGCTCAACCGCAGACAGAGGAGCCCCAGTTGTCCGACCCGAGCACCGGCACGCGCACGTCCGGGCACCGCCGCCACATCGACTTCGACCGCCTGCACAACTTCCGCGACCTGGGCGGCTACCGCTCGGCCGACGGCCGTACGGTGGCCTGGGGCGCGCTGTACCGGTCCGATTCCCTGGGCAAACTCGCCGGGGCCGCGGCCGGGGCCGACTGGGAGCGCTTCCTCGGCCTCGGCATACGTACGGTCATCGACCTGCGCTACCCCTGGGAGATCGAGGCCAAGGGCCGCATCCCCGAGCCGGAGCGGTTCACGTACGCCAACCTCAGCATCGAGCACCGCCCGTACGACCAGGCCGCGATCGACCCCGGCATCGACCCCTGGCGGTACCTCGCCGACCGGTTCGCCGAGGTGACCGAGGACGGTGTCGACGAGATCCGCCAGGCCGTCGAGCTCATCGCGGCCGGCCCCGGTCCGACGGTCTTCCACTGCACCTCCGGCAAGGACCGCACCGGCCTCATCGCCGCGTTCGTGCTGACCCTCCTCGGCGTGTCCGAGGAGGAGATCCTGGCCGATTTCGCGCTGACCGAGCTGGCCACCGCCCGCCTCACGGCGGACTGGCACGCCGCCAACCCGGGGCGCGTCATGCGCTGGCCCTCGTACGGACGCGCCCCGGCGGAGATCCTGTCCCTCGTCCTGGCCGACCTGGCCACGCGCTACGGCTCCCCGGCCGGGTACCTCGCCACGCGCGTCGGGATCACGCCCGCGACGGAGGCCCGGCTCAGGGACCGCCTGCTGCGCTGACCGGCGCCTCGGAAACCTGAAACCCGCCAACTCTGGCCACATCCTTGCCAGTTGTCGGGGGCATCCCAACAATGCTCATGACAACCGGAGGATCTTCGGTTGCATCGTCATCAGAGGGGAACCCCCACATGCGCAAGCCTCTCGTCGGCGCCGTGCTGTCGCTGCTCCTGACAGGAGTGGCGGCAGCACCGGCCGTGGCGTCAACACCCCAGCACGAGGCGGCGGCCGTCACCGTGAACTACGCGGGTACGGTCGCGCTCAGCAACTGCTCCGGCTCCGTCGTCCGCGTCCCCGGCTCGCAGCCGAACGACCCCGCGCTCGTCCTCTCCAACGGGCACTGCATCGAGACCGGCTTCCCCGGGCCGGGCGAGGTCGTCAAGGACCAGTCCTCCAGCCGCTCGTTCTCGCTGCTGAACGCGTCGGGCTCGCGCGTGGCGACGCTGCGGGCGAGCAAGATCGCGTACGCGACGATGACCGACACGGACATATCGATCTACCAGCTGACCAAGACGTACGCGCAGATCCAGAGCCAGTACGGCATCTCCGCGCTCACCCTGAACGACGCCCGCCCGGTGCAGGGCACGGCGATCAAGGTCGTCTCGGGCTACTGGAAGCGGATCTACAGCTGCAACGTGGACGGGTTCGCGTACCGCCTCAAGGAGGGTGACTGGACCTGGAAGGACTCGGTCCGCTACACCTCGTCCTGCAACACGATCGGCGGCACCTCGGGCTCCCCGGTGATCGACACGACGACGGGCAAGGTCGTCGCGGTCAACAACACGGGCAACGAGGACGGGCAGCGCTGCACGGAGAACAACCCGTGCGAGGTGGACGAGACCGGCAAGGTCACCGTCCGCCAGGGCATCAACTACGCCCAGGAGACGTACATCATCGTCCCGTGCATCGGCGCGGGCAGCAAGATCGACCTGACCCGCGCGGGCTGCACCCTGCCGAAGCCGTAGCGCACGGGGCCGCCCGCCCCCGGCGGGGCGGGCGGCCGCCTGTACGCGAAACCGACGGGGAGCGGGCCAGACTGGCCCCATCGAAGTCGACCGGAGGCCGAACGCATGAAGAACCACACGGTGATCGCCACCCGCCGCCTGGAAGCGGTCGCACGGGACGGCGGGACCTTCCCGGTCACCCTCCAGCTCGGAGCCCCGTACCCCGATCCGGACCCGGCCGGCGACTGGATCTGCCCGTGCGGGCTCGAAGGCCTGTCCGAGACCACGTACGAGATCCACGGGGTGGACGGGATCCAGGCCCTGGCCCTGGCCGCGGAAGTCCTGGGCAGCCGGCTGACCGAGGCCGCGCAGGCCCGCGGTCTGACCTTCGCCTGGGGCGGGGAAAGCGGCCTGAGCGCGGCCGAGGTCCTGCTCCGGCCGCATACGGCGGGTCGCTGACACCGGCCGTGACGGATGTGCCAGCGTGGACGGGGTGCATGCCGCCCACGACGCCCTCACGCCCTTCCTGCACGGCGACATCCCGTACCTGGAGAAGGCCCTGCGGACCATCGGGGTCTACGTACTGATCCTGGCGCTGCTCCGGATCGTCGGCAAGCGTCAGCTGGCGCAGCTCAGCAGCTTCGACCTGGTGGTCATGCTGCTGCTGGCCAACGTCGTGCAGAACGCCGTGATCGGCCCGGACGACTCGGTCCTCGGTGCGGCCTTCGGCGCCGCCGTCCTGCTCGGGGTGAACACCGTGGTGGTCAGGGCGGCAGCCCGCCACGAATGGCTGGGCCGCCTTCTGGAGGGCACCCCCACGACCCTGGCCCGTGACGGCCACTGGCTCACCTCGGTGATCCGCCGCAACGGCCTGCGCCGCGCCGACCTGGACGCGGCGGTCCGCCACCAGGGCGGCGACGACGTCACGGAAACCACGGAGGTCACCCTGGAACCGGGCGGAGCCCTCGTGGTCCAGCTGGCGGAACCCAACCAGTCGGCGGACAAGTCCGACATCGCGGCCCTCAAGGCCGCCCTGGCCGCCCTCGACGAGAAAGTGGACGCTCTGCGCGGCCGGTCCCCGTAGCCGGTGTTCGGCGGCAGTCCCCACCGGGCATCTTCCTGGCACGACCGCGCAGAAGCGGTCGAGGCGCGTCGTCCTGTGTCGTTCCGTGTCGTCCATTCGGGTCGAAGAGTCAACTCCCGTACAGGTGACGGGAGTCCGGCTTTCGATTCGGCGCCCGCGCCCCCTACGATTTACCTGGCTCCGCGGCGCCGACGCATGGGGGTGCAGGGCGACGTTCGCGGGCCGGGAGGGGGAGAGGCTGTGACGAAAGGCGGACGCGTCCGGTCCTGGCGGCTGCCGGAATCGATCCCGGCGGTCGTGGCCGGGGGGCTCGGCGCGCTGCTGGTCGGCGTGACGATCGGGCTGTTCACGCAACCGGCGGCGCTGGTCGGCAGTGGCGGCTACCTCTACGCCACGGGGCTCCTGCTCGCCGTCGGCCTGTACGGATCCACGTACTCGATCGATCTCGGCGCCCTGCGCTCGGACCTGTCCGCGGTGGTGGCGGCCGTCACGCTGGGCGTCGTGCTGAAGGCGTCCCTCATTGCGGGCGTGATGGTGCTGACGTTCGACCGGCCCGAGTACCTGGTGCTCGGCATCGCGGTGGCCCAGATCGATCCGCTGTCGGTCGCGGCGCTCGGCAAGGGCGACCGCATGTCGCCGCGCGCCCGGTCGCTGCTCTCGGCGTGGGCCTCGTTCGACGATCCGATGACGGTGGTGCTGACCCTGTACGTCGCGGCCTACGCCTACACGGCCGCGGGGCACGAGGGAGCGCCGGCCGTCGCGGGCGGCGGGACCGGCGGCTACGTCAGGGGCCTGGGCCTCAACGCCGCGCTGCTCGCCGGAGTCCTGTTGCTGTGGTGGGCCGGACGCAGGGCGCTGCGGGCGCTCGCGGGTCCGCGGGCGGCGGCCGCGGCGCTCGCGGGCACGCCGGCGGGCCGGCGCGCCGGGGCGGCGCTCACGGGAGCGCTGGTGGTGGCGATGATCGCGGTCGCCGCGTCCGGCATGCTGATGCCCGCGGTGGCGCTGGCCGGTCTGGTGGTCCGTACGGGGGCGTTCGACAAGGTCGTCGACCGGGCCGTCGCCGTGGCCTATCCGGCCGCGTTCCTGGCGCTCGGCCTGTTCCTGGCCCAGGGCGTGTCGCTCCTGCCCGGACTGGTCCTCGGCGCGGCCGCGTTCGGCGCCCAGGCGGCGGTCGCCCTGGGCGTCATGCCCCTGTTCGTACGGGGACTGGAGCGGCGGGACCGGATCGGACTCGGACTGGGGCAGCAGAACGGCATCACGGCCGTCCTCATCGCCCTCGCCCTGGAACGCGACTTCCCCGGCACGGTCTCGATCGTCGGCCCCGCCGTCCTGGTCGTCAACCTGCTGCACGGCACCTCACAGGCGCTGCTCGCCCATCCGCCGTGGCCGTGGCGGCGACAGGGCGGGCCGGAACGCGGCACGGGTGGGGAGCGTCCCTCCGAGGGGGCGGCGCGGAAGTCGCTGGCCAAGGGGCGGTCGCCCGCCTGACGTCCGCAGCGGCCGCCGCGGCGGTGCGGGCGTCGGTGGCGATGGCGCCTGCGGGGCCCGGGGAACGAGTCGAGGAACCGGTACGGGGCAGTGGCCGGAGGGGGAAGGTGCACATGAGGCGGAGAACGCGGCACGGCCGCAAGGGGCTCGGGACCGCCGCCGTGGGCCTCGTGCTGCTGGCGGCCGCCCCGGCGTTCGCCGCTCCCGGCGGATCCAAGGAGCGCGACGTCCAGCTCGTGTACTGCCTCGACACCTCGCACCGGGCGGAGCTCTTCACGGCCGCCGCACGCCTGGGCCTCCTGCAGCCCGCGGCGTCGGCCCCGGTCTCGGTCATGGCCACGGACTCCGTGATGCCCACGGCCTCCGTCGGGAGCATGACGCCGCAGGCGTGGTCCGTGCGCCGGCGGGACGATTTCGCCCGGGCCTGTTCGGCGCTGATGGGGGCGGCCTCCGACGGTCCGGGGGCCGCCGCCGAGGAGAAGAAGGAGGGAGACGGCTGGCTGCAGACCTTCCTGACCTCGCTCCCCCTCCTCGCGGTGGGCTCCCTGCTCACCCTCGGCGGGCAGTCGTGGGAGCGAGTCTCAGCCGAACGCCGCCTGCTGAAACAGCAGTTGGAGAGTGGCAGGACGTCCTTCCGGGCGGCTGCCCGGGAGTACCTCAGGAACTACGAGGAAGATCCGGCGGCGGACCACACGGCGGTGCTGACCGCGCGCGAGGCGCTGGGCGCGGCCCTCGCCCAGGTCACCGCGGACCGCGCGCGGCGGGCGCGGGCCCACCGGCTCGCGGACGAACTGCCGCTCGCCGGGCCGCTGCCCGAGTTCGCCGCCGGCCGACGGCTCGGAACCGACGCGCGCGCCCGGCAGGCACAGGAGGCACGGCTGTCCGTGGACCGTAAGCTGAGCGCCGTGTCGGATCTCAACCGGCGCGGGCTCTACTGGAGATGGCGTACCGCACGCGAGCGGCCGGCTCGCACGACCCCGGGAGCGTCCGCATGACGGTGCCTCCGCAGCACAACCCGTACAGCGTGCGCGTACCGAAGAAGAGGCAGGCCCTGCGCAACGCCGAGTCCCCGCCCCGGGTCGACTACCCGCTGGTGCCCTGGAGCGAGACGAGCCACAGCGAGCAGTGGGTGGACGTCGATCACGCCAAGGCGCAGGTGGACACCTTCCGCAAGTGGCTGGAGAGGCTCCCGGACGTGGTCGACAGCGGGGTGAACTACGGCTCGCTGGTGGTCGTGACGGGCCCGATCGGCATGGGCAAGACCACCCTCATCCACCGGTGCGTCCACGAGGCGCAGGAGCACATCGAACGGATGGACCCGGATCCGCCCCTGAAGCAGGTCGTCGCGATGACGGCCGGCTACGACAACATCGGCGACGTCATCAGCCTCGACGACAACGGCCGGTTCGCCACCGTTCCGGCCATCAACGCCGGCATCGTGAAGCAGGTCGTCGGCGAACTGCGCACGAAGCTCACCCACGTCGACACGGGCATTTCCAAATGGTCCCCGGGCGAGGCCTTCGAAGCGATCAGCGAACTCCTGGAACAGCAGGACGCGCTGCTCTTCGTCATCGTGCCGCACATTGCCTGGAAGGACCCCGGCGTGCGCAGCGAGTTCCTCCTGACCTGCCTGAAACATGCGCGGAGCCGGATCATCCTCTTCGCCGAGATCAGCCACGGGGCGACCGACCGGGCCAAGGAGGTGGTCAAGGAGGTGGTCAGGCATCCCGCGGTCACGCACCTTGAGCTCGGCCACCTGAAGGGGGACGACAGGGTGGCGTTCAGCCAGGCGGCCCGTTCGGGCCACCCCGACCCGGACGCGACGCTCCTGACCGACTGGGAGCCCGCCGACGTGAGGGAGCTGCGGCTGGTCTACCACGCCGCGGCCGAACACCAGATACGCGCGGGCGAACCGGTCCGGATCACGGCCCGCGAGCTGAGCCACCAGGCGGAGCGGCTCAGACGCGAGGCGAGGGAGAACCTGCTCGGCGCGCTCGCCGAAGACTCCCCGCCCGAGCCCTCCCCGCCCGACCCCTCCCCGCCCGGCCACTCCCCGGCCGAAGACACCCCGCTCGGGAGGCCCGCCCCGCCGGCGGGCCCGTGACTCCCTCCCGCGTCCCCACCCGCCCGCCGCTCGGATCGCCGTCACCGGAAACACGAGGAGTGCCCGCCGTGGCCCCAGACAGTGGAGACATCTGGCACAGCAACCCCTTCCCCCTGAGTCCGGTCGTGCGCCTCGGCCCGTCGGCCGACCTCGGAAACGTGCCGGTCGAGGCGGCGGACTCCGGCAACGCGACGGTCGGGACGCCGACCACCGTCGAGCTCACCGGGCTGGTCGACGACTACCTCGGCAGCCGCCCGACCGGCGGCCGGCGCGGCAGGGTGATCGCCCTGGTGGGTGAGTTCGGTCTGGGCAAGAGCCATGCGCTGCGCAAGGTGTACGCCGATCTGAGCCGGCTCTCGGACCCCCTGGCCATGTGGATCATGGACGAGCCGGTGCAGGACATGGGGCGGATGTACCGGGACCGGTTGCGCGGCCCCGGTGACACGCCCCAGGGGAAGCGCGCCTTCGAGGAACTGGTGCGGAACTACTACGCGTACGCGACGGCCAACCGCGTCGACACACAGGGCAGCGATCCGCGGCTGGGCCCGCTCGGCGAGATCGCGGCGGGGCTCCGGGGCGGCAGCCTCGACCCGGACAAGGTCGTGTCGGCACTGCGCTACGACCCCGAGGTGATCCACGCGGACCTGCGCCGCACGCTGGGCGAGGTCACCGAGCACCGCCGCTTCGCCACCGCGCTGGCACTGCTCCAGGATCCGTCGTTCAACAGGATGGTGTGGGACTGGCTGAACGGCGGCGAGCCCGCCGAGCCGCTGCGGGAGCGGGGCATCACCGAGGCCATCGGGCCCGCGGCGGGGCAGGGCGGCCACGAGGACGCCGCGGGCATCGACCGGGTGTTCGACACACTGGCGGTGCAGGCCGTCCTGCACGGCCGGGTCGGCAAGCCGTACGCGCTCCTGATCGACTCTCTGGAGAAGGTGCTCGAATGGCGTGACGAGCACCGGCGCACGTTCATGGACGCCTTCGAACGGCTCGTCAACATCTACGCGAGCCGCGGCGGCCTGCTGGTCTTCTGCGTCTCTCCCGGCGGGCTGGGGGAGCTCCGGCAGAGCGTGCACGAGCGGCTGGTGCAGCTGTGGCCGAGCGGATTCGACGAAGGGCTCACCGCCGAGCTGGTCGCCGCATACGTCCACGCCGGCCGGGGCGGGAGCGGCGCGCCCCGCGCGGTGGCGCCCGACGGGTCGGCCGGCCCCTTCGACGCGGAGGCCGTGCGCCTGTTGCACGAGCTGACGGACGGGGTGCCCCGCGAGGTCCTCAAGACCTGCCGCCAGGCCTGGCAGCTCGTCGAGGACGAGGACCGGCGCGAGGGCGGCGGGGGCGCGGTACGGGACGTGCCGGCCGCCAGGGTGCTGCAGGCGGTGCGCGATCTGCACGAGGGGGTCGCCCGGCGTCAGGTCGAGACGGACGTGCGCAAGGCCCTGGACATCGGCCAGTGGCGGATCGCCTCGCGCGATCCGGTCCCGGCCCGGCTGTCGGCCCCGCCGGGAGGCCGTGAGGAGGTGCTGCACTGGCTCTCTCCCGCGCCGAACGCCTACCTCGCGGTGATCCTCACCCGCTCCGTCCTCGTCGCCGACGACGCCGAACGGATCGCCGCCCAGGTGCACGGCCTGCGCAGTGCGGTGCGTCCGGGGCGGTGCGAGGTGCTGCTCGTGGTCAACGGCCACGTTTCGCAGGCCATGCAGGACCGTCTCGGGCGCTCGATCGGGTCCCGGCCGCTGGTGTACCGGCAGGGCGGCTTCGCCGAGAGGGCGGACCAGGCGCTGCGGAAGCTGGACGGGCGGCTCGCGGACGGGCGCCGGGAGGAGGGCCTGGTCCAGCTCGGCGAGCGGATGCGCCGCGACCTGGAGCAGCAGACCGCAGAACTCGCCGAACTGCGCCGGGCGATGGACTCGTGGACGCCTGAGCCCCGCGCGCGGTCCGCGGCGCCCACCGCCGGCGAACGGCGCGCCCCGTCGCCGGGAGCACCGGCGTCGGTGCTCGTCGAGGACCCGTCCGGGGCGGAGCCGGCCGCCCTGGATCTGCCGGGACCGGTACGGCGCCGGTTCCAGGAGGCCCTCGCGGTGCTCGACACGGTCACCCGGCGCGTCGCCGGCACGGCCGTGAAACGGCGTACCACGGCGACGGCGGCGGAGCTCGGCGTGCTCGGCTGCGCCACTCTGGTCCGCGCGCTCACCGAGAACTTCCGCGGCGCGGTGGCCGCTTGGCACCGCGCCGCCGTGCCCGGTGCGCCGACCGAGCGCCAGTGGGGCGAACTGCGCAGGATCTGCCGGGAGTACGAGAGCGCGGTCGAGATCCTTCCGGTGCACCTGCTGGGCAGCCCCGGCCCCCCTCACCCGCTGACCGCGGCCCGAACGGTCGAGGTGCTCGCGGAGGAGGTGTGGGGCACGCTCAGCGCGGCGGCGCCGTGAGCCCCCGTACCGCGCCCGCGAGTCGCTGCAACTGCGCGTCGGCATTGGCCACTTGGGTCTGGTCGAGGGTGACACCGACGAGGAACTCGCGGGACGAGGTCCAGACGAGGTAGATCGCGCCCTCCTGTACGTCCAGGACCAGCCGCTCCACGGCCGGACGGTCCGCCCGTGCCGGGGCGACGAGGCCCAGGGCGTCGGCGAGGCGTATCAGATGGCCGCGCAGGCTCCTGGAGAGCTCCCGGTAGGCGGTGCGCCGCGTGCGGACGCTGACGCCGAGGAACTTCGGCCCGAGGTCGTCCGATTCGAAGACGTCGCCCGCGCACACCAGGGTCCAGTCGCGGTAGTAGGCGGCGTACTGGAGGTCGTTGGTGTTCAGGTGGCCGAGCCACAGGGCGCGCAGCCGCTCCTCGTAGGCGGGCTCGGGCGTGGCGGCCGTACCGAAGTCGACGCGCAGCCTGGTGCGTCCCTCGTCGACGCGGGAGAGAACGGGCCTGGCCGCCGGGTCTCCGCCGGGCAGCTCGTCGGGCAGCCGGTGCACCTCCGTACGGATCCGGGTGACCAGCGCGTTCATGGCCGTGTCCATGGCGTCGGTGCCCTCGGCCGAGTCGGTGACCGCGGCCAGGTACTCGCCCGGCTTCACGCGCCCGCCCCACAGGCAGCCCTCCCCGTTGGCGACGACGGTGCGCATCAGCTCTCCGGTGCCGAGCGGCTGCAGGAGCACTCCGACGTCCTGGGTGGAGAGCAGCAGTCGGCTGCCGGGCAGCGACTCCTCGTCCCGTTCGTCGCCGAGGTCGCCGACCATGGCGCCGAGGGGGCGCCGGTCGGTGCGGCAGACGACGAAGTCGAGGATGCCGTTGCCGAAGTGGGACAGCGATCTGATCCCCGGGGTCGAGGAGACCGCCTCGTCGCACAACGAGGTTATCCGGCCGAGCCGTTCGGGAGCCCAGTGGTGCTCCGTCAGCGTCTGGGTGCCATGCGGTGCGGGGGCTGCCACGTGCACGTCGCCTTTCGGTGGATGACCGGTGTCCTCGGGGTCCTGCTGATTCGTACTGGTTCCTGCCGGCTCCTACAGGTTGCTACAGGTCCCGTCGAAGTCCTACAGGCCCGGCAGCTCCAGATCGATGTCGAAGCCCGACTGCGGGACCGGGCGCGGGTCGCCCGGCGCGGTCAGGCGGGCGTGGTGGGCCTTCACGCGCCGGCCGTCCGGGCGGTGGGCGACGCCCAGGTCGCGGAGGCGGGTCAGGGCGGTGCCGGCGAGTTCGGCGGCCTCCTGCGCATGCCCCGCCGCGGCCAGGGTGGCGGCGAGGGAGTTCTCGGCGGCGGCCACCCACGGGTGTGCCTGACCGAGTTTGAAGGTGAGCCGGGTGAGGGCGTGCCGGCCGGTCGCCTCCGCGGAGGCCAGGTCTCCCGTCGCCCGCAGGTAGACGCCGTGGCGGACGTCGCTGAGCGCCGTGTACGGGTGCGTCACGCCGAACCGCTCGGCCAGCGAGGTGCCGCACAGCCGCGCCTGGAGCTCCGCCTCGTCCGCCTTGCCGAGGGCGTGCAGGTCGGCCGCGTAGCTGAACTGGCAGCGCAGGGTGTCGATCCGGTCGGCGCCGAAGCGGCTGACGTACAGCTTTAGGGCGCGCAGATCGCGCTCGTGGGCCATCTCGTACCCGTAGCGCGGGTCCTTGGCGGCGGGGAAGCCGTCGGCGAGGCGGCGCTCGCTGACGGCGAGGCCGACCTCCGTCCTCAGCCGCGCCCCGTCCCAGACGTCGCCGTGCCGGCGCAGCCGCTGCCGCAGCAGGTCCCGGGCCTCGCCGTCACGTCCCATGGCCCGGTACAGGTAGGCGAGCAGGTCCGCCTCGGCCCAGGCGGCCGGGTCGCCCTTGCCCTTGACGGCCTGCTGGTAGCGGAAGCGCTCCTGGACCCGGCCGAGGGCGGCGGCGACGCGCCCCGTGAGCGCCTCGTTCAGGGCCAGGTTGTGCTCGACCTGGAGGGTGGCGGGGTGCTGCCGCCCGAGCAGCAGGGTGAGCCCTTCCACGGAGGGTCTGAGTTCCGTCAGGGCGTCCTGGAACCGGCCGAGGGCCCGCAGGGTCGCGGCGTGCGAGTCGGCCGAGAGCAGGGTGCGGGGGTGGACGAGGCCGAGGAGCCTGCGGTGGCCGCGCAGGGCTTCCCGGGAGAACACGCGGGACTTGTCGTACGCACCGGCGAGCCGGTGGGCGCGGGCGGTGAGGTTGAGCAGGCGCAGGTACTCGGGCGTGGGCTCGTCGCCGTCGGTCCACCACGCCTCGCGGGCCTTGTCGGCGATGTCGAGCAGACGGGCGAGGTCGGTGCTCTCGGCGCGCGCACCGAGAGCCTGCAGGTGTCGCAGCAGTGAGCGGCGTACGCGCGGCCGGTCGTCCTCCCACAGCCTGAGCGAGTACACCTCGCGCGCCCAGTCGGGGGGCAGGTCCTCGTCCTGCCGTACGTACTCGGCCAGTACGCCGCGCAGCACGGACTCGATGCGCTCCCGGGCCCGGTCCTCCATGCCGTCGCGGATCAGGTCGCGCAGCGCGTGGTGCTGCGTCAGGGGCTGGTCCCTGCGGTCGAACTCGACGTTGAGCAGGCCGACCTGGGCGAGCGCCCAGAGGGCCACGCTCACCATGTGCTCGTCGGGCAGCTGGACCTGGTCGGGATGGCGGACGCCGCCGTCGCCGTCGGGGGGCACCGGTCCGGCGGAGTCGTCGCGGGACAGCTCGGACAGGATGCGGCGCGAGCGGAGCAGTTCCAGGCCCATCCCGCGCCCGGTGAGCAGGGAGGCGGCCTGGAGCAGCCAGTCCAGCGCGTCGGCGGCGGGACGCTCGGTGCGCCAGGCGGCGGCGCCCGGCGTGAACCGGGCGAACCGCCGGGCGACGTGCACCATGACGGCGAGGGAGGACACCGCTCCGGTCGCGCTCTCGCCGAGGAGCCCGGTCTTGCCGGCCCGGTACTCGGCGAGGAGGTCCGCGACGGCCGCGCGGGCGGCAGCTTCCGGCGCCATGTGGTCCTCGCGCCGGTGGGAGGCGGCCCGCTCGGCCAGGCAGCGGGCGGCCAATTGCAGGGGGAGCGGGACGAAGTCGACGACCGCGGCGATCTGCCGGGCCTGGTCGGCGGTGAGCTCCGGCAGCCGCTCGCCCAGCAGGTCGCCGCTCTCCTCCCGGGTCATGGCCGGCATGGCGCAGGACGTCAGGAACGGCGGGCGCGTGTCCCCGGGCGGCTCCTGCGCCGGCCGGACGCGGCTGGTGATCAGCACGTGGCCCCGCTCGTGCGGGATGGGGAGCAGCCCGTTCAGTTCGGCGGGGTCCGTCGCCCCGTCGTAGACGATCAGCCAGCTGTTCTCGCCGTCGGGGCGCGAAAGGCGTTCGAGGAGCGGGGAGACGTCCCCGTCGGCGGCCACGGCCGCGAGCCGGTCCTCGGCCGTACCGAGGCGTCCCGCGAGCCGCACCAGGCTCCTGCGCAGGCGCTGCGGGTCCCAGGAGCGCACCCACCACACCACGTCGTACCCGGGACCGTGGCGATGGCACAGCTCGCGGGCGGTCTCGCTCTTGCCCCAGCCGCTGGGGCCGTGCAGCACCAGGGCCGCGCCGTCGCGGCCGGCCTCCCGCAGCGTCTCGTCGAGGGAGGCGAGCAGGTCGTCGCGGTCGGTGAAACCGCCCCTGCGCGAGGTGACGTTGGTGATCTCGGGCAGCCGGGGGAAGCGGGCGCCGGGGGCGCCCTCGCGGGGCTGCCCGGAGCCCAGGCCGAGGCCGGAGTAGAGGATCCGCAGGGCCTCGTCCTCGGTGGTGTCGCGCAGGTCGATGCGCTCGTGGTGCGCGGCCTCGGCGTTCGGGAAGGGCGCGTCGACCAGGACGATGCGCACGTCGGTGTGGGAGAGCGCGCCGATCTGGGCGAGGAGGGCGTCGTCGGCGTCGCCCGGGGACAGGAAGAGCAGGGCCGTTCCGGTCTCGGGACGCTCCCCCGTGTAGGTGTCGACCCTGCGCAGTTCGGTGCGGACGCCGCGTTCGCCGAGCCGGTCCCGCAGCCAGGCCGCCCAGGCGACGTGCCGCCCGGAGTGGACGACGGTGGCGTCGGTGAGCCGGGCCTCGCGGCGGGCGCGGAGCCAGTCGGCGAGCTGCGCGTAGGACGGGCGCAGGCCCACGACGCTGCCCGCGTCCTCGGTCTCGACGGCGAGGCTGCGGCTGTCCATGTAGAGGGGGTTGTACGGGATCTCCAGGAAGGGGTACTCGCCCGCGCCGCGGGCCTGGGCGAGCGCCGAGAACTTGCGGCGCACCCGCTCGCGCCCCTCGCGCAGCCGGTCGTGCACCCCGATGTCGCTCTTGAGCCCGAGGGTGAGCAGCCGTACGGGCCGGTCGCCGCGGCGGCCGACGAGCTCCTCGGCGAGGGCCGCGGCTCCGTCGATGGACCAGGCCGTGAGGGCGAAGCAGATCACGAGGGCGTCGGCGAACTCCACCAGCCTGCCCGGTGCCTCGTCGCCGGGAGCGGCCGGGACGGGCGCCTCGATCAGGACGTGGTCGTAGCGCGTCGCGACGGGGTCGTCGAAGAGGGCGGTGAGTTCGCGCGGGGCGGCCCGCCCCACCGCGGCGACCTGCCCGGCCTCCGGTGCGGGCACCGCGACTCCGTCCCCCGGGGCGCCGGGGCGGCCGTCCACGAGCAGCACGCTGCGATTGCCCTCGGCGAGGATGTCCGCCGCGTTGCGCAGGGTGGTGCTCAGCCCGAGGTTCTCGGACGTGGTGTAGAAGACGGCGAACGAACCCGCGCGGCGCTGGGGGTTGACGTCTGGCATGACCTCTCCACTCGGCGAGGTGACAGCGGATGACGATGGACATAACGGGCATGCTGGGGTGCAAGTATAGGGGCCGTCCCCCCTCGTTCCCCGTCGGACGCCCGTGGCGTCCGCAGGACGCGGAAGCTCCGGAACGCGGTCGGCCGCACCGGGCCGCGACCGGTCACAGGCTCTCCGAGAACCCGGTGACGAAGGGATCGCCCGCCGTGTCGTGCACCCGGCGCAGGAGGGCTCCCAGTACCGAGTCGGGGAGCGCGGCCACCTCCTCGGGCGAGAGCCCGGCGATGTCCAGGACGACGGACTCCGCATCGGACGCTGCATCGGACTCCGCATCGGGCCCCGCGGCGGCCGGCTCGGCGCCCTCGGCGTCATCGGTCACGATGTCCACTCCCGGAGGTCGCTGCGGACCGGCGAACCGGTGTCCTTCCCAGGGTAGCGCCGCCACTCGCCCCCGCGGCAACCGCCGAACGCGCCGGAACTGCGCCAACTCCGCCCCTTGTGCCACCCGTTGGCTCGTTCGTGATGTTGACGCTCGGCGCACCGCAACCGAATACTGGACGAACGGAGTGCGCACGTACCGATGCGCGACCGATCGGCGCACGCTTTCGGGGGGGAGCGGATGAGTCGACCGTCACTGCGCCCGGGCCGCCCGCCCTGGCCGGGCGCCGCCGACGTGCTGACGCGTGAGGCGGCCGGCTGGGTCCCGTACCCGTTCCACTCCTTCGTCCTCAAGGTGCACAGCCGGTGCGACCTGGCCTGCGACTACTGCTACATGTACCGCTCGCACGACCAGAGCTGGCGCACGCAGCCGCGCACCATGGCGCCGGCCACCCTCGCGCGGACGGCCGAGCGGATCGCCGAGCACCTGGCCGCGCACGGACTGACGGAGGCCGGCGTCGTCCTGCACGGCGGTGAACCCCTCCTCGCCGGAGACGAGGCGCTCGCCCGCACCGCCGCGGTGCTGCGCGCCACGGTCGGCACGGGCGTGCGGCTCCACCTGGCCCTGCAGACCAACGGCGTGCGGCTGACCGGGGAACGGCTCGACCTCTGCGCGGAGCTGGGCATCCGCATCGGCGTGAGCACCGACGGCGGGCGCACCGCCCACGACCGGCACCGCCGCGGCGCCGACGGGCGCGGCAGCCACGCCCGGGTCCAGGCCGCACTGCACCTGCTCGGCACCGACCGCTACCGGCCGCTGTTCGCCGCGCTGCTGTGCACGATCGACCTGCGCAACGACCCCGTGCGGACCTACGAGGAACTCCTCGTCCACCGCCCGCCCGCCGTCGACTTCCTGCTGCCGCTCGGCAATTGGCACACCCCGCCGCCCGGAGTGGACCCCGCCGGACGCCGCACCCCGTACGCCGACTGGCTGTGGGCCGTCTTCGAGCGCTGGTACGACGCCCCCGCGCGCGAGACCGGCGTCCGCCTCCTCGACGACCTCATGGCGCTCCTGCTCGGCGCCGCCCCGCAGACGGAGGCCCTCGGGCTCGCCCCGGTGCGCTACGCGGTGGTCGAGACGGACGGCTCCCTCTCCCAGGACGACACCCTGCGCACCGCGTACCAGGGAGCGGCGCGCACCGGGCTCGACGTATGGCGCCACGCCCTGGACGAACTGCTGCGCCATCCCGGGATCGCCGCCCGCCAGTGGGGCGCCGACGGGCTGTGCTCCACCTGCCGCGCCTGCCCGCTGCACACCGTGTGCGGCGGCGGCCACTACGCGAACCGCTACCGCCACGACACCGGCTTCGCCAACCCGAGCGTGTACTGCGCCGACCTGACGGCGCTGATCGGGCGGGTACGAGGGCGGCTGGCCGCAGACGTGCGGGGCCTGGCCTGCGCCCGTCCGGCGCCGGCGGAGGCGGTATGACACCGTCGCCGCACCGTCTGTCCGGCGAACTGTTCGACGCGATCGCCGCGGGCGGCGGCGGAGCGGAGGCCATGCGCCTGCTCGCCCGCGCCGAGCACAGCCGGCGTCTCGCGTGCCTGTACGCGATCCGCACCGCCGCCCGGGAGTCCGGAGGTGCGGTGGCCCGGACGGTGGAGAGCGCCTGGGAGCTGCTGGAAACGGCCCACCGGGCGGACCCCGGCGCCGTGACGGCCGTCCTGACGCACCCGGCGGCGGGTCCCGCGCTCGTCGGCCTGCTCGCGCGCCTGAGGCGCCGGCCCGACGGAGCCGGCGCCCCGGCGCACCTGCTCACGGCGCTCGCCGCCGCGGCGGCGGTGCGCGCCCGGGTGCCCGCCCGCGTGCGCTGGCCGCTGACGGGGCCGGACCCCTGGGCGGCGCTGCCCTCGCTCGGCCGGGCCCACTTCCCCGGCGCCCGTCCCGGGGACCACGTGGAACTGCGCGTGGGGACCGCGGGAGGGGCCTCGATCGCGATCCCGGACGCGCCGGTCCCGCGGGCCCCGGTGCCGGTGGCCGGCGATCCGTACCGCAGCGGCGGGCGCTGGCGGGGGGCGCGGCTGCTGGCCGCCTTCGACACGGGCGCCGCCCTCGCCCTCGACGTCCTCGACCCGCCGTCCTTCCCGGCGGCCGCGGCGCGCGCGGTCCACCCCGACGCCGATGAGGCACTCCGCTGGGAGGCGGTGGCCCGGGCGGGCTGCGCGCTGCTGCGCGCCGACCACCCCCGGACCTACGCGGAACTGGCCGCCTGTCCCTGGCTCCTGGTGCCCCTGCGCGCCCCGGCCGGGGGCATCGTCAGCGGCAGCAGTGCGGAGACCTTCGGCTCCATGGCGCTGTCGCTGCCGCCGAACGGCTCCGTCCTCGCGGTGACGATGGCCCACGAGGCGCAGCACAACAAGTTCGCGGCCCTGCTGCACCTCTTCGACCTCTTCGAGGAGGCACGGCAGGGCCCCGAGGAGCGGTACTACGCGCCCTGGCGTCCCGACCCCCGCCCACTGGTCGGCCTCTTCCACGGGGCGTACGCACACCTGGCGGTCGCCCAGTTCTGGGGCAGGCGGGGCGAGACGGAGCGGGATCCGGCACTGCGGGCCCTCGCGCACACCCGCTTCGCCCGCTGGCGCTCCGGGGCCCGGGAGGCGACGGCCGTGATCCTGGACTCCGGCCGGCTCACCCCGCTCGGCCTGCGGTTCGCCGGCCGGATGCTGGAGACCCTCGACGGCCTGTGCCGCGTCCCCCTGCCGGCGTCGGCGGTACGAGGCGCCGAGACGGCCGCGCGGGAACACCTGGCGGCATGGCGCGACGCGGCGGGAAGCACACCGGCGCCCACGGCCGGTCGCGCCTCCTGAAGGCGGTGCAGGGGCCACGGGCCACGGTGCACGGGCCACGGTGCACGGGGCACGGTGCACGGGCCCGTGCGGACGCCGGCGCGGCCACGGGTGCGGGAAGCCCCGGACGCATCCCGTTGGTGGGCCGGCGGGCGGCCCCGTTAGCATCCGACGGTGATCACGCCGGCGGACGAACCCTTCCACGACGCCCTGCGACGGGCCGACGCCGGCCGGCCGGCCGCCCGCCTGGACGCGCGGCACTGCCCGCCGGCCGTCTTCGAAGCCCTCCTGCGGCACGGCGATCCCCGCTTGCGGCACCTGGGGCTGGTCCTTCTGAACGAGCGCGTCACCTCGGGCCGGACGGGCGACGAGCAGGAGAGCGCCGAGCTCGCGGGGCTGCTGCCGGCCGTGGTGGAGGGGCCGCCGGAGGCGGCCCTCGTACTGGCGCGGCTCCACGAGCGACTGGGCCCGTATCGCCGCGGGCTGCGCCGGCCCTCGTGGCGTACGGCCGAGCTGCCGGTACCGGTGCGGATCGCCTGGCTGCGCGCCGAGCTGCTGAACGAGCCGGCGGTGATCCGGAAGGAGCCCCCGGGCGAACTGCTGTACCAGGCCGTACGGGAACTGACCGTGCGGGAACCGACCGTCACTCGCGCGCACCGGCCCGAGCTGCTCGTGAACGAGCTGGCGGACAGCGGTGACCCGGTCTTGCAGGCAGCGGCGCTGCGGCTGGCCCGGCAGGGGCTGCACGCCGGTCTGCTGGCTCCCGCACGGGTTCGCGGCTGCCTGACCGGCCTGCTCGGCTCCGACAGCGCGGCCGTGATCACCGCCGTACTCGGGGAACTCGCCGAACCGTGGGCCGCGTTGACGCCCCTGCCGCCGGGACGCCTTTCTTCCTTCCTCACCGCCGACGCGGTGACCGTGAGGCCCGAGGTGGCCGATGCGGCCGTCGCGGCGGCCGCACGTCACGGGCACCGCGGCCTGCTCCGGCAGGTCGTCGACGGCACGGATCTGCCGCCGGGTCTTCGCCGGCGCGCGATGGAACTGCTCGGTGACCTGGCGGACCGCGGTGACATCGGCGCGCTGACGGCCGTCGCCGCACGGGACCCGCTGCTGTTCGGCGGCCCTGCGGTGGCCTGCCTGCGCGGGCTCCACCGGCGCGGGCACTTCCCCGAGGAAGCGCACGTACCCGCGATCACCGGCCTGGCACTGGCCGACCACTCGATCCCGCCCCACGAGATCGCCACGATCCTGTTCACCTGCAGGCAGGCGATGTTGCGCGTACTGCTCGACGCGGAACCCGGCGATCCGAGCTGGCCGCGGCGGCTCGCGCTGCTGGTCGCCCTCGCCGGGCAGGGGACGGGCGAGCTGCCGGTCGGCGACGCGATCACACGGGTCCTTCCCTCTGCTCCCGCGCCGGGGCCGTTTCTCGACGCGATCCGCGCGCTGCGCCACGCGGGTGCCGAAGACGCCGTGATCGCTCTCCTGCCCTCCGCTCCCGCTGCGGCCCTGGAGGCGCTGGAAGCCATCGGAGGGCACCGGACCACGAAGGCGCTGGGGGAAGGGCTCGGTCTCGCGGGGGCGGAGGGCGCGGGTGTGATCGCGCCGCATCTCCGTGCGGTGCGCAACCGCGCCCTGGAGGTGCTGTGGCATCTGACCGACGATCCGTCACGGCGCGGTGCCCTCCTCGTCCGTCTCGATCCCGCCGACCTTCCGGCCCGCATCGCGGCCGACCTCGGCGGACCGGACGAGCGGGAACTGGCCCTCCTCAGTTCCCATCTGGACCCGGACGAGCCGGTGGCGGCCCTGTGCAGACTGGCCGCCCACGGCGGCGCCCGCACCCTGCCGGTCATCGCGGACCTGCTCCTGCGCGTCGTGGCCGAGCTCGCGGCGTCCCGGGAACCGGGCGCGGACGCCCCGCGGCCCGAAGGCGGCCGGCCGGCCGGGGAGCCCGTGGTGCCCCAGGAGGTCCTGGACGCCCTCCAGGGCCTGGGCCGCCGTCTCCACGAGCGGGGCAGGATCAGGCCGTCCTGCCTGCTCGACGCGGCGACCGGTCGGGAGGCCGGCCACGCGCTCGCCGCGACCGTGGCGCTGGATCTGCTGGACCGCCCCGGACTGTCGAGCGCCGAGCAGACGATCCTGCTCGAACTCCTGCTCCGAACCCCCTACGCGGGTACCCGCGCGCGGGTTCACCGCCTGCTGCGCCGCCGCGACGGGCACGTGCGCAAGCACGTCATCGCGCTGCTCGCGCGCGACGCCGGCGGGGACGATGCGCAGGCGCTGTCCCCGACGCTGATCGCGCTGACCGCCGCCGGGGACGTCCAGAGCGTCCGGCAGGCGCTGCTCGCACTCGGACACGCCCGGGCCCGCTGGGCCTCCACCGCGATCGCCGCGTGTCTCGACCATCCGAACATGAACGTCAAGAAGACCGCCGCCGAGGTTCTGGTCCGGGCGGGCACGCCCACGGCGGTACCGGCACTGCTCTTCTGGCTCGGGCGTCACGACAACCCGGGCCTGCGGGGCCTGCTCGTCGAGGCGCTGCGGGCCGTCCTCGGCGACGCGTACCCGGCGACCGTTCTCGCGGCCGCCGAACACGGAGAGGACCGGCGCACCCGCGAACTGCTGCTGGAAGGCCTCGACCGCAGCCTGCCGGCGTGCTCGGTCCGCGCACTGGACGACCAGGGATCAGGGATCGCACCGGCCCTGCTCGCCCTGGTGGCGGACGGCCGGGTCGGCCTCGCCGCCGGGACGGTCGCAGAACTGTCGGCGGCCAGGGCCCGGCACGGGATCACCCCGCCCGCCGCTTCGGGGCCGGCCCCGGACTTCGGGGCCGACCCGGACGTCAGGTCGCTGGCGGCGGAGGGCTGGGATCCGACGGTCGCCCTGCGCATCGCGCAGAGGCACGAGCAGCCGCACCCCGCCCAACTGCGGGAACTGCGGCCCATGCTGGGGGACTGGCTCGCCCTGGCCGACTCCGAACCCGCCGCCCGGGGCCGCGTACTGAGCCTCGTCCTGCGGCTCTGCCCCGCACCCTGGACGGCCGGGGAGCTGACGGCCTTCGCCCGGCGCACCGGGGTCCTGCTCGACGGGCTCGAAGAGGCCCCGGCCGGGAACCGGCACGAGCTCATCGCGGTGCTCCAAGCGCTGGCGCCGACTCTGCCGGCCGCACGCAAGCTGGCGGTCGCCGACGCGGTACGAGGACTTCCCCCCGAACCGGGGAACCAGTCCGTACTGAAGCTGCTGCGCGCGCTCGGCGCGGTGCTGGTCCGGGCCGACCTGGAGCGGGCCCTCGCGTCGGCCCGCCTGGGCGCCGACCCCTGGCAGGCCGAGACGGACGTGCTGAGGGAGGCGTTCGCAACCACCGCACGAGCCGAAGCGAAGGCCGAAGGGGAAGCCGAAGCGGAGGCCGAGGCCGAGGGCGCGGCGTGGCGGGCCGCGCTGGACGCGGCGGTGCGCACGCCCGGCGGCGCTCCGGAGCAAGTGCGCCGACTCCACCGTCACCGGCCGCACGAAGCCGCACCGGCCGCACCGGCCGTGCCGGGTTCCCGGGACCGTCTGAGCGCCCTGATCGACGTCTACGCCTCGGCCGGCCCCGGGGTACGCCCCGCCCTCATCGACTGGATGACCGACATCCAGCCGCTCGACGCCCCGCCCTGGACCATCGCCGAGACCGCGTACGCGACGGCGCCGCGCCCGCGGACGGTACGCGTCGACGACCTCGACCAGCCCCGTTCGACCGCGCTGCGGGAACGCCTGCTGGCCATGCTGCGGGCATCCGCTCCGGAACACCGACGCAGCGCGGCACTGGCGCTCGTGGAATGGCCCGAGCCCGAAGCCTTGCTGCCCGTGCTCCGAGCGTTCCTGCACGGCCGCGTCGACGTACCCGTCGGCGCCGGCCTGGCCCGCATGCTGAACGCCATCGGCGAGACGGAACTGCGCGCGGACGGCATCCTGCACGAGCGGGCCGCCCTCGCGGCGAGCCGGCTCGACCCGCAGGACCTGGAGCCCCTGGTCCCGCTCCTGCTCGACTGGTGGGAGCACGACCCGCCGGCCGCCGGCTCCGCGGCCGGGCGGGCGCTGCGCCAAGTCCCCGCCGACGTACTGGCGGAGCACCTCGGCGGCCGGCTCGACACCGGCGCCTGGGGGTTCCTCGACCTGCTCCGCGGACGCCCCCTGCTGCGCACCCCCGCGCTCACGCGGACCTGTCGAAGGCTGCGCGCCGAAGGACGCGACGACCTCGCGGACGGGCTGCTCCTCGTCGAGGGTCCGCTGCGCCACCCCGACGCCGCACGGCAGGACGCCGCCGCGCTGGCGGCGCTGCGCGAGCGCACCGTGCCCGCGCCGACGGCGGCATCCCACCCCCCGTCCCGGCAGCAGCTGCTGGACCAGGCACGTACCGGCGATCCGGCGCGCATACGCCCGGCGCTCGCGCGACTGGCCGAGCAGCACCGCGGCCCCGGCCCGGATCCGGACCCGGGCCTGCGGGACCTGATCGGCGAACTGCTGCACCACCCGAAGCCCGGGGTCCGCCTGCACGCCCACCGGACCTCACGGGCCGTGCTGGACCGGCAGACCTACCTCGGCCACACGCAGGTCCTGCTGGACGACCCGCAGCCGGAGGTGGTGCGCACGGCGATCCGGACCCTCTCCCACGCCAGTTGGGCACCCGCGATCCCCACACTGACCGGGCTGCTGGAGCACGCGCACCCCGTGGTCCGCAAGGCCGCGGCCGACGGGCTCACCGTCATGGGACCGCCCTCGGTCCCCGCCCTCAGACACGCCGCCGCCCACGCCCGCCCCGACAGACGCTCCCTGTACACGGAGCTCCTCGAACAGATCGAGGCCGGCGCCCCGCAGTAGCGCCGCCGGCGGGGGACCAGACGATCATGCCCTTACGCTTGGGTCCCGTCAGGCCGTCGACGGACGGCCGGTGAGGAAACGGAGCGTGCGGTGCCGGTGCCATCAGGGCAAGCGCAGGACGGCTACCTGGTCGGCAAGGTGCTCGCGGGGCGCTACCGGGTGACCGAATTGATCGGCCGCGGTGGCATGGGAGTGGTCGCGCGGGCGGTCGACGAGGCACTGGGCCGGGAGGTCGCAGTCAAGGTGCTGCGGGCCTACACCGACGCGAGCCCCGCCGAACTGGCCCAGATGCGGGACCGGATGCGGCGCGAGGCGCGGGCCGCCGCGCGGATCCGGCACGACGGCGTGGTCACGGTGCACGACGTGACCGAGGAGCAGGGGCTCCCGGTCATCGTGATGGAGCTCGTCGACGGGCCCTCGCTCGACGACGTGGTGTCCGAGCGGGGCGCGCTGGACCCGTACGAGGCCGCCGCGATCGGCGCGAAGCTGATGGCCGCGCTCGACGCCGCCCACCGGGCCGGCATCCTGCACCGGGACGTGAAGCCGGGCAACGTGCTGCTGGAGCGGGGCGGCCGGGTCGTACTGACCGACTTCGGCATCGCCACCATGCACGCTCCCGGAGACGAGGAGATGGCGAAGCTGACCCGCAGCGGCCAGCTCGTCGGCTCGCTCGACTACCTGCCGCCGGAGCGCGCGCAGGGCAGGGAGCCCGGCCCGGCCTCGGACATCTGGTCGCTCGGGATGACCCTGTACGCGGCGGTGGAGGGCGTCTCGCCGTTCCGCCGCACCTCCGTGTGGTCCACGCTGGCCGCGATCGTCGCGGAACCGCTGCCCCCGCCCCGGCGGGCGGGGCCGCTCGGGCCCGTACTGCTGGCGCTGATGGCGAAGGCGCCGGAGAGCCGGCCCACCGCCGACCAGGCCCGCGCGATGCTGGAGGCGGTGGCGGGGAGCGGGACGGCTCCCGCCGCGGGGGCCCGCCCCGTCGCGCCGACCCCCACCGCGCCGTCCGTACGGGCACCCGCCCCGGTTCCCGGCTTCGGGCCGCCGCCCGCGTTCGGCGAGGAATCGCTTCCGCAGACCGGCCCGGCGGCCACGGGCCGGGCCGGGCGCCGCGCTCGCGTCGCGACGGCCGTCGCGGTCGTCGCCGTACTCGCCGCCGGCGGCGTCACCTACGCCGTGACCTCGGACGGCGACGACGACCGGGCGCGGGCCGCGACCCCGACGCCGGTGACCGGCGGCGGCTCCGCGACGGCCGACGGGCCGCCGGACACGGCACCGCCCACCCCGGCACGGCCGAGCCCCGTACCGACGGGCTGCGCCGGCTGGACCCCCAGCGACCCGAAGCCGGGCGCCTACGGCTACATCGCGGGCGACCACCACCTGCTGACCGCGCCGTACCAGCCGTGCCCCGCCGGCGCCCTGGTCAAGAACGGCACGAAGCTCTGGTACCAGTGCTACGTCGTCAACTCGTACGGAAACCAGTGGACGTACGTGCGCGTGGACGGAACGAACGCGACCGGCTGGCTGTACAACCGCGACCTCACCCGCCAAAAGGGCTCGTCCCCACCCTGCTGACCGCATCGGAAGCCGTGACGGCCGGTTGTCACACCAGTGGCGGAGGTCGCCGCCAGCGGTGCCTGAGGCGGACGCGACGGCGTCCCAGGCGATGGTCACCCGGTTGCCGATCCACTGGGTGTCGAGTTCCTTGGTCTTCTTCAGGTTCTCGGTGAACCGCAGGTGGGGAGGCTGGCTTCAGCGGCAGAGTTCCATGATGGTGTCGTCGAAGTCGGGGAACTCCTGGGCCGCCAGCTCGATCACGACTGCCGCCGACCGGCGCTGGTGCGGTGCGAACCCTTCGGCGATGGCTGCCAACTCCGGGTTGGGGCGCGCCTTCCAGTCGGGTTCGTACGAGGTGGCGGCTTCCCAGGGGCCGAAGCCGTCGGCCAAGAGCCACAGGAAGTCGCCCAGGTCGCGGGCGACGATGCGGTCGATTCTCCCCAGCCGCTCCCCAACGAGGCTTCATTCTCCCCAGATTCTCCCCACCGGGGGTGGCCCATGAAGGGTGATTGCCGCTGGTCGGGACCCGCGGTCCGCGTGTCAAGGCAGGGTATCCGGAAGAGTGATTGCGAGGCAGGGGCGGGGCAGCCGCTCTCGGCTTGGCGATGCATGAGGTCGGGTGCGGCGGCCCCTTCGCAGGGGAACGGTCCCTCCTGGATGCCGCCCGCTCCTGGGCCGGCGGCGATGTTGCGGAGGAAGAGGTGTACGGCGCGGTTCGGGGCGGACGTGCGCTCGTACCATCGCTCACGCAGCTGCTCGCGGAGGTCGGCCTCAACGTACTTGCGCAGGAACTTCCGGTAGGGCTCGCCGGCCTCCCGGTCCCTGAGGGCCGTGTTGTGGTTGGGGTAGTCGTCGCCCGCGCAGCGGGAGGTGTGGCGGAACTCCAGGCAGGACCCACTTCGGTGCGGCGGGCGGAGGTGGTTGGTTGCGATCAACACTGAGCAGGAAGCGATTCGCCCTGCAGTCAGAACTCCCGCAGCAGCTTCGGATTGCTGGCTACGCCCCCTTCGCGTCAGCGAGCCGGAGGCCATCGACCCGGCCGTGGCCGACTCACTCGTCGATCAGTCGACTATCCACCGCCTTCGCCTGCTGCGGCTTGACCACCTTGACAGTCTCGGTCTCGGATCAGGTGCCACTGGCCATTGGGGCATCTTCCTTGATCGACACATGCACCGTACGACTTGGTGCTCTTGGCGGTGCGATCGGGCGAAGTTACATACCCCGTCACTCTCGATCGATTTGTCCCGAGCATGATCGACTTCGGTCATGGCAACGAACAGGCAGAGCGCAACGGAGGGTGTAAGAGGCAACGGGCAACACTGTCGAACTTCGATCCTCAAGGTAGGCCGCGTGTCAAACTCGCTCTCAGATGCGAAGCGATGGGGATCCGATACGGCGGATGTTCGCCATCGGTCTTCGTGTCGACCAGTGAACGAGAGTTCCAGGTACGGGCTACGACCCACACGTTCGCTATTCAAGGGGAGGCCAATAATGAGTGCAACTTCACCTTTCGGCCCAGAACTTCGTCGCTTACGACAGGATGCGGGACTGACTCTGACCGAGTTCTCCGTGGCGCTCAACTACGACAAGGGGTACCTCAGTAAAGTCGAACGCGGGGAGCGTTCTGCGTCCCCCGAGCTGGCCCGTCGGTGCGACGCTTTCCTCGGCGCGAACGGTGAGTTGCAGCGTCTGGCAGCCCGCCCCGAGACCGAGTCGGACACTACCGAAACCCCCGCAACCCCGAGCCCGTGGCTCGTCGGGCGCCGGGAGGTTCTCGCGGCGGGTACGGGAGCATTGATCGACCTCGGACTGAAACTCGGCGGTCGGGCATTCTCTGCCACCGACCCCCTCCTTCCCTCCTTCCGCACGCAGTTCGACCAGCTACGAATGCTCGGCCAGTCCACCGCGCCAAAGGTCTTGCTCCCCTTGCTGGAGGCCCAGACGCGCACGATCGCCGCTCTGGCCGCCGACAGCCCGTCCGCCACTCGGGCCCCCGCGCTCCTGCTTGCCTCGCGGTTTGCGGAGTTCACCGGCTGGATGGCCCAGGAGGCCGGAGACAGCGCCGCTGCACTCGGCTGGACCGGTGAGGCCGACGGACTGGCACGCGCAGGGGGCGATTCGTACCTCGGTTCCTACGCGCTTGTGCGCCGCGCCCTTGTCACGCTTTACGGCGGGGACGCCGCGAGCACCGTCGCCCTGGCCCGACGGGCGCAGAGTGACAAACTGCCGCCGCGCATCCGGGGACTCGCGGCCCAGCGGGAGGCGCAGGGGCACGCGCTAGTCGGCGACGAACTCGACTGCCTCCGCAGCCTCGACAGGGCACGGGAGCTGCTCGATAGTGACGACGCCCGCAGCGGCGCCGGCCCCGTCATCGGCACCACCAACGTGAGCGATCCGGCGGCGATGACGACCGGCTGGTGCCTGTACGACCTCGGTCGGCCCAAGGCCGCCGCCGAGGTCCTTGACCGGGAGTGCCGTCGCCTCCCGCCGCACGCGCTGCGAACCCGCGCCCGATACGGCTTCCGCAGGTCGTTGGCCCACGCGGCCTCCGGAGAGGTCGAACGCGCGTGCGCGATCGCCGGGGAGCTCTTGGCAGTGATGCCGGCCGTACCCTCGGCGACGGTGAACAGCGATGTCCAGCGTCTCGCGCGGGAACTCTCCCGGTTCCGGAGCAGTCGGGCCGTACACGATCTGCAACCGGCGCTGGCACGGGTGCTCGCCCCCGCGCACGACTGACAAGGACTCCACGACCGATACGGGCTCGAGCCGTGCGTCTCGCCGGACTGCCCGGTCCCTCCAGATCCGACGACCCCCGGCGAGACGCTTCAGTCCCCGCCTGATGCGTCGCGCTGCGCCCTGGCTTCTCGGGGGCTGCCCGCGGTCAGTGACCCGCCGGGCGGTGCGCATCCGTAGGCCCTCCTGTGGACGCCATGCCGTCGCACGGTCGGGCCTCACCACCCGGGTGGACCAGGGTCGCGAAGCCCCGGTTCACAGCACCCGAACTCGTACCCATTCGGCACTGTCTTCCGTCTGCCTCCCACGAAGGGAACCTTCATGCCCAACGTCTTCGTCAACTACCGCACAGGCGACGAGGAATCAGCGGCGACCATGATCGCTCGCGAGTTAGCCCGGCGGTTCGGCAGCGAGCGGATCTTTTTTGCCAGCACCTCGATCGCGCTCGGACACCGCTTCCCAGCGGAACTGGTCAGGGCGGTGGAGGAGTGCGAGGCGCTCGTAGCCGTGATCGGCCCGCGCTGGGCGGAAGTACAGGGGGAAGACGGCCGCTCCGCCATCGAAAGCGACCAGGACTGGAGCCGTCGTGAGATCCAGACCGCGCTCGACCGAGGGATTCTCGTGATCCCAGTGCTCGTCGGAAAGGCCACACGGATCGACCACGCCGTCCTCCCGGACGATCTGCGGGAGCTGGCGGACTGCCAGTACCGGCGGTTCGACCACCGCAACGCAGAGTCGGACCTGACGGCGATCGGCGACGCCCTCGGCCGACTGCTGCCCGAGCTGGGCGCAGTGGACCGCGACCTCCGCGCTGCGCGGGAGCGGGCAGAGGCGAAGCCCCGCAAGAAGTCGGCCCAGGACGCCGGGCACACCAGGATGCGGACGCGCGATGTCGAGCAACGGGTGCGAGGCGGTATCGGAAACCTCAATGGAGACCTGTCCGGCACCTTTGTCAACGAGCCGCAGGGGCCGGTGAACACCGGTCGGGGACACCAGTACAACGCGCCCCACTTCCAGGGTGACAACACCGGGGTCCAGTTTACGGCGGGCGACAACAGCGGTACGGTCCACCAGCGCATCGAGCGCGAGCGTCGACGCTCGGACGACGGACGATGACCGAGCAGGACCGCGTCACCGTCAACGATCCGCGCGGCCCGGTGAACAACGGTGAGGGGCACCAGTACGTCTACTACGGCGCCGGCGCGGACTGGATGATCCGTAGAGGGGTCGAGTCCCTCAGGGTCGCCCGTGAGGATCGGAAGCGCCTGGCCGACCGGTTCGTTCGACCGGTGGGCTACCGCGTTGCTGCCGAACGCCTGGCGAAGCCGGGGTCCGTGGTGCTGCTGGAGGCGCCGCCCGGCAGTGGCCGCCGCGCAGCGGCGATCATGCTGCTGCACGGGCTCGGTGAGGACGAGGGCGCCGACGAGGATGGCGTCCGGTTCGAGGAGCTTCCCGCCACGGACAAGGACACGGACACGGAGGGGAGCCCTCTCGCGCCCGACGAGGGGGACCGGTTCCTCCTCGACCTCTCTGGAATCGCCGACGAGGAGGCGTACACCAAGGCCCAGCGCCTCATGGCTCTGCGTCGTTCACAGGTCCAGGAGGCGAAGGCCCATTTGGTCGTCGTCTTGCCGGCGGGCATGGATCACGCCCATTCGCCGGACCTCGAACCGGACAGGGTGACGCTGCGGCGCCCCCGGGGCGTTGCCGTCGTCACCCGGTACCTCCGCATGGACCGCATGCCCTTCCGCTCCGCCGACTTGCGGAGCGACGACCTGCAGCGCCTGTGTGAACGCTCACCCATGCGGGAACTGGCGCGGCTTGCAGGGCTGATCAGGTCCGCTCGTGAAGACGGTCGGTTCGGCGCCGATTTCGCGGGATGGCTCGAGCAGGCGATGCACGCGGTCAATGATCGTGCCGGTGAAGTGGGCAAGCAGGTGACGACGGTCCGCACTGCGTCCGAGCGGGCGCTGCTGCTTGCGACGGCGGTGTTCGAGGAGGCCCATGCCGACACCGTCTACGAGGCGTGGCACGGCTTGATGAAGACGGTGAGGCACGAGGAAGAGGCGACTACTGAGCTCGCGGGGAGGGACTTCGGGGAGCGGTTGGAGGCGCTCGGGATCGAGCGGGATGCTGACGGAAGGCTGCGCTTCGGGCGGCTGGCATACGCCGACGCCGTACGGACGTACTTCTGGGCGAACTTCCCTGGGGTGCGCGATGAGCTCAGGGACTGGATCGGCCATGCCACTGGTCTACACGGTCTGACCACCGACGACAGAGTGAACGCCGTCGTCCGCTTCGGCGAGCGGTCTCTTGCCGTCGGTCGGCCCGACCACCTCTTCGACCTGGTGGTGCGCTGGACGGATCGTGCAACCGGAGCATCGCGCGACCGGCGAGCTGTGGCCGCCCTCGAACTCGGTCTTAGCCACGA
The DNA here is from genome assembly GCF_042890485.1 of Streptomyces sp. NPDC002181. Taxonomy (NCBI): domain Bacteria; kingdom Bacillati; phylum Actinomycetota; class Actinomycetes; order Kitasatosporales; family Streptomycetaceae; genus Streptomyces; species Streptomyces sp. NPDC002181. The sequence continues at coordinate 632,194 of NZ_JBIASC010000002.1, read as the reverse complement.
GAGGTTCGGGGGTTGGTTCCGCAGGCGGATGTACGAGTGCGCGAGGTCCGGCCCCTTATCGGATGGTCTCGCCCGCATCCTGACCAACGTCTGCCTCCAGAGCCTCGGCGCGACGCACCCTGATCAGGCGATGGTGCGGCTCCACCACCTCGCCGTACGGAAAGGGGCGGCGGCGGGTGAGGCGCGGGAGGCACTCCTCGACCTCGCCGGCCGCGACCGTCGGCTCTACCGACTGCTCATTGACCGCCTGCGGGAGCGGACGGGCCGGGTGCCGCGCGAGACGGATCCCCATCTCCGCCTGCTTACCGAGCTGCTGAGCAGCGCTCGGGCACCGGATCCGCCACCATGGCCGGACCTGTTCCTGGGCTGGGAGGCGGTCTTCTCGCAGCGGCCGACGGACCTCTGGAACCTGTTGGCGAGTAGCTGGCTGAACGCAGTGGCTGGCGACAGTACGCAGGAGATGGCGCTGGGCTTGATGGTCAGGGCGACGCACAGCCGCGCGGTCGCTCTTCACCGCCTCTACGCCATCGCTTACGACTGGGTGGGACCCACGCGCCACCCGTCGAGGGAGGCTGTCGCCGCCCTCTTCTGGCGGCACATCGACCACGCACAGTACGCCCGCACGCAGAGTACGGGTGGCGGACCACGGACCACGGAGGCACGATGAAACACCGCTTTCCCAGCCTGCTGTTCGTCGCTCTCTGCGGCCTGGCACCGGCTGCGCTCGGGAACCTCCTGCACTGGTCGGCGTGGCTGTGCGGCTTCATGTGCATGGTCACGACCTCGGGTTCCCTACTGCTCGTGATGATGGCCCCCGGCCGTGGCAGCGTGCCGGTCGATCCGCACGAGCCCAGGGAACCCGAGCCGCCCGCGGCGCCGTCGGAGCAGCCGTACGAGGAGACGCGGGTGGTCGACGCGGCGCTGCCGAGCTCGGCGGACGGCTACGACTTTCTCTTCTCCGCAACCGTGTGGTGGAGGCCGGCTCCCGGTCACGACGGCTACTCTGACGGCGCCTCCCCGGCCCTTGCCGTGGCCTCGGTCGTCAGCCGGGCCTTGGCGGTCGTCCACCACGAGGAGCCCGGTCGGGCGAGCTTCGCGCGGTATCTCTTGGAGGGGGAGCTGGGCGTCCCGCTCCCGGACCGGAGCGGACGGGTTAAGGCCCTGGCAGCGGATGTGACGCTGACCCTCGCCCGCGCTGATCGCGAGCGCCTACGGAAGTTGAACGACCTTCGCAAGGACGAGGAGGTCTGGGAGTACGAGCGTCATCACGAGCGCAACAAGCGGCGCTACCTAGGTGACGACGTGCTCAAGAGTGCGGGCAGCGCGGTGGTGTGGTGGCTGGCCCGACACGAGAACGAGATCGAGAAGGCGGTCGACATGATCGGCCCGCTCGCCCAGATCGCGGCGGCGGCCAACGACGAGGAGGTGCCCGAGCTCTTCCGTCACCTGCTCGTCCCGCCCGTGGGTGCGCGAAGCGAGGCGACCGCCGGGGGCCCGCTGTGGGACGGGCACAGTCAAGGAGGAGGGGCGTTCAACCATGAGGAGGAAGTGGGGGCTTCGGACCGGCTGCTCCTGTTGCTGGCGGCGGTGGGCCTGAAGTCGGACATGGATGAGTACACGGTGTTCGTGCACCGTGTGGTGCGGAGCCTGGAGGCAGCCGGGCTGGACGAGGCCGCCGAGGAGATCAGGCGGACCCTCCTCCTTACGTCCGACGAGGGCGGGGGTGAGGGGCCAGAGGGTAGGGCTTCAGATGAGGGAGACAACACCGGGACTTGGTCGCCGCACTTCCCAGCCCCCGAGGGCTCACAGCCCACCGACGCGGATGCGGCCACGTTCATGCCGGGCGCGGCGGCGAGCGACGAGGGTGAACGGATCCAAGGCTGGCAGGAAGCGGCCGAGGGCGATACGCCACGTCCGCACTTCTGGGACACCTTGCAAAACCCGCACGGACCCGCAGCGCCTCACGTACGGGACTCGGACTACAAGGACGGGAGCTGATCCGGTAGGCAGTCGGCCCTCAGAGGCTCCCCTTCACCGCGCCCGTGAGGGGCCTTACCTGCCCCGAGGAGGGGGCCAGGGGGACCCACCAGGCCAGGCTTGATGACGTCCTGGACCCCTAGCCGCAGGGCCAGAGGGTGGTCACGGGCGGCGAGGGCAGCCGTCACCCTTCCGACGGCGCCATCCACGCTTTCGTGCTCCCAGATGCGCAGCGGCAGCCAGCCCAGGAGTACGAGGTGGGTGTCGGTCTCCTCGTCGCGGCGAACATTGTTTTGGAGCTTCTGCTGCCACCAATCGGAGTTGTGCTTCGGAGCGTGCAAGTGTTTCTGACACGCGTGCCAGAAACACCCCTGGACGAACACGGCAGTCCGCCATCTCGTGAAGGTGACGTCAGCACGGCGGCGCGGCATCCCAGGGATGGGCAGGTGCACGCGGTAGCGGAAGCCCAATGCGTGGAGAGCACGCCGCAAGGCGAGCTCCGGCTTCGTGTCTCGGCTGCGTTGGGCCGCCATCACCCTCTGGGCATTGGCGTCCCGCGGCGTTGGCACGCCCCTGCGACCGTCTTGGATCCCCACCCCCGGACAACTGGTGTACGACCGATTCGGTCACCAGCTGTCATCCGGCGCGGCAGATGGTCCGCCACGGCGGACTCTGTTGTCGTCGGTTGCGAGCGGCCTCTCGGGATAATCCTCTTGCTGGCGGGCCAGGTGCCGCCTTACGGCCCGTTCTGGGTGGCACGGCTTAGGTGAGCGCCGCCGCGAGAAAGAGGCCGGTTTCAATCTGCTCGTCGTCGCATGGTGCAGGCGTCTAGGGGTTGAAATATCGCTGCGCTTTCGCCCGCAGCCCACGCTGCTTGAAGATACGTCTCAGTGCGAACGTGGGGATCAGGCGCCGAAGCCCGAAGCGGTAGGTGAGGGCGCGCTCCATCGTGGTGACAGCTGTTGGTTCCCCATCCCGAAGCTGCCCAGATTCATCTCAGTTGCGGTCGTGACGGGCGCGGCGTTCCGCGCGTCGCTGCAAGCCTGCTTGAAGGCTGCATCAAGGCCAGCGAGGTATTTGTCGAAGACCTCGCCGATTATCACGCTCTCCGTCGAGATCCAGGCACGGCTCTATGCGAGTGTCTCCTGAAGATCATGTCCGGCGAATGCGTTCGTGTTGAGGACCTCGGGACTGTTACTGGTGCGCCGACGTATTCGGTAGGGGTACTCGATACGCGCGACCAGGAATTTCATGGTCGCGGCGGACCGTGGCACCAGCACGCAGACCGGTGACGAACGTGTCCAAGGATTCCCGCGACGACGGAGCAGCCCAGGACGAGAGCTAGGACTGACATCACCGGCGTGGATGCCGTTGCGGGTGCGGTGAGAGATGTCGGGCCCATCTACGAGCCTCCTGTTTTGTCTCGGTGGTGCGTAGTGGATGGGTGCCGTGGGCGGGTTGGCCATGCCGAGCGTCTTCGGTTGGCCAGGTACCGGAGCGACGCCAAGCCTCTTCGTAAAGCAGATGCCGGTGGACGAGGGTGACCAGCGTTTCCAGGCCGGACGGTCTGTGGTCCTCGGCAGCCATGAAGGCAACTTAGGGGGAGGGCCGGATACCCGTCCCCCGAACGGGCAGGACGAGGACCTGTCGCCAAGACCGGCGGTCTCCCATCCACGATGAGGCCCGCACCACAAGGGCATCGCCAAAGCGGCCTCAGACGCTGGCCGACGGTTTACCGCACTCTCTGTGACGGGCTGAGCTGGCATGGCAGTGCTCGTCGGCCAGGTCAGCGGTCCGGAGTGGCTGGTCTGAGCCGATGGCATGCTCCCCCCCAGCGTCGCGCATTCTCTCCAGGCCCCCGGATTAACCTCTCGGGTGCGATCGCTATAGCGAACTTGGCCAGGGGCTCTTGCCGACTCTCTACAGCCAGTCCCGCTTTTTGAAGATGACGTACAGGCTTGTACACACCACTGCCATCAGGAGGATCGCGAAGGGGTAGCCCGCCGCCCAGTGGAGTTCCGGCATGGTCTCGAAGTTCATGCCGTAGATCGTGCCGACCAGGGTGGGGGCGAAGAGGATGGCGGCCCACGAGGAGATCTTCTTGATCTCCTCGTTCTGTTCGAAGCCGGCTTCGGCCAGGGCTCGCATTTCGGCGTTCTGTTGTTGGGAGACCAGGGTGGCGTTGACCGTCAGGATTTCCGTCAGGGCCTGGCGGAAGCCGTCCACGCGTTCGCTCGTGTGCGTCACGTGGTCGGCCACGTCGCGCAGGTAGCGCTGGAGTTCCTCGTCCGTGCCGTACTTCGCGAAGCCCGCCATGAGGGCGTGGAGCATGCCGACCAGGGGGCGGGTGGCGCGTTGGAACTCGACCATCTCGCGGGAGAGTTCGTAGATGCGGCGCGAGACCTCCGGGTCGCCGCGGAAGACCTCCGTCTCGATCTCGTCCATGTCGTTCTGGACGCCCGCGACGACGGGGGCGTAGCCGTCGACCACCGCGTCGAGGATCGCGTACAGGGCGGCCTCGGGGCCGAGGGAGAGGAGCTCCGGGGTCTCCTCCATGCGGCGGCGGACCGCGGAGAGGTCGGGGGCGGCGCCGTGTCGGACGGTGATCAGGAAGTCCGGGCCGAGGAACACGTGCAGCTCGCCGAACTCGACCTCCTCCGACGCGTCGAGGTAGCGCGCGGCGCGCAGGACGACGAAGAGGGTGTCCCCGTAGCGCTCCAGCTTGGGGCGCTGGTGGGCCTCCAGGGCGTCCTCCACGGCGAGCTCGTGGAGGTTGAACTCGGCGGCCAGCGAGTGGAGCTCCGGCTCGGTCGGGCGGTGCAGGCCGATCCAGGCCATGCCGTCGGGCTCGTCGCGCAGCCGGCGGAACGTCTCCGCGAGGGTCGCGGGGGAGGCGACGCGCCGGCCGTCGCGGTAGACGGCGGAGTCGATCACGCTGCGGTGGTCCGGGGGCGTGGCCGCCGCCGGTGCGGGCTTCGGGGCGGCCGGCCGGGAAGTGGGCGGCGCGGCGGGCGGGGGCGTGGGGCGGCGCCAGCCGGTCCGCTTCCCGGAGGGGGAGGGGCGGCGGTGGCGGTGGTCCGGGTGCTCCGGCATCGCAGGTCAGCTCCCCAGTCGGACATCTTTACGGTCGGCAAGGGGAAGGATATCGGAAGGCGTAGGGGGGTTCAGGGGGGTGTGGGGCGGTTTGGGACTGCTTCTGCCTCGTGGATTGCGGACCGTTCCTGTCCGCGAGTACGGGTAGCTTGCCGGTATGGGCTCCGTACTCGACACCCGTTCACTGAACCGCGCCACGCTCGCGCGCCAACTGCTCCTGAGCCGCGCCGCGCTCTCCGCCGAGGAAGCCGTCGCGCACCTGCTCGGACTCCAGGCGCAGAACGTGAAACCGCCGTACTTCCAGCTGCACGCCCGGCTCGAAGGCTTCCGCCCCGCCGCGCTCGCGCAGCTGATGGAGTCCCGCAAGGTGGTCCGGATGGTCACCATGCGGTCCACGATCCACACCCACACCGCCCATGACGCGCTGACCCTGCGTCCGCTGGTCCAGGCCGCCCGCGACCGGGAAGTGGGCGCCTTCCGCAAGGGCCTCGTCGGAGTGGACCTGGAGCGGCTCGGCGAGCTCGCCCGCGCCTTCGTCGAGGCCGAGCCCCGCACGATGGGCGAGATCCGCGAGGAGCTGCTCACGCACTGGCCGGCCGCCGACCCGCAGTCCCTGTCCGTCGCCGCGCGCTGCCGGCTGCCGCTCGTCCAGGTCACGCCGCGCGGGGTCTGGGGGCGCAGCGGGCAGGTGCGGCTCACCACGCTGGAGCAGTGGCTCGGTCGGCCGCCGGGCGCAGAGCCGCCGGCGCACTCCGTCGACGACACTGTCCTGCGCTACCTCGGCGCCTTCGGACCCGCCTCCGTCAAGGACATGCAGACCTGGGCCGGACTCACCCGGCTGCGCGAGGCCTTCGAGCGGCTGCGGCCCCGCCTGGCCGCCTTCCGTGACGAGAACGGCGTCGAGCTGTTCGACCTGCCCGACGCGCCCCGGCCCGACGCCGACACCCCGGCGCCGCCCCGCTTCCTCCCGGAGTTCGACAACCTGCTGCTCTCCCACGCCGACCGCACCCGCGTGATCCCCGCCGAGCTCAAGGGACGCACCTGGACGGGGAACCAGGCCCACCGCACCCTCCTCGTGGACGGCTTCGTCGCCGGGCTGTGGCGATGGGAGGACAAGCAGAACAAGGGGGGCGAGGAGGCCAAGGAGGGCAAGGATGGCAAAGAGCAGGGGGGCGAGGCGTCGATCGCCGTCGAGCTGTTCGGGAAGGTCTCCACGGCGCAGAAGGAGCACATCGTCGCCGAAGGGGAGCGCATGATCGCCGAGATGGGCGAGACCGACGGGACCGGCCGGCGCCCCTCGGTGCGCTTCGGGTCAATCCACGGCTGACGCCGCTCTGGTGGGGCGTAGGGGCGGCACGGCACGATGCCTTCCATGACGCACAACACCGGCGCCACCGCCGAGTTCCTCGCCGCACGCGACTTCCTGCTCGAACGGCGCGGGGACTACGAAGCCGCCCACGCCGGATTCACCTGGCCCCGCCCCGAGCGCTTCAACTGGGCCCTGGACTGGTTCGACCACATCGCCGACGGCAACGGCGCCGACGCCCTGCGCATCGTGGAGGAGGACGGCACCAGCCGGTCCGTCTCCTTCGCGGAGCTGTCCGTACGGTCCGCCTCCGCCGCCAACTGGCTGCGCGACCAGGGCGTGGCGGCCGGCGACCGGGTCCTGGTCATGCTCGGCAACCAGCGCGAGCTGTGGGAGGTCATGCTCGGCGCGATGAAGCTCCGCGCCGTCGTCATCCCGGCCACGCCCCTGCTCGGCGCGGCCGACCTGCGCGACCGCATCGAGCGCGGTCACGTACGGCACGTCGTCGTGCGCGCCGAGGACACCGGCAAGTTCGACGAGGTCCCCGGCACCTACACCCGGATCGCCGCCGGAGCCGGCGTACCCACCGGATGGCGGCGGCTGGAGGACATGTACGCCGCCGACGCCCGCTTCAGCCCGGACGGCGAGACCCTGGCCACCGACCCGCTGATGCTGTACTTCACCTCCGGCACCACCGCCCGCCCCAAGCTGGTCGAGCACACGCACGCCTCGTACCCCATCGGCCACCTCTCCACCATGTACTGGCTCGGCCTGCGCCCCGGCGACGTGCACCTCAACATCGCCTCGCCCGGCTGGGCCAAGCACGCCTGGTCCAATCTCTTCGCCCCGTGGAACGCCGGCGCCACCGTCTTCGTCCACAACTACGCCCGCTTCGACGCCGAGCGCCTGATGGCGGAGATGGACCGGCACGGCGTGAGCACCTTCTGCGCCCCGCCCACCGTGTGGCGGATGCTGATCCAGTCCGACCTCACCAAGCTGCGCACCCCGCCCCGCGAAGCCGTCGCCGCGGGCGAGCCGCTCAACCCCGAGGTCATCGAGAAGGTCCGCGAGGCCTGGGGCGTCACCATCCGCGACGGGTTCGGCCAGACCGAGACCACCCTCCAGATCGGCAACTTCCCCGGAGCCCCCGTCACGCCCGGCTCGATGGGGCGCCCGGCGCCCGGGTACGAGATCGTGCTGCTCGACCCCGTCACCGGCAAGGAGTCCCCGGACGAGGGGGAGATCTGCGTGGACCTGCGCACCCGCCCCGCCGGGGTGATGACCGGCTACCGCGACGACCCCGGGCGCACCGCCGAGGCCATGGCGGACGGGCTCTACCGCACCGGGGACATCGCCTCGCGCGACGAGGCCGGGTACCTCACCTACGTCGGACGCTCGGACGACGTCTTCAAGGCCTCCGACTACAAGATCAGCCCGTTCGAGCTGGAGAGCGCCCTGCTCGAACACGAGGCCGTCGCCGAGGCCGCCGTGGTCCCGGCCCCGGACCCGCTGCGCCTCGCCGTGCCGAAGGCGTACATCGCGCTCGCCGCCGGCTGGGAGCCCGGCCCGGAGACCGCCCGGGCGCTGTTCGCGCACTCCCGCGCCGTGCTCTCCCCGTACAAGCGGATCCGCCGCATCGAGTTCGCGGAGCTGCCGAAGACCGTGTCCGGCAAGATCCGCCGGGTGGAGCTGCGCGAGCTGACCGCGGCCGGCTCGGGGGCGGAGTACGACGAGGCCGAGCTCGGCTGAGCAGCCCGTACCGCCACCTGGTACCGCGTACCGCGTACCGGTACGGCCGGGGGCGGGCCGGCCGCATGGCCTGCCCGCCCCCGTACGGTCCGCGCCGCGCGAAGGCTACGCCGGCAGCTGCGCCTCGATCGCCGCGATGACCTCGGGGGCCTCGGGCTCGACGCTCGGCCGGAAGCGGGCCACGACCTCGCCGGCCGGGGAGATCAGGAACTTCTCGAAGTTCCACTGGATGTCCTCGGCCGCCTCGCCGTCGGCGTACGCGGTCTTCACCAGCTCCGTGTACAGCGGGTGCCGGTTGTCGCCGTTGACCTCGGTCTTCTCCAGCATCGGGAAGGTCACGCCGAAGCCGGCCGCGCAGAAGGTCGCGATGTCGTCGGCGGTGCCGGGCTCCTGGCCGCCGAACTGGTTGCAGGGCACGCCGATGACGGTGAAGCCCTTCGTCTCGTACGCGAACTGCAGCCGGGCCAGTCCCGAGTACTGCGGGGTGAGACCGCACTGCGAGGCGGTGTTCACCAGCAGGATCGCCTTGCCCTTGTGGGCCGCCAGGCTGGTGGGCTCGTCGGACAGGGTGGTCAGCGGGATGTCGTACAGGCTCATCGGGCTCTCCTCGGCACAGATACGGATACGTGTTCCGCCATGTGCTCCGAGCCTACGTCCTGCCCCGCGGACCGGTGGACGGGGTGGACGGGGTGGACGGGGCGGACGCGGGGGGCCGGGGCCGACCGGGCCCCGCGCCCGCCACCCCGGGCCGCGCCCTACGCCCCCGCGCCCACCAGCGCGTCCGCCGGGTCGTTGACCGGCTGCGGCATGCCCGTGAGGTCCATGACGAACAGCGGTATCCCGAGGTCGTCCGCGCGGGAGCGGGCGTCCTGCGTGTACCCGGCCAGCGAGAAGTAGACGCTGGTCGCGGAGGCCGTCAGCCCGTTCAGCCAGACGCATTCCACGGCCCGCAGCCCGGCCGGAGCGGTGGTCGGGTCCACCTGGGCCACCAGCCCCGGGGCCCGCAGGTCCACGGCCGCCGTGGGGATCGGCCGCCCGTCGGGCCGGCGGACGTCCTGGAAGCCGAGCCACCGCAGGTACAGCGCGGCCGTGGCCACCGCGTCCTGGGCGGTACGGATGGTCACCGGGCGGAACGCGGGCCGCCGCCCGGGAGCCGCCGGAGGCCCGCCGGGGGCGCCGGTCCCAGCTGCTCCGGAGCCGCCGGAGCCGCCGGAGCCGCCGAAGCCCCCGGGCCCGTCCGGGCGGGCGGAGCCCCCCGGTCCCGTCCGACCCTGCCCCCGTACGCCGCCTCCCCGTCCTCCCCGTACGTCCGGACGCGCCCCCTGTCCCACGCCGCCACCCGGCGCGGACGCCCCGGACGCCCCGGGCGCCACCGGATCCACCGGGTGCACCGCGATCCGCGCCACCGTCCCGCACGACGCGCACCCCAGCTCCGGGTGCGGCCACTCGCTCACCCGCCCGCAGGCCGCGCAGCGCACCGCCACCCACGTCTCGGACCAGGTGCGGTGCGTCAGCGGCGCGGGCGCCGTCGCCAGATCCAGCGGCGGGACGACCGGACTCCCGCACGCGCACGGGAAGACCGGGGCGGCGTAGTCGTTCTCGCGCAGGCACGCCGGGCAGGGCACCGGTACCGCATCCGCCATGAGTACTGCCCCTCCGTCGTCGCTCTGCGTGGATCCATGCTCCACCACCCGCCACCGGCGGGGCGGGCGCGCCCTCGATTCTCCGCTGATATTCGGCCGCGCCCCGGTCGTTCGTACAAGTCGCTTGCGCGACAAGCGGCTTTTGGTGTGTTCCGGGGTCCCGAAGCTGCTTGACGTGCCGTGACTCGCCGCTTAGCTTGTTCCGTATAGCAGAACAAAACTTCCGGATTGCGGAAACCCGCTGGAAGTCCGGAATCCGGAAGCAGCCTGACCGCCTGACCGCCTGACCCGCAGGAGAACTCGATGCCTCGTATGACAGCCGCCGCCGCTGCAGTGGAGATCCTCAAGCGCGAGGGTGTGTCGCAAGCGTTCGGCGTGCCCGGCGCCGCGATCAACCCGTTCTACCGCGAGCTCAAGAACGTCGGCGGCATCAGCCACACCCTCGCCCGCCACGTCGAGGGCGCCTCCCACATGGCGGAGGGCTACACCCGCACCAACCCGGGCAACATCGGCGTCTGCATCGGCACCTCCGGCCCCGCCGGCACCGACATGATCACCGGTCTGTACTCGGCCATCGCGGACTCCATCCCGATCCTGTGCATCACCGGTCAGGCTCCGGTCGCGAAGCTCCACAAGGAGGACTTCCAGGCCGTCGACATCGCCTCGATCGCCAAGCCGGTCACCAAGGCCGCGACCACCGTCCTGGAGGCCGCGCAGGTCCCCGGCGTCTTCCAGCAGGCCTTCCACCTCATGCGCTCCGGCCGCCCCGGCCCGGTCCTCATCGACCTGCCGATCGACGTCCAGCTGACCGAGATCGAGTTCGACCCGGAGACCTACGAGCCGCTGCCGGTCTACAAGCCGCGCGCGACCCGCGCCCAGGCCGAGAAGGCGATCCGGTTCCTGCTGGACTCCGAGCGCCCGCTGATCGTGGCCGGCGGCGGCATCATCAACGCCGACGCCTCCGACCTGCTGGTCGAGTTCGCCGAGCTGACCGGCGTCCCGGTCATCTCCACCCTCATGGGCTGGGGCGTCATCCCGGACGACCACGAGCTCGCCGCCGGCATGGTCGGCGTCCAGACCTCGCACCGCTACGGCAACGCGACGTTCCTGGAGTCGGACTTCGTCCTCGGCATCGGCAACCGCTGGGCCAACCGCCACACCGGTTACAACCTGGACGCCTACCTGGGCGACCGCAAGTTCGTCCACGTCGACATCGAGCCCACCCAGATCGGCAAGATCTTCGCCCCGGACTTCGGCATCGCCTCCGACGCCAAGGCCGCACTGGAGCTGTTCATCGAGGTCGCCAAGGAGCTCAAGGCCGAGGGCAAGCTGCCCGACTACAGCGCCTGGGTCGCCTCGCACCTGGAGCGCAAGGGCTCGCTGCAGCGCCGTACGCACTTCGACAACGTCCCGATGAAGCCGCAGCGGGTCTACGAGGAGATGAACAAGGCCTTCGGCCCGGAGACGCGCTACGTCACCACCATCGGCCTCTCCCAGATCGCCGGCGCGCAGATGCTGCACGTCTACAAGCCGCGCCACTGGATCAACTGCGGCCAGGCCGGCCCGCTCGGCTGGACCATCCCGGCCGCGCTGGGTGTCGCCACCGCCGACCCGCAGACCCCCGTCGTCGCCCTCTCCGGCGACTACGACTTCCAGTTCATGCTGGAGGAGCTGGCGGTCGGCGCGCAGCACAAGATCCCGTACGTCCACGTCCTCGTGAACAACGCCTACCTGGGCCTGATCCGCCAGGCGCAGGGCGGCCTCGGCATCAACTTCGAGGTCAACCTGGAGTTCGAGAACATCAACGCTCCGGAGCTGGGCGTCTACGGCGTCGACCACGTCAAGGTCGTCGAGGGCCTGGGCTGCAAGGCGATCCGCGTCACCGACCCGAACGAGCTGGGCGCCGCCTTCGAGGAGGCCAAGAAGCTGGCCGCCGAGTACAGCGTCCCGGTCGTCGTCGAGGCCATCCTGGAGCGCGTCACCAACATCTCGATGAGCAAGACGGTCGACATGAGCGACGTCACCGAGTTCGAGGAGCTGGCGACCGAGCCGGGCCACGCCCCGACCGCGATCCGCCCGCTGTCCGTCTGACATCGGTTCGCACTGCGCACTCCGCACTCCGCACCCCGTAGTCCGTAGTCCGTAGTTCGCAGCGCAAGAGCGGCCCCCGCCCCTCCGTGAGGAGGAACGGGGGCCGCTTCCGTGCGTCCTGCGCCTGCGCTTGCACCTGCGCCTGTCCCTGTACCGGCGCAGGACCCGCACCTGACGGGCGGCGGAAGCGGGTCGGCATACTGCTCCGATGGACAGAGCAACGGCCTCCTGGCGCAACACGACGCACGACTGGACACGATCCGTGGACGCCGAACACCTCGCCGGCATCCGCCGCGACCGGGCCGTGTTCGCTCCCGGCGGCCTGCGCCACCTGATCCTCGAAGTCCTCGCCTACGCGGCCGACGAGGCGGAGTGCTCCGGCGGCGAGGGGCGTTGCACGGTCACGCTCCACCCCGACGGCTCGGTGTCCGTGGCGGACGAGGGGCGGGGTACGGACACCCGCCTCGACGATCAGGGCCGGCCGGTGAGGAAGCCGGTCATGGCGACGAAGGACCTCCGGTTCTTCGACGACCCGGGCGCGCAGGTCCTTCCCGACGGCCACCCGCGCCGCGGCATGTCCGTCGTGGCGGCGCTGAGCGACTGGCTCGTCCACACCAACCGCAGGGCGGGCGGGGCCTGGGTCCAGCGCTACGAACACGGCGTACCCACCACCGACCTGACGCCGGTCGCCGATGACGGTACGACCGGTACGACGGTCCACTTCAGCCCTGGCGAGCCCGTACGCGCGGCGGGCGCGGGCGGCGCGGGCGGCGCACCCGCACCGGGACCGGCACTGGTGCTCGCCGATCCGGCCGCACTCGCGAGCGCGTGGCCGTACCTGTCGGTGGAGATCGACGACCGCCGGACATGACAAAGCGCCGAGTCACGGGACCGTCCGTGACTCGGCGCTTTGGGTGTGACCGCCCGACGGTGCGAGGCTGGCGCGACAGGACGTTCGCGCCGCCGGGCGGAGTAGGGAGACCTCCGTGCGGGGGGCTCTGTGCGTAGCCCCCGTACAGAGGGGATTGGCTGGGACCGCGACGGGCGGTGACGAGAGCTCCGGCGTCGTCTCCCTCAGGTCAAGAGACGGGCCTCGGCCCCCATTACCACCGCACTGGCTCACACGCCCGTCGCGGTCCTCGTCCTGCCCTCACCGCGTACCACCCCTCATCCGGGTCCGCGGCTCGGGCTCGGCACCCGGGACCTGACCTCCCGCCAGGTCCCCGGTGCAGCTCAGCGGCTCAGGCGTCGCGCAGGGCGCGGACGGCCTCCTCGACGCGCTTGCCGTAGTCGGCGTCGGCGGCGTGGAAGTGAGCCAGGTTCTTCTCGATGACGTCTTCGAGGGTGACCTGAGACAGGCCGCCGGCGATGTTCGCCACCAGACGCTGCTTCTCGGCCTCCGACATCAGGCGGTAGAGCTCACCGGCCTGGAAGAAGTCGTCGTCCTTGGTGTGGGCCGGAGCCTCGTGGGTGCCCGTGTAGCCGGAGACGGCCTTCGGGGCGCCGAGCGCCAGACCGGTCTCGGCCGGGCCCTGGTACGAGTTGGGCTCGTAGTTCTTGTCGTGGCGCGAGCCGTTGCGCAGCGCCATGACGCCGTCGCGGCCGTAGTTGTCGGCCTTCGTCGCCTTCGGGGCGTTGACCGGCAGCACGGTGTGGTTCACACCGAGGCGGTAGCGCTGGGCGTCGGCGTACGCGAACAGGCGGCCCTGGAGCATCTTGTCCGGCGAGGCGGTGATGCCCGGGACGAAGTTGTTCGGGGAGAAGGCGGACTGCTCGACCTCGGCGAAGACGTTGTCCGGGTTGCGGTCGAGGACCAGGCGGCCCACGCGCTGCAGCGGGTAGTCGCTGTGCGGCCACACCTTGGTGAGGTCGAACGGGTTGAAGCGGTAGTCCGCGGCCTCGGCGGCCGGCATGATCTGGACGTAGAGGGTCCAGCTCGGGTTCACGCCGCGCTCGATCGCCTGGAGCAGGTCGGTCTGGTGCGAGTTGGCGTCCTTGCCGACGAGCTCGGCCGCCTGCTCGCCCGACAGGCAGCGTATGCCCTGGTTCGTCTTGAAGTGGTACTTGACGAAGAAGGCCTCGCCCTGCGCGTTCGTCCACTGGTAGGTGTGCGAGCCGTAGCCGTTCATGTGACGGTACGAGGCCGGGATGCCGCGGTCACCCATGAGCCAGGTGATCTGGTGCGTCGCCTCGGGGGCGTGCGCCCAGAAGTCCCAGACGTTGTCCGGCTCCTGCTTGCCCGTGAAGGGGTCGCGCTTCTGGGAGTGGATGAAGTCGGGGAACTTGATCGGGTCCTTGATGAAGAACACCGGGGTGTTGTTGCCGACGAGGTCGTAGTTGCCCTCTTCGGTGTAGAACTTCAGAGCGAAGCCGCGCGGGTCGCGGACCGCGTCCGCGCCGCCGAGCGAGTCGGCGACGGTGGAGAAGCGCAGGAAGGTCTCGGTCTTCTTGCCGACCGTGTTCAGGAACGCGGCGCTGGTGTACGCGGTGACGTCGTCGGTCACCTCGAAGTGGCCGTAGGCGGCCGAGCCGCGGGCGTGCACCACGCGCTCCGGGATGCGCTCCCGGTTGAAGCGGGCCAGCTTCTCCAGGAGCTGCTGGTCCTGGATCAGGAGCGGGCCACCGACGCCGGCGGTGGCGGAGTTCTGGTTGTCGGCGACCGGGGCGCCGGACTCGGTCGTCAGCGTGCGCTTCGACATGGTGACCTTCCGTACGGGAAACCTGCTGACGGAAAGCGTCTTCCGTCATGCGGAACAGCCTAATTTCAGGCCGAACGCAGCGTCAACAGTTTGTTGAACAAAGATGGAGAGAGGAAATCCGGACGGTGCCGGCGCTTGGGCGCGACAGGACAGGTGTCAGCACCGGCACCATCCGGAAACTCAGGGCCCCTTCGAGAGGGGAGGCGCTCAGATCTGGGCGCCGGAGAGGCGCTCGACCGCGCGGAGCAGGGCGGAGTGGTCCAGGCCGCCGTCGCCCTGGGCGCGCAGCGAGGCGACCAGCTGGGCGACGACCGCGCCGACCGGGAGGGCCGCACCGACGTTGCGGGCGGCGTCCGTGACGATGCCCATGTCCTTGTGGTGCAGGTCGATCCGGAAGCCGGGCTTGAAGTCGCGGTTCAGGAAGTTGTCCTTCTTGCGGGTCAGGACCGTGGAGCCGGCCAGACCGCCGTTGAGGACGTCCAGGGCGGCGTTCAGGTCCACGCCGGACTTCTCCAGGAAGACCACGGCCTCGGCGCACGCCTGGATGTTGACGGCGACGATGAGCTGGTTGGCGGCCTTCACCGTCTGGCCGGAGCCGTGCGGACCGCAGAGCACGATGGTCTTGCCGAGGGCTTCGAGGATCGGCAGGGCCGCGTCGAAGTCGGCCTTCTCGCCACCCACCATGATCGACAGGACGGCCTCGATGGCGCCGGCCTCGCCGCCGGACACCGGGGCGTCGATGACGCGGATGCCCTTCTCGGCGGCGTTCTTGGCGAGGTCGATCGAGGTCTGCGGGGTGATCGACGACATGTCGATGATCAGCGCGCCGGACTTCGCGTTCTCCAGGATGCCGTTCTCGCCGTACGAGATGGCCTCGACCTGCGGGGAGGCGGGCACCATCGTGATGATGACGTCGGCGTCCTTGACGGCCTCGGCGATCGAGCCGGCGGCGCTGCCGCCGGCGGCGGCCAGGCGGTCCAGCTTGTCCTGCTCCAGCGTGAAGCCGGTGACCGGGTAGCCGGCCTTCAGGAGGTTCTCGGCCATGGGGGAGCCCATGATGCCGAGGCCGATCCAGGCGATGTTGGGGAGGGTGCTCATGATGAGGGTCCTTCTCTTAATGCTTCGTACGAAAAGTGCGAGGGGTGCCCGGCTGATCGCCCGGACTTTGTCCGCCTACTGGGCGGCGCGGGCCTCGTCCGGCAGCCACGCGAAGGAGGCGGCGGCGTCGGCGGCCTTGTACTCCAGGCCTACGTAGCCCGCGTATCCGGCCTTCTTCAGCTGGTCGAGCAGCTCCTCCAGGGGCAGCTCGCCGGTGCCGGGGGCACCGCGTCCGGGCTTGTCCGCGATCTGGACGTGGCCGGTCTTGGCGGCGTACTTTTCGATGACCTCGGAGAGGTCCTCATCGTTCATCGCCAGGTGGTACAGGTCGAGGAGGAACTTGGCGTTCCCGAGGCCGGTGGCCTCGTTCACCTTGTCCACCACCTCGATGCCGGCCGGGGCGCTCACCAGCGGGTAGAGCGGCGACTCGGGCTTGTTGAGGGTCTCGATCAGCAGGATCGCGCCGACGCGGTCGGCGGCCCGGGCCGCCGTGACCAGGTTCTCCAGGGCGAGCTCGTCCTGGACGGCCGGGTCCACGCCTTCGACGCGGTTGCCGTACAGGGCGTTCAGCGCCTTGCAGCCCACCGAGGCGGCGAAGTCCGCCGCCACGTTGATGTTGGCGTTGAAGCGGTCCGACTCCTCACCGGGTACCGAGACCGCGCCGCGGTCCGGGCCCGGCAGCCGGCCGGCGTAGAAGTTCAGGCCCACCAGCTGCGTGCCGGCGTCCTCGAGAGCCTTCTTGAGGGCGTCCAGCTCCGCCTGAGCGGGGGTGGGGGTCTCGATCCAGGGCCACCACAGCTCGACCGCGGTGAAGCCCGCCGCGGCGGCAGCCGCGGGACGCTCCAGGAGCGGGAGTTCCGTGAAGAGGATCGAAAGGTTCACATCGAAGCGCTGGTCCGTGTATCCCATGAGGGGTGTGCGCTCCTTCCGTATTGCGGAAGTTAGTTTCTGCTTGATGGAAGACTGCATGGGCGTCCGCGTGGATGTCAAGCCCGCACTGCCGAAAAATCGTGACCGGGAGGTAGCTTGACCAGCGTGCGATTGAGAGTGGAGTTCACGACCGAGCCCTTCGATCTCGAAGAGGCGCCCGCCCATGCCGTGGCCGCTCGCGAGGTCATCCAGAAGGCCCAGCTGGACGCCGTCGACGTGGGGCCGTTCGGCAATACCGCCGAGGGCGACGCCGACGCGGTGCTGACGGCGGTGGCCGCGCTGCTGCGCGATTCGCTGGAGTCCGGGGCCACCCGCGTCTCGCTCCAGGTCAACGTGATCGGGGAGGACACCCCATGACCGAGCCCCGCGACCACCCGTTCGTCACCGCGGTCAAGCCCCTGGTCGACGCGATGGGCGGCGAGCTGATGGATCCGGCCCTGGCTCAGCCCGACGACGTCGTGCTCACCTGGGAGGGCGAGGACCTGCTGGCCGTACGGCTGCCCCAGCTGTCCGACTCGCTGGAGCGGATCCTGGCGGCGCTGGAGCGCCGCCACGGCGTACCGTTGTCACAGCTGGACCGGAAGACCAAGCAGGACGTCGTACGGATACTGGAGGCGCGCGGCGCCTTCTCCGTGCGGCACGGTGTGGAAACGGTCGCGGGAGCCCTGGGCGTAAGCCGTTTCACGGTCTACAACTACTTGAACAGGGAAAACGCCAACAAAGACAACCAAGCGTGAAAGCCGCTTGACCCATGGTGACGAGCCGCCGCCCAATTCATCCGGGCGGCGGCTTTTGTGTACGGGAAGTTTCAACAAAGTGTTGACGCCGTGTTGTCGAGGGCGTTAGCTATGCGCAGCCCGTCAAGCAACAACAGGCCACGGAGGCCTACCGTGACTTCGAGTCCGACCCCGGGTCTCACCCGGTTCAACGCCTTGGACGACAGTGCGGCCGAGGCCGAGCTGCACGAGGTGTGCGCCAGTTCGGCATGGGGGAGCAAGCTGCTCGCCCAGCGCCCCTTCGCCGGCTCCGAAGCCCTGTTCTCGGCCAACGAGTCCGCCATGGCGGAGCTCACCGCCGAGGACCTGGCCGAGGCGATGGCAGGCCACGCGCCGATCGGCCGGCCGAAGCCGGGAGACCCGACCTCCGCCCGCGAGCAGCGCGGCATGGCCGGCGCCTCGGAGGAGCTCAAGACCGAGCTCCTCGAACTGAACCTGGCGTACCAGGAGAAGTTCGGCCACGTCTTCCTCATCTGTGCCACCGGTGCGACCGGTGAGTTCATGCGGGACGCGGTCAGGGTCCGGATCGAGAACTCGCCGGAGCAGGAGCGGGAAATCGCCCGCGGCGAGCTCGTCAAGATCAACAGGATCCGTCTGACCCGCCTCGTCGAACTCGCAGAAGAAGGAGCGTGAGCATGAGCACCGCGACCACCGCTTCGGTGTCCACGCACATCCTGGACACCAGCATCGGACGCCCCGCCGAGGGCGTCGCCATCTCCCTGTCCGCCCGTACGGGCCTGGACGGCGAGTGGGCGGCCCTGGGCGGCTCCGCCACCGATGCGGACGGGCGATGCAAGGACCTGCCGGCGCTGCCGGAGGGCACCACCCACGTGCGTCTCGACTTCGAGACCGAGACGTACTTCGAGAAGAAGCAAGCCGAGGCGCAGCAGGACGCCCCCCGCGTAAGGGACAGCGGTGCGTTCTTCCCCGAGGTCACCATCACCTTCGCGGTGAACCCGGGCGAGCACTACCACGTACCGCTGCTGCTCAACCCGTTCGGCTACTCCGTTTACCGAGGGAGCTAGCATGGCCACGATTCTGGGCCAGAACCAGTACGGCAAAGCAGAGAACCGCGTCGTCAAGATCACGCGGGACGGCGACACCCACCACATCAAGGACCTCAACGTCTCGGTCGCCCTCTCCGGCGACATGGACGACGTCCACTACTCCGGCTCGAACGCCAACGTCCTGCCGACGGACACCACCAAGAACACGGTGTACGCGTTCGCCAAGGAGTACGGCATCGAGTCCGCCGAGCAGTTCGGCATCCACCTGGCGCGCTGGTTCGTGAACAGCCAGGAGCCGATCCAGAAGGCGCGCATCCGGATCGAGGAGTACGCCTGGGACCGGATCGCCACCTCGGACGCCAACTCCAAGTTCATCGGCTCCGACGAGGTGAACCACTCCTTCGTCCGCAAGGGCATGGAGACCCGCGTCACCCAGATCACGTACGACGGCCAGAACTGGGAGGTCATCTCCGGCCTCAAGGACCTGATCGTCATGAACTCCACCAACTCGGAGTTCTGGGGTTACGTGAAGGACAAGTACACGACCCTGCAGGAGGCGTACGACCGCATCCTGGCCACCCAGGTGTCGGGTCGCTGGCGCTTCAACTGGACCGACGACGAGCAGCGGATGCCCAACTGGGAGAAGTCCTACGCCGAGACCAAGAAGCACATGCTTCAGGCCTTCGCCGAGACCTACTCCCTCTCGCTGCAGCAGACCCTGTACCAGATGGGCTCGCGCATCATCAACCACCGTTCGGAGATCGACGAGGTCCGCTTCTCGCTCCCGAACAAGCACCACTTCCTGGTCGACCTGGAGCCCTTCGGCCTCAAGAACGACAACGAGGTCTACTTCGCCGCGGACCGTCCCTACGGTCTGATCGAGGCCACGATCCTGCGGGACGGCGTGGACGCCCGCATCCCCGTGGACATGACCAACCTCTAAGCGCGGTACGCGTGGCGTCCCGGGGCTCCGCAGTGGCCCCGGGACGGCGCGCGACACGCCCCCCACTTCCTGAATCGGCACCCGGACGCAACCAACGGGGCGACAGTACTGTCAGCTGTCAGGCCCCCGGCTCCGGCACTCAAATCCCCTGGGTTTTGCCGTGCCCGCACCGCCACTGAAAGCACGAGGAAGTCCCATGGCAGCATCGGCAGCCCAGGACGGCGCAGTAGAGCGCATCGTCATCGAGAACTGTGCGATCGCAACCGTCGACGCGAACGACACCGAGTACGCCTC
This sequence comes from Streptomyces sp. NPDC002181, assembly GCF_042890485.1. Classification (NCBI taxonomy): domain Bacteria; kingdom Bacillati; phylum Actinomycetota; class Actinomycetes; order Kitasatosporales; family Streptomycetaceae; genus Streptomyces; species Streptomyces sp. NPDC002181. The sequence goes on along the minus strand of NZ_JBIASC010000002.1, from coordinate 612,588 downwards.
GGGTCACATCGTCATCGCCGGCAACAAGATCGAGTCCATCGGTGCGGGCAAGGCCCCCGAGAACCTCGACAACGTCGTCCGCCGCATCGACGGCACCGGGCACCTCGTGACTCCCGGTCTGGTCAACACGCACCACCACTTCTACCAGTGGATCACGCGTGGCCTGGCCACCGACCACAACCTCTTCAACTGGCTCGTCGCGCTGTACCCGACGTGGGCGCGCATCGACGAGCAGATGGCCTACTCGGCCGCCCAGGGCTCCCTCGCCGCGATGGCCCGCGGTGGTGTCACCACCGCGATGGACCACCACTACGTGTACCCCAAGGGTGCCGGCGACCTCTCCGGCGCGATCATCCGCGCCGCGTCCGAGATGGGCGTCCGCTTCACCCTCGCCCGCGGCTCCATGGACCGCAGCGAGAAGGACGGCGGCCTGCCGCCGGACCACGCGGTCGAGACCCTGGAAGGCGCGCTCGCCGACACCGAGGCGACCGTGAAGAAGTACCACGACGCCTCCTTCGACGCGATGACCCAGGTCGCCGTCGCCCCCTGCTCCCCCTTCTCGGTCTCCACCGAGCTGCTGAAGCAGGGAGCCGAGCTGGCCCGCCGCCTCGGTGTGCGCATGCACACGCACGGCAGCGAGACCGTCGAGGAAGAGAAGTTCTGCCACGAGCTCTTCGGCATGGGCCCGACCGACTACTTCGAGTCGACCGGCTGGCTCGGCGAGGACGTGTGGATGGCGCACAGCGTCCACATGAACGACTCCGACATCGCCGCGTTCGCCCGCACCAAGACCGGTGTCGCGCACTGCCCGTCCTCCAACGCCCGTCTGGCCGCCGGCATCGCCCGCGTCCCGGACATGCTGGCCGCCGGCGTACCGGTCGGCCTCGGCGTGGACGGCACCGCCTCCAACGAGTCCGGCGAACTGCACACCGAGCTGCGCAACGCGCTGCTGATCAACCGGCTGAACCCGGTCCACCGCGAGGCCGCGCTCAACGCCCGCCAGGCCCTGCGCCTCGGTACGTACGGCGGCGCCCAGGTCCTCGGCCGCGCCGGCAACATCGGCTCGCTGGAGGCCGGCAAGTGCGCCGACCTGGTGCTCTGGAACATCAGCACCTTCCTGCACTCCTCGATCGCCGACCCGGTGACCGCGCTGGTCTTCGGTGCGGCCGCCCCGGTGACGGCCTCGTTCGTCAACGGCAAGCAGATCGTCGAGAACAACCGGCTCCTCTTCGCCGACGAGGACGCCATCGCGGTGTCCACCCGCGAAGAGGCCCAGCGCCTGGCGCGCATCACCGCGCAGGGCTGATCCTCCCCCTGGCTCTGCCGGGGGGACCCCCAGAGTCCGGCCGGGGGGGACGGCCCCCGGCCGGTCGCCGCGGACCCGAGCGGGGTCCGCGGCAGCCGTTCCCGGGAAGCGCCCGAGGTTTTTCCTCGGGCGTTCCCGGGGCGGTGACTCGTGCCACTGCTTGGCCGGAACGGTTTGGGCGAATCGTTTCCGTGCCTCCTGAGCATGAAGTACCCCCCCCACACACACCACGCACCATCCACAACTCCATACCGGCTCGACTCGCACAGCGTTCGCACCACCTCCAAGACACCCACGTCCCTGCCGACGTGTTACCCGACCGGAGGAAGCCGTGGCCCACACGCCCAGGTTTCGCAAAGATGCAGTCGCAGTACCGGAGGAGAAGCACCCGGTCGACGAGACCCTGCCTCCTCTGAAGATGTTCACGAGCGGCCTCCAGCACGTGGCCGCCATGTACGCGGGTGTCGTGGCCCCGCCCATGATCGTCGGCCCCGCCGTCGGACTCTCCGCGACCGAGACGGCGTTCCTGATGGGCGCCTCGCTCTTCACCGCCGGCCTCGCCACCCTCCTCCAGACCCTCGGTTTCTGGAAGATCGGCGCCAAACTCCCCTTCGTCAACGGCGTTTCGTTCGCCGGAGTGACCCCGATGATCGCCATAGGCAAGGGTGAGGGCGCGGACGCCATCCCCGTCATCTTCGGCGCGATCATCGTTGCCGGGATCGTCGGCTTCCTCGCCGCCCCGTACTTCGGGAAGCTGGTCCGCTTCTTCCCGCCGGTCGTCACCGGTACGGTCATCACCCTGATCGGCGTGTCCCTGCTGCCGGTGGCCTTCAACTGGTCGCAGGGCGGCAACCGCACCGCCACCGACTACGGCTCGATGAAGAACATCGGCATGGCCGCCGTCACCCTCGTCATCGTCCTGCTGATGCGCAAGTTCCTGCGCGGCTTCCTCCAGCAGATCTCGATCCTGCTCGGCCTCGTGGCGGGAACGCTGATCGCGCTCCCGCTCGGGATGACCAACTTCGACGCCGTCAAGAACGCCTCGCTGGTGGGGTTCCCGACCCCGTTCCACTTCGGTGCCCCGCAGTTCCAGGTCGCCGCCATCATCTCGATGTGCATCGTGATGCTGGTGTGCATGACCGAGTCCACCGCCGACATCCTTGCGCTCGGCAAGATCGTCGGCCGTCCGGCGGACGCGAAGACCATCGAGGGCGGACTGCGCGCCGATACGCTCGGCAGCGCGCTCAGCCCGCTGTTCAACGGCTTCATGTGCAGCGCCTTCGCGCAGAACATCGGACTCGTGGCGATGACCAAGGTGCGCAGCCGGTTCGTCGTCGCCGCGGGCGGCGGCATCCTGATCCTGCTGGGGCTGTGCCCGGTGGCGGCCTCCGTCATCGGAGTGGTCCCGCTGCCGGTGCTCGGCGGCGCCGGCATCGTGCTCTTCGGCTCTGTCGCGGCGAGCGGAATCCAGACCCTGGCGGGCGCGGCCATGGAGAAGGGCGAGAACGCCCTGATCGTCGCCGCCTCGGTGGGCATCGGCCTGATCCCGATCGCGGCGCCGGAGTTCTACCACGCGTTCCCGAAGGACCTGCTGGTCGTCCTGGACTCGGGCATCAGCACGGGCTGCGTGGTGGCCATCGCGCTCAACCTGGCCTTCAACCACTTCGGCGCCCAGCGCGCCGGGGCCACCGCTCCGGAACCGGTCCCGGTGCACTGACCGGTGGCCCCCGGCCCGTACCGGGCCGACCGGCGACGGCCGACGGCCGGTGCGTACGCCACCCACTGCGGGTGTGGCGTACGCACCGGCCGTCTTCCCGTACCCGCCCGCGTCCGGGGTGTCAGCCGGCGCCGCCGGCGGCCGGAGGGGTCCAGCGCATCAGATTGCTCATCAGTTCCGCCTGCTCTACGGCGTCGTCGAGGGCGTGGTGGGTGTGGCGGGCTGGGCATCGGCCTCCGCGCCGACCTCGCGTACCCACGCGCGGAACTCGGCCGTGGCCACCGCCGGTTCGGCGCCCTCGCGGAGCAGCCGGTCGCGGTCGAGCCCGCTGACGGATTCCGGACGGGCGGCGGCCCTTGCGCGGCACCCCTGGCGCGGCGGCTCCCGCGCGGCGGTTCCTACGCGGGGGCCTCGGTGCGCGCGGGGGTCCGCGGTGAGGTCATCCGGCCCACGATCCGTACGACCGTGCGGCGGCTCGCGAACCGCCCGCTGTAGGCCATGATCCGGTTCATCGCCCCGGACACCACGCTCGGCGCCGGGTTGCGCCGGTCCAGCGCCTTCAGCGCGGTGCGCACGACCTCCTCGGAGGTCTGCATCCTGGTGCCGCCGGCGGCGTCCTGCGTGCCGACGACGTCGAAGAACTCCGTCTTCGTCGCGCCGGGGGACAGCGCCATCACGCGCAGCCCGGTGCCCCGGGACTCCTGCCAGAGGGCCTCGGTGAAGCTCAGCACGAAGGCCTTGCTCGCGCCGTAGACGGCCATGTTCGGAACGGGCTGGTAGGCGGCCGCGCTGGCGACGTTGACCAGGACGCCCTCGCCGCGGCTGCGCAGCGGGCCGATGAAGGCCCGGCTGATGTCGACGACGGCCGCCACGTCGAGGGCCACTTCCTGGCGCAGCCGCTGCGGGTCCTCCTCGTGGAAGAGCCCGTACGTGCCGAAGCCGGCGTTGTTGACGAGGCTGGAGACCGTGATCCCGCGCCGCTCGACCTCGGCGGCCAGCAGATCGCCGCACCCCTCGACGGACAGGTCCATGGCGACCGCCTCCACCTTGACGCCGTGCGCCGTCGACAGCTGCGCCGCGAGCGCCTTGAGGCGGTCCTCCCGGCGGGCCACGAGGACGAGGTCGGATCCTCGCGCGGCGAGCCGGCGCGCGAACTCGGCGCCCAGGCCCGAGCTCGCACCGGTGATCAGGGTGGTCCGGCCTCGGTAATCGACCGCGTTCACAGTGGCTCCTGCCCTTGGATGACAACGTCTGCTCATCACTGTATGCCCGCTTGGCAGTGACTGCCAAGCGGGCAGTAGGGGCAAGGTTGGCGGTTCGCCTATATGCTGGCCCGATGGGGACAACCGCAACGCAGCCGAGCCTGTGGGACCGCTCCCGGCAGGCCGTGGTGGCGAGCATCTTCGACACGGCCATGAGGCTCTTCGCCGAGCAGGGGTACGAGGCCACGACCATCGCGCAGATCGCCAAGGAGGCGGGGATCTCCCAGAGGTCGCTGTTCCGGTACTTCGGTACCAAGGAGGACATCGTCTGCGGGGAGCAGGAGGAGCTCGGGGAGCTGCTGCGCTCGACGGTGGAGGCCCAGCCCGCCGGAGCCACCGCGTGGGAGGCCCTGCGCGCCGGCTTCGAGGTGCTCATGGAGGCGCACGGCGACCCGGGGCAGCTGCTGGAGATCACGACGCTGATCTTCGACACCCCGCCGCTGCGCGCCCGCTACACGCAGAAGAGGCTGCGCTGGCAGGAGCTGGTCCAGCCCGCGGTCACGGCCAGGATGCCCGCCGGGGAGGGCCCGGTCCCGCAGGTGCGCGCCGCGGCCGTGACCGCCACCGTCTTCGCCTGCGTGGACGCCGCCACCGAGGCCTGGGTGCGCAGCGGCGGCAGCGCCGACCTGGCGACCCTGTACGACGAGGCGCTGGCCGCCGTACGCGGCTGACGACCCCCGGGGACGCCGCCGTACACAGCACGCCCCCCGGGGACGTGCTGTACGAGCGCCCCCCCGGGGCGGCCGTACGGGAAAGGGCGCCCGCGGAGGTCACCGCGGGCGCCCTGGATCCGGAGCGTACGGCTAGGGGGCGGAGGTCAGGAACATGCCCGATTGGTCCGCTCCGGCGGTGTTCTTGCAGCTGGAGGCGGAGTTCGCGGGCTGGGCGACGGCGAGGTTCAGGCAGCGCCCGGCCGCCAGCTGGCCGAAGTGGTTCGGGTGCATGGACTCCTGGACCAGCCCCTGCGTCTCGCTGCTGTCGATCCAGCGCGCCCACTCGCTCGTCTTCGCCGACGCGGGCGCCGAACTGCTCACGAGCTTGCTGGACTTCGCGCACACCTCGCGGCCCTGCATCATGTCCCGCAGGTCCAGGAACTGCACGCCCTTGGCTGCGGCGACCGCCTTGAGGCGCCCCGCGATCTGCGGCACGAGCGAATCGCGCGCCCAGTCCGAGTCCCGGTTCCAGAACGGGCAGCCGCCGGTGTTCAGCCGGCTCCAGTCGCTCTGGGTGTACCGGTTCTCGGCGCCGCGCGGGATCGGTGACGGGTAGGACTGGAGCACGATCCGGTACGAGGAGTCGCCGTACCCGGCGGTCCGCATCACGGCGCGGACCTCGTCCACGGACTTGCCGACGTTCGCCATCACCCCGTCCATCTTCTCGTCCACGCCGTACTGCTGGTCGTCGTAGCAGTACGAGCCCCACAGGACGAAGTCGAGGGCGCAGTCCTTGATGATGTCGGCGAAGCCGAGGTCGTTGCCGCCGATGGACAGGGCGATGACCTTGACGTTGTTGGCACGGGCCACGGCGGCGAGCTGATCGGCCTGCGGGGCCTCGCCCTTGAAGGCGACACCGCCGTTGGAGGCGCGGAAGACGTTCTCGGAAGTCGCCCCGGAGCAGGCCAGGTTCACGGCCACGTCGGCGATGGCCCCCGCGCTCTTGACCTCGGCGGAGTCGGAGCGGTGGCACCCCCCGGCGGTGCTGCCGTACACCTTGGAGGGGTCGTAGGTGTTCCCGGAGACCCATGCGCGGTCCGTGCCGGTCCGGTTCCCGCTGTTGGTCAGGCTGTTGCCCTTCCAGCGGCCGGCTTCGCCGGAGATGTAGCTGTCGCCCATGGACACCACGGCGGTGGGCCCGGTCCCGGGACTGGCCGCGGAGGTCCCGGCGGATCCGGCGACCAGAGCGCCGACGGCGAGCGGCAGAACCATCCCGGCCCCGGCGAGTCGTCGCGCTCGACTGCGGGCCCGGTCCTTGCTGGCGGTGCGGAATCCGATCACGGCGGAACTCCTGCGGTCGGCCATGGCAATGCCGAAGAGAACTCCGGTGCATGGCTGGGAAAGTGGGGGTACCGCCGGCCGGTGGCATCGGAAAGGTGACATGCAGCACGTTGTTACCGCTAGGTAGCCGCAGATTACGATGGGGTAACGACCGACCGGTCGTTCGGTGCCTCGGCATTCCGTTTCCGCGGCCGAGTTCGGCCGACGGCGCGTGCGCACGCTGCGCGAAGGCCCGCGGCCGTCCGTACGCGAAAACACCTCCGCCCCCGGGCCTGGGGCCTGGGGGCGGAGGTGGGAGGTCCGGCCGCTGTGCGGGCCGGTCGGACTCGGGTCAGCCGACGAGCTGTTCGTAGGCCGGGAGGGTGAGGAAGTCCGCGTAGTCCGCGTCCAGGGAGACCTGGAGGAGGAGGTCGTGGGCCTGCTGCCACTTTCCGGCTGCGAAGGCCTCCTCGCCGATCTCGGCGCGGATCGCGGCCAGTTCCCCGGCGGCGATCTCGCGGGTGAGGTCGGCGGTGGCCGTCACGGGTTCGCCGTCGTGCTCGAACACGACGCCGGCGTTGATCCACTGCCAGATCTGCGAGCGGGAGATCTCGGCCGTGGCCGCGTCCTCCATCAGGCCGAAGATGCCGACCGCGCCCAGGCCGCGCAGCCAGGCCTCGATGTAGCGGATGCCGACCTGGACGGCGTTGCGCAGCCCCTCGTACGTCGGCTTCGCGTCGAGCGAGTCGATCGCGATGAGCTCGCCGGGCGCCACCGAGACGTCCTCGCGCAGCCGGTCCTTCTGGTTCGGCTTCTCGCCGAGGACCGCGTCGAAGGAGGCCATCGCGATCGGGACCAGGTCGGGGTGGGCGACCCAGGAGCCGTCGAAGCCGTCGCCCGCCTCGCGGTCCTTGTCGGCCTTGACCTTCTCGAACGCGACCCGGTTGGCCTCGGCGTCCTTGCGGGACGGGATGAAGGCCGCCATGCCGCCGATGGCGTGCGCGCCGCGCTTGTGGCAGGTGCGGACCAGGAGTTCGGTGTACGCCCGCATGAACGGGGCCGTCATCGTCACCGCGTTGCGGTCCGGGAGGACGAACTTCTCGCCGCCGTCGCGGAAGTTCTTCACGATCGAGAACAGGTAGTCCCAGCGGCCCGCGTTCAGGCCGGCCGCGTGGTCGCGCAGCTCGTAGAGGATCTCCTCCATCTCGTACGCGGCCGTGATGGTCTCGATCAGGACGGTCGCGCGGACCGTGCCCTGCGGGATGCCGACGTAGTCCTGCGAGAAGACGAAGATCTCGTTCCAGAGGCGCGCCTCCAGGTGGGACTCCGTCTTCGGCAGGTAGAAGTACGGGCCCTTGCCGAGCTCGATGAGCCGCTTGGCGTTGTGGAAGAAGTACAGGCCGAAGTCGACCAGCGCGCCGGGGACCGGGCGGCCCTCGACCTGGAGGTGGCGCTCCTCCAGGTGCCAGCCGCGGGGGCGCATCACGACGGTCGCCAGCTGCTCGGCCGGCTTCAGGGCGTACGACTTGCCCGTGCGCGGGTCCGTGAAGTCGATGCGGCGCTCGTAGGCGTCGATGAGGTTGAGCTGGCCGAGGACGACGTTCTCCCAGGTGGGGGCGGAGGCGTCCTCGAAGTCGGCGAGCCAGACCCTGGCGCCCGAGTTCAGGGCGTTGACGGTCATCTTGCGGTCGGTCGGACCGGTGATCTCCACACGGCGGTCGTTCAGCGCGGCCGGCGCCGGCGCGACCTTCCAGTCGCCCTCGCGGACCTGTGCGGTGTCCGGGAGGAAGTCGAGGTGGGAGGTACGGGCGATTTCGGCGCGGCGCTCGCCGCGGCGCGCGAGCAGCTCGTCGCGGCGGGGCGTGAACCGCCGGTGGAGCTCGGCCACGAACGCGAGGGCCGCCTCGGTCAGGACTTCGTCCTGCCGGGGCAGGGGCTCGGCGTCGACGATGGCCAGCGATGACGGCGCTGGTGCGGACATATCTGTCACTCCTTCAGCGGCGGTGCCTGGCGGCCGCGGGGGAATGCTCGCGCAGGGCGGCACGCAGTGCCGCCGGGTGTGGAGAGTTCCGGGATACGGTCGCGGGCGCCGTCTGGGGGTTCAGGGCGCTTCTGACCAGTGGATAGTAATTTCCTTATGGTGGAAGTTCAATGGTTTGTTGATGTCGAGATTCTCTGAGTCGACAGAGTCCTGCGCCTGGTGGCCCTCAGTGCCACCTTCGTCACTGCCCGCTCAACTGCCCCGCGGCCGCCGCTCAAGCGAGTCGTGCCAGGTCGGGCGGGGTGTCGATGTCGAAGGCCTCGGCGATGTCCCCGCACTCCACCAGCGTGAGCTCGTCCGCGTGATCTGTCAGGTGCACCCGCGCGCCCTTGTCCCCCTTCGCCGTCGCCGCGATGTCGGCCCAGCGGTCCGCGCCGAAGAGCACCGGATGCCCGCGCTCCCCGCCGTACGCCGCCGCCACCAGGCTCGCGGGGGAGCGGTACGCCTCCCGGACCCGGGCCACGGCCGCCGGGCCGATGCCCGGCTGGTCCACCAGCGAGACGAGGGCCGCGTCCGCGCCCGTACCGGCGAGCGAGGCGAGGCCGACGCGCAGGGACGAGCCCATGCCCTCCGCCCAGTCGGGGTTGTCCACGACCGCGCAGCCGCTCAGGTCCGCCCGCTCGCGGACCTCGGCCGCGGAGGCGCCGAGCACCACGTGGACCGGCCCGCAGCCCGCCTCGCGCAGTACCCGTACGGCGTTCTCGACCAGCGGGCGGCCGCGGTACGGGAGCAGGGCCTTGGGGCGGCCCCCCAGACGGCGCCCGCCGCCGGCCGCGAGGAGGAGGCCCGCGATCACCGGGCTCGGGGCTGAATGTGTGGTGGGTGGCATGTCAGTGATTCTCGCCCCTGCCGTGCGGTGCGCGGGCGGCGCTCCAGAAGGCGTCGCACGGTGGCCAGGGCGGGCCCGAGCCGCAGCGGCCGGGAGATCCGGTTCTCGGCGGCCGCCGCCAGGGCGCGCTCGTCACGGTCGGTCAGCGGGGCGGACATGGTCGTCTCCTTGCCAATCGGGGGCCAATACCGCGAGTCTGGTCCTCGATTGGCCTGGCCGGCAGAGCCAATCAGGGGAGGTTGGCATGGCAAACGGGCGAGTCGTCCAAACGGCGGACAGGACCATCGGCAGTCGCCAGCTCGCCGCACTGCTGCCCTCCGCGGTGCTGGCCCGCCCCGGCTACCGCTCCCTCGCCGAGGCCGTGCGGACGCTGATCCTCGACGGCCGGATCGCCCTGCACGTACGGCTGCCCGCCGAGCGCGAGCTCGCCGAGGCGCTCGGCGCCAGCAGGGCCACCGTCACCGGGGCGTACGACCTGCTGCGCGAGAGCGGCTACGTCCGCAGCCGGCGCGGCTCCGGCACCTGGACGGAGCTCCCCGAGGGCCACGGCCCGGTCGGCGCGCACCTGCTGGCCGGCACCGGCGGGTACCTCACCGACGGCGATCCCGGGATCGACCTGGCCATCGCCGCCCTCGGCGCACCCGAGGACAGCCTCACCGAGGCCCTCGCCTGGGCCGCACCCCGGCTGCCCGGACTCGCCCGGAGCCCCGGCTACCGCCCCTTCGGCCTGCCCGACCTGCGCAGCGCCGTCGCCGAGCGGTTCACCCGGCGGGGCCTGGCGACCCGCCCCGAGCAGATCCTGGTCACCTCCGGGGCCCAGCAGGCGTTCTCCCTGGTCGTGAGCCTGCTGTGCGCGCCGGGGGACCGGGTGGTGACCGAGAGTCCCACCTACGCGAACGCCCTCGACGCCCTGCGGCACGCACGGCTGCGCACCGGCTCGATCGCGGTCTCCGACGCGGGCTGGGACATGGAGATCGCCGAGTCCACGCTGCGCCAGACGGTGCCCAGGCTGGCGTACGTGATCCCGGACTTCCACAATCCGACCGGCCTGCTGATGCCGCGGGAGCAGCGGCTGCGGCTGCTGGCCGCGACGCGGCGGACCGGGACGTGGCTGGTGGTCGACGAGACCATCGCCGACATCGCCCTGGACGTCCCCCCGCCGGCGCCGCTGGCCTCACTGGCGCCGCGGGGCGGGGCCGATCACGTGGTGACGATCGGCTCGCTCAGCAAGACGCACTGGGGCGGGCTGCGCGTGGGCTGGGTGCGGGCCACCGCGAAGATGATCACGGAGCTGGCGGCCGTGAAGGTGGCCGCGGACATGACCGGATCCGTGCTGGACCAGCTGGTGGCGCAGCCGCTGCTGGAAGGGCTGGAGCGGACGCTGCCGGCCCGGCTCGCGCAGTTGCGGGAGCAGCGGGAGGCACTGGTCGCCGCGCTGGAGCGGCACGTTCCGGAGTGGTCGTGGGTGCGGGGGCCGGGTGGGCTGTCGCTGTGGGTGGATCTGGGGGAACCGGTGAGCTCGGCGCTGGCGGAGCGGGCCGGGGCCTGCGGCGTGCACATCGGGCGCGGGGCGCGGTTCGGGGTCGACCCCGGGACGTTCGAGCACCGGCTGCGGATTCCGTACACGCTGTCCGCGGACCGCCTGGACGAGGCCGTACGCCGCCTCGCGGCCGCCCTCCACGACGGGGTCCCGCTGGCTCCGGCGGTGGACCGGCCGCACTGGGTGGCGTAGTGCACCGCCCGGCCGGCCGCGCGCGCGGGCCCGGGGGTGCCTACGGGGTGCGGATCAGACGGCGGGAGGTGGCCGCGGCCACCGCCGAGGTGCGGGAGTCGACGCCCAGCTTCGCGTAGACGTGCACCAGGTGGGATTTGACCGTGGCCTGGCTCAGGAAGAGCTTCTTCGAGATCTGCTGGTTCGACAGTCCGTCCGCGACCAGCTGGAGCACCTCCAGCTCCCGCTTCGTCAGCGCCTCCGCCGGTGTGCGCATGCGGTCCATGAGGCGCAGGGCGACGGCCGGGGCCAGTGCCGACTGGCCCGCCGCCGCCGTGCGGACCGCCGCCGCCAGTTCCTCCGGCGGGGCGTCCTTGAGCAGGTAGCCCGATGCGCCCGCCTCGACCGCCGCCAGGATGTCCGCGTCCGTGTCGTACGTGGTCAGGACCAGGACCCGGGGCGCCCCGGACCGGGCCGTGATCGCCGCCGTCGCCGCCGAGCCGTGCATGCCCGTACCGAACTGGAGGTCCATCAGGACCACGTCCACCGGCTCGGAGGCGGCCAGTTCCACCGCCCGCTCGGCGGTGGCGGCCTCCGCGACCACCGCGAAGTCCGGCTCGGTGTCCAGCACCGCGCGCAGTCCGGCGCGGACCACCGGGTGGTCGTCGGCCAGCAGCAGGCGGATCGTCATCAGGAGACCTCCAGGGGCAGGGGCAGGGTGACGGCCACGGCGGTGCCCTGGCCGGGGGAGGACTCGACCGTGAACAGGCCGCCGAGGGTCTCGGCCCGCGAGCGCATGGCGGGCAGCCCGAACCCGCCCTCGGCGGAAGGGGCCGAGGAGGGGTCGAAGCCGGTTCCGTCGTCCACCACGTCCAGCGTCACCGAGGCGTCCATGAAGGTCAGGGTGATCTCGGCGCGCCCCGCGCGGGCGTGGCGCACCACGTTGGCCAGCGCCGACTGCGCGATGCGCAGGAGGGCGACCTCGTACGGGGTGGGCAGGACCCGGGGTGCGCCGCTCAGACAGAACCGGACCCGCGGCCCGGGCGCGGCCGCGCACAGCCGCTCCAGCGCGGCGGCGAGGGATCCGTGCTCCAGGTCGGGCGGGGTGAGGGCCCGCACGAAGCGACGCGCCTCGGCGAGGTTCTCCTGCGCCGCCTCCCGGGCGCGCCCGATGTGGTCCAGGGCCGGAGCATCCTGCGGAAGTGATCGCTCCGCTGCGCGCAGCAGGAGCTGGATCGAGGAGAGCCCCTGGGCCAGGGTGTCGTGGATCTCGCGGGCGAGGCGTTCCCGTTCCGCCAGGACCCCGGCGTCGCGCTCGGCCGCGGCCAGCTCGGCGCGGGTGGCGATGAGCTCCTCGATCAGCTCCCGGCGGCGTTCGCTCTCGCGGTACAGCGCCTGGTAGCCCAGTACGGTCGCCACCGCCACGGCCCCGCCGAGCAGCGGCCCGAGGAACGCCCCCGGTGAGAGCGCGCCGCTCTGCGCGTGCGCCACGAAGCCGCCGATCGCCGCGCACGCGGTCACCGCGACAGCCGTGATCCCCCAGCGCAGCCGCAGCAGGTGGAGCTCCAGGAAGTACAGCGGGAACGCGATCCACAGCCCGTCGGGGGAGACCACCAGCAGCGCCGCCCAGGCCGCGCCCAGCCCGGCCAGCCACACCGCCGCGGCCCGCGGCGAGCGGTGCACCGCGGGGGTCAGCACCCCCGCCACGTACACGGCGGCCAGCACCGCGCAGGCGGCGACCACCCCGCCGGCGCGCGGCGCGGAATCGGTGACGGCCCGCCCGGCGGCCAGCGCGAGCAGCCCGAACAGCAGCGCGTGCAGGCACAGGCGCAGGACGCGCGTCACGGGAGTGAGGGGGCGCGGAGCAGGGGATTCCGGATCAGCCATGGCCCGACCAGCGTAAAGGCGGGGCGGCGGCCGCCCGTCAATCGAAAGTTTGATGTCCGGATGCGTCCTTCGATACCAGGATCGCCACCGTGGCGCGATGTGGTGTGCCCACGCCGAAGACCAGGGTGGGGTTCATGTTCGTCGCATGGAGAGATCTACGGTTCGCCAAGGGCCGCTTCGCCCTCATGGGCTCGGTCGTACTGCTGATCACGCTGCTGGTCGGCCTGTTGTCCGGGCTCACCGCCGGCCTGGCCCGGGAGAACGTCTCGGCCGTCACCGGACTGCCCGCCGACCACCTCGCCTTCGCCGCGCCCGCCGGGGACCAGGAGGTGTCCTTCACCAACTCCCAGGTGCCCCGGCAGGCCTGGCTGGCCTGGCGCGCCCAGCCCGGCGTGCAGTCGGCGGAGCCGCTCGGCATCCGTACCACCAACGCGTCGGCCGGCGCCCGCACCGCCGCGGTCTCCGTCTTCGGCGTCGACCCGGCGGGCCCCCTCCCGCCGCGCGGCACCGGCCTCGCCCAGGGGCGGGTGGTCCTCACCGAGAAGGCGGCGAAGGAGCTCGGCGGACAGGGCGCCGGCGCCCGGCTGAAGATCGGCCCGCTGGAGCTGACCGTGGCCGCCGTCTCCGGCACCGCCGCCTACAGCCACACCCCGGTCGTCTGGATGGACCTGAACGACTGGCAGCGCATCGGCAACCCCGGCACCTCCGCCGACACCCTCGCCACCGTGATCGCGCTCGACACCACCGCCTCCGCCGACCTCGCCGCCGGGGACGCGGCCGCCGCCACCCGGGCGCGGACCGTCGACGAGGCGCTCGGCGCCATAGGGTCCTACCAGGCCGAGAACGGCTCGCTCCAGCTCATGCGCGGCTTCCTCTTCGCCATCTCCGCCCTGGTCATAGGGGCCTTCTTCACCGTCTGGACGATCCAGCGCAGCGGCGACATCGCCGTGCTGAAGGCGCTCGGAGCTTCCACCCCGTACCTCCTCAAGGACGCCCTCGGGCAGGCCGTGGTCATGCTCGCCATCGGCACCGGGCTCGGTACGGCGATCGCCGCCGGGTTCGGCGCGCTGATCAGCGGGGGCGACGTGCCCTTCGTCCTCGGCACCGCGACCGTGCTGGCGCCCGCCGCGATCATGATCGCGCTCGGCGCGCTGGGCGCGGCCCTGTCCATCCGGCGGATCACCGCCGTCGACCCCCTGACCGCCCTCGGGAGCGCCCGATGACCCTGCTCGTGCACGATGTCACGCTCACCTACCCGGACGGCGAGAGCCGGCTCACCGCCCTCGACCGGGTCCGCCTGGAGGTGCCCGCGGGCACGCTGACCGCGGTCATCGGACCCTCCGGTTCCGGCAAGTCCAGCCTGCTGGCCGTCGCCGCCACCCTGGTCACCCCCGACTCCGGGCAGGTGGTGGTGGCCGGCCGGGACACCGCTCGGCTGAGCGCGGCCGAGAAGTCGGCCCTGCGCCGGGAGAAGATCGGCATCGTCTTCCAGCAGCCGAACCTGCTGGCCTCCCTCACCGCCGCCGAGCAGCTCCAGGTGATGGCCCACCTGTCGGGCCGCCCCTCGCGGACGCTGCGCCGCCGGGCGCTGGAGCTGCTGGACGCGGTCGGGCTCGCCGACAAGGCCGGCAAGCGGCCCCACCAGCTCTCGGGAGGCCAGCGCCAGCGCGTCAACATCGCCCGCGCCCTGATGAACGAGCCGGCCGTGCTCCTGGTCGACGAGCCCACGAGCGCCCTGGACCACGAGCGGGGGGCGGCCGTCCTCGACCTGCTGGTCACCCTGACCCGCGAGCGTTCCACGGCGACCGTGCTGGTCACGCACGACCACGCCCACCTGGAGCGGATGGACCGGACGGCCACGATGACCGACGGCCGCCTGACGGAGCGGGCCAGGGAGGAGTCCGGGTCCCCGGCGGTCCCGGCCGCCTGAGCGCCCGTACGCACGGCGAAGGCCCCGGTCCCGCGCGTCGGCGGGGGCCGGGGCCTTCGTACGTCCGGGCTCGCGGCCGGAACCCGCGCCCTACGCGGGGTTCTGGCTCTGCAGCGCCACCGACAGCTCGGCCGCGACGTTCTGGAGGATCGGCACGAAGGACTCGGCCACGGCCTCGGTCACCCGGCCCGCCGGTCCCGAGATGGAGATCGCGGCGGCGGTCGGCGAGTTCGGCACCGACACGGCCAGGCAGCGGACCCCTATCTCCTGCTCGTTGTCGTCTACCGCGTAACCCGCCTTGCGGACGTGCTCCAGGGCCTCCAGGAAGCCCTCCGGAGTGGTGATGGTCTTCTCGGTCGCGGCGGGCATCCCGGTGCGCGCCAGCAGCGCCCGTACCTCGTCGGCGGGCGTGTACGCGAGCAGCGCCTTGCCCACGCCGGTGGAGTGCGGCAGCACCCGGCGGCCGACCTCGGTGAACATGCGCATGGAGTGCTTGGAGGGCACCTGGGCGACGTAGACGATCTCGTCCCCGTCGAGCAGGGCCATGTTGGCCGTCTCGCCGGTCTCCTCGACCAGACGGGCGAGGTAGGGGCGCGCCCAGGTCCCCAGCAGGCGCGACGCGGACTCGCCGAGGCGGATCAGGCGGGGGCCGAGGGAGTACCGTCGGTTGGGCTGCTGCCGGACGTAGCCGCATGCCACGAGGGTGCGCATGAGGCGGTGGATGGTGGGCAGCGGCAGACCGCTGGCGGTGGAGAGCTCGCTGAGGCCGACCTCGCCCCCGGCATCGGCCATGCGTTCAAGCAGATCGAAGGCGCGCTCAAGGGACTGAACGCCACCGCTGGCGGCGGTGGGCTTCGCGGAAGCGTCGGTGGTGCTGGCGCTGGACGTCGGCACGGCGCGGTCCTTTCGGTGCTGGCAGGCAAGGAAGCAGCCTACCGGTCGGTCGGCGTCGGCCCTAGATGCGGGTCGAGGCCGTCCCCGCCGGTCAGATGGGGTTTGTCCGGGTCGCGGACCTCCTCGGGAAGTTACCCGTCCGCCCCCCGGTGGTGGTAGCTACATTCTGGATAGTGAAATCTTAATTCCATCCTGTGGAAACATCCAATTGCGGCACCGGTGAGTCGGTGCTCTGTCCGGCGGCTCTTGACTGGCCCCGGATCGGCGGCGAGACTCCGTCAACAGAACGTTGAATTTCGCTCTGTGGAAGTAGATGGGGAGGTTCCGGCGTGTCCGACGACGTGGAACTGGTACTGCGCTCGACTCGCGTCATCACCCCCGGGGGGACGCGCGCCGCTTCGGTCGCCGTCGCCGCCGGGAAGATCGTCGCCGTACTGCCGCACGACGCCGAGGTGCCGGCCGGCGCCCGGCTGGAGGACTTCGGCGACGACGTCCTGCTCCCCGGCCTGGTCGACACCCACGTGCACGTGAACGACCCGGGCCGCACCGAGTGGGAGGGCTTCTGGACGGCCACCCGCGCCGCCGCGGCCGGCGGTGTCACCACCATCCTCGACATGCCGCTGAACTCCCTGCCGCCGACCACCACGGTCGACAACCTGCGCGTCAAGCAGGAGGTCGCCCGCGCCAAGGCGCACGTGGACGTCGGCTTCTGGGGCGGCGCCCTGCCGGACAACGTCAAGGACCTGGCGCCGCTGCACGACGCCGGGGTCTACGGCTTCAAGTGCTTCCTGTCGCCCTCCGGCGTGGACGAGTTCCCCGAGCTCGACCAGGAGCAGCTGGCCACCTCCCTCGCGGAGATCAGCGGCTTCGGCGGCCTGATGATCGTGCACGCCGAGGACCCGCACCACCTGGACGCGGCCCCCGTCGTCCCGGGCCCCAAGTACGCCGACTTCCTCGCCTCGAGGCCGCGCGACGCCGAGAACACTGCGATCGGCAACCTGATCGCCCAGGCCAAGCGTCTGAACGCACGCGTGCACGTGCTGCACCTGTCGTCCTCCGACGCCCTTCCGCTGATCGCCGCGGCCAAGGCCGAGGGCGTCCGCATCACCGTCGAGTCCTGCCCGCACTACCTCACCCTCACGGCCGAGGAAGTACCGGACGGCGCGAGCGAGTTCAAGTGCTGCCCGCCCATCCGCGAGGCCGCCAACCAGGACCTCCTGTGGGACGCGCTCGCCGACGGCACGATCGACTGCATCGTCTCCGACCACTCGCCGTCCACGGCGGACCTGAAGACGAGCGACTTCTCCACCGCGTGGGGCGGCATCTCCTCCCTCCAGCTGGGCCTGCCGGCGATCTGGACCGAGGCGCGCCGCCGCGGCCGGACGCTGGAGGACGTGGTCCGCTGGATGTCGGCGGCCCCGGCGCAGCTCGCGGGCCTCGCCCGGAAGGGGGCCATCGAGGCCGGCCGCGACGCCGACTTCGCCGTCCTCGCCCCCGAAGAAACGTTCACCGTGGTCCCGGCCGAACTGCACCACCGCAACCAGGTGACGGCGTACGCGGGCAAGACCCTGCACGGCGTCGTGAAGTCCACCTGGCTGCGCGGCACGCAGATCGCCGACCACGGCACCCCGACCGAGCCCACGGGCCTCCTCCTCGAAAGGCAGAACTGACCAGTGGCGATTGAATCCTTCACCGGCAACGCGAACCCGTACGGAGGCGGCGACCCGTACGCGGACTACCGCACCGCGGAATTCCCGTTCACCCAGTACGCGAACCTCGCCGCCCGTGAGCTGGGCGCCGGTGTCATCGCCGCCAACGACGAGTTCTTCGCCCAGCGGGAGAACCTGCTGATCTCCGAGGCCGCGCACTTCGACCCGGAGGACTTCGGCCACAAGGGCAAGGTCATGGACGGCTGGGAGACCCGCCGCCGCCGCGGCGTCTCGGCCACCCAGCCCTGGCCGACGCCCGAGGACCACGACTGGGCGCTCGTACGCCTGGGTGCCCCCGGCGTCATCCGCGGCATCGTCGTCGACACCGCCCACTTCCGCGGCAACATGCCGCAGGCCGTCTCCGTCGAGGCCACCAACTGGGAGGGCGCCCTCGCGCCGACCCCGGAGGAGCTCCAGGGCGACGACGTGAAGTGGACGACGATCGTCGCCCGCACCCCGGTCGGCGGCCACGCGGCCAACGGCTTCGAGGTGGACGTGGAGCAGCGCTTCACGCACCTGCGCGTCAACCAGCACCCCGACGGCGGCATCGCCCGCCTGCGCGTCTACGGCGAGGTCCTGCCCGACCCGAAGTGGCTCGAAGCGCTGGGCTCCTTCGACGTGGTCGCGCTGGAGAACGGCGGCTCCGTCCAGGACGCCTCCAACCGCTTCTACTCCCCGCCGACCAACACCATCAACCCGGGCCGCTCCCGCAAGATGGACGACGGCTGGGAGACCGCCCGCCGCCGCGACAACGGCAACGACTGGATCCGCTACCAGCTGGTGGCCGACTCCGAGATCCGCGCCGTCGAGATCGACACCGCCTACCTCAAGGGCAACTCGGCCGGCTGGGCCTCGCTGTCCGTCAAGACGGGCGAGGACGGCGAGTGGACGGAGTTCCTGCCGCGCACCCGCCTGCAGCCCGACACCAACCACCGCTTCGTACTGGACGCCCCGGCGGTCGGCACCCACGTGCGGATCGACATCTTCCCGGACGGCGGCTTCTCCCGCCTGCGCCTGTACGGCTCGCTGACGGAGGCCGGCGCGGCCGCGCTGACCGCCCGCAACCAGGAGCTGGGCGGCTGACGCCGTCCGCGTGACTGCCCCGGGGGCCGACACCCCCGGGGCCCGCACGGCCCGACGGGGCGCACCGCAGCAGCGGTGCGCCCCGTCGGCGTGTCCGCGCGCCCGGGGTCCGGCGGCTATGCCGCGTGGCCGCCGTCCACCGCGAACTCGGCGCCCGTCACATAGGCGGCGTCCGGTCCGGCGAGGAAGGACACCAGGCCGGCCACCTCCTGCGCGGTGCCGAAGCGCCCGAGGGCCGTCAGCGTGCTCTGCGCGGCGGCGTACGGCCCGTCCGCCGGGTTCATGTCGGTGTCCACCGGGCCCGGGTGCACGAGGTTCGCGGTGATGCCCCGCTCGCCGAGCTCCCGCGCCAGTGCCTTGTTCAGGCCGGTCAGCGCGGCCTTGCTCATCGCGTACAGGGTTCCTCCGGGGCCCGGGACCCGCGCGGCCATGCAGCTGCCGATGGTGACGATCCGGCCGCCGGAGCCCATCCGGGCGGCCGCGGCCTGGGTGGTCAGGAACACCCCGCGCACGTTGACCGCCAGCACCCGGTCCACATCGGCCAGGGTCAGGGCGTCCAGGGGTCCGAGTACGCCGATCCCCGCGTTGTTCACCAGTGCGTCGATCCGCCCCAGGCCCCGTACGGTCTCCTCCACCGCGGCGACCGCCTGCGCCGGGTCGCCCACGTCGGCCCGTACGGCCAGGGCGCGCCGGCCGAGCGCCTCGATCCCGCCGACGACCTCGGCCGCGTCCCGCTCGCCGTTGACGTACGTGAGCGCCACATCGGCCCCGTCCCGCGCCAGCCGCAGGGCGGTGGCCGCCCCGATGCCCCGGCTGCCACCGGTCACCAGTGCCACCACCGCGCCATTGCCGCCCATGGTCTTCTCCCTCGTTCTCACTGCCCGAAAAGTCGTTGCGGGTTCAATGAAAGAGGGGGAGGGGTGCGGGCGCTGGCGGGAATCGGACCTCGCGTTCGTGCGCGCCGCGCCGATGAGTTCGCGGGCGGCCGGGAGTCTGAAGCCGTACAGGGGGAACCCGTATGGGCAAAGCCCCCTGCCGGCGGAACCCGTGCGGATGGCACCGGACGCAAGGAGCGCAGATCCATGGGCAAGCTGACCCTGACCACCTTCGTGACCCTCGACGGCGTGATGCAGGCCCCCGGCGGGCCGGAGGAGGACCCCGCCGGCGGGTTCGAGTACGGCGGCTGGCTGACCCCGTTCCACGACGAGGGCGTGGGCGCGTTCACCACCGAGCTGTTCGACCGGGCCGGGGCCTTCCTGCTCGGGCGCCGGACGTACGACATCTTCGCCGGCTACTGGCCGAAGCGGACCGAGCCCACCGACCCGATCGCGAGCCGGCTGAACGGCCTGCCGAAGTACGTGGCCTCGACCACGCTCACGAATCCGTCCTGGGCGGGGACCACCGTCATCGACGGGGAGCAGCTCCAGAGCGAGATCGTCCGGATCAAGGACGGGCTGGAGGGGCACCGGGAGCTCCAGGTGCACGGCAGCGGGCAGTTGGCCCAGTGGCTGCTCGTGCGGGACCTCGTGGACGAGCTGAACCTGGAGGTGTACCCCGTCTTCCTGGGCGCCGGGCGGCGGCTGTTCCCGACCGGCGGACTGCCGACGGCCTACGAGCTGGTCGCCTCGCGCACGACGCCGAACGGCGCCGCCATCCTCACGTACCGCCCGACGGGCCGCGCCACCTTCGCCACCTTCGGCTGACCCGACGGACAGGGCCCGGACACCGGCCGGGGCCCCGGGCCCGGCAGCCGATATGAACGCGTGACCGGAAATGGTGCTTCCACCATCGAGCGGCCACATTAGTGTGACCGCATGCCACAGCCGGACATCAGTACGAACGACGCTGACTTCCACACGGATCCCTACTCGTTCTACGCCAGACTGCGTGAGACGGGCCCGGTGCACCAGGTGGAGGTCACGGCCGCCGAATACGCGCCCGCGTTCCTGGTCGTCGGCTACGAAGAGGCCCGCCGGGCCCTCAACCACCCGGGTCTGCTGAAGAACTGGGCCGGCAGCCAGGTCCTGCCGGGCGTCGCGACCACCCCCGCCAACAGCAACATGCTGGAGGCCGACCCGCCGCACCACACCCGACTGCGACGCCTGGTCGCCCGCGAGTTCACGATGCGCCGCGTGCAGGCCATGCGCCCCCGCGTCCAGCAGATCACCGACGAACTGCTCGACGCGATGGCCGCCCGTCCCGGGCGCACGGCCGACCTGGTCAAGGCCCTCGCCTTCCCGCTGCCCATGACCGTCATCGGCGAACTCCTCGGAGTCCCCGACCAGGACCGCGAACGCTTCGGATACTGGTCCAAGGAGGTCCTCGCCCCCACGACCCTGCCCGACGGCGCCGCCGCGCAGCAGAAGCTCGGCGACTACCTCGCCGAGCTCGTCGAGGCCAAGGCCGAGGAACCCGGCGAGGACCTGCTCAGCGCCCTCATCCGGACCCGCGACGAGGACGGCGACGCGCTGTCGCCCGACGAGCTGATCGGCATGGCCTTCCTGCTGCTGATCGCAGGCCACGAGACCACCGTCAACCTCATCTCCAACGGAACGCGCGCCCTGCTGGCCCACCCGGACCAACTGGCCGCCCTGCGCGCCGACTGCGACGGCCTCCTCGACGGCGCCATCGAGGAGATGCTCCGCTACGACGGCCCGGTGCAGAACACCACCTACCGCTACGCCCGCGAGGACATGGAGCTCGGCGGCACCGCCATCCCGGCCGGGGCCACCGTCCTCGTCTCGCTGGGCGGCGCGGACCGCGACCCCGGGCGCTACGAGGCCGCCGACACCTTCGACATCCGGCGCGCCCCGGCCGGCCACCTCGCCTTCGGGCACGGACTGCACTTCTGCATCGGCGCCCCGCTCGCCCGCCTGGAGGGCCGCATCGCGTTCCGCGGGCTGCTGGAGCGCTTCCCGGACCTCACGGAGGACCCGTCCGAGGAGGCGCCGACGTACATCGGGGGCAGTCTGATCCGGGGCGTGACCCGGCTGCCGGTGCGCTGGTAGCCGCCGCCCGTGGCCTCCTCCTTACCGCTTCGGCCCCGGCCCGCGCCGCCGGTGCCGTCACAGATCCGGGAGCTCCGTCATGCGGACCGGGCGCCGCTCCCGCCGCGACACCTCGCACGCCTCCGCGATCCGCAGCGCGGCCAGCGCCTCCCGGCCGTCGCACGGGTTGGGTCCCTCCCCGCGCACCAGCTTCACGAAGGCCGCCAGCTCCGCCTCGTACGCGGGGCCGAACCGCTCCAGGAAACCGGTCCAGGGCTTGCTCGCCGGGGGAGGGCCGTGGGGTTCGGTCGAGGCGATCGGCGTTCGGTCGTCCAGCCCGGAGGAGACCTGGTCGAGCTCTCCGGCCAGCTCCATCCGCACGTCGTAGCCGGCGCCGTTGCACCGGGTGCCCGTACAGGTGGCCAGGGTCCCGTCGTCCAGGGTGAGCACGGCCACGGCGGTGTCCACGTCGCCGAGCTCCCGGAAGACGGCCGGACCCGCGTCGGAGCCGGTCGCGTACACCTCGGTCACCTCGTGCCCGGTCACCCAGCGGACCATGTCGAAATCGTGCACCAGGCAGTCCCGGTACAGGCCCCCGGACGTCGCCAGGTACGCGGCGGGCGGCGGGGCCGGATCGGCGGTCATCGTCCGTACGGTGTGCAGCCGGCCCAGGGCCCCGGAGCGCACCAGCTCCCGCGCGGTGCGGCAGCCCGCGTCGAAGCGGCGCATGAAGCCCAGCTGGAGCACTCCGCCGGCGGCGGACACCTCGCGCAGCACGGTCAGCGTCCGGGCCAGATCGGTGGCCAGCGGCTTCTCGCAGAAGACCGGCAGCCCGCCGCGGATCGCCCGCAGGACCAGCCCGGCGTGCCCGTCGGTGGCGCAGGCCACGACCACGGCGTCCACGCCCCAGGTGAAGACCTGTTCCACGGAGGGTGCCGCGGTCGCCCCCAGCCGGTCGGCGAGGCGCGCGGCCCGCGCGGGATCGGCGTCGGCGAGCAGCAGCGAGCCCGCGTCCCGGTGGCGGGCCAGTGCCGCCGCGTGGAAGGAGCCGATCCGGCCCGTTCCGATCACCCCGATGCGCATGCAATCAACGTGACCCTGTCACCGGAGGCTGTCAATCTGTCCGAAGAGGCCTTCGATGGCGCAGTTGGCCCGGATGGGCTCGAAGGCCCCGATGGCGGCACATGGTCCACTGTGGCGGATACTGAGCGGCTGGAACCGTAATGACCGCTTTGGCGGCAGCGGCCCGCAGACGGCGGCGGCAGACACAGGACGAGGGAAGGGCACGCAGACGTGGCTAGGGTTCGGACAGGGGTACGCGTCGTGGGCGCCGTGCTCGCGGCGGTACTGGGAGCCTCCCTCGTGGGCTGCAGCAGCACGGGCGGCAAGCGCGCCGAGGACCGGGCGAAGGCCGCGCAGGCGGGCCGGCCCGCCGTGTCCACCCCGCGCTGGACCTTCGCGATGGTCACGCACGCGGGCGACGGCGACACCTTCTGGGACATCGTCCAGAAGGGCGCCAAGGAGGCCGCGGCGAAGGACAACATCAACTTCGTCTACGCCCACGACGACCAGGCTCAGCAGCAGGCCCAGTTCGTGCAGAACGCCATCGACCAGAAGGTCGACGGGATCGTGGTGAGCCTGGCCAAGCCCGAGGCGCTCAAGGACGTCATCGGAAAGGCGGTCAAGGCCGGCATCCCCGTGATCACCGTCAACTCCGGATCCGCGCAGTCCGCCGAGTACGGCGCCCTCACCCACATCGGCCAGGACGAGCAGATCGCCGGCGAGGCGGTCGGCAGCGAGCTGACCAAGCGCGGGAAGAAGAAGGCCGTCTGCGTCCTGCACGAGCAGGGCAACGTGGGCCACGAGCAGCGCTGCGCCGGGGCGAAGAAGACGTTCGGCGGGACCATGGAGAACCTGTACGTCGAAGGCACCAACATGCCCTCCGTGCAGGCGGCCATCCAGGCGAAGCTGCAGGCCGACCCCTCCGTCGACGCGATCGTCACCCTCGGTGCCCCCTTCGCCCCGACGGCGGTCAAGGCGAAGGACGCGGCGGGCAGCAAGGCCGAGGTCGACACCTTCGACCTCAACGAGTCCGTCGCCCGCGACCTCAAGTCCGGCGCCCTCGGCTTCGCCGTCGACCAGCAGCCCTACCTCCAGGGTTACGAGGCCATCGACCTGCTCTGGCTGTACCGCTACAACGCGGACGTGCTCGGCGGCGGCCGCCCGGTGCTGACCGGCCCGCAGATCGTGACCGCCGACGAGGCGGCCAAGCTGGAGCAGTACATCAAGCGGGGCACCCGATGAGCACGGCAACGGCCGCCGACGAACGGCTCGCCCCCACCTCCCTGGTCCGCAGGCTGCTCGGCCGCCCCGAGCTGGGCGCGGTCGTCGGCGCGGCCGCCGTCTTCGTCTTCTTCTCCTTCGCCGCCCCGAGCTTCCTGCAGGCCTCCAGCCTCAGCACGATCCTGTACTCGGCCTCCACCATCGGGATCATGGCGTGCCCCGTGGCCCTGCTGATGATCGGCGGCGAGTTCGACCTCTCCGCCGGGGTCATGGTCACCACCTCGGCGCTGGTCAGCTCGATGTTCAGCTACCAGATGACCGCCAACGTGTGGGTGGGCGTCGGGGTGTCCCTGCTGGTCACCCTGGCCATCGGCTTCTTCAACGGGTTCATGCTGACCCGTACCAAGCTGCCGAGCTTCATCATCACGCTCGGCACCTTCCTGATGCTGACGGGCCTGAACCTCGGTTTCACCAAGCTGATCAGCGGCTCCGTCTCGACCAAGAGCATCGCCGACATGGAGGGCTTCTCCTCCGCCCGCGCGCTCTTCGCCTCGCAGTGGAACGTCGGCTCGGTCACGCTCAAGGTCACCATCCTGTGGTGGCTGGCCCTGGTCGCCGTCGCCACCTGGATCCTGCTCCGCACCCGCGCCGGCAACTGGATCTTCGCGGTCGGCGGCGGGGCGGACGCGGCCCGCGCGACCGGCGTCCCCGTCGTCAAGACCCGCATCGGCCTGTACATGGGCGTCGCCCTGTGCGCCTGGATCTCCGGGCAGCACATCCTCTTCTCGTTCGACGTGGTCCAGTCGGGCGAGGGCGTCGGCAACGAGTTCCTGTACATCATCGCGGCCGTCATCGGCGGCTGCCTGATGACCGGCGGCTACGGCTCCGCGATCGGCTCGGCCGTCGGCGCCTTCATCTTCGGCATGACCAGCAACGGCATCGTGTACGCCCAGTGGAACCCGGACTGGTTCAAGTTCTTCCTCGGCGCGATGCTCCTGCTGGCGACGCTGCTCAACGCATGGGTCCGCAAGCGGGCGGAGGCGAAGTGACCGTGACCACCGTGACCACGGCCGGGGCCCCGGCCCTCGTGAAGCTGACCGACGTCAGCAAGTTCTACGGCAACATCCGAGCGCTCCAGGGGGTCTCCCTGGAGGTCCACGCCGGCGAGATCACCTGTGTCCTCGGCGACAACGGCGCCGGCAAGTCCACCCTCATCAAGATCATCGCGGGCCTGCACCGGCACGACGCCGGCAGCTTCGAGATCGAGGGCGAGGAGACCGTGCTCGCCAACCCGCGCGCCGCCCTCGACCACGGCATCGCCACCGTCTACCAGGACCTGGCCGTCGTCCCGCTCATGCCCGTCTGGCGGAACT
This sequence comes from Streptomyces sp. NPDC002181, assembly GCF_042890485.1. Classification (NCBI taxonomy): domain Bacteria; kingdom Bacillati; phylum Actinomycetota; class Actinomycetes; order Kitasatosporales; family Streptomycetaceae; genus Streptomyces; species Streptomyces sp. NPDC002181. Next base: position 587,603 of record NZ_JBIASC010000002.1, on the reverse strand, counting down.
TCTTCCTCGGCTCCGAGCCCACCAAGGGGCGCGGCCCCTTCCGCCGCCTCGACGTGGAGCTCATGCGGGAGACCACCCGCGCCGAGCTGCTGCGCATGGGCATCGACCTGCGCGACGTCGACCAGCCGATCGGCACCCTGTCGGGCGGTGAGCGGCAGTGCGTGGCCATCGCCCGCGCCGTCCACTTCGGGGCCAAGGTCCTCGTCCTCGACGAGCCGACCGCCGCCCTCGGCGTCAAGCAGTCCGGCGTGGTCCTCAAGTACGTCGCAGCGGCCCGTGACGCGGGCCTCGGCGTGGTCCTGATCACCCACAACCCGCACCACGCCCACCTGGTCGGCGACCGTTTCGTGCTGCTCAAGCGCGGCACCATGGCCGGCAGCCACACCCGTGACTCGATCACCCTGGACGAGCTCACCCGGCAGATGGCGGGCGGCTCCGAGCTGGACGAGCTGAGCCACGAACTGGAGCGGGTGGCAGAATCGGGACCGGACCACCCGTCCGGAGCAGCAGACACCGCATCCGGCACCACCGCACCCTGAGGGACGACACGACTCGATGAGCACGTACCGGGACTTTGCGCTCACCCACCGGGGGTCGGCGCGAGGCACCGTCCTGCGGACCATCGGGACCCGTGAGCGCCGGTCGCACCTGACCGCCCCGCGCGTCCCGACCGTCGGCATCGACATCGGCGGGACCAAGGTGATGGCCGGCGTCGTCGACGCCGACGGGGTCATCCTGGAGAAGATCCGCACCGAGACCCCCGACAAGTCCAAGAGCCCCAAGGTCGTCGAGGACACCATCGTCGAGCTGGTGCTCGACCTGTCCGACCGGCACGACGTCCACGCCGTGGGCATCGGCGCGGCCGGCTGGGTCGACGCCGACCGCTCCCGGGTGCTCTTCGCGCCCCACCTGGCCTGGCGCGACGAGCCGCTGCGCGACGCGCTCCAGTCCCGGCTCGCGGTCCCGGTCATGGTGGACAACGATGCCAACACCGCAGCCTGGGCGGAGTGGCGCTTCGGCGCCGGACGCGGCGAGGACCACCTCGTCATGATCACGCTCGGCACCGGCATCGGCGGGGCGATCCTCGAAGGCGGCCAGGTCAAGCGCGGCCGCTTCGGGGTCGCCGGCGAGTTCGGCCACATGCAGGTCGTGCCCGGCGGACACCGCTGCCCGTGCGGCAACCGCGGCTGCTGGGAGCAGTACAGCTCCGGCAACGCCCTGGTGCGCGAGGCCCGCGAGCTCGCCGCCGCCGACTCGCCGGTCGCGTACAACATCATCGCCAAGGTCGGCGGCAACGTCGCGGAGATCACCGGGCCGCTCATCACCGAGCTGGCCCGTGAGGGCGACGCCATGTGCGTCGAGCTCCTCCAGGACATCGGCCAGTGGCTCGGCGTCGGCATCGCCAACCTCGCCGCCGCCCTCGACCCCTCCTGCTTCGTCATCGGCGGCGGCGTCAGCGCCGCCGACGACCTGCTGATCGGGCCCGCGCGGGACGCCTTCCGGCGCCACCTCACCGGCCGCGGCTACCGCCCCGAGGCCCGGATCGCCAAGGCCCAGCTGGGCCCCGAGGCCGGCATGGTCGGCGCCGCCGACCTGGCCCGGCTCGTCGCCCGCCGCTTCCGCCGCGCCACGCGCCGGCGCGTCGAGCGGTACGAGCGCTACGCGCAGTGGGGTCTGATCGACTCCCCGGCCACCGCGGAGCGCAAGGCAGCGGAGGCGAAGGCCGCCGAGCTCAAGGCCGCCGAGCTCAAGGCCGCGGAGACCGAGGCCGCGGAGACCGGGGCCGCCGGGGCCGCGGACCCGAAACCCGCCGAGCCCAAGGACGGGGACCCGCAGTGACCCCGCCCTCCGTACCCCGCCAGGCGTCCGCCCCCGACGAGGGCGGCGCCCCGCTCCCGCCGGAGGACCGCAAGCACGTCGTCCGGCGCCGCTGGATCACCGCGATCATCATCCTGCTGCTGGTCGGCGTGCCCGCGGGCTATCTCGCCGTCTCCGCCCAGCAGAGCCGCGAGAGCGGCCGTGACAAGGCCGCCAAGGTCGGCGCGGCCAAGGTGCGCCCCGGCTGGCCCTCCAAGGTGCAGCGCAGCATCTACGAGGTGCCGATCCCGCCGAAGGCCTGGCGGGTCGGGTTCCTGGAGACCAACAACTGGCGCACCAGCCGGCTGTACGTGCAGTTCGCGGTCACCCCCGCCGACCTGGACTCCTTCCTCGCCGACATCGGCACCAGCCGGGCCGAGCTGACCCGGGAGGTCTCCATCAGCCCGCACGACTCCGCCATCGCGGGCTGGAGCTGGGGCCCGAACAACGCCTGGTACGGCACCACCCTGGAGCAGCCGAACCCGCGCCCCACCCGGGACGTCACGGTCGACCTCACCGACCCGGCCAAGCCGAGGGTCTACGTGGTGTCAACGGCGACCCCGTGAATGGCTAGCCTGCTGCCATGAAGCTCACCAAGCGGCTGCACTCCTGTGTCCAACTGGAGAAGGACGGGCGCGTGCTCGTCATCGACCCGGGCGCCTTCAGCGAACCCGACGCGGGGCTCGGGGCGGACGCCCTGCTCGTCACGCACGAGCACCCCGACCACTTCGACGAGGGCCGGCTGCGCGCCGCGCTCGACGCCAACCCGGGGGCCGCGCTCTGGACGCTGCGCAGCGTCGCCGAGCGGCTGGCCCCCGCCTATCCGGGCCGGGTGCACACCGTCGGTCACGGGGACGCCTTCAGCGCGGCCGGCTTCGAGGTCCAGGTCCACGGCGAGCTGCACGCGGTGATCCACCCGGACATCCCGAGGGTCACCAATGTCGGCTACCTCGTGGAGGGTTCGCTCTTCCACCCCGGAGACGCGCTGACGGTGCCCGAGGTGCCCGTGGACACCCTGATGCTGCCGGTGCACGCGCCCTGGAACAAGGTCGCCGAGGTGATCGACTACCTGCGCGAGGTCAAGCCGCGCCGGGCCATCGACATCCACGACGCCTACCTCTCGGACATCGCGCGGCCGATCTACGACGGCGCCCTCGCGGCCCTGGGCGGCACCGACCACGGGCGCCTCGCCGCCGGAGAAGCCGCTCAGCTGTGACTGTCGGTGCCGGGCGGTAGGTTGGACGGCATGCGTATCGCCACGTTCAACGTCAACTCGATCACCGCCCGGCTGCCCCGTCTGCTGGCCTGGCTGGAGAGCTCCGGCACCGATGTCGTGTGCATCCAGGAGACCAAGTGCTCCGAGGCGCAGTTCCCGCACGAGCAGCTGCGCGAGCTGGGCTACGAGTCGGCCGTCAACGCCACCGGCAGGTGGAACGGGGTGGCCCTGATCTCCAAGGTCGGCCTGGAGGACGTGGTCAAGGGCCTGCCCGGCGGGCCCGCCTACGAGGGGGTCGAGGAGCCCCGGGCGATCTCCGCCACCTGCGGCGGGGTCCGCCTGTGGTCGGTGTACGTGCCGAACGGCCGGGAGGTCGAGCACGACCACTACGGCTACAAGCTGGAGTGGTTCCGCGCGCTGACCGCCGCCGTCGCCGAAGACGCGGCCGGCCCGCGCCCGTTCGCGGTGCTCGGCGACTTCAACGTGGCCCCGACCGACGAGGACGTGTACGACCCGGCGGTGTTCGCGGGCCTGACCCACGTCACGCCGGCCGAGCGCGCCGCCCTGGAGACGCTGCGGGCCGCCGGGCTCTCCGACGTGCTGCCGCGCCCCCTCAAGTACGACCGGCCGTACACGTACTGGGACTACCGCCAGCTCGCCTTCCCCAAGAACCGGGGCATGCGCATCGACCTGGTCTACGGGAACGAGCCCTTCGCCAAGGCGGTCACCGACGCCTACGTCGACCGCGAGGAGCGCAAGGGCAAGGGCGCCTCGGACCACGCCCCGGTGGTCGTCGACCTGGCGCCCGAAGCGTAGCCCGGCCCTCCCGGACGGATCCCGCGCGCCCTGTGGCCAGCGCGGGATCCTGGTGCCAGGCTGGTCGGTATGAACATCCCCTTCCTGGCCAACTGGCTGAACCGGCACGAAACGGAACGGGGTGCGGGGCTCGCCGCCGCCCTCGCGGACGACCCCGAGGGCGTCAACGAGTTGTTCTCGGAATGCGAGATGCTGCGCGTCCACGCGCGTGCGGCCGGGCTGGAACTCGACGAGAGCCCGGCCTCGTTGGAGGCGCTCGACCAGCTGATGCCCCGCTGGCGCCGGGACCCCGAGGTGGTGCCCTGGCTCGGCAACGACGCGGGCTTCTACCTCGGCACGGTGATCATCCGGACCAAGCCGGGCTCCGCCTGGCAGGTCTGGCCCAACGGCCAGCCGGTGATCCGCCTGGCCTCGGGCCGCGAACTGAACGTGGTGGAGTCGGGGGTCTCCTGGGCGGTGACCGGCTCCCCGGAGCTCTCCCAGGCGTACGCCGAAGCCTCCGAAGGCTGACCCGTTTGAGCTTTATGTCACCTTTAGGCGTGTCGAGGGGAAGTGCCCTTCCGTCGCTGGATAGTTTGCGCTGACCTCGACACTCCGACAGGTGGGCAGGGCAGCGTATGGCCGTCGATCCGTTGATCGAGCTGCGGGACGTCAACAAGCACTACGGGGCGTTGCACGTCCTCCAGGACATCAACCTCACCGTCGGCCGCGGGGAGGTGGTGGTGGTCATCGGCCCGTCCGGTTCCGGGAAGTCGACCCTGTGCCGGACCATCAACCGCCTGGAGACCATCGAGTCGGGCACGATCCGGCTCGACGGCAAGCCGCTCCCCGACGAGGGCAAGGAGCTGGCGGCCCTGCGGGCCGACGTGGGCATGGTCTTCCAGTCCTTCAACCTCTTCGCGCACAAGACCGTCCTCGCCAACGTCTCGCTCGCGCAGGTGAAGGTCAGGAAGCGCAAGAAGGACGAGGCCGACAAGCGCTCCCGGGAACTGCTCGACCGCGTCGGCCTCGCCGACCAGGCCCCGAAGTATCCGGCCCAGCTCTCCGGCGGCCAGCAGCAGCGCGTCGCCATCGCCCGAGCCCTGGCGATGAACCCCAAGGCGCTGCTCTTCGACGAGCCCACCTCCGCCCTCGACCCCGAGATGATCAACGAGGTGCTGGAGGTCATGCGCCAGCTCGCCGCCGACGGCATGACCATGGTCGTGGTCACCCACGAGATGGGCTTCGCGCGCTCCGCCGCCAACCGCGTCGTGTTCATGGCCGACGGCAGGATCGTCGAGGACCGCACGCCGGAGGAGTTCTTCACCGCCCCGGAGAGCGAGCGGGCCAGGGACTTCCTCTCCAAGATCCTCAAGCACTGAGGGGCGGGCCGATGAAGCGCACTCACGGCGCGCGCCCGCGCGCCCGCCTCCGTCTCCTGCCGCTCCTCCTCCTCGCCCTGCTGGCCCTCCTCGCCGGCTGCGGCAAGGAGGGCAGCCCTCCGGTCAAGGGTCCCCAGCCCGATGACCTTCCGGTGTACAAGGTCGCGAGCGGCTTCGAGCTGCCGCAGTCCCCTACCTGGGAGCGTGCCAGGAAACGCGGCCACCTGGTGGTCGGGGTCAAGGAGGACCAGCCGTACCTGGGCGAGAAGGACCCCGCCGCCGGCCGCTACTCCGGTTTCGACATCGAGATCGCCAAGATGATGGCGGCCTCGCTCGGCTTCGACCCCAAGACGACCGAGTTCAAGACGATCGCCTCCGCCAACCGTGAGACCGCCCTCCAGAACGGCCAGATCGACTACTACGTCGGCACCTACACGATCAACGACAACCGCAAGAAGCAGGTCGGCTTCGCCGGCCCGTACTACATGGCCGGCCAGTCCCTGCTCGTGCGCAAGGACGAGAAGGACATCAAGGGGCCGGACGACCTCGCCGGAAAGAAGGTCTGCTCCGCCGCCGGCTCCACCCCCTACCAGCGGCTGAAGCGGGAATACCCGAAGGCGGTCCTCGTCGCGTACGACACCTACTCGGTCTGCGTGGACAACCTGCTGACCTACCAGGTCGACGCCGTCTCCACCGACGACTCCATCCTCCTCGGCTACGCGGCCAAGGTCCCCGAGGACCTGAAGGTCGTCGGCACGCCGTTCTCCAAGGAGCCCTACGGAATCGGCGTCCCGCGCGGCGACAACGCCCTGCGCTTCGCCCTCGACGACGCCCTGGCGGAGCAGGAGAAGAACGGGAACTGGAAGAAGGCGTACGAGGCCACGCTCGGCCTGTCCGGCGTCCCCGCCCCGCAACCGCCCGCCATCGACCGCTACCCGGCGAGCTGAGGGGAGAGCCCACCACCATGTACGTACTCACGCAGAACTTCTCGCTCTACTGGCAGGGCTTCCTCGGCACCGTCCAGCTCACGGTCTACGCCTCGGTCCTCGCCCTGGTCCTCGGCTTCGTGATGGCCTCCTTCCGCGTCGCGCCCGTCGGCTCCTTCCGGGTCTTCGGCACGGTCTGGGTCACCGTGCTGCGCAACACCCCGCTCACCCTGCTCTTCTTCGCCGTGCTGCTGGGCCTGCCGCGCTTCGGGCTGGTCCTGCCCTTCCAGGTGTTCGCGGTCCTCGCGCTCGGCTGCTACACCTCCGCCTTCATCTGCGAGGCCCTGCGCTCGGGCATCAACACGGTGCCCAAGGGGCAGGGCGAGGCCTCCCGCAGCCTGGGCATGAGCTTCACCCAGACCCTGGGCTCGGTGGTCCTGCCGCAAGCCTTCCGCAGCGTCATCCCGCCGATCGGCTCCACGCTGATCGCCCTCGCCAAGAACTCGGCGATCGCCGGCGCGTTCAGCGTCACCGAGCTGCTGGGCACGTACAAGACCCTCAGCGAGCTGGGCTACAACATCGTCTGGACCTTCGTCTGGATCGCCGTCGGCTACCTGATCATCACCTTGTCCATCAGCGCGCTCTTCAACGTGCTGGAGAAGCGCTGGGGGATCACCCGATGACCGCGCACGCGCTCCGCGGGGACATGGAGTCCACCGCCCTCTACGACCTGCCCGGCCCGCGCACCCGGCGCCGGCACTTCCTCTACGGGATCGTCTCGACGGTGGTGATCCTGGCCCTGCTCGCCTGGATCCTCTACCTCCTCTTCGACACCGAGCAGTTCACCGCCGCCAAGTGGAGCCCCTTCACGTACAAGGGAATCCAGGAGCTGCTGCTCAAGGGGCTCGGCAACACCCTCAAGGCCTTCCTGTACGCCTCGGTGTTCTCGCTGGTCCTCGGCGCGGTGCTCGCGGCCGGGCGGCTGTCGGTGCACCGGCCGGTGCACTGGGCGGCCACGGTGTGCGTGGAGTTCTTCCGGGCCATGCCGGTGCTGGTGATGATCTTCTTCATCTTCGTCGCCCTGAAGGTCCAGCCGCTGCCGGCGCTGGTGGCGGGCCTGACCCTGTACAACGGCTCGGTCCTCGCCGAGGTCTTCCGTACGGGCATCAACTCGGTCGACCGGGGCCAGCGCGAGGCGGCGTACGCGCTCGGCATGCGCAAGACCCAGGTGATGACGTTCGTGCTCGCCCCGCAGGCGGTGCGGGCGATGCTGCCCACGATCATCAGCCAGCTGGTGGTGGCCCTGAAGGACACCTCGCTCGGCTACCTGATCACGTACGAGGAGTTCCTGCACGCGGGCAAGCTGATCGCCTCGAACCTCGACTACGACCTGCCGTTCATCCCCGTCGTCATGATCATCTCCCCGATCTACATCGGGATGTGCATGCTGCTCTCCTGGTTCGCCGGCTGGGTGGCGAGGTTCGAGCGGCGCAGCGTGAAGACCGAGGCGGTCGATGTCGTCGCCCCGGCCGAACCCGGAACGGTGCTGCCGGGCGGTCCACGGTAGCTCCGAAGAGCCGCCCCGCCCGGCAGCAGCCGCAGATCACTCCTCGCGCAGTGGTACCGAGACGTACGAGGGATCGGTGCGCGGCGAGGAGAAGGTCAGCTGCGCGCCGGTGGGGTTGTGCTCGATGTAGAGGGGATCGACGGTGTCGATCACGAGGGCGAGCCGGTGGCCCTCGGGCACGTCGTAGGCGGTGGAGAACAGCTCCAGGTCCACGCCGAAGGCCTGGCCCCGGGGCTTGTCGTGGAAGGTGTACGGGGCGTTGCTGACGAGCTTGCCGATGCCGAGCGGGCCGACGTCGTAGAGGTAGGCGACGAACGTCCCGTCCGCGGCGGTGGGGGTGACCGTGGTGTGCAGCTTCACCGTGCCGCGGATGCGGCGCTCGGCTTCCTGGCGCGGGGACTGCCACACGGCGGCGAAGGCGCGGGGGAGGAGCGGGATGGAGGCGGTCGGGGGCGCCTTGACCAGCTGGTCGAGGAGGCTGGAGAGGAAGACGACGCCGCCGTCGGCGCCCGAGTCGACGCCTGCGAACAGGTGCTCGCTGTCGTTGAGCGGGAGCTTCTCGGTGCCGCCGGAGCCGACCGACTTCCAGTCCGCGTAGCCCTCGTAGCCCTCGTTGCTGCGCGACTTGATCTGCACCGGGGCCTCGGTGTCCACGCCGTTGCGCTCGCCCTTGAGGTAGCGGTCGAACCACCGGTGGGCGTTGGTCCAGGTGTCGTTGGGCAGTCCGAGCAGGCCGGTGCCCTCGGCGGTGGCGTGGTCGCCGGGCCGGAACTCCAGGCGCTTGGGGCCGGTCAGCTTCTCGTAGAAGGCCGCGTACTGGTTGGGCGGGAAGATGGTGTCGCCCCAGGCGTTGCCCAGCATGATGGCTGCGCCGTTGGCGTTGATCTCGTCGATCCGTTCCGCGGCCGAGCGCTTCTTGCCCCACTCGATCATCTGCGGTTCCCGGTCCAGCCGGGAACCGAGGAAGTCGCCGAGGATCTGCCGGAGTTCGGGGCCCGGCCGGCCGGTGAGGTATCCGGCGCCGCCGAGCAGGGCCGCGGCCTGGAGGTGCTGGGTGCGGCCCGAGTAGATCGACTCGATGATGTCGGCCCAGCCGCTGAGCGCGACCACGGCCTTGATCCGGGGATCGTGCGCGGCGGCCAGCAGGCTGATGCCCGCGCCGTACGAGACCCCGCCCAGCCCGATGTGCTGCGCGTCGGCGGGGGTGTTGGCCAGAGCCCAGTCGATGACGGCGGACACGTCGGCGGTGTCGGGCGGGCCGGCCACCTCGATCTCGCCGCCGGAGAGCCAGAAGCCGCGGGAGGTGTAGCTGACGACGACGTAGCCGTCGTCGGCGAGCTGCTTGGCCTGGGCGACGTACTCGATCTGCGGCACGCCCCAGCTGGTGGGCAGGACGATGAGCGGGTACGTCCGGCCGGACTGCGCGCCGGCCGGGGTGAAGACGTTGCCCTTGAGGGTGATGCCGCCGGAGCCGGGGATGTCGTGGAAGCGGAGGTCGGAGGGGGCCGACGAAGCCGCCGCCGCGGGGGCGCCGGGGGCGGCGGCGGGCGCCGCCTGGGCCTGGTGGGGGGCCAGGCCCAGGGCGGTTGCCGCGAATACGGCCGCCACGGCGGCCGCGGTGCTGCTGGTGGTGGTGCGGGCGGTGCGGACCATCGATCGCTCCTCGCGTGCGCCGGTGTCAAAGTGACCCGACGGTAACGGGAGGGGCTTACCGTAGGTAACCCGCCGGTAAGTTACGCGGCGGTAACGATTGCGCACATGTCAAGTGCGCGGATCAGCCGTTCTGGGGAGTGCCGCTCGCGCCGCCCTGGGCGCCGCCGGCCAGGGCGCTCTTGGCCTTCCAGTCGTCCCAGGACAGGTTCCACTCGCCGTAGCCGTTGCCGATGTCGGCCTTGCCCTTGGAGCCGTCCCCGGTGACCTCGACCAGGTCGCCCACCTGGGCCTCGGCGAACAGGTCCTTCGCGTTGGCGTCGCTCATGCCCACGCAGCCGGAACTGGTGTTGGCGCGGCCGAAGTTGCCGCTGTTCCACGGGGCGGCGTGGATGTACATGCCCGACCAGGTCACCCGCATCGAGTAGTCGACCATCTTGTCGTAGGAGTCGCCCAGGCCCACCGTCTGGGAGTCCATCCGGATGGTGCCCTCCTTGGACATCAGCACCATCTTCCCCAGCCAGGAGGCCTTCTGGCCGCCGGGCGTGCCCGCCGAGATCGGGATGGTCTTCACGGCCTGACCGTCCTCGGTCACCGTCATCTTGTGGGTGTCGAGGTTCACCTGGAGCCGGCGGTCCTTGCCGATCTTGAACTCGGTGTTGTAGTCCTTGACGAACATCCCGCCGCCCTGGCCCGAGTCCACCCCGTTGAGGTTCATCTCGACCTTCACGTCGGTGCCGGACTTCCAGTACTCCTTCGGCCGCCAGTCCACCCGGTCGTTGCCGGTGTAGTCCTTGAACCAGCCCCAGGAGCCCTCGGTGTTGTTCGAGGTGGTGACCTTCAGGTGCTTCTCCACCTCGGCCTTGTTCTTCACCGGGTTGTCGAAGACGATCGAGACCGGCTGGGCGATGCCCACCACCGGGTTGGCCTTGCCCGGGTTGATCGTGACCTTGTTCACCTTGTCCGCGGCGACCGTCTTGAACTGGGCGCTCGCGCTCTGGCTCTCGCTGTTCTGCGCCTCGACCTTGTATTCCGTGCCCGGCGAGGCGTTGCGCTCGGAGGTCCACGTCTTGCCGTCGTCGGCTATCTTGCCGGGCAGCTCGCCGCCCTTGCCGTCGGACACCTTGACCAGGGCCAGCTTCCCGTCGGCGAGGGTGACCTTCACCGGCTCGCCGGGCTTGGCCTGATCGCCCGTGAGGTTCACGGATATCGCCATGTCCGGCTTCTTCTTGGCGTCCGCCGTGCCGGAGCCCTTCGCGTCACCGCCCGAGCCGCCCCCGCAGGCGGTCAGCGCGGCGGCCATGAGTGCGGTCCCGGCCATCATGGCGTGGCGACGACTGCGTGCGGTACGGCGTGTGCGGCTCAACGAAACCCCTCCAAGTAATGATCGTTCGCAAATGGAGATGCGGACGGCACGACTGTAGGTTGCACAATCCGGCGAAAAGTTCCGTCTTTCTTTTGTGACGTGGACCGCAGCGAAACGGTCATCGTCCGGTCACAAACGCCGCGCACACCGGTCACGGACTCCTGTGAGAGTCCTGTGTGTCCCCCATTCCCCGGACGTACAGGAAGGCCGAATCGCCGTGTGTGCACTGCTCGTGACCCCCGCCCAGCGACACCAGTCCCCGGAGCGGGAGCTGAGAGTGCGTTCGATGTCCGTACCGGAATACCGGGCCTTCCTTTCGAGTAACCGGAACGCGAGCTTTCTGCAGTACCCGTCCTGGGCCGAGGTAAAGGACCTCTGGCGCTCGGAAACGGTCGGATGGCACTACCCCGACGGCGAAATGGCCGGCGCCGGGCTGGTCCTCTACCGCCAATTCCCCGGCACCCGGAAATACTTCGCCTACCTCCCCGAGGGGCCCGTCGCCGACTGGTCCGACCCGCACATCGACCGGTGGCTGGACCCCCTCAAGCGCCACCTGCGCGCGGCCGGCGCCTTCGCCGTCCGGATCGGGCCCACGCCCGCCTACCGCCGCTGGGACGCCGCCGCCGTCAAGGCCGCCACCGGAGCGGGCCGGCAGATATCCGACGTACTCGCCACCGAGGTCGACCCGGTCGGCGCCGCCCTCGCCGACCGGCTGCGCACCCGCGGCTGGAAGCGCTGCGGCGGCGAGGACGACGGCGACGCCCAGCCCCGCCACGTCTTCCGCGTCCCGCTCGCCGGCCGCTCCGTGGAGGAGCTGTGGTCGGGCCTGAACCAGGAGTGGCGGCGCAACGTCCGCAAGGCCGAGAAGGCCGGGGTGCAGACCCTCATCGGCTCCGCCGCCGACCTGCCCGAGTTCTACCGGCTGCTGCGCATCACCGAGGAGCGCGACGGGTTCCGCCTCGGCCGCTCCCTCGCCTACTACCAGCAGCAGTACGAAGTCCTCAACGCCGAGTCGCCCGGCCGCATGCGCCTCTACCTGGGCGTCCACGAGGGCGAGATCCTCGCCGCGCACACCATGATCACGGCCGGGAACCGGGTCTGGTACCAGACCGGCGCCTCCGCCGACCACCGCCGCGAGGTCCGCCCCAGCAACGCGCTCCAGTGGCACATGATGTGCGACGCCCACGACCTCGGAGCCCATGAGTACGACATGCGCGGGGTACCCTCCACTCTTGACCCCGACGAACGTTCTTTCGGGCTGCTGCGCTGGAAGCTCGGCACCGGCGGGCAGGTAGTCGAAACGCTCGGCGAGTGGGAGACCCCCATGGACGGATACGCCAACACGGCCCTCTACAAAGCCTTCCAGGCGTACATGGCCCGCCGGTGACCACCACCGACACCAGACCGGCCGCCGGCCCGTCAGCCGACGACGCCGCGGCGGCACCGGCGAAGAGCTCCGTGCTGCGCAGCGGCGCGCTCATGGCGGCCGGCTCGATCGTCTCCCGCGCCACCGGGTTCGTCCGCTCCGCCGTCGTCGTCGCCGCGCTCGGCACCGGGCTGCTCGGTGACGGCTACGCCGTCGCCAACACCGTCCCGAACATCCTGTACATGCTGCTCATCGGCGGCGCGCTCAACGCCGTCTTCGTCCCCGAGCTGGTCCGGGCCGCGAAGGAGCACCAGGACGGCGGGGCCGCCTACACCGACCGGCTGCTGACCGCCTGCACCGCGGCGCTCGTCGTCCTGACCTCCGTCGCCGTGCTGGCCGCGCCGCTGATCGTCGCCGCCTACACCCCGTACACCGGCAGCCAGGCGAGCACGACCGTGGCCCTGGCCCGGTACTGCCTGCCGCAGATCCTCTTCTACGGGCTGTTCACCCTGCTCGGCCAAGTGCTGAACGCCCGCGGCCGGTTCGGCGCGATGATGTGGACCCCGGTCCTCAACAACTTCGTGATCATCGGCGTCTTCGGGCTCTTCCTCCACCTCTCCCACGGCGCGGCGGACGGTCTGACGGCCGCCGACACCCGCCTGCTGGGCCTCGGCACCACCGCCGGCATCGTCATCCAGGCCCTCGCCCTCATCCCCTCGCTGCGCGCCGCCCGCTTCCGCTGGCGCCCCCGCTTCGACTGGCGCGGCCAGGGCCTCGCCCGCCCCCTGCGCAACGCGGGCTGGCTGGTGATGCTCGTCTTCACCAACCAGATCGGCTACTGGGTCGTCACCCGCCTCTCGACCGCCACCGGACACCGCGCCGTCGAGGCGGGGCTCGCCGGCGGCGCCGGATACACCGCCTACAGCAACGCCTACCAGCTGTGGATCGTCCCCCAGGGCATCATCACCGTCTCCCTCGTGACCGCCCTGATGCCCCGGATGAGCGCGGCCGCCGCCGACGGCGAGCTCGGCACGCTCCGCCGCGACGTGTCCTACGCGCTGCGCTCCAGCGCCGCCCTCGTCGTCCCCGCCGCCGCGCTGTTCGCCGCCCTCGCCCCCTGGATCATGGGCAGCGTCTTCGGGTACGGGCGCACCGGCGGCGCCGACGTCGAGGTCATGGCCGGCATGCTCACGGCCTTCGCCCCCGGCCTGATCGCCTTCTCCGGCCAGTACGTCCTCTCGCGCGCCTTCTACGCGCTCTCCGACACCCGGACCCCGTTCTTCCTGAACCTGGTCATCGCCGCCCTGAACGCCGGACTGTCGGCCGCCGCCTACCTGCTGCTGCCCCCGCGCTGGGCGGTCACCGGCATGGCCGGCGCCTACTCCGTCGCCCTGTTCGCGGGCCTCGCGGTCACCGCGTACACCCTCGCCCGCCGGCTCGGCCCGCGCACCGGAACCCGTACGCAGCGACGCGCCACCGCGCTCCGCACCCACCTGCGGCTGCTGACCGCCTGCCTGCCCGGGGCCGCCGCCGGGTACGCGGCCGCCCGCGCCGCCGACGGGCTCGGCGACTTCGCCGCCATCGGTGCGGGAACCGCGGCGCTCGCGCTCGTCGTCGTCCTCCTCGCCAGACCGCTCGGCCTCACGGAGATCACCGACCTGCTGGACCCGCTGCTGCGCAAGATCGGCCGATCGCCCGAGCAGAAACGTTCGAATCACCCTGGATAATGACCGGATGCCGCGCGTACTGCTGATCGAGGACGACCCTTCCATCCGCGAAGGGGTGGGCCTCGGCCTGCGCAGACGCGGCCACGAGGTCAGCGCCGCCGAAACCGGCGAGGCGGGCCTCGCACTGATGGGCACCTTCATGCCGGAGCTGGTCCTGCTCGACCTCATGCTGCCCGGGATGAACGGCGTCCAGGTCTGCCGCCGCATCCGCGAGACCAGCCAGCTGCCGATCATCATGCTGACGGCCCGCGGCGACGACTTCGACATAGTCGTCGGCCTCGAAGCCGGCGCCGACGACTACATCGTCAAGCCCGCCCGCACCGAGGTCATCGAGGCCCGCATCAAGGCCGTGCTGCGCCGCCTCGGCGCCCCGGCGGGCAGCCGCCCCGAGGTCGAGTTCCACGGCGAGCTCGCCATTGACCGGGCCGGGCTGACCGTCGCCAAGAACGGCGAACGCGTCCCCCTCGCCCCCAGCGAGATCAAGCTCCTGCTGCACCTGTCCGCCTCGCCCGAGCAGGTCTTCTCCCGCCAGCAGCTCCTGGAGTACGTGTGGGACCACAGCTACCACGCCGACGCCCGGCTCGTGGACGCCTGCGTACGCCGCCTGCGCACCAAGGTCGAGGACCCGGCGGGCAACCCCCGCTACATCCAGACCGTCCGCGGCTTCGGCTACCGCTTCGGCCCGCTGTGAAACGCATCGCACCGCTCGGCCTGCGCACCCGGCTGATCGCGGCCTTCCTGCTGGTCGCCGCCATCAGCGCGGTGACCACCGCCACGCTCACCTATCAGCAGGCCCGCACGGCCGTCCTCAAGCAGAGCCAGGACACCGCCGTCAGCACCCTGCGCGACCAGATAGAGACCCAGCCCCTCGACCTGCCGCTGGACCAGGCGCAGCTGCAGCGGATCGTCACCGAGCTGGGGAAGAGGGGCAAGCCGAACCCCTGGAACGTCTTCGGCGAGTACGGCACCCTGCGGGCCTCCAGCACCAGCGCCCCCACCTCCACCGTCGTCACCGAGGAGCTGCGCCGCAAGGTGGCGGCCCACCCGCACGGCGCCTTCCAGCGCGTGACCGACTCCGCCGGCCGCCCGTACCTGGCCGTCGGCATGCCGGCCATATGGCTCCACAACGAGGCCCGCGAACCCACCGGCCTGGTCCTCTACGCCACGATGCCCCTGGCCACCGAGGGCAAGACCGTCGAGGCCATGGTCGAAGCCGCCAAACGCGGCGCCGTCCCCGGCCTGGCCATCGCCGTCGTCCCCGCCCTGCTCGCCGCGCGCAGCGTGCTGCGCCCCGTACGCGACATGCGCCTCGCCGCGCAGCGCATGGGCCGGGGCCGCCTCGACACGCGGATCGAGGTCCGCGGCTCCGACGAGCTCGCCGGACTCGCCCGCACCTTCAACGAGACCGCCGGCGCCCTCGAACAGTCGGTGGACGAACTGAGGGAGGCCGAGGCCCGGGCCCGCCGCTTCGCCTCCGACGTCTCCCACGAACTGCGCACACCGCTCGCCGGGATGCTCGCCGTCACCGAGGTCCTGGACGAGGACGCCGAGCGCTTCGACCCCGACACGGCCGCCGCCCTGCGGCTGGTCAGCGCCGAGACCGGCAAGCTCGCCGTCCTCGTCGAGGACCTCATGGAGATCTCCCGCTTCGACGCCCGCGCGGCCGAGCTCAACCTGGACGACGTGGACATCGCCGAGGCCGTGCGCAAGACCCTCGAACGCCGGCACTGGGACGACGACCGCGTGCTCACCGATCTGCCCTCGCAGGTCCGCGCCCGGCTCGACCCCCGCCGCTTCGACGTGGTCCTGGCCAACCTCGTCGGCAACGCGCTGCGGCACGGAGGCGCCCCGGTCCGCGTCTCGGTGCGCACGCGGCCGCGCCCCGACGGCACCCGGCTGCGGATCGAAGTCGCCGACAGCGGGCCCGGCATCGCCCCCGAGGTGCTGCCGCACATCTTCGACCGGTTCTTCAAGGCCGACGCCGCCCGTACCCGCTCCGCGGGCAGCGGCCTCGGCCTCGCCATCACCCTGGAGAACGTCCGGCTGCACGGCGGAACCCTGGACGCCGCGAACGGCCCCGCCGGGGGAGCGCTGTTCACGCTCGACATGCCGCTGGAGGCCCGAGCATGACCCGGACACGGACGACGACCGCGGCCGCCACCGCCGCCCTGCTGCTGGGCGCGGCGGTGCTCACGGGCTGCGGGATCAAGCCCACCGGGGTCATCGAGAGCGGAGCCGCCGCGAAGGTGGTCGTGCCCGGACCCGGGACCAAGGGGACGGTGTACTTCGTGACCGCCGACGGGCGGCTGTTCCCCGTACCCGACCGGGACCAGCCCTCGCAGTCGCCGACCGTGATCCTCATCAAGCTGCTCGTCGGCCCCAATGAAGCGGCGCGGGCCGCGGGGCTGGAGACCCGGCTGCCCCCGCTCGACATCAAGAAGCAGGGCGCCAGCGCCGGAACGAGCATGCTCTCCGACGACACCATCGGCGTCGGCCTGCCGTTCAAGGTGGGAACCCTCTCCGAGGTGGGCCGCCAGCAGCTGGTGTGCACGATCGCCTCCGTCGAACCGGACTACAAGGTGGTGCTCCTCGGCCCGGACGCCGACGTCGGCCCCGCCCGCTGCGAGCTCGACCGGTAGGCGGTGCCGGCGGTGCCCCTTGCGGCGGGACGGCTCCCCCCGCCACCGTGGCCCCATGGACACCGCCGCGTACGTGCCCGACGTGTTCGACCCCCGGATCTACGGCGCCGGGATCCCGTACGAGAGCTACCGGCTGCTGCGCGACCACCACCCGGTGGCGTGGCAGGCGGAGCCCGAGATCGCCGGCTGGCCCGCCGGGCCGGGATTCCTGGCCGTCACCCGGCACGCCGACGTGGTCCGGGTCCTGCGCGACCACGCCACGTACTCCTCCTGGCTCGGCGCCACCCAGATCCGCGATCCGGACCCCGCCGACCTGCCGTTCCTGCGGCGCACCATGCTCAACCAGGACCCGCGCCGCGCGGCGGGCGACCACGGGCGGCTGCGCCGGCTGGTCTCCCGCGCCTTCACCCCCGCCCGCGTCGACGCCTTCACGGGCCGGGTCCGCGAGCGGGCCCGTACGCTGCTGGCCGGCGCCCGGGACCGGGCCGAGGACGGCGCCGCCGACGTGGTCGCCGCGGTCACCGACGAGTACGCGCTGCTGAACCTGACCGACCTGCTCGGCGTCCCGGCCGCCGACCGCGGCCTGCTGCTGGAGTGGACCGTACGGGTCATCGGCTACCAGGACCCCGAGGACGCGCCCGCGCCCCTGCTCGGCCCCGACGGCAAACCCCTCAACCCGCGCTCCCCGGCCCTGCTCGGCGAGATGTTCGCCTACGCCCGCGAACTGGCCGCCCACAAGCGCGCGCACCCCGGCGACGACGTGATGACCGCGCTCGCGGGAGCCGGACTGGACCCGGCCGAGCTGGAGATGTTCTTCTTCCTGCTCACCGTCGCGGGCAACGACACCGTACGCGGCGCCGCCCCCGGCGGCCTGCTCGCGCTGGCCCGCGAACCCGACGCGTACCGGCAGCTCGCCGACGGCCGGGTGCCGATGCGGGGCGCCGTCGACGAACTGCTGCGCGTCCACCCGCCGGTGCTCAGCTTCCGGCGCACCGCGGCCGTCGACACCGAGCTCGCCGGACGGCCGGTCCGGGCCGGGGACAAGGTGGTCGTCTTCCACGCCTCCGCCAACCACGACGAGCGCGTCTTCACCGACCCCGGGCGCCTCGACCTCGGCCGCACCCCCAACCCGCACGTGTCCTTCGGCGACGGGCCGCACGTATGCCTGGGCGCCCACTTCGCCAGGCTCCAGTTGCGCGTGCTCTACGAGGAGTGGCGCGCCGCCATGCCCGCACCGGAACTCGTGGGCCCGCCGCGCCGGTTGGTGTCGAACTTCATCAACGGGATCACACGGCTGCCGCTGCGGGTGTCCGGGCCTGCCGGGTGACGTCCGCCAACAGGTCGACCACGTCGGGACCGTAGGCATCGGAATTGTTGACCTTCAGCACCACGCAGAAGGAGTCCCCGCGGTAGCGGCGCGCCAAGTCCTGGTGGTGGCGCGCCAGATAGCGCGCGCCCGCCTGATTGCTGATCGCGGTCTGCCCGGAGATCAGGAACACCGGCCGGCTCCCCGGCCCCGCCGTCAGCCGGGCCAGCAGCACGTGGTCGATCTGGCCCTTCTCCCAGCGGTAGATCTCCTCGCCGACGTGGATCGCCCCGCGGTCCGGACCGGGATCCCTGGACAGGTCGACCCGGACCCCGGGCAGCATCGAGGCCAGGTGCGCCGCCGTCCGCGCGTTGGATACCGGCCCGCCCACGCAGAACTCGGCACGTTCGCCGAAGCCTTGGCGGACGGAGTCGTGGGAGACGATCTGGAGATTGGCCCCGCAGTCCTTGATCAGGGCGGATATCTCCAGCAGCGCGAAGGCGTCGTTGCGGTGCACCGACCCCTCCGTGCCGCCCATCTGCCGGTTGACCACGAACAGGCAGTCGGAGCCGGTGGGCAGGCCGAAGAAGGCCTGCTTGCGGCGCAGCGTACGGCGCCACAGATAGGTCCGGGAGAACCAGCCGAACCCGCCGCTGATCGCGGTGGCCACCACCCCGAGCACGATGTTGCGCACGTCGTCGTTCATGCGCCGGATGCTAGCCCGCACCATGTCTTCCTGACGCGGGGGGTGCGGTGAAGTTACAGTGCCGAGTTCAGGGTTCAGGCCCGTCCGGTGGGGTGTGACGGGCCGTCGACTGGAGGTTCGGATGCGTCGCTCCGCCACACGTCAGTTAGCGCTCGTCGCCCTCGCCGGAGCGCTGGTGTCCACCGGCGCGGCGGCACCGCCGTCGG
This sequence comes from Streptomyces sp. NPDC002181, assembly GCF_042890485.1. Taxonomy (NCBI): domain Bacteria; kingdom Bacillati; phylum Actinomycetota; class Actinomycetes; order Kitasatosporales; family Streptomycetaceae; genus Streptomyces; species Streptomyces sp. NPDC002181. The sequence goes on along the minus strand of NZ_JBIASC010000002.1, from coordinate 568,894 downwards.
ACTCCGCGGGCGGTGCTCCCGCCAAGGTCCCCGTCGCCGCCGGGTACGGCGGGGCCGTCGCCAGTGTCGACGCCGACGCCTCGGCCGCCGGCATCGCGGTCCTGCGCTCCGGCGGCAACGCCGTGGACGCGGCCGTCGCCACGGCCGCCGCGCTCGGGGTCACCGAGCCGTACTCTGCCGGTATCGGCGGAGGCGGCTACTTCGTCTACTACGACGCCAAGTCCCGCCGGGTGCAGACCATCGACGGCCGCGAGACCGCGCCCGCCACGGCGACGGAGACCCTGTTCCAGGAGAACGGGGTGCCCATCCCGTTCGAGCAGGGGCAGACCAGCGGCCGCGGCGTCGGCGTCCCCGGCACCCCGGCCACCTGGAAGAGCGCCCTGGACGCCTGGGGCACCCGCTCGCTCTCCCAGATGCTGAAGCCCGCCGAGAAACTGGCGCGCGACGGGTTCACCGTCGATACGACGTTCCGCGCCCAGACCGAGCTCAACCAGGACCGGTTCAAGGACTTCCCGGACACCGCGAAGCTGTTCCTGCCGGGCGGGGCCCTGCCGGTGGTCGGCTCCACCTTCAAGAACCCCGACCTGGCGGCCACGTACGCCGAGCTGGGGCGCAAGGGCACCGGGGCGCTCTACCGGGGGCCGATCGGCGAGGACATCGTCCGGGCCGTCCGCAAGCCCCCCGTGGACCCGGCCGCCACCCGGGTCGTCCGCTCCGGCGACCTGACCGCCGGCGACCTGCGCGCGTACGCGACCAAGCGGCAGGCCCCCACCCAGGTGGGCTACCGCGGCCTCGACGTGTACAGCATGGCCCCGTCCTCCTCGGGCGGCACCACCGTCGGCGAGGCGCTCAACATCCTGGAGCGCACGGACCTGTCGAAGCTGTCCGAGACCCAGTACCTGCACCGGTTCATCGAGGCCTCGCGGATCTCCTTCGCCGACCGCGGCCGCTGGGTCGGCGACCCGGCCGCCCAGGACGTGCCCACCCGGGAACTGCTCTCGCAGCGGTTCGCCGACTCGCGCGGCTGCCTGATCGCCCCGGACCGTACGCTGACGAGCCCGCTGGCCCCCGGCGACCCGCGCCACCCGGCGGCCTGCGGCGGCTCCGGGCAGGCGGCCCCGACCACGTACGAGGGGGAGAACACCACGCACCTGACGGTGGCCGACCGCTGGGGCAACGTCGTCTCGTACACCCTGACCATCGAGTCCACCGGCGGCAGCGCGATCACCGTCCCGGGCCGCGGGTTCCTCCTCAACAACGAGCTGACCGACTTCTCCTTCGCCCCGGCGGCCCCCGGGGTCCCGGACCCGAACCTGCCCGGCCCGGGCAAGCGGCCGCGCTCGTCCATGTCCCCGACCATCGTGCTGGAGCACGGGCGTCCGGTGCTGGCGGTGGGCTCCCCGGGCGGGGCCACCATCATCACCACCGTCCTGCAGACCCTGATCGGACACCTGGACCGGGGGCTGCCGCTGGTCGACGCCATCGCGGCGCCGCGGGCCAGCCAGCGCAACCAGACGACCACCGAGCTGGAGCCGGGGCTGTGGAACAGCCCGCTGCGGGGCCAACTGGAGGCGCTGGGGCAGGGCTTCCGGCAGAACCCGGAGATCGGCGCGGCGACCGGGGTCCAGCGGCTCCCGGACGGGCGCTGGCTCGCCGCCGCCGAGACGACCCGCCGGGGCGGGGGCTCGGCGATGGTGGTCCACCCACACGGAAAGCCGTAGGGCTCCTCAGGGGGCGGTGAGGATCCGCGGGCCGTCGGCGGTGATCGCGACCGTGTGCTCCGCGTGCGCGGCGCGGCTGCCGTCGAGGGTGCGCAGGGTCCAGCCGTCCCCGTCGCACCGGTAGTCGTCGGTGCCGCCCGCGATCAGCATCGGCTCGATCGCGAGGACCATGCCGGGGCGCAGCTGCATGCCGCGCCCCGGCCGGCCCTCGTTGGGCACGCCCGGGTCCTCGTGCATGGTGCGGCCCACGCCGTGGCCGCCGAAGTCCTCCATGATCCCGTACCCGGCGGAGCGGCAGACCGTGCCGATGGCGTGGGCGATGTCGCCGATCCGGTTGCCGGGGCGGGCGGCGGCGATGCCGGCCGCGAGGGCCGCCTCGGCGGTCTCGATCAGCCGTACGTCGGCGGGGCGGGGGCGGCCCACGGTGAAGCTGACCGCCGCGTCCCCGACCCAGCCGCCGAGCTTCGCCCCGCAGTCGATGCTGACCAGGTCCCCGTCACGGAGCCGGTAGCCGTCGGGGAGGCCGTGCACGATCGCGTCGTTGACCGAGGCGCAGATGACCCCGGGGAAGGGCACCGGCGCGAAGTGCGGCCGGTAGCCGAGGAACGGCGAGCTCGCGCCGGCCTCGGCCAGTACCCCGCGGGCCGCCGCGTCCAGCTCCAGCAGGGACACCCCGACGCGCGCGGCCTGCCGGACGGCGGCCAGGGCCCGGGCGACGACCCGGCCCGGGGCGCGCATCTCGTTGATCGATTCTTCCGTCTTCAGTTCCACCATGCCAATAACTATACCGGTATAACTTTAACGGGATAGTTATTGGCGGTGGGGGTAGGATGCGGTCATGGTCCGTACCCCTCTCACCCCCGAAGAGCGCGAGCGCGGCGAGCGTCTCGGCGCGCTGCTGCGCGACGCCCGCGGCTGCCGCAGCATGGTCGAGGTCGCGGCGAGCGCCGGTCTGTCCGCCGAGACCCTGCGCAAGATCGAGACCGGCCGCGCGCCGACCCCCGCCTTCTTCACCGTGGCCGCCCTCGCCGAGGCGCTCGGGCTGTCCCTGGACGATGTGCTGCGCCGCTGCGCCTTCGTGGCGGCCTGAGTCTCCAGCGGGGCCGCCTGAAGCGTTGCCCGAGCCGCGGACCTGCGGTTTCTTTCGGGCGGGGCCGGCGGGCCGAACGGCCCAATCGGCGGTGGGAGCATGCCGGCGCGGGGCAGGCGTGAAGGCGTGCCCTCCTCGAACGCTTCCCAACGACTCGGTCTCGCGCTCCTCGGCGCCCTGCTCGCGGCGGGTCTGCTGCTCGCGGTCTGCGTGACGCCGCAGGGCAGGGCGTCCGCCAGGGATCCGGGTACGCGGCCCTCCGCACCCCGGGCGCCGTCGTAGGCTCCGGGCATGACTCTCGACGAGCTGAACCAGGGCAAGTACGTCAGCCTCACCACGTTCCGCAAGGACGGCACGCCCGTCGCGACGCCGGTGTGGGCGGTGGCCGACGGGGGCGAGCTGTACGTGTGGACGCGCAGCGACTCCTGGAAGGTGAAGCGGATCCGCAACAACGGGCGGGTCGCGCTCAGCCCCTGTGATGTACGGGGGCGGGTCGCCGAAGGGGCGGCCGTGCTGGAGGGCGAGGCGCGACTGCTGGACGAGGCGGGGCTGGCGCGGGTGCGGAAGCTGATGTCGCGCAAGTACACGTGGCAGTTCTGGGTACTGGACGTGCCGGCCGCGCTGGCCCGGCGCGGGAAGCGTCCGCACACCGCGATCGCCGTCAAGGTTTGAGGCTCCCGTAGCCCGCCCGTAACGCGGGTGGGATCCAATGCGGGCATGGAGACCGCGACCTCGCTGGTGATCAGTCAACTCTCGGGCTACTTACGGGGTTTGACGCAGAGACTCGATCCGGGGACGGGCTGGTACGGGGAGTTTCTGCGCCGGGATCCGCAGGGCCTGAGGGCCTGCCTGGAGGGGGCCGCGATACCGCCCTGGGACGTGGTGGAGTCACTGCTTGAGGACCTCGCGGGCGCGCGCGGCGCTCAGCTCGCCGCGCGGGAGCGGGAGCACGCGGTCCGGCTGCGGGCCGCGGCCGTCACGGTGTGGGACCGGCTGCCCGGCGGCGCGGAGGAACTCCGGACCCTGCTGGCGGCGGCCGCGGAGCAGCGAGCCGTCTCGGATGCGGCGGCCGGCACCCTGACGGCCCGCCTGGCCGCGACCTCGGACCCGGCGCGGGCGGAGGCCCTGACCCGCGAACTGGCCTGGATCCACGACGACACCGCCAGGGCCGCCTCCCGCCAGGAAGACCTCACGGCCCGGCTCGAAGCCCTGGCGGTCCCCGCCGGCCCGCCGGCGCCCGCGCGCCCGGCCCGCCGCGAGCCGGCACCGACCGAGCCGCCCGTCGGGCGGGCGGAGGGCCGGTGGCTGCGCGGGGCGCGGCGCGGCGGCGGGGCCCGGTACGCGGGCGCCCCCGCCGCCGCCCCGGCACCTTTCACCCCGCCGCCCGGCCACCCGGAGGAGCCCGCCGCCGCCCCCCGCGGCGCCCGCTTCGCCCCGCCCGAGGCCGACGGCCCGGCCCCTGGCAGCCCGGCCTCCAGCGGCCCGGCCCCCGCCGACCCGGCCCCCGGTGGCCCGGCCTCCGCCGACCAGGCCCCCGGTGCCCCGGCCCCCGGAGGGATCGCCGCGGTGGTCGGGGAGTTGCTGGACCTGCGGGCCCAGGGCCGGGGCGGGGAGGCCCACGTACTGCTCTGCGAGGCGGCCGCCTGGCCCGCCGCGCGGCTGCCCGCCCTCGCCGACGAGCTGGTCCGGGCCGGGCTCGGGGCGGACTGGGCCACGCTGCTCTGGGAAGCGGCCTCGCTGCCGCCCGAGCGGCTCGCCGCGGCCGCCGCGGCCCTCGGCGAAGCCGGCCGGGGCGCCGATGGCGAGGCCTTGCTGCGCCAGGGCGCGGCCCGTCCCGCCGCCGAGATCGCCGAGGCCGCCCTGGCCCTGGCCGGGACCGGCCGGACCCGGGAGGCCGACGCCCTGCTCGGCGCCTTCGTCAAGGTCCGCACCGCCGAGGAGGCGGTCCGCCTGGCCCGCCGCGATCCGCAGTGGTTCACGCCCCGGCTGCTCCGGGCAGCCGAGGCCGTCTCCGGCACGCACCACCGTGACCTCGTACACGCCCTGCGGGTTGCGAAACCGCCCGTCCGATGAGCGGATCCGATCATCCGCAGTCGTAACTTGATCGACTCACCCAACCGCGCACGGCGGTCTTGCCCCGAGGTGTGACGAGGCCTACGTTCTACTCCCTACGCACCGTCTACGTGCGTAGAACTCGGCGTTCCCGTCGCGAGGAGCAGCTCATGGCCCAAGTCGTCCGCGCCGCACTCGTCCAGGCCACCTGGACCGGAGACACCGAGTCGATGATCGTCAAGCACGAGGAGCACGCCCGGCGGGCTGCCGCCGACGGCGCGCGGATCATCGGCTTCCAAGAGGTCTTCAACGCCCCCTACTTCTGCCAGGTCCAGGAACCGGAGCACTACCGCTGGGCCGAGGCGGTCCCCGACGGCCCCACCGTCCAGCGGATGCAGGCGCTCGCCCGCGAGACCGGGATGGTCATCGTCGTCCCGGTCTTCGAGCTCGAATCCGAGGGCTTCTACTACAACACCGCCGCCGTCATCGACGCCGACGGCAGTTACCTCGGCAAGTACCGCAAGCACCACATCCCCCAGGTCAAAGGCTTCTGGGAGAAGTACTACTTCCGCCCGGGCAATCTCGGCTGGCCCGTCTTCGACACCGCCGTCGGCCGGGTCGGCGTCTACATCTGCTACGACCGCCACTTCCCCGAGGGCTGGCGCGCCCTGGGCCTGGCCGGGGCCCAGCTGGTCTACAACCCCTCCGCCACCCACCGGGGCCTGTCCTCCTACCTCTGGCAGCTGGAGCAGCCCGCCGCGGCCGTCGCCAACGAGTACTTCGTCGCCGCGATCAACCGCGTCGGCCAGGAGGAGTACGGCGACAACGACTTCTACGGCACCAGCTACTTCGTCGACCCCCGCGGCCAGTTCGTCGGGGAGGTCGCCAGCGGCAAGGACGAGGAACTCCTCGTCCGGGACCTCGACTTCGACCTGATCAAGCAGGTCCGCGACCAGTGGGCCTTCTACCGCGACCGCCGCCCCGACGCCTACGGAGGGCTCGTTCAGCCGTGACCAACCCGATCCCCCTGCACAACCGCCACCAGGCCGTCATGCCCGACTGGCTGGCGCTCTACTACGACCGCCCCATCGAGCTCACGCACGGCGAGGGCCGCCACGTCTGGGACGCCGACGGCAACCGCTACCTCGACTTCTTCGGCGGCATCCTCACCACGATGACCGCCCACGCCCTGCCCGAGGTCACCAAGGCCGTCGCCGAACAGGCCGGCCGGCTGATCCACTCCTCCACCCTGTACCTCAACCGCCCGATGATCGAGCTCGCCGAGCGGGTCGCCGCGCTGTCCGGCATCCCCGACGCCCGGGTCTTCTTCACCACCTCCGGCACCGAGGCCAACGACACCGCCCTGCTGCTGGCGACCGCGTACCGCCGCTCCAACCAGATCCTGGCGATGCGCAACAGCTACCACGGCCGGTCCTTCTCGACCGTCTCCGTCACCGGCAACCGCGGCTGGTCCCCGACCAGCCTCTCGCCGCTCCAGACGTACTACGTGCACGGCGCCGTCCGCACCCGCGGCCCCTTCGCGCACCTCGACGACGCCGCCTTCACCGCGGCCGCCGTCGCCGACCTCGAAGACGTGCTGGGCCAGGCCCGCGGCGGGGTCGCCGCCCTCATCGCCGAACCCGTCCAGGGCGTCGGCGGGTTCACCGCCCCGCCCGACGGGCTGTACGGGGCCTTCCGCGAGGTCCTGGACCGCCACGGCATCCTCTGGATCAGCGACGAGGTGCAGACCGGCTGGGGCCGCACCGGGGACCACTTCTGGGGCTGGCAGGCCCACGGACAGAGCGGCCCGCCGGACATCCTCACCTTCGCCAAGGGCATCGGCAACGGCATGTCCATCGGCGGTGTCGTGGCCCGTGCCGAGGTGATGAACTGCATCGACACCAACTCCATCTCCACCTTCGGCGGTTCCCCGGTCACCATGGCGGCCGGCGTCGCCAACCTCGCGTACCTGCTGGAGCACGACCTCCAGGGCAACGCCCGCCGCGTCGGCGGACTGCTCCTGGAGCGGCTGCGCGCCATCGCCGCCACCGTGCCCGCCGTACGGGAGGTCCGCGGCCGGGGCCTGATGGCCGGCCTGGAGCTGACGAAGCCCGGTACCGACACCGCCGACCCGGACGCGGCCGCCGCCGTACTGGAGGCCGCCCGCGCGGGCGGCCTGCTGCTCGGCAAGGGCGGCGGGTACGACACCAGCGTGCTGCGCATCGCGCCGCCGCTCTCCCTCACCGTCGCCGAGGCGGAAGAGGGCGCCGAGATCCTCGAACGGGCCCTGCACAGCATCGTGTGACCGGGAGGCGCCGCACATGTCCATCCGCACCCTCATCCGCGGCGGCCTCGTCATCACGGCCGCCGACGAAGTCCACGCAGACGTCCTCATCGAGGACGGCCGCGTCGCCGCCCTGGCGGCCCACGGCTCGGCGGCCGCCGAGGCCTGGACGGCCGACCGCACGATCGACGCGAGCGGGAAGTACGTCATCCCCGGCGGGGTCGACGCCCACACCCACATGGAGCTGCCCTTCGGCGGGACCGCCGCCTCGGACACCTTCGAGACCGGCACCCGGGCCGCCGCCTGGGGCGGCACCACCACCATCGTCGACTTCGCCGTGCAGAGCATGGGCCAGGCCCTGCGCCAGGGGCTCGACACCTGGTACGACAAGGCCGATGGCAAGTGCTCCATCGACTACGCCTTCCACATGATCCTCTCGGACGTCAACGAGGGGACCCTGAAGGAGATGGACCACCTGATCGGGGAGGGCGTCACCTCCTTCAAGCTGTTCATGGCCTACCCCGGGGTGTTCTACAGCGACGACGGGCAGATCCTGCGCGCCATGCAGCGGGCCTCCGGCAACGGCGGGCTGATCATGATGCACGCCGAGAACGGAATCGCCATCGACGTGCTCGTCGAACAGGCCCTGGCCCGGGGCGAGACCGACCCCCGCCACCACGGCGAGGTCCGCAAGGTCGTCCTCGAAGCCGAGGCCACCCACCGGGCGATCCAGCTCGCGCGGGTCGCCGGCTCCCCGCTGTACGTGGTCCACGTCTCGGCGGACGAGGCGGTGGCCGAGCTGGCCGCCGCCCGCGACAAGGGCCTGCCGGTGTTCGGCGAGACCTGCCCGCAGTACCTCTTCCTGTCCACTGACAACCTCGAAGAGCCCGATTTCCAGGGCGCCAAGTACGTCTGCTCCACCCCGCTGAGGCCGCGCGAGCACCAGGCGGCGCTGTGGCGGGGACTGCGGACCAACGACCTCCAGGTGGTCTCCACCGACCACTGCCCGTTCTGCTTCCGGGGCCAGAAGGAACTGGGCCGCGGGGACTTCTCCAAGATCCCGAACGGGCTGCCGGGGGTGGAGAACCGCATGGACCTCCTCCACCAGGCCGTCCTGGACGGGCACATCAGCCGCCGCCGCTGGATCGAGATCGCCTGCGCGAGCCCGGCCCGGATGTTCGGCCTCTATCCGCAGAAGGGCACGATCGCGCCGGGCTCCGACGCCGACATCGTCCTCTACGATCCGCACGCCGAGCAGGTCATCTCCGCCGAGACCCACCACATGAACGTGGACTACTCGGCGTACGAGGGCAAGCGGATCACCGGACGCGTCGACACCGTGCTCTCCCGCGGCGAACTCGTCATCGACCGGCGCGAGTACACGGGCCGGGCGGGCCACGGGGCCTTCGTCCACCGCTCCACCTGCCAGTACCTGTAAGGAGAGTCCCCGCATGGACTTCGGCCTCGTCCTCCAGACCGACCCACCGGCCTCCCAGGTCGTCAGCCTCATGAAGCGGGCCGAGCGCAACGGCTTCCGCTACGGCTGGACCTTCGACTCGGCGGTCCTGTGGCAGGAACCGTTCGTCATCTACAGCCAGATCCTCGCCAACACCCAGAAGCTGACCGTCGGCCCCATGGTCACCAACCCGGGCACCCGCACCTGGGAGGTCACCGCCTCCACCTTCGCCACCCTCAACGACATGTACGGCAACCGGACGGTGTGCGGCATCGGCCGCGGGGACTCGGCGATGCGGGTCGCCGGCCGCGCTCCCAACACCCTGGCCCGCCTGGGGGAGGCCATCGAGGTGATCCGCGACCTGGCCGAGGGCCGGGAAGCCGAGGTGGACGGCAAACCGCTGCGGATCCCGTGGGTCAAGGACGGGAAGCTGCCGGTGTGGATGGCGGCGTACGGACCCAAGGCGCTGGCCCTCGCCGGCCAGAAGGCCGACGGGTTCATCCTCCAGCTCGCCGACCCCTACCTCACCGAGTGGATGATCAAGGCGGTCCGGCAAGCCGCCGCGGAGGCGGGGCGTGACCCCGCCTCGATCCGGATCTGCGTGGCGGCGCCCGCGTACGTGGGGGAGGACCTGGCCCACGCCCGCGACCAGTGCCGCTGGTTCGGCGGCATGGTCGGCAACCACGTCGCGGACCTGGTCTCCCGGTACGGCGAGCACTCGTCGATGGTTCCGGAAGAGCTCACGGAGTACGTCAAGGCCCGCCAGGGCTACGACTACAGCCACCACGGGCGCGCCGGGAACCCGTCGGCGGACTTCGTCCCCGACGAGATCGTCGACCGCTTCTGCCTGCTGGGGCCCGCCGAGGCCCACATCGAGAAGCTCCGGGCGCTGCGCGAGCTCGGTGTCGACCAGTTCGCCCTCTACGACATGCACGACGCCCGCGAAGCGACCATCGACGCGTACGGCGCCGACGTCATCCCGTCGCTGCGCTGACGCGCGCGGACCACTGCGGGGGCCGGCCACGTGGCCGGCCCCCGCAGCCGTTTTCCGTGCGCTCGCGTGCGCACGCGGACCAGGCAGGGCCGGCGGCACTCATGTAAAGGGGAGAAGCCCTGGCGCGCCACGGCCCAGTACACCGACTGGCGGAACGCCGACGGCGAGGCGGCCGACGCGCTCAGCACGGCCATGGCGGAGCGCTACTTCGAGCACATGACGCACGCGATCGACACCCGGCACCAACTGCCGGCCGAGTGGCGCCAGGCGGAGTGGTTCGGCGACGACGTCGTCTACCTGACGGCCGCCGAACTCACCGAAGTGGGCAAGCGCTTCTCGGAGATCCTGGGCTCCTACGCCGAGCGGCTCGACGACCCGTCCCTGCGCCCGCAGGACGCGGCACCGGTGACCATGCTGCGCATCGCGATCCGCCGGCGCAAGACGACCACATCACAGCCGGACGAACTCTGAAACGCGGAGTGAACGCATGCCAGCGACCAAGACCTCGACACGTGGAGAGTTAGCGAAGCCCGCGCACCGCGATCCCAACGTATTGCGCTGGGTCGTCGCCTACACCGCCTCGGTGGTGGGCAACGGCTGCTTCTTCCTGGCCCTCGGCTGGGCGGCGAGCCGGACCGCCTCACCGGCGGAAGCCGGTTTCGTCATGGCGGTCGGCGCCGTTCCCCGCGCAGTGCTCATGCTGGGCGGCGGAGTGATCGCGGACCGTTTCAGCCCCCGCTACGTGGTCATCGGCAGCGACATGGTGCGCTGCGCGGTGATCCTGGCTGCGGCGGCGGCGCTCGCCCTGGCGTCCCCCGGGCTGTGGCTGCTCGTCGCGGTCGCCCTCGTCTTCGGGGTGGCCGACGCCCTGTTCCTTCCCGCGGTGGGCGCGCTGCCGGCCCGGCTCGCCGACGCCGAACAGGTCCTGCGGGTCCAGGGCATGCGGTCCCTGGCGGTCAGGCTGGGCAACAGTATGGGGGCGCCGCTCGCCGGTCTGGTGATGGCTCTGAGCGGCCCCGCCGCCGCGTTCGCCGTCGCGGGAGGCCTGTTCGCGCTGTCGCTGACCCTGCTCTTCACCGTCCGCATACGTGCTCTGCCCGTGCGGAAGTCCGACCCGGAGGCGGAGGCGGAGGCGGAGGCGGGAGAGGCCGATGCCAAAGGAATGTGGCAGGAGATGACGAGTGGGCTGCGGTACGTGCGCGGACAGCCACTCGTCCGCATGCTCGTCCTGGCCCTGGTCGTCGTCGAACTCGGCTGCGTCGCCCCCCTGAGCATCGGCTTGGTGCTGCTGGCGGGTGACCGCGGCTGGGGGGCGTCCAGTGCCGGCTGGACCCTCGGCAGCTTCAGCGTCGGAGCCGCTGTGAGCTCGCTGCTGCTCACGACCATGGGCCGGCTGCCGCGCCCCGGTGTCTTCTACGTCGCCTCGCTCGCCGCCGGGTCGGCTTCGATCGCCTCGCTCGCCCTGGCCCCGAGCCCCCTGATCGCGGCCTCCCTCGGAGCCGTCGGAGGTCTGACCCTCGGCCTGAACGGCGGAATCTCCTACGCCCTCGTGCAGTCCGCCTGCAATCCCGCCTACCTGGGCCGGGTGATGTCTCTGCTGAGCCTCGCGAGCTTCGGTGTCGGACCCCTGGCCCTACCGGTCTTCGGCGCCGCCGCGGCCGGTTTCGGTACGGCTCCGGCCTTCGCCGTGTTCGGGGCAGTCGCCGGTCTCGGGGCGGTGGCCTGCCTCTTCTCGGCGGACGTCCGCCACGCCGAACTGCCCAACTGAACCGCGCGGGGCGGCGGCTGTCCTCACCGAGAGCGAGCGCGTCAGCGGGTGCATCGAGGTCCCCGAGGGCTACGATGAAAACCCGGTGCGCCCCAGGCGCACATCGGGAAGCCGCGGACCCCGCGCGACCCGGGCATCGACCGGTTCGCCGTGTACGACACGCATGACGCGCAGGAGGCCGCCACCGACGCGCACGGGCAGCACGTCCTCCCGGTGCTCAGAGCCTGACCGAGTTCCCCACCGACCCGAAGGGGCGCGCGTACATGCCGGACCACTCGATCGGCGAAACCCGGGACCGCGTGGAGCTCGCTCCCGGGGAGGTTCCCTCCGACGGCCGCTTCGCCAACCCCGACCTCCTCCCCGTACCCGTCGAGGCCAGGCGCTGGACGACGTACAACTTCACGGCCCTGTGGGTCGGCATGGCGCACAACATCCCCTCCTGGCTGCTCGCCTCCGGGCTGGTGGCCCTGGGGATGGACTGGAAGCAGGCCGTCTTCACCATCGCGCTGGCCAACCTCATCGTGCTGGTGCCGATGCTGCTCATCGGGCACGCCGGGCCCAAGTACGGGATCCCGTTCCCGGTGCTGGCCCGGGCCCCGTTCGGGGTGCGCGGGGCCAATCTGGCCGCCCTGATCCGGGCGGCCGTGGCCTGCGCCTGGTTCGGGATCCAGACCTGGATCGGCGGGTCCGGGATCTTCGTCCTGCTGGGCAAGGTCTTCGGCGGCTGGGAGGACGCCGCGGAGATCGCCGGCCAGCCCTGGCCGCTGTGGCTGTGCTTCATCCTCTTCTGGGTCCTCGAACTCGCCATCATCTACCGGGGTATGGAGGCCCTGCGGCGCTTCGAGAACTGGGCCGCGCCGTTCGTCATCGTCGGCGCGCTGGCGCTGCTGGTGTGGATCGGCGTCAAGGCGGGCGGCTTCGGCGAGCTGCTCGACCAGCCGTCCAAGCTCGGCTGGGGCGAGGACTTCTGGCCCGTCTTCTTCCCGTCGCTCATGGGAATGATCGCCTTCTGGTCCACCCTCTCGCTCAACATCCCCGACTTCACGCGCTTCGGCGCCGGCCAGCGCAGCCAGATCCTCGGACAGACCCTCGGGCTGCCGACGACCATGACCCTGTTCGCGCTGCTGTCGGTGTTCGTCACCTCCGGCTCGGAAGCGGTGTACGGCGCCCCGATCTGGGACCCGGTGGAACTGGTCTCCAAGACCGACAGCGTCTTCGGGCTGCTCTACGCCCTGGTCACGGTGCTCGTCGCGACGATCTCGGTGAACATCGCGGCCAACGTCGTCTCCCCGGCGTACGACCTGGCCAACCTGGCCCCGCGCCGGATCAACTTCCGCCGGGGCGCGCTGATCACCGGCGTGGTCGGCGTCCTGATCATGCCGTGGAAGCTGACCTCCACCCCCGAGCTGTACATCTACACCTGGCTCGGACTGGTCGGAGGCCTGCTCGGCACGGTCGCCGGCATCCTCATCGCGGACTACTGGGTCGTACGGCGGGCCCGGCTCTCGCTGCCCGACCTGTACCGGGAGGGCGGCCCGTACTGGTACACGGGCGGCTGGAACATCAGCGCCGTGGCCGCGTTCGCGGTCGGCGGCGTCCTGGCCATCGGCGGCTCGCACTCGGCCCCCGGCCAGGGCCCCTTCCCCGAGGAGGGCCTGATCCCCTTCCTCAAACCGCTCGCCGACTACGGCTGGGCGGTCGGCGTCGGCTCGTCCTTCCTCCTCTACACGGCCCTCATGATCCGCCGGCACCCCGCCCGCTGACCGGCGCCACCCGGAGTCCACCTGGAGGTCGTCCAGTGGACGGGACGACCGGTGGGGTTTGTCAGCCGGGCGTGGTGTGATGGGGGGCATGATCGAACAGTTCCTGGCCCAAGACCTGTCCGCAGTGGAAGAAGCGATCCGCAAGGCGGCGGCGGTCGAGATCATGCCGAGGTTCCGGCAGCTCGCCGAGCACGAAGTGGACCAGAAGAGCGGTCCGCACGATCTCGTGACCGTCGCCGACCGCAAGGCCGAGGAACACCTCACGGCCTCGCTGACGCGCCTGCTGCCCGGCTCCGCCGTCGTCGGCGAGGAGGCGGTCCACGCCGACCCTTCCGTGTACGGGGCGCTGCGCGCCGACGCGCCGGTCTGGATCGTGGACCCGGTCGACGGCACCCGGCAGTTCGTGGGCGGCGACCCGGCCTTCTGCACCCTGGTGGCGCTGGCACACCGCGGCGAGATCCTCGCCTCCTGGACCTTCGCCCCGGCGCTGGAGGAGCTGGCGACGGCCGTGCGCGGGCAGGGCGCGTACGTCAACGGCGAGCGCATCCGGAGCGGTTCGCCGCAGCCCGGCGCCGACCTGCGGGTCGCCATGGCCCACCCGCTGTACACCTCCGACGAGGACAAGGCCCGCCTCGCCCGGCTCGACGTGCCCGGGGTCGCGGCCCGGCCCTGCGGTTCGGCGGGCCTGGAGTACCTGAAGGTGGCCCGCGGCGAGATGGACGGCCTCGCCTTCACCTGGCCCTCCGCCTGGGACCACGCGGCGGGACTGCTGCTGGTCGCCGAGGCGGGCGGCGCGCAGAGCACCGTCGCCGGGGTCCCCTTCCGCGTCGACCGGGACAACGAGCTGCCGTTCGCGGTGGGCCGCGACGAGGCCACGGCCGTACGGATCCGCGAGCTGCTGCGCGGCGCGTAGGGCGTGCCTTCCGGATCAAGCCGGGCGCGGTCGGGGGCCGCCCTGGACGGGCCGAATATCCTGGGAGCGCAGCCGCTGCCGGACGAAGGAGTCGCAAGGTGCCGTCGATTCTCGATGCGGTCGTGGTGGGGGCGGGGCCCAACGGGCTGACGGCCGCCGTCGAGCTGGCCAGGCGCGGCTTCTCGGTGGCCGTGTTCGAGGCCGCGGAGACGGTCGGCGGCGGTGCCCGCACCGAGGAGCTCACCCTCCCGGGCTTCCGGCACGACCCCTGCTCGGCCGTACACCCGCTCGGCATCGGCTCGCCGGTGTTCTCCACCATGCCGCTGAAGCGGTACGGGCTGGAGTGGCTGCACCCCCCGCTGCCCATGGCGCACCCCTTCGACGACGGCACGGCCGCCGTGCTCTCCCGCTCCGTCTCCGAGACGGCGGCCTCCCTCGGGCCGCGCGACGCGGGCACCTACCGGCGGCTGGTGGAGCCCTTCCTCGGCAAGTGGGACACCCTGGCCCGGGACTTCATGTCCCTGCCCTCGACCGCCCTGCCCCGGGACCCGGTCACCCTCGCCCGCTTCGGACTCGCCGGACTGCCGCCCTCGACCTGGCTGCTGAACCGCTTCCAGGACGAGCGGGCGCGGGCCCTGTTCGCCGGGCTCGTCGCACACGTCATCGCCCCGCTGGGCGGGATCGGCACGAGCGCCGTCGGCCTGGTCTTCGCCCTCGCCGCGCACGCCGGCGGCTGGCCCATGCCGCGCGGCGGCTCGCAGGCCATCTCGGACGCCCTCGCCGGATACCTGCGCGACCTCGGCGGCGCGGTCCACACCGGCTTCGAGGTCAAACGCCTCGACGACCTGCCGCCCGCCCGGGCGTACGTCTTCGACACCTCGCCGACCGCACTGGCCCGGATCGCCCGGCTGGGGCGCGCGTACGACGGCTACAAGTACGGCGCCGCCGCCTTCAAGCTCGACTACGCCCTGTCCGGTCCCGTGCCCTGGACCGCCGAGGCCCCGCGCCGGGCCGGCACCGTACAGATCGGCCCGCACGCCCGCGACATCGACGCCGCCCTCCAGCTGGCCACCGGTGGGCGCGCCCCCCGCAACCCCTTCCTGATCACCGCCCAGCCCAGCCTGGTGGACCCCGGCCGGGCGCCCGAGGGCAAGCACGTGTTCTGGGCGTACGGGCACGTCCCCGCGGGCTGGGGCGGCAGTCTCACCGACGCCGTCGAGCGGCAGATCGAGCGCTTCGCCCCCGGCTTCCGCGACCTGGTGCTGGCCCGCGCCACCGCCGGACCGCCGGAGCTGGCCGCCCGCAACCCCAACTACGTCGGCGGCGACATCGCCTGCGGCGCGGCCTCCGGGCTCCAGCTGCTGCTGCGGCCCAAGCTGTCCCTGCACCCGTACGCGACGGCCCACCCGGCCGTGTTCCTCTGCTCCTCCGCCACCCCGCCCGGCCCCGGCGTGCACGGCATGTCCGGGCACAACGCGGCCAAAGCGGTCTGGCGCCACCTGAGAAGGGCCTCCTCCTGATGGTGCGCATCACCCTCGTCCAGGGCGACATCACGGCCGAGCACGCGGACGCGATCGTCAACGCGGCGAACTCCTCGCTGCTCGGCGGCGGGGGAGTGGACGGGGCCATCCACCGGCGCGGCGGCCCCGAGATCCTGGACGCCTGCCGGGCGCTGCGCGCCTCCCAGTACGGAAAGGGCCTCGCCACGGGCCGGGCCGTGGCCACGACGGCCGGCCGGCTCCCGGCGGACTGGGTGGTCCACACGGTGGGTCCGGTCTGGTCCCGGGAAGAGGACCGCTCGGCGCAGCTGGCCTCCTGCTACCGCGAGTCCCTGCGGGTCGCGGCCGAGCTGGGGGCCCGCACGGTCGCCTTCCCGGCGATCTCCACCGGCATCTTCGGCTGGCCGATGGAAGACGGCGCCCGGATCGCGGTCGAGACGGTCCGCGCGAGCGCCGCGGCGCCCGTGGAGGAGGTCCGCTTCGTCCTCTTCGACGAGAACGCGTACGCGGTGTTCGAGGCGGCCCTGGCCTAGGGACCCGTCCTGCGGGCTGGGCTGGGCTGGGCTGGGCGCCGGGCCGGGGCGGCCGGATCCGGCGGATGCGGTCAGGGGTGTCGGTGGGGGTCGATAGGCTTCTGGGATGAGCCTTGTCGACGCCCCCACCGAGACCCCCGATGCCCTGGAGGTGCTGCACCGCGTCTTCGGATACGACTCCTTCCGCGGCGAGCAGCAGCAGATCATCGAGCACGTGGCCGGCGGCGGCGACGCGCTGGTCCTGATGCCCACGGGCGGCGGCAAATCGCTCTGCTACCAGATCCCGGCGCTGGTCAGAGCCGGTACGGGCGTGGTGATCTCACCGCTGATCGCGCTCATGCAGGACCAGGTCGACGCCCTGACCGCCCTCGGGGTGCGGGCCGGGTTCCTCAACTCGACCCAGGACCCCTACGAGCGCCAGGCCGTCGAGCAGGCCTTCCTGGCCGGCGAGCTGGACCTGCTCTACCTGGCCCCGGAGCGACTGCGCACCGAGGGCACCCAGCGGCTGCTCGACCGGGGCACCGTCTCGCTCTTCGCGATCGACGAGGCACACTGCGTCGCCCAGTGGGGCCACGACTTCCGGCCCGACTACCTCGCCCTGTCGATGCTGCACGAGCGCTGGCCCAAGGTGCCGCGGATCGCCCTGACGGCGACGGCCACCGAGGCCACGCACGCCGAGATCGCGGCCCGGCTGGGCCTGGCGGAGGGCGAGGCCCGGCACTTCGTGGCCAGCTTCGACCGGCCCAACATCCAGTACCGGATCGCCCCGAAGAACAACCCGACCCGGCAACTGCTGGAGCTGATCCGCACCGAGCACGCCGGGGACGCCGGGGTCGTCTACTGCCTGTCGCGGGCGTCCGTGGAGAAGACCGCGGCCCTCCTCGTCGAGAACGGCATCGACGCGGTCGCCTACCACGCGGGCATGGACGCCCGGACGCGCGCCGCGAACCAGGCGCGCTTCCTGCGGGAGGACGGGGTCGTGGTGGTGGCCACGATCGCGTTCGGCATGGGCATCGACAAGCCGGACGTGCGCTTCGTGGCGCACCTGGACCTGCCGAAGTCGGTCGAGGGGTACTACCAGGAGACCGGCCGCGCCGGGCGCGACGGGGAGCCGGCCACGGCCTGGCTCGCGTACGGCCTCCAGGACGTGGTGCAGCAGCGCAAGTTGATCGAGGGCTCCGAGGGCGACGAGACGCACCGCCGCTCGCTGGCCGCGCACCTCGACGCGATGCTCGCGCTGTGCGAGACGGTCGAGTGCCGCCGGGTGCGGCTGCTCGCGTACTTCGGGCAGGCTGCCGCCGGGCCGTGCGGCAACTGCGACACCTGCCTGGCCCCGGCCGAGTCCTGGGACGGCACGGTCGCCGCGCAGAAGCTGATGTCCACGGTGTGGCGGCTGGCGAAGGAGCGGCGGCAGAAGTTCGGCGCCGGCCAGATCATCGACATCCTCCAGGGCAAGAAGACGGCCAAGGTCATCCAGTTCGACCACGACGCCCTGTCGGTCTTCGGGATCGGCACCGACCTGAGCACCGCGGAATGGCGCGGGGTCGTACGGCAGTTGCTGGCCTCGGGACTGCTGGCGGTCGAGGGGGAGTACGGCACGCTGGTGCTCACGGACGCGAGCGGCGAGGTGCTGGGCGGGCGGCGCAGCGTGCCGATGCGCAAGGAGGCGGCTCCGACCCCCGCGGCCCGCAAGTCCTCCGGCTCCGGCTCCGGTTCCGGGAAGACCGGGCGGGTCCCGGTCGACCTGCCGGCGGAGGCGGTCCCGGTGTTCGAGGCCCTGCGCGCCTGGCGGGGCGCGACCGCGAAGGAGCAGGGCGTGCCGGCGTACGTGGTCTTCCACGACGCGACGCTGCGGGAGATCGCGACCCGGCTGCCGCACTCGGCCGAGGAGCTCGGCACGATCAGCGGGGTCGGCGAGGCGAAGCTGGCCAAGTACGCCGAGGGGATCCTGGCCGCACTGGCCGAGACGGGCGCGACCGCGACCGCCGACGCGACCGCGACCGCCGACGCGACCGCGACCGCCGCGAGCGCCTCGCCCGCGCCCGTTCCCCCGGCGCCGCCGTCCCCCGCCCTGCACACCGACGAGGAACCGCCCTTCGACTTCGAGGACACGGACCCGCCCTGGGACGACTGGGAGTAGGCCCGGCAGTCCCGGGGGAGGAGGTCCCGTTCCTCCTCCCGGGCGGCGAAGGGGGTGTGAACTCCCCCGCCCGGCAAGGAACTTCGGCCGCTCCGCCGTCCGCTCCCGCGAGGTGGCGGCCGCCCGGGTGCGGTGCGCTTGATCCGGGGTCAAGCTGGTGCCATGAGCGACGACCGGCCGGGAAAGCGCAGTACCGAACTGCGCCTGGCCCTCGCGATGCGCGGCGGAGTCAGCCTCGCCGTCTGGATGGGCGGAGCCTGCTGCGAGACGGCGGCGCTCCGCGCGGCGGCACGACAGCCGGCCGCACCCCCGGCGGGCCAGGAGCCCGCCCCGGACGGCGGTCTCTACCCCGGGCTGCTCGGAGTGTGCGGATACGAGGACGTCGACGTCGACGTCCTCGTCGGGACCAGCGCCGGGGGGCTCAACGGCGTGCTCCTGGCCTGCCACCTCGTGTACGGGATGCCCTTCGGGCGGGGTGTACGGGACCTGTGGCTGCGCCTGGGCGACCTCGAAGGGCTGCTGCGCCGCTCGACGCCCTTCCACGTGCCGACCTCGCTGATGCGCGGGGACGAGGTCTTCTACAAGGAACTGCGCGACGCGCTGGGCCGGCTCGTCGACGAGGCCCCGCCGGACTGGAAGCCCCCCGCCTCGCTGCGGCTGATCCTGACGGCCACCCGGCTGCGCCCGCGCCGGGACCGCGTGCGGCCCACCCTCGGCCGACCGCTGCTGGTCGGCCGCTCGAACGCCTACTTCCGCTTCCGCCACCGCAGATCCCTGACGGACTTCCACGCCGACGTCACCGGTGCGGCCCGGGAGGCCGCGCTGAACCGGCTGGCCTACGCGGCGCGCACCTCCTCCTCCTTCCCCGGCGCCTTCGAACCGGCCCGGGTGTACGTCGGCAACGGCGCCCAGCCCGTCGAGGACCCGCCCCGGGTGGACATGCGCGGCGTCAGCAGCGAGAGCGGCTACCCCGACGAGAACCTGAACGGCTGCGCCGAACTGATGGACGGCGGGCTGCTGGACAACATCCCCGTCGCCTGGGCCGTACGGGCCGTCGCCGGGGCCCCGGTGGCCCGCAAGGCCGACCGCTGGCTCCTGTTCCTCCAGCCGGTGCCGCCGTTCCCGCCGCCGCCCGAGCCCGGGAGCAGCCGGCGCGTGACCCGCCTGGTGCGGATCGCCGCGAAGTCCCTGGCCGTGAAGACCGGAGCCGAGTCCCTGCGCGACGACGCCCTCGAACTGCGCGCCGCCGAGGCCGCCGCCCAGCAAAAGCGGGCCGCCAGCGGGGTGCTGCCGCCGGCCTTCGTCCCGGCGGCGGCCGGGGACGCGTCCCGTCTGGGCGCGTACGCCGACAAGGTCGGCCGGGCGGAGGCGCTGCGGCTCATCCGGTTGCTGGAGGACCCTGCCGAGGTGACCGGCCCGGACGCGCTGCCCCTACCCGCCGGCCCGGGGCCGCTGGAGGCGCTCGACGAGAGCGCGGGGCGGGGCTCGACGGACCTGTTCGCCCGACTGCGCAAGGCCTCCGGCGAGCTGGCGGCCGGCGCCGGCATGCTGCCCGCGCCCGGGTACTCCCCACTGCCCCTGGCGCGTGCGGTACGGCTGCTCATGGACTGGCTGAGCGCGTACGAGTCCGGCGAGGGGCCGGTGGACGTGGAGCTGGTGAGGCAGTACCGGAGGCGGTTGTTCGCCTGCCGTGTCGCCGTCGCCACTCTGATCGCCGCCCGGGACAGGCTGCTCCTCGACCGCTACCGGGCGGCCCTCGCGCTGGGGCTGGTCCCCGAGGACGTCACCACCCCCTTCCGCGAGGCGTCCGCGCAACTGGGCTCCCTCATGCCGGCGGTACCCGGCCCGGGCTCGGCCCGCGCGGTGTGGGAGGACTGGGCCGCGAACCTCGCGACGGCCGTCACCGGTGGATTCCCGCCTCCGGCACCCCCACCGGGCCCGGCGGCCGTACCGGAGGGCTTCGGCCTGCTGTGGGACAGGCTGTCGGAACTCGGCGCGGAGATCGGGGTGGGCCTGGCTCCCGACGTGCCCGGCTACGAGGCGCTGCACGCGGCGGCCACGGGCCTCGGTCCGCCGATGGCCGACGCGCTGGCGTACGCCGAGGTGCTGCTCGGCCCGCTGCGCCCGGACCCGCTGGCCGAGGCCCCCGACATCGACTTCCACACCGTCTCGGCGGCGAACACCAGCTGGGCCACCCGCCGGGTGCTGCCGGAGGCGGTCCAGAACTCCCCGAAGGGCCTGGTCTGCGCCAAACTCAGCGGCAACCAGCTCAACAACTTCGCCGCCTTCCTCAGCGCCCGCTGGCGGATGAGCGACTGGACCTGGGGCCGCCTGGACGGGGCCGCCTCCCTGGTGTCGATCGTCGCGACCGACGAGCGGCTCGGGGACGCGTTCGGCGGTATCGCCGATCCCACGGCACTCGGCGAGGCGGTCGCCGGCGCGACGGGACTCGGCCCGGCGTTCATGGACCCCTGGGCCGAGAGCGTCACGACGCAGCCGGGCCTGGACCCCTGGGACCGGGTGCGCGACGTGCTCACGGCCGTGCGCCAGCACGAGATCCTCCGCGAGGAGCTGCCCTTCCTCGCCGAGCTGAACCGCAAGGGCTTCCGGGGCGGCAACCGGCCCCCCGACCCGCCGCCGGACCCGCCCGATCTGGCCGACCCGGCCCGGTTCGACGCCGCGCTCGACTCCTTCGGCAGGATCGGCGCGGAGGAGGTCGGGCAGCTGCTCCGGGCCCGGGACCCGCGCCGGGCGGCCCTGCGGACCGGGCTCCTCGCGTGGCCCGCGGTCCAGCCGACCGGCAAGGTCGGGGCCCGCTTCGCACAGGGCGCCCTCGGCGTGCTCAAGCCCCTGGTCTACCTCCCGTTCCTGGTCGCCGCGGTCGCCCCGTTGTGGGCCCTGACCGCGGCCGTGCTGATGTGGACGGGCATCGCCTTCTCCACCGCCCACTGGTCCTCGCTGCTCGCCCACGTCCCGGTCTGCCTGTACGCGATGGCGGCCCTGGTGGCGCTGGTCCGGCAGCGGATCCGGCCGCACTGGCTGTGCGTCACCGTCGGCCTGATCGCGGCGGCCGGTCCGCCCGTCGCCCTCTGGCGGCTGCGCTGCGCGCCGTTCCCCGACGTCGGCGGAGGCTGGAGCACGCTGATCGTCGGGGCCTGCTTCGCGCTCGCCGCCGCCGCGGTGCTGTACGTGGGCACGGACCGGTGGTGGCTGCTGCCGGGGGCCGCCGTGATCGCGGGCCTGATCGCCGCCCTCGTCCAGTTCGACCGCGCCGGGCTCGGCGGCTGGTGGGCCGCCCTCATCCTCTACGCCGTCCTGTTCTGGGTCACCTTCGTCCTGCCCTGGCTGTACCCGAGGGAGCGGACCGCGCCGACCTGACACAGCGCCTCGCGCCGATGGCTCAGATAGGGTGAATCGGTAGGAATCGGACCCCCCGGGGTGAGGTCGGTGCGGTGGACACATACCAGTCGACGAGCGAAGTCCCGGAGCAGCCGGCCGCGGCCGTCGGGTACGCGGGCGTACTCAGCGAGCTGCTGCCGATCGCGCTGTGGCGGGAGGACGCCGACGGGATCATCGTCGAATGGTCGCTCGCCGCGCAGGACCTGCTCGGCCACCGTCCCGAGGACATCCTCGGCCTCCCCGGCACCTCCGTCCTCGTCCCCGAGACCAACCACGCCCTCGCCGACGACCTGACCCGGCGGGTCCAGGCGGGCGAGACGGTCGTCGGCACCCTGCCCGTGCGCCACCGCGACGGCCACCGCGTCACCATGGAGATGTGGATCGTCCCCGCCGCCGACCCGCAGGGCCGCCCCGGGGCCATGCTGATCGCCGTGGAGACCTCCGAGGTCCTGCGCATGCGGGACTCGCTCGCCGCCCTCCAGAGCCTGTTCACCCAGTCGCCCATCGGCCTCGCCACCCTCGGCCCCGACCTGCGCTTCCTGCGCGTCAACGACGCCCTGGCCCGGATGAACGGCGTCTCGGCCGAAGCGCACCTCGGCAAACGGCTCACCGAGGTCGTCCCTGGCGTCAACGCCGCCGCGCTCGAAGCGACCATGCGGCAGGTCCTGGAGCGGGGCACCGCCGTGGTCGACGTCCGCCGCACGGGCCGGACCCCGGCCGACCCCGGACACGACCACACCTGGTCCTGCTCGTACGCCCCCCTCCTCGACGGGTCCGGCCGCCCGCTCGGCGTGATCGCCTCCCTCATCGACATCACCGAGAGCCAGCGGGCCCAGGGCGACGCCGAGCGGGCCCGACGCCGCTTCGCCTTCCTCGCCGAAGCCGGCACCCGCATCGGCGCCACCCTCGACCTGAGCCAGACCGCACGGGAGATCGTGCAGGTCCTGGTGCCGCAGCTGGCCGACTCGGCGGACGTACAGCTGCTGGAGACCGTCCTCGCCCCCGACGACGCGGCGGCCAGCCACGAGGGCGTGCTCCGCCGCATCGCCGTCGAGTTCCCCGACCCCGAGGCCCCCACCGCCCGGCTGGAACCCGGCCAGACCTTCCAGATCCCGCCCGACTCCGTCTACGAGCGGGTCATCGCCGAAGGCCGCCCCATGAACCTGTACCGGTCCGACGTCCACGCACTGCTCCCCGACCCGCGCGCCGCCGAGCTGCGCGCCTACCTCGGTGCGCTCGGCTCCGCCCGGCTGATCCCGCTCGTCGCGCGCGGCACCGTGCTCGGCGCGGTCACCGTGACCCGGACGGCCGACCGCGAGCCCTTCGACGAGCAGGACGCCGTCCTCATCGACGAGGTGGTCGCCCGGGCGGCCCTCAACATCGACAACGCCCGGATGTACACCAACCAGCGCCGGGCCGCCCTGACCCTCCAGCGCAGCCTCAGCAACAGCGCCCTGCCCCGGGTCACCGGCCTCGAACTGACCGGCCGCTACCTGCCCGCCAGCGACCACGACGTCGGTGGCGACTGGTTCGACGTCATCCAGCTGCCCGGCGGCCGCACCGGCCTGGTCATCGGGGACGTCATGGGCCACGGCATCCACGCCGCCGCCGTCATGGGACAGCTGCGCACCGCCGTGCGCACCCTGGCCCGCCAGGACGTCTCCCCGACCAGCCTGCTGCGCTCGCTCGACGAGGCCGTCGCCGACCTGGGCGAGGACGAGATGGCCACCTGCGTCTACGCCGTCCACGACCCGGCGACGGGCGGCTGCGTCATCGCCCGCGCCGGCCATCCGCCGCCCGCCGTGGCCACGGCGGGCGGGGAGGTGACCTTCCTCGACGGCCCGCCCGGCACCCCGCTGGGCACCGGCGGGCAGGAGTTCCGCACCGAGGAGGTCGCCCTGCCGCCCGGGAGCCTGCTCGTGCTGTACACCGACGGCCTCATCGAGTCCCGCGACCGCGACCTCGACCAGGGCATGGCCCAGCTCGGGCGTGCGCTGCGCGCCGCCGCACAGCCCCTGGACGGGCTCTGCGACGACATCCTGGCCCGGCTGCTGCCCGAGGCCCCGCAGGACGACGTGGCGGTCCTGCTCGCCCGTACGACGGCCGGCGGGGGCCGCTGAGCCCACGGGGCGAATCGTTACGCCGCAGCCCCGGTCACCAGGCCAGGTCCTCCAGCGCCGCCAGGTCCGGTGCGGGCAGGGCCGGCTCCGGACCCCCGGTCAGCGGCAGCTCCGCCCAGATGACCTTGCCGCGCTCGGTGTACCGGGTGCCCCAGCGCTCGGCGTACTGCGCGACGAGGAACAGGCCGCGCCCGCCCTCGTCGGTGGTCGCCGCGTACCGCAGGTGCGGCGAGGTGCTGCTGGCGTCGGAGACCTCGCAGATGAGGCTGCGGTCGCGCAGCATCCGCACCCGGATGGGCGCGTTCCCATACCGGATGGCATTGGTGACGAGCTCGCTGAGGATCAGCTCGGCCGTGAAGGCGATCTCCCCCAGCCCCCAGGCGGCCAGCTGCGCCGAACCGGCGTTCCGCACCCGCGAGACCGCGGCCGGATCGGGCGGCACCTCCCACTCGGCGATCCGGTCCGCCTCCAGCCGCCGGGTGTCGGCGATCAGCAGTGCGATGTCGTCGCTCGGCGCCGGGAACAGCAGCGCGGCCAGTACGTCGGCACAGGCCTGCTCGGGGCTGCGGCCGGGGTGGGAGAGCGTCTCGGCGAGCACGCCGAGGCCGGTGTCGAAATCCCGGTCGCGGTCCTCCAGCAGCCCGTCCGTGAACAGCACGAGCCGGCTCGCCTCCGGCAGCCGCAGCTCCGTGGCCTCGAAGGGCATGCCGCCCACCCCGAGCGGCAGCCCTGCGGGCAGCTCCGGGAACTCCACCGCGCCGTCCGGCCGGACCAGGGCCGGTCCGGGGTGTCCGGCGCTCGCCATCGCGCAGACCCCCGAGACCGGGTCGTACACCGCGTACAGGCAGGTGGCGCCGGTCACCCCGGCCGCCTCGCCCGCCCCCTCCGCGGGATCCCCGGAGCCCGCGGTCTCGTTCTGGTCGATCCGGTGGATCAGCTCGTCCAGGTGCCCCAGGAGCTCGTCCGGGGGCATGTCCAGGGAGGAGAAGTTGTGCACGGCGGTCCGCAGCCGCCCCATCGTGGCCGCCGCGTGCACCCCGTGCCCGACGACGTCGCCGACGACCAGGGCCACCCGGGCGCCGGCCAGCGGGATCACGTCGAACCAGTCCCCGCCCACCCCGGCCTTCGCGGGCAGGTACCGGAAGGCCACGTCCACGGCGTTCTGCTCCGGCAGCACCCGGGGCAGCAGGCTCCGCTGGAGGGCCACGGCCGTCGCGTGCTCCCGGGTGTAGCGGCGGGCGTTGTCGATGGAGACGGCCGCCCGGGCCCCCAGCTCCTCCGCGAACGACAGGTCCTCCTCGTCGAAGGCCTCCGTGGTGTCGGCCGCCCGCCAGAAGTTCGCCATCCCCAGGACCACCCCGCGCGCCTGGAGCGGCACCGAGATCAGCGAGTGCAGCCCGTAGTCCAGGGCCTGGCGGGTGCCGGCCTCGTCCTGGGCCCGCCAGCCCATCGCCGCGTTCAGATCGGCGGCGAGCACCGCGTGCCCGGCGTCCAGCGCCGTCGCCATCGGCGCCGTCGGCACCGCGAAACGGATGATGTCGCCGACCGCCTGGAGCGGCTGGTCGGTGCGCACGCCGCTCATCGCGGCCCGGCGCATCTCCGTGTAGACCCCGGAGCCCCGCGAGGGCTCCTCGCCCCTCAGCACCGGCTCCAGCAGCTCCACCGTGACGAAGTCCGCGAACCGGGGGACGGCCACCTCCGACAGCTCCTCGGCGGTGCGCACCACGTCCAGGGTGGTACCGATCCGCCCTCCCGCGTCGTACAGCATCTGGAGCCGCTCCCGGGCCACCTCGGCGCGGCCGGACAGGGAGGCGAGTTCGGTGGTGTCGCGCAGGGTCATGACGCTGCCGGACGGGTGCCCCCCGTACGGCTTGGTCGGGCGCACGTTGACGGCCAGGAGCCGGTCCCCGGCCAGGTGCACCTCGTCGGTGGCGACCCGCCCGGACACCAGCAGGGAAGTGGTCCGCGGATCGAGGCCGAGCTCGCTCACGTGGCGCTGCTCGGCGTCGGGCGGCAGGTTCAGCAGCCGCCGCGCCTCGTCGTTGGCGAGCAGCAGCCGCTGGTCCGCGCCGATGATCAGGACGCCCTCGCGCACCGCGTGCAGGACCGCCTCGTGGTGCTCGTTCATCCGGGCCATGTCGGTCGCGCCCAGGCCCCGGGTCTGGCGCGACAGCCGCCGGCTGACCAGGGCGGCGCCGCCCGTGCCGAGCAGCAGGGCGCCGGCCGCGGCGCCGAGCAGCAGCGGCAGCTGACCGGCGACCGAGTCGGAGACGGTGTCGATCTCGATGCCGGTGCCGACCAGCCCGATGACCTTCCCGCTCGCGTCCCGTACGGGGACCACGGCGCGGACGGCGTCGCTCGGCGAACCCTTGAAGACCTCGGTGAACGGGTGCCCGGCCACGGCGCGCGAGAGGTCGCCGGTGGCCCGCTTGCCGATCAGCTCCGGCCGGGAGTCGGTGTAGCGCAGCCCGTCGGGGGTCATCACGGCGATGAAGTCGACGCCCGCGGCCTGCCGGGCGGCCTCGGCCAGGGGTTGCAGCTCGGCCGTCGGATTCGGGGACCTCAGGGCCGCGGGGAGGCCGGGGGCGTGGGCGAAGGCCTCCGCGGCCGCCAGCGAGCGGTGGCGCGCGTCGCGCTGGGTGCCGTACCGCTCCTGGAAGACGAGGGCGAGCGCGGCGGCGGTGATCAGCAGGATGACGATGACGGCCATGAGCGCGAAGACCTGACCGGCGACGCTGCGGGCACCGCGGGAGCGGCGCGCGAGCAGGCCCGGGTCGCGCCCGGTCGGCTGCCGGGGCGGCGATCCCCTGGGTCGACCCAAACGTCCGGTCATGAGCCATTTCTAACACTGTCACCGGGATTTGGGCGGCCCTGTCCGGCCGATCGCCGCCGCACTTCGGTACGCGCGGGGGCTGAGACCGACGTGGGAGGTGAAGTGCTGGCGGAAGGTGACCTCGCTGGCGAAGCCCGCGCGGCGGGCCACCTCGGGCACCGGGTGATCGGTGCGCTCCAGCAGCCTGCGGGCCGCGTCCAGGCGGTGGCCCAGCAGCCAGCGGTGCGGGGTGGTGCCGGTCGCGGCGACGAAATGGCGGGCGAAGGAGCGCGGGGACATTCCCGCCCAGCGGGCGAGCGCGGCCACGGACAGCGGCTCGTCGAGATGGCGCAGGGCCCGCTCCCGTACGGCCGCCAGGGCCTCGGCGGTCCGGTCCGCCGCCGGAGTGGGCCGGTCCAGGTACTGGGCGTGGTCGCCGGTGCGGAACGGGCCCGTCACCATCGACCGGGCGATGGCGGCGGCGGCCTCCGCCCCGTGGGCCCGGCGCACGAGGTGCAGACAGAGGTCGATCCCGGAGGCCACCCCGGCGGAGGTCCACAGCCCGGAGTCCTCCACGTACAGCGGGGCGTCCTCGACGAGCACGCTGGGGTGGCGCGCGGCCAGCCGCGGGGCCAGCGACCAGTGCGTCACGGCCCGGCGGCCCGCCAGCAGCCCGGCCTCGGCGAGGATGAACGCCCCGGCGCACAGCGCAGCCACCGGTACGCCGCGGGCGTGCGCCTCCCGCAGGGCGGCGAGCACCGGCTCGGGCGTCGGGTCGGACGGCTCGGCCAGCGCCGGTACGACCACGAGATCGGCCTCGGCGAGCCAGTCGAGACCCCGGTCGGGGGCCAGGGTGAGCCCGCCGGGCAGCGCGATGGGCCCGGTGTCGAGGGCGCACCGGCGCAGCTCGAAGCGGGGCACGCCGAGCCGGCTGCGGTCGGGCCCCCAGACCTCGGTGATGACGGCGAGGTCGAAGCCGCGGATGCCGGGCTGCACGACGATGGCGACACGATGCATGCTGCCATCCTGGCAGGATCCCATCGGTTCGGGTCCCGCCCGCCACTGTCGGCGGGCCAGCCCGGCGGAAGATCATGAAGCCATGACGAAGAACGAGATCGCCCTCGCCCCCAACGCCGCCCTGCTGGTCATCGACGTACAGAAGGGCTTCGACGACGCGTCGTACTGGGGCCCGCGCAACAACCCGGCCGCCGAGGCGAACATCGCCGCCCTCATGGACGCCTGGCAGGAGACCGGCCGTCCGGTGGTCCTCGTGCGGCACGCCTCGCGCACCGCCGGTTCGGTCCTGGCCGCGGACCACCCCGGGCACGCCTTCAAGGACTTCGTCACCGACCGGGCGGGGCAGGAGACCCTGCTGGTCACCAAGACGGTGAACTCCTCCTTCTACGGCACCCCCGACCTGGCCGAGTGGCTCACCGCCCAGGGCATCGGCCAGCTGGTGGTGTCCGGGATCCAGACCAACATGTGCGTGGAGACCACGGCGCGGATGGCCGGGAACCTCGGCTACGACGTGCTCGTTCCGCTCGACGCCACGCACACCTTCGACCTCGCGGGCCCGGACGGGGCGGGCCTGACCGCCGACGAGCTGGCCACCGCCACCGCCGTCAACCTGCACGGCGGCGGCTTCGCCCGTGTGGTCGCCACCGCCGAGCTGCTCGCGGCCTCCGCCTCCCCGGCCCGGCTCACCGCGTAGTACCGCCGCCGGCGGGCGGGGCCGCACGTGCCGAGGCCCGGCACCCCCAGGGGGGTGCCGGGCCTCGTACGGCCGTCCGGGTGCCGGGTCAGAGCACCTCGGCGGCGATGTTCGCCGCGACCAGCTCCAGCAGGGGACCCGCGTTCGGGATGGACTTGGCCGGGTCGGGCTCCAGGTCCGTCAGCGGGTACGCCTTGCGGATGCCCGCAGCCTCCAGGGCCTCCTGGTCCAGCAGCAGACGGCCGCACACCGCCACCACCGGCTTGCCCGCCGCTCGCGCCGCGGCCGCGACACCGGCCGGAGCCTTGCCGTGCAGGGTCTGCTCGTCCAGCGAGCCCTCACCGGTGATCACCAGCGTGGCCCGCTCCAGCGCCGGCGCGAAGCCCAGCACCTCCAGCATCAGCTCGATCCCGGGCCGGAACGACGCGCCGAGCAGCAGCGCCCCGTACCCGATGCCGCCCGCGCCGCCCGCACCCGGGGCGGCGGCCAGCCGGCCGGCCTTCTCGCCGATCGACTTCTCCAGCACCACCGCGAAGTGCGCCAGCGCCGCGTCCAGCGTCGCCACGTCCTCGGGCGTGGCCCCCTTCTGCGGGCCGTACACCGCGGGCGCGCCCTTCGGGCCCGTCAGCGGGTTGTCCACGTCGCTCGCCAGGACGAACTCGACCTCCGCGAAGCGCGGGTCGATCCCGGACAGGTCCGCGGACGCCAGCCCGGCGAGCGCGCCGCCGCCCGGACCGACCGGTTCACCGTTCGCGTCCAGGAACACGGCGCCCAGCGCGGCCAGCATCCCCGCTCCGCCGTCGGTGGTGGCGCTGCCGCCCACGCCGAAGACGATCGAGCGCGCGCCCGCGTCCAGCGCGGCCTTGAGCAGCTCGCCCGAGCCGTACGTGGTCGCCGTCAGCGGGGCGAACACACCCGCCGGCAGCAGCTGCAGCCCGGAGGCCTCCGCCATCTCGACCACGGCGGTGCCCCCGCGCAGCGCGAAAGCGGCCGTGACCTGCTCGCCGAGCGGTCCGGTGACCCGTACCTCCCGGCGCTCAAACCCGGCCGCCACGGCGGCCGCGACCGTACCGTCGCCGCCGTCCGCGACGGGGAGTGTTTCGATCTCCACGCCCGGTACGGCCCTGCGAAGGCCGGCCGTCACCCGCTCCGCGACCTGAACGGCCGTGAGCGAGCCCTTGAATTTGTCCGCGGCGATGAGCACGCGCGCGGTCTCAGTTACTGCTCCGTCCGTCACCTTGCTAATCCCTTGCTATCGAACAGTGCAGTCGCGCCTCCATGAGCCTATCCGGAGGATCCTCCTATGCCCATGGGTGGCCTGGGTCACAGGCGGCGCGCCATCCACCTAAATAGGGATATACGCCTGCATAGTGTGGCCGCATGAGCGCGGAATCACTGGACGACACCCGTCCGCAGGGCCCCGAGCCCGAACCGGACCGGGCCGTGGTCACCATCGGAGTGATCGCCGTGCTGGCCGTCGTCGCCTGGGCGGCGCTCGGCAAAGACTCCTTCGACACGGCGTCGAGCACCGCGCTGGCCTGGGTCCTGGCCAATTTCGCCTGGCTGTTCGTGATCGCCGCCGACGTCTTCCTCGTCATGTGCGTCGTCCTCGCGATCAGCCGCTTCGGCCGGATCCGGCTCGGCGCCGACGACTCCGAGCCCGAGTTCACCAACCTCGCGTGGATCGCGATGATGTTCAGCGCGGGCATGGGCATCGGCCTCATGTTCTACGGGGTCGGCGAGCCCCTCACCCACTACCTGAACCCGCCGCCCGCCTCCGGGGCGGCCCCCGGCACCGGGGCAGCCGCCCAGGCCTCCCTCGACTACTCCTTCTTCCACTGGACGCTCACGCCCTGGGCGATCTACGGCATCGCCGGCCTCGCCCTCGCCTACGCCACCTTCCGCAAGCGCCGCGGCAACCGGCTCAGCGCCGCCTTCGTCCCGCTGATCGGAGAGGCGCGCGCGAACGGCCGCCCCGGCAAGGCAATCGACCTGCTCGCCGTCTTCGCCACCGTCTTCGGCACGGCGACCAGCCTCGGCCTCGGCGCGCTCCAGGTCGCCGAAGGGCTCCACATCACGACCGGGATCGAGGACTCCACCGGCGTCGAGCTGATCATCATCGCCTCGCTCTCCGCCGCGTTCGTGCTCTCCGCCTTCTCCGGCCTGCACAAGGGCGTGAAATGGCTGAGCACGATCAACCTCGTGCTCGCCGCCGCCCTGATGCTCTTCGTCTTCCTCCTCGGCCCGACCGTCTACGTCCTCGACGTGATCCCCGCCAGCGTCGGCAGCTACCTGCACGAACTGCTCCCGATGGCCACGCGTACCGGCGCCTTCACCGACAGCGCCTGGCTCGGCGCGTGGACGATCTTCTACTGGGCGTGGTGGCTGTCCTGGGCACCGTTCGTCGGCACCTTCATCGCCCGCATCTCGCACGGCCGCACCATCCGGGAGTTCCTGATCGGCGTCCTGCTCGTGCCCAGCGGCGCCACGGTGGTCTGGTTCTGCGTGATGGGCGGCACCGCGATCCGCCTCGACTCCACCGGCGCGGCCGACCTCGCCGTCAAGGTCAAGGACGGGGCCGAGGCCTCCCTGTTCGCCATGCTGGACGCGCTCCCGCTCGGCACCGTCACCTCGTACGCCGCCATGGTCCTGGTCATGACGTACTTCGTCACCAGCGCCGACTCCGCCTCCCTCGTCATGGGCTCGCTCACCAGCCGCGGCTCGCTCAACCCGCCCACCTGGCTCGTCGTCACCTGGGGCGTGCTCATGGCGGCGGTGGCGGCCGTCCTGCTGGTCGCGGGCGGCCTCAAGTCCCTCCAGACCGCCACCATCCTGGTCGCGCTGCCCTTCGTGCTCGTCATGCTGCTGCTCTGCTGGGCCCTGGTGAAGGAACTCCGCGAGGACCCCGGCGCCGGCCCCGCCCGCCACCACGCCCTGCACGGCATGCGGGACGCGGTCACGGCGATGGTCGGCGACGCCGTCACCGAAGCGGGCCCGGCCCGCCACCCGCGCCTGCGCCGGCCGGCCGGTTCCGCCCGCCGCGACCGTGCGGACCCGCCCCCGCCGAACACCCCGGAGGCGTGATCCCGTCCGCCGGGGCGGCTGGGTAGGGTTGGCGGCGTGACCACCACCGACGACTACGCCACGTACATCGCGAGCCTGCCCCGGGTGCTGGCCGGCGCGGCCGCCCTCTACCGGGACGCCGAGGGGCGGGTGCTGCTCGTCGAGCCCAACTACCGCGAGGGCTGGGCCCTTCCGGGCGGCACCATCGAATCGGACCTCGGCGAGTCCCCGCGGACGGCCGCCCGGCGCGAGAGCGCCGAGGAGATCGGCCTGGACCTGCCGCTCGGCCGGCTGCTCGCCGTCGACTGGACGCTCGGCGAGGGCAGGCCGCCGCTGGTCGCCTACCTCTACGACGGCGGCGTGCTCGACGAGGCGCAACTCGCCTCGATCAGGCTCCAGGAGGAGGAACTGCTCTCCTGGCGGCTGGTCGAGCCCGCCGAACTCACCGCGTACCTCCCCGGATCGCTCGGCCGCCGCACCCGGGAGGCATACCGGGTCCTGGAGTCCGGCGAGGGCACCGCGGAGCTGGAGAACGGCAGCCGCCCGGTCTCCTCGTGACACCGGGCCTACTTCGAGCAGGACAGAATCCTCTGATGATCACGATGTACGCCTGGCCCAGCACCGCCGACGGGCCCGACGCCCTGCCGATGGTCCACTTCACCACCGAGCAGCAGGAGGGCGGCGAGGTCACGGCCGAGGGGACGCCGGTGTGGCTCTTCGACACCGCGATACGCGAGGGCGGCTGGGCCTCGTTCACCGACTTCGAGGGCTGGTCCGTCCCCGCCGCCGGCTGGCAGGCGTTCTACCGCCGCGAGGACGACCTCCTCGCCGTCACCGGCCCCGGCGCCTGCGAGGGCTGGTACCAGGGCAACCTCGGCGCCGACGCCGACTGGGTGGCGGCGGCCGACGCCCAGCGGAGCGTGGTCCTGCTCGCCGCCCCCGTCCAGCACCCCTCGCTGTACGCCTACGCGGTGGAGGCCGGGGCCGCCTTCGCCCTGCTCGTCCCGCTCGTGCTGGTCTGATCCACGGCTACGGCGCCACCTCGCCGGCCTCGAAGGCCAGCAGCCGCACCTTGCGCTCGACGCCCCCGCCGTAGCCGGTCATGCTGCCCGAGGCACCGATCACCCGGTGGCACGGGACGATGATGCCGACCGGGTTCTTCCCGTTGGCCAGGCCCACCGCGCGCGAGGCGTTCGGCTTGCCCAGCCTGGCCGCGAGCTCCCCGTACGACCAGGTCTCGCCGTAGGGGATCCGTACCAGCTGGTCCCACACGCTGCGCTGGAACGCGGTGCCCTCCAGCCGGACGGGCACGTCGAACTCGGTGAGCTCCCCGGCGAAGTACGCGGCCAGCTGCCGCACGACCTCGGGGAACGGCTCCTCGGTCACGGCGACCCGCTCCCCGAAGGACTCCTCGGCCGGACGGTGCCGCTGCCCGGTCATGTACAGGCCGCTGAGGACGCCGTCGGTGGCGACGAGGGTGAGCGGACCGTACGGGCTCTCGACGATGCTGTGCTGCTTGGTGCTCATGCTGCTCATGACGGGGTGCGCTCCTCAGACGGGCAGGTGGTTGACGGGGTGGGCGTCGGTGGCCCACAGGTACTGCACGGCGTACGCGCGCCAGGGCCGCCAGCCGGCCGCCCGGGCGGTGAGCGCCACGGGGGTGGACGGCAGGCCGAGCTCCTTCGCGGCACGCCGGACCCCGAGGTCGGACGGCAGGAAGGCGTCGGGATCGCCCAGCGCCCGCATGGCGATCACCTCGGTGGTCCACGGACCGAACCCGGGCAGCTCGTTCAGCCGCGCGCGGGCGGCCTCCCAGTCGCTGTCGATGCCGAGCGGGAGCGAGCCGTCGGCCAGTGCGCCGACGAGGGTGGTCAAGGTGGTGCGCCGGCTCGCCGGGAGGGCCAGGGACTGCGGGTCCAGGGCGGTCAGGGCCTGCGGCGAGGGGAACAGGTGGGTCAGCCCGCCCTCGGGATCGGGGTCGGCCACCGGTTCCCCGTAAGCGGTGACCAGCCGGGCCGCGTGCGTACGGGCCGCAGCCGTGGACACCTGCTGGCCCAGTACGGCCCGTACGGCGAACTCCGCCGCGTCGACCGTACGCGGCACCCGGCGCCCCGGGGCCTTGTCCACGAGCGGGGCCAGCAGCGGATCGGCCCGCAGCTGCTCGTCGACCGCCTCGGGATCGGCGTCGAGGTCGAGCATCCAGCGGCAGCGGCTGATGGCGATGGTGAGGTCGCGCAGGTCGGTGAGGGCCAGCTGGCAGCCGATGTGGTCGGGCTGCGGGCTGAGCGCGACGACCCCGGTGCCGTACGGCAGCCGCAGCGTCCGGCGGTAGGCGCCGGCCCGCCACTCCTCGACGCCGGGGACGGCCGTCGCGGCGAGGTGGCCGAAGAGGTTGTCGGGGTTGAGCGGGGCCCGGTACGGCAGGCGCAGGCTGATCGTCCCGGGCACCCGCGGAACGTGCCGGTTGGCCTTCTCGGCGCGCAGGCGCAGCTCGCCGGGGGCGAGGGCGAAGACCTCGCGGACGGTCTCGTTGAAGGTCCTGATCGAGGAGAACCCGGCGGCGAAGGCCACGTCGCCCATCGGCAGCCCGGAGGTCTCGATCAGCAGCCGGGCCGTCTGGGCGCGCTGCGCCCTGGCGAGGGCGAGCGGCCCGGCGCCGAGCTCGGCGTTCAGCTGGCGCTCCACCTGGCGGGTGGAATATCCCAGCCGCGCCGCGAGCCCCGGCACGCCCTCGCGGTCCACGACGCCGTCCTGGATGAGCCGCATGGCCCGGGCCACGGCGTCGGCGCGGGCGTTCCACTCGGGGGAGCCGGGGGAGGTGTCGGGCCGGCACCGCTTGCAGGCCCGGAAGCCGGCCTGCTGGCAGGCGGCGGCGCTGGGCAGGAAGCTCATGTTCTCGACCTTGGGCGGCACCGCGGGGCAGCTGGGCCGGCAGTAGATCCCGGTGGTCCGCACGGCGGTGAAGAACCATCCGTCGAAGCGGGCGTCCTTCGACTGGACGGCCCTCACACAGCGCTCGGTGTCGGTGTACATGGCTCCAGCATCCCGGCCCGGCCCTCACCGGGCTGGCGGTTTTCCGACATCAAGCGTAGCCCTCCGGGGGTGGGGCGGGTACGGAGTCGGGGGTGGCCGGGGTCGGGGGCGGGGCGGGGCGCTGTCCGGGGTAGGCATGATTTATGGCCCCCGAGCAGGAGCGTCATGTGCGCGGCCTCACGGGCCACAAATCACGTTTTACACCCCGGACAGCGCCCCACCCCGCCCCCGACCCCGGCCGGCCGGCTTCGGCCCGGGAGCTGCCCGGGCGGGGCCGGTGGCGGGGCGGGGGGTCGTCCGGGGTGTAAAACGTGATTTGTGGCCCGTATCCCGGCCGAGGTCGCCGATGCCGCTCGGGGCCATAAATCATGCCTACCCCGGACGACCCCCCGCCCCGCCACCGGCCCCGCCCCCTCCGCAGCCCCCCCCGTGCACGCGAAAGGGCCCCCGGTGCCGTGTGCCGGCACCGGGGGCCCTTCCGGAAAGAGGTCCTACGGGAGCTGCGACGCCGCTCGCGCCTCGCGGCGGTTGTGGCGGAAGGTGTTCGCGCGACGGGTCGTCGCGAACAGCGGGATGGTCGCCGCCAGAGCGATCTGCAGGGCGCAGCCCGCCTGGAGCAGCACCTGACCGCCCGGGGCGTCGAACGCCCAGGCCGCCAGCAGGCCCATGGCCCCGATGATCCAGCTGAGCATCGCCACCGCGAGGACACCCCGCGGCTTGGGGTACTCGACCCGGCTCACCATCAGCCAGGCCACCCCGATGATCGCGAGCAGCGTCGGGATGAACGGAAGCTCCAGCAGCACGATCGAGACGACCGTGAGCGCGCCGAAGGGGCTCGGCATGCCCTGGAACATGCCGTCCTTCATGGTCACGCAGCTGAATCTCGCGAGTCTGAGCACCACGGCGAGCAGCACCACGATCGCCGCCAGCGCCGACATCTTCTGCACCGCGTCGTCGGCGACCATGCCGTACACGAGCACGAAGTACGCGGGAGCCAGGCCGAAGCTGATCAGGTCGGACAGGTTGTCCAGCTCCGCGCCCATCGGCGAGCTGCGCAGCTTGCGGGCCACGATGCCGTCGAAGAGGTCGAAGACCGCCGCGAGCAGCATCAGTATCACCGCCGTGGCGGCGCTGTTGCGGGCCATGCCCGACTCGCCGCTGCCGGTGAGGTGCGGGATGAGGATCCCGGTGGTGGTGAAGTACACCGCCATGAATCCGCACGTCGCGTTGCCGAGGGTGAGGGTGTCCGCTATCGACAGCCGCAGCGAGAGCGGCATGTCGTCCTCGGCGGACTCCTCCTCCGCGGCCTCGGGCACCCAGCCGCCCGACGGTGTGGTGGGAGTCTCAGGGTCAGTCACGGTCAATTCGGGTCACCCCCGCGGTGGTGGCCTGTCCGACCTCGACCGCGACCTCGACACCCTCGGGGAGGTAGATGTCGACGCGGGAGCCGAAGCGGATCAGACCGATGCGTTCGCCCTGCTCCACCTTGGTGCCGGCCGGCAGGTACGGGACGATGCGGCGTGCGACGGCGCCGGCGATCTGCACCATCTCGATGTCGCCGAGCTCGGTGTCGAAGTGCCAGACAACGCGCTCGTTGTTCTCGCTCTCCTTGTTGAACGCCGGGACGAACCCGCCGGGGACGTGCTCCACGGACGTCACCGTGCCCGCGAGGGGCGCGCGGTTGACGTGGACGTTCAGCGGGCTCATGAAGATCGCGACCCGGGTCCGTCCGTCCTTCCACGGCATGATGCTCTGCACCACACCGTCGGCGGGCGAGATGACCCGGCCCTGCGTGATCTCACGCTCGGGGTCGCGGAAGAACCACAGCATGCCCGCCGCGAGAGCGGTGGTGGGCACGGCCACCGCGGCCCAGCGCCCGGACTTGCGGGCCCGGGTGAGGCTGAGCGCAGCGGTGGCGACGGTCGGCAGAAGCCACGGCGATGCTCCGCGTGCGAGACGTCCGTTCAGGATGCCGACGCGAGGTGCAGAGGTTTGGCTGTGGGGCATGGATGACCTTCGTAGCGGGTGATTGCCGCGCCGCAAACGGGGGGACGGGACGGCGGCTTTACTGGAATGCTATCGGTTGCACGCAACAACTGGGCAAGCCAGAAGCCGAGTCGATGGCCGCCAGCCAGTGACTGCCAGTGATTCTTTTGCGACGAACCCATGGAGGATTCGCCGCAAAAGGGACTTTCAGCCCTGCAGTCGGTACTCCTCGAGCAGGCGCCGACCGATGATCATTTTCTGGATCTCGGCCGTACCTTCACCGATCAGCAGCATCGGTGCCTCCCGGTAGAGGCGCTCGATCTCGTACTCCTTCGAGAACCCGTAGCCGCCGTGGATGCGGAAGGCGTCCTCGACTACCTCCTTGCAGTATTCGGAGGCGAGGTACTTCGCCATCCCTGCCTCCAGGTCGTTTCGTTCCCCGGAGTCCTTTTTGCGTGCTGCATTGACCATCATCGCATGGGCGGCCTCGACCTTGGTAGCCATCTCGGCCAGCTTGAACTGGATGGCCTGGTGCTCGGCGATCGCCTTGCCGAAAGTGTGACGTTGCTGGGCATACGAGACACCCAGCTCGAACGCACGCTGAGCGACGCCGCAGCCACGCGCCGCCACGTTGACGCGGCCGACCTCGACCCCGTCCATCATTTGGTAAAACCCTCGGCCCGTCTGGCCGCCGAGGACCCGATTGGCCGGAATGCGCAGTCCGTCCATGATCAGCTCGGTCGTGTCGACGCCCTTGTAGCCCATCTTGTCGATCTTGCCCGGGATGGTCAGGCCCGGACGGACCTCACCGAAGCCCGGCTCCTTCTCGACGAGGAAGGTCGTCATCGACTTGTGGGGCGCGGTGCCCTCGGGGTGTCCTTCGTCACTCCGGACCAGGACGGCCACCAGGGTCGAGGAGCCGCCGTTCGTCAGCCACATCTTCTGGCCGTTCAGGACGTACTCCTCGCCGTCCTTC
Organism: Streptomyces sp. NPDC002181; assembly: GCF_042890485.1. Taxonomy (NCBI): domain Bacteria; kingdom Bacillati; phylum Actinomycetota; class Actinomycetes; order Kitasatosporales; family Streptomycetaceae; genus Streptomyces; species Streptomyces sp. NPDC002181. The sequence goes on along the minus strand of NZ_JBIASC010000002.1, from coordinate 531,581 downwards.
ACCGCCTTCGACGTGATGGCCGACACGTCGGAGCCCAGCCCCGGCTCGGACATCGAGAACGCGCCGCGCACCTCGCCGAGCGCCATGCGGGGCAGGAAGTGGTCCTTCTGCTCCTGCGTGCCGTGCTGCTTGAGCATGTACGCCACGATGAAGTGGGTGTTGATGATGCCCGAGACGGACATCCAGCCCCGCGCTATCTCCTCCACGCACAGCGCGTAGGTGAGGAGCGACTCACCCAGGCCGCCGTACTCCTCCGGGATCATCAGGCCGAAGAGGCCGAGCTCCTTGAGGCCGTCGACGATCTGCTGCGGGTACTCGTCACGGTGTTCGAGCTCGGTCGCGACCGGGATGATCTCCTTGTCGACGAACTCCCGGACGGTCTTGAGGATCTCCCGCTGGACGTCGGTCAGCCCGGCGGTCTGGGCGAGTCGGGCCATGGCTACTTCCCCTGTTCCTTCAGCTGCGGGCGGCCGGGCTGCTCGCCGCCGCGCTCCTTGATGTACGTCTCGGTCGGGACCATCACCTTGCGCCGGAAGACGCAGACGAGGGTGCCGTCCTGCTTGTAGCCCTTGGTCTCCACGTAGACGATCCCGCGGTCGTTCTTCGACTTCGACGGGGTCTTGTCGAGGACCGTGGTCTCGCCGTAGATGGTGTCGCCGTGGAAGGTCGGCGCCACGTGCCGCAGCGACTCGATCTCCAGGTTGGCGATGGCCTTCCCGGAGACGTCCGGCACGGACATGCCGAGCAGCAGCGAGTAGATGTAGTTGCCCACGACCACGTTCTTGCCGAAGTCGGTCGTGTTCTCGGCGTAATTGCTGTCCATGTGGAGCGGGTGGTGATTCATGGTCAGCAGACAGAAGAGGTGGTCGTCGTACTCCGTGACCGTCTTCCCGGGCCAGTGCTTGTAGACCGCGCCGACCTCGAACTCCTCGTACGTGCGTCCGAACTGCATCGTGCTCAGGCCTCCGCCGTCTTCTCGGTCGAGGGGTGTTCGAACTTGGTGGTGCGCTGCATGCCCGCGGCGCGGCCCTTGCCGGCGATGACCAGGGCCATCTTGCGGCTGGCCTCGTCGATCATTTCGTCGCCGAGCATGGCCGAGCCCTTCTTGCCGCCGGCCTCGGAGGTGCACCAGTCGTAGGCGTCGAGGATCAGCTCGGAGTGGTCGTAGTCCTCCTGGGAGGGGGAGAAGACCTCGTTGGCCGCGTCGACCTGGCCCGGGTGCAGCACCCACTTGCCGTCGAAGCCCAGCGCCGCCGCCCGGCCGGCCACCTCGCGGTAGGCGTCCACGTCGCGGATCTGGAGGAAGGGGCCGTCGATCGCCTGAAGGTTGTGCGTACGGGCCGCCATCAGGATCCGCATCAGGATGTAGTGGTAGGCGTCCGCGGGGTAGCCGGGCGGCTGCATGCCCACGACCAGGGACTTCATGTTGATCGAGGCCATGAAGTCGGCCGGGCCGAAGATGATGGTCTCCAGGCGCGGCGAGGCGGCGGCGATCTCGTCGACGTTGACCAGGCCCTTGGCGTTCTCGATCTGCGCCTCGATGCCGATCTTGCCGACCTCGAAGCCCATCGTCTTCTCGATCTGCGTCAGCAGCAGGTCCAGCGCCACGACCTGCTGGGCGTCCTGGACCTTCGGCAGCATGATGCAGTCGAGGTTCTGGCCCGCGCCCTCCACGACGGTGATGACGTCGCGGTACGTCCAGTGGGTGGTCCAGTCGTTGACGCGCACGACCCGGGTCTTGCCGGTCCAGTCGCCGTTGTTCAGCGCGTCCACGATCGTGTGGCGGGCGCCTTCCTTGGCGAGCGGGGCGCAGGCGTCCTCCAGGTCGAGGAAGACCTGGTCGGCCGGCAGGCCCTGGGCCTTCTCCAGGAAGCGCGGGTTCGAGCCCGGCACCGCGAGGCAGGAGCGGCGCGGACGCAGCCGGTTCACGGGGGAAGAGGGCGTGGTCATGCGGGGACCTCCAGAGGGTCGAGCTTGTTCGCTTTCCGGATCTCGTCGACGATACGGCCGATGATCTCCGTGATACCGAAGTCCTTGGGTGTGAACACGGCGGCCACTCCGGCCGCCTTGAGGGCGATGGCATCGGCGTTCGGAATGATGCCGCCGAGGACCACGGGGATGTCACCCGCCCCCGCCGTACGGAGGCGTTCCAGCACGTCCGGTACGAGCGCGCTGTGCGAGCCGGACAGGATGGACAGTCCCACGCAGTGCACGTCCTCGGCCAGCGCCGCCGAGGAGATCTCCTCGGGTGTCAGCCGGATGCCCTGGTAGACCACCTCGAACCCGGCGTCGCGGGCCCGTACGGCGATCTGCTCGGCGCCGTTGGAGTGCCCGTCCAGGCCCGGCTTGCCGACCAGCAGGCGCAGCCGGCCGGAGCCCAGGTCCTCGGCGGTACGGGCGACCTTCTCGCGGACCAGGGCCATCGGCGTGCCCTCCTCGGCGGTGACCGCCACCGGGGCCGAGGAGACCCCGGTCGGGGCGCGGAACTCGCCGAACACCTCGCGCAGGGCGGTGGCCCACTCGCCGGTGGTGACACCGGCGCGGGCGCACTCCAGGGTGGCCTCCATCAGGTTCTCGGTCCCGGCGGCGGCCTCCTTGAGCCGGTCCAGGGCCTGCATCACGGTCGGGAAGACGAACGGGTCGCCGTTCCCCTGCCGGTCCGAGGACTCCTGCCGCTCGGCCCGCCAGCGGACGATCCGCTCCACGGTCAGCGCCTCGGTGGCCGGGTCGACCGTCATGATGGCGCCGTCCAGGTCGGCCGTCAGAGGGTTCTCCTCGGTCTGCTCGAAGCAGTTGACGCCGACGATCTTGTCCTGGCCGGCCTCGATCCGGGCGCGCCGCTCGGCGTGCGAGGCGACCAGCTCGCCCTTCAGGTACCCGGACTCGACGGCGGCCATCGCGCCGCCCATCTCCTGGATCCGGTCGATCTCGGCCAGGCAGTCGGCGACCAGGGAGTCGACTTTGGCCTCGATGACGTGGGATCCGGCGAAGATGTCCTCGTACTCCAGCAGATCGCTCTCGTGCGCCAGGACCTGCTGGATGCGCAGCGACCACTGCTGGTCCCAGGGCCGGGGCAGGCCCAGCGCCTCGTTCCAGGCGGGCAGCTGCACGGCGCGGGCCCGGGCGTCCTTGGAGAGCGTGACCGCGAGCATCTCCAGCACGATGCGCTGGACGTTGTTCTCCGGCTGCGCCTCGGTCAGCCCGAGGGAGTTGACCTGGACGCCGTACCGGAAGCGGCGCTGCTTGGCGTTCTCGATGCCGTAGCGCTCGCGGGTGACCTGGTCCCAGATGCGGCCGAAGGCGCGCATCTTGCACATCTCCTCGATGAAGCGGACGCCCGCGTTCACGAAGAACGAGATGCGGGCGACGACCTCGCCGAAGCGCTCCTCGGGCACCTGGCCCGAGTCGCGCACCGAGTCCAGTACGGCGATCGCCGTCGACATCGCGTACGAGATCTCCTGGACCGGGGTGGCCCCCGCCTCCTGGAGGTGGTACGAGCAGATGTTGATCGGGTTCCACTTCGGGATGTGGTTGACCGTGTACGCGATCATGTCCGTCGTCAGGCGGAGCGAGGGCCCGGGCGGGAAGACGTGCGTCCCGCGCGAGAGGTACTCCTTGACGATGTCGTTCTGGGTGGTGCCCTGGAGCTGGGCGATGTCCGCGCCCTGCTCCTCGGCGGCCACCTGGTAGAGCGCCAGCAGCCACATGGCGGTGGCGTTGATCGTCATCGAGGTGTTCATCTGCTCCAGGGGGATGTCCTGGAACAGCCGCCGCATGTCGCCCAGATGGGAGACCGGGACCCCGACCCGGCCCACCTCGCCGCGGGCGAGGATGTGGTCGGGGTCGTAGCCGGTCTGCGTCGGGAGGTCGAACGCGACCGACAGGCCGGTCTGGCCCTTGGCGAGGTTGCGGCGGTACAGCTCGTTGGACGCCTCGGCCGTGGAGTGGCCGGCGTACGTCCGCATGAGCCACGGACGGTCTTTCTGGCGCTCTGTCATCTCAGGCTGTCCCTTTGGCCCTTGAACGATCTCAGACGTTGCGGAAGCGGTTGATCGCGTCGAGGTGCGTCGCGCGCATCTCGTGGTCGCGCACGCCCAGGCCCTCCTCGGGGGCCAGCGCCAGGACGCCGACCTTGCCCTGGTGGAGGTTGCGGTGGACGTCGTACGCGGCCTGACCGGTCTCCTCCAGGGAGTAGACCTTGGACAGCGTGGGGTGGATCTTGCCCTTGGCGATCAGGCGGTTGGCCTCCCACGCCTCGCGGTAGTTGGCGAAGTGCGAGCCGATGATGCGCTTGAGCGACATCCACAGGTAGCGGTTGTCGTACTCGTGCATGTAGCCCGAGGTGGAGGCGCAGGTGGTGATGGTGCCGCCCTTGCGCGTGACGTAGACGCTCGCGCCGAAGGTCTCCCGGCCGGGGTGCTCGAAGACGATGTCGATGTCCTCGCCGCCGGTCAGCTCGCGGATGCGCTTGCCGAAGCGCTTCCACTCCTTCGGGTCCTGGGTGTGCTCGTCCTTCCAGAACTTGTAGCCCTCGGCGTTGCGGTCGATGATCGACGTCGCGCCCATGGAGCGGCAGATGTCCGCCTTCTGCTCGCTGGAGACCACGCAGATCGGGTTGGCGCCGCCGGCCAGGGCGAACTGGGTGGCGTACGAGCCGAGCCCGCCGCTGGCGCCCCAGATCAGGACGTTGTCGCCCTGCTTCATGCCGGCGCCGTTGCGGGAGACCAGCTGGCGGTAGGCGGTGGAGTTGACCAGGCCGGGGGAGGCGGCCTCCTCCCAGCTCAGGTGGTCCGGCTTCGGCATCAGCTGGTTGGACTTGACCAGGGCTATCTCGGCGAGGCCGCCGAAGTTGGTCTCGAAGCCCCAGATGCGCTGCTCGGGGTCGAGCATCGTGTCGTTGTGGCCGTCGGAGGACTCCAGCTCCACCGAGAGGCAGTGCGCGACGACCTCGTCGCCCGGCTTCCAGGAGTTGACCCCGGGGCCGGTGCGCAGCACGACGCCCGCGAGGTCGGAGCCGATGACGTGGTACGGGAGGTCGTGGCGCTTGCTCAGGTCGCTGAGCTTGCCGTAACGCTCCAGGAAGCTGAAGGTCGACACCGGCTCGAAGATCGACGTCCAGACCGAGTTGTAGTTGACCGAGGAGGCCATGACGGCCACCAGGGCCTCGCCCGGGCCGAGCTCCGGCACCGGGACCTGGTCGAGGTGCAGGGACTTGCGCGGGTCCTTCTCACGGGTGGTGAGCCCCGCGAACATCTCCGCCTCGTCCTTGTGCACGGTGATCGCGCGGTAGGAGTCGGGGAGCGGCAGGGCCGCGAAGTCGGCGGCCGTAGCGGCCTGCGACTGGATCGCGTCGAGGATGTCCTTCACGGTGTTGCCTCCGGCGAGCGCTGATGAGGGTGCGCTGAGGGATACGCGGGTGCGCGGTACGGGTGTGGTGTGGGTGGTGCTGCGGTACTGCGGTGTGCCGTCGGTCCGGCAAAGCTGTGGTGCTGGCGCGGTGCCCGTGGTGGGGCGTGCGCGCGGGGCCTGGTGACGCAGGCATCCGGGGCGCGGTTCGTGCCGAGTGGGCGTGGACCGCGGGGACATCCGGACGAGATTCAACGTATGGCACCCCGTGTCACCTAGCAAGGCACCGCGTGCCAAAACTTTCTCTCATTTGCCTATTGACCTGCGCAGATGAGCGATGATCGATCAGGGTTACCCGCGAGTAGGGGCAAGTCGGACAAACAAAAGCGGCCGCCCCCGGAACGGGAGCGGCCACTGTGATGTGTGCGACTACTGCTTGTTTCTGAGTGCTTCCTCGATGGTCCGCATGACCTCGTCGAGCGGAGCGTCCGTACGGGCCACCGCCACCAGCACCTCGCCCTGCGTACGGACCTGCGCCGGCGCGGCCGGCGCCGCGGCAGGCGTGGTGCCCAGGGTGCGGCCCGCGCCGATGCCGGAGCCGAAGGTCTTCCGCACGATCGAGAAGGCGTGGTCCAGCTGCGCCTCCACGTCCCCCTGGCCCCCGGCCCGCAGCCAGCGCCGCAGCACGTGGTTGTGGGCCGTCACGACCGCCGAGGCGGCCACCTCGGCCAGCAGCGGGTCGTCGTTGCCGTCGTGGTGGTCGGTCTCGTCGAAGTGGGCCAGCAGATAGCGGGTGAACAGCCGCTCGTACCGGGCCACCGAGGCGATCTCCCGCTCCCGCAGCGCCGGCACCTCGCGGGTCAGCCGGTAGCGCTCCACCGACACCGCCGGCGAGGCGGCGTACATCTTCATGACTTCCTTGATCCCGCGGCACACCGTGTCGAGCGGGTGCTCGTGCGCCGGGGCCACGTCCAGCACCGCCTCGGCCCTGGTCAGGGTGTCGTCGTGGTCCGGGAAGATCGCCTCTTCCTTGGACCGGAAGTGCCGGAAGAAGGTCCGGCGCGCCACCCCCGCCGTCGCGGCGATCTCGTCGACCGTCGTCGCCTCGTACCCCTTGGTCGCGAACAGCTCCATGGCGGCGGCGGCGAGCTCGCGCCGCATCTTGAGCCGCTGCGCGGCCGCCTTGGTGCCCGCCGGGCTCTCCGTGCTGTCGGAGGCCGTGGCGGCGCGGGGCGAGGTCTTGGCGGGCTGGGACATAGAGCGAAAGTACTTCATTCGCGCGGGGGAGCGCGCCTGAGGGGGGTGGGGCGGGGGTGGATGCGGGGGAGGGCCCGCACTGGGCTCGGAAGGTACGGCCTGCCGTGAGGGTGCGGCAGACCCGAGCAGCCCTCCCCACGCATCCGGCTCTGGGGGCACCTGGCCGGGGGGCTGATTACCGGCGGGCGTACTCACGGAATCCGCGGCCGGTCTTGCGGCCCAGGCAGCCCGCCGCCACCAGGTGCTCCAGCAGCGGGGAGGGGGCCAGGCCGGGATCGCGGAACTCCTTGTGGAGCACCTTCTCGATCGCCAGCGAAACGTCCAGGCCGACGACGTCCAGGAGCTCGAAGGGCCCCATCGGGTACCCGCCGCCCAGCTTCATCGCGGCGTCGATGTCGTCGAGGCTCGCATAGTGCTGCTCGACCATCTTCACGGCGTTGTTCAAGTACGGGAACAGCAGCGCGTTCACGATGAACCCGGCCCGGTCCCCGCAGTCCACCGGGTGCTTGCGCACCTTCAGGCAGATCTCGCGGACCGTGGCGTGCACGTCGTCCGAGGTCAGGACGGTCCGGACCACCTCGACCAGCTTCATCGCCGGCGCCGGGTTGAAGAAGTGCATGCCGATCACGTCCTGCGGACGCGAGGTCACGCGGGCGACCGCGATCACCGGCAGCGAGGAGGTCGTGGTGGCCAGCACCGCGCCCGGCTTGCAGACCTTGTCGAGGGCGGCGAACAGCTCCTGCTTGACCGCCAGGTCCTCGGCGACGGCCTCCACGGCCAGGTCCACGTCGGCGAAGGCGTCCAGCGAGCCGGCCGGGGTGATCCGCTCCAGCGTCCGCGCCGCGTTCTCCTCGGTCAGCCTGCCCTTGGACACCGCACGGTCCAAGGACTTGCCGATCGCGGCCTTCGCAGCGGACGCCTTCTCCTGGCTGCGGGCGGCGAGCACCACCGCGAAGCCGGCCTGCGCGAAGACCTGCGCGATGCCGCTCGCCATGGTGCCGGAGCCGGCCACGCCGACCTTCGCGACCGGACGACCCTCGGTGAGCCGGGCCCCGTCCAGCGGGGTCTGCGCGTCGCGGACGACGGTGGAGCTGCCCGGCTCGGCGTACGTGTAGAAACCGCGCCCGGACTTCTGTCCGGTCAGGCCGGCCTCGGCGAGGTGGCCCAGGATCGGGGCCGGGGCGTGCAGCCGGTCGCCGGAGGAGGCGTACATGGCCTCCAGGACGGTGCGGGCGGTGTCCACGCCGATCAGGTCGAGCAGTGCGAGCGGGCCCATGGGCAGACCGCAGCCGAGCCGCATCGCCGCGTCGATGTCCTCGCGGGAGGCGTACTTCGACTCGTACATCGCGGCGGCCTGGTTGAGGTACCCGAAGAGCAGGCCGTCCGCGACGAAGCCGGGGCGGTCGCCGACGGACACGGGCTCCTTGCCGAGCTCGCGGGCCAGCTCCGTGACCGCCTCGACGGCCGGCGGGGCGGTCAGGACGCTGGAGACCACCTCCACCAGCTTCATCGCCGGCGCCGGGTTGAAGAAGTGCAGGCCGAGGACGCGCTCGGGGCGCTGGGATTCGGCGGCGAGGCGGGTCACCGAGAGGGCGTTGGTGCCGGTCGCCAGGATCGTGTCCGGGCGGACGATCGCGTCGAGCTCGCGGAAGAGGCGCTGCTTGACCTCGTAGTTCTCCGGGACGACCTCGATGACGAGGTCGGCGTCGGCGGCGGCGGACAGCTCGGTGAAGGTGCGGAAGCGGGCGAGGACGCCCTCGCGCTCCTGCTCGGTGAGGCGCTCGCGGGCCACCGAACGGGCCGTGGCGGCCGCGAGGGCGGCCGTGGCCCGGCGGGTGGCGGCCTCGCTGATGTCGATGCCGATGACCTCGCGGCCGGCCTGGGCGAGGACCTCGGCGATGCCGGTGCCCATGGTGCCGAGGCCGACGACGGCGATGGTCTGGAAGGCGGACTGGCCGGTGGACTGACTGGACGTGGACGGAAGGTCCATCGCGGGACTCCAGTGGAAGAGGGTGACGACTGAGGGGGCCGCACGGCGCACGACGCGCGGCGGAGATCCGGCCCGCGGGGAAACGCGGGGCGGAGAACGGCTGACCCTGTCCCGGGGCCGCGCCGTACACGAAAGGCAGCAGGGGTAGCTGGTGCACGGGAGTCGTGGGAGCTACCGGACCGACTGGTACGGGGCGGCTGCGTCACCAGGCCGGCCTCGTACGTTGAAGGGAGCGTAACCCGTCGGTAACTGCCGCGCCAGAGCGCGGAGATGTGACCTGTACCGCCCAAATGTACCGATCATCGATCATCGATCAGCCATCTGAAGGAAACCCGGCGTGGCGGCGGCCGCGCCGCCCTAGGGTGGCCGGGTGAACGACGTGCTGGAGCGCCTGCGAACGGAAGCCGCGGAATCCCCGCGGTACGAGGAGCTGCTCGCGGCGGACGCCGACGCGCTGGCCGCCTCCCTGACCTCCGCCGGCCTGCCCCTGTGGGCCCGCGAGCTGGCCGCGTACCGTCTCGGCCTGGCCGGGGACCGGCGGGCCTTCGAACCCCTGGTACTGCTCCTCAACCACCGCGACCCGCCGCGCTGCGCGGCCGCGGCCGAGGCGCTGGCCGCCCTGGGGGACCCGCGTACGGCCCGCGCCGCGGCCGCCCTCGCCACCAACACCCTGCGCACGGCCTACGCCCTCCAGCCCGTACGGCTCCTCGCGGCCCTGCGCGCCCCCGAATCGGCGCCGGCCCTGATGGCGACGCTCTCCCGGCTCCTGTCGCCGCACGAGCCGTACTGGAGGGTGGCCCTGGCCTGCGTCGAAGGCCTGGGCACCCTCGGGGACCCGCGTGCCCGGGAGGTCCTCACCCGCGCCCAGTCCCACCCCCGCCTCGCGGTCCCGGCGACGGCGGCCCTGCGCGAGCTGCGCTGAACGGCCCGCTCCGGCCGAGCGGACCGCACTGACATTCACCCCATGAGCGACCTCACGAGCGGGCCCGGCAACACCCACTTCGACGACGTGGTGAAGCTGACGTACTTCGTCACGGACGTCGCCCACCCCCCGGCGGTCCGGCAGGCGCGCGACCGCGTCATCCCCGCCGACCGTCTGCCGGCCTCATCGGCCGTCCAGGTGGCCGCCCTCTTCCACCCCGAGCTCCTCCTGGAGGTCGAGGCGTTCGCGGTCCTGCCCGTCCCCTCAGCCGGAGCCTGAGGCCCTCTCACCCGCTGCCACGGCGGCCGCGGGCCCGCTGTCCGCGTCGCCCTCCGGCGTCCGGGCCACCGCGTCGGGCCCGGCCGCCGCCGCGGCCGGGCGGCGGCCGTCCGCCGCCCGCTGGATCCGCTTGCCCAGACGCTGCGCCGGCAGCTCGACCAGGCGGTACATCACGTGGCTGGCGGCCATCAGCGCGGCGAGGAAGACTGCCGTCCAGACGATCTTGCCGAGCGTCGACCCGGGCACGGGCGGGACGCCCAGCGGCGGACCGATCGTGCGCAGCAGCGGAAAGTGCAGCAGGTACATCGAGAAGCTGATCGCGCCGAGCCAGGTCAGCGGCTTCGGGAAGTGCCGCCCCCGCAGCAGGAAGAAGAGACCGAACAGGACCCAGGCCGCGAGGTAGGAGAACGACCAGGCCTTCCATCCGGAGGTCCACGTGCTGTCCTGGACCCCGTCGCGGTTGTACAGCCATCCGACGAGCACGCCCGCGACGACCACGGACCCACAGGCGAGCAGAGCCGGAACGCGGCCGATCGTGCCGTGCTGCGCCCGGTACACGACGGTGCCCGCGAACATCGTTGCGAAGATCATCAAGGTCTCGAACGCGACGGCCCGGCTGTTGAGCGCGGCCAGCACCAGCCCGAGCGCGCCGAGCAGCAGGGCCCCTGCCGCGGTCGCCTTCCGGTTCCCGCTCAGTACGCCCCAGAATCCCGCGAGGACGATCGGCGTGACGATGAGCAGGAGCTGACGGACCGAGAGGAAGCCGGTCAGCAGCTGGGGGGCGAGGGCGGTGCCGATGGCGAGCGCGGCGCCGGCGAAACCGACGGCGATCGGAGCGCTGTGCCGGTGCAGGTTCCGGGTGAACAGGGCCGTGACGAAGAAGTAGAAGACCATCTCGTAGCAGAGCGTCCAGGTGACGTTCATGCCGTTGATGACGCCCAGCATGTCCTGGAGCATCAGGCCGTTCGCGACCAGGGAGGCGAGGTCGTCGCCGGTGCGCAGCAGCGCGACCGAACCGTCTCCCGCCGGCAGCATCATGATCGCGGCGGCGAAGGCGGCGATGACGGCCGGGTAGATCCGGAAGAGCCGGCCGATCCAGAAGCCCCGGACATCACCCCGGCGCTCCAGGGAGGCCGGGATGATGTAACCGCTCACGATGAAGAAGAGCATGACCCCGAACAAGCCGAGGTCGAAGTTCCACCGGATGATCGTCCCGCCGAAAGGCAGCATGCGCAGCACGTCGAAGTGGTGCAGGACGACGACCAGGGCGGCGATGCCGCGCAGCGCGTCCAGCCAGCCGAGCCGGGCGCCGGCGCCCGGGGCGGTGCCGGGGGTGGTGGTGTCCGGGGTCGCTGCGGCCTTCCGCCGGGCGAGTGAGGATGTCAGCGTCTTCACCGCAGGGACCCTAGCCCATGTCCGGGAGTCCCTCCCCGTTCACCGGAGTGCCGGGGACGAGACGTGAGAACCGTTACAGAGGAGGACAAACGCCGGTGCTCGGTGGTTACCCGCGGAAGCCCAGGAGGCCGTGGAGGGCCGTGCCGCCCGCCGTGGGCGGGACCGCGCGGGTGGCCGCGGTCGGCTTCGGGGGCGCCTGGGCCGGGCAGGCCGCGTCCGAGGCCAGGCCGCTGCGCAGGTACGCCGCCACCTTCTCGTCCAGGCACTTGTTGCCGCTGAGGGCGACCCCGTGGTTGCCGCCGCCCTCCTCGACCACCAGGGCCGAGCCCTTCAGCTTCCCCTTCATGCTCAGCGCCCCCTCGAACGGGGTCGCCGCGTCCTCCGTCGCCTGGAGCAGCAGGGCCGGCGGGAGGGCGGCGTTGGTCACGTCCGGCGCCGCCAGCGGCTCCGTCCGCCAGAACGCGCACGGGGCGTTGTACCAGGCGTTGTTCCAGGTCATGAACGGGGCCTTCGCGTGGGTGCGCCACATGTCCGCGCGCCACTGGTTCCAGTCCTTCGGCCAGGCCGAGTCCCGGCACTGCACCGCCGTGTACACGCTGTAGCTGTTGCCCGCGGAGGGCTCCACCGCCCCGAACCGCTCGTACGCCGCCACCAGCGGCTTGGGGTCCTTGGTCACCTCGTACGCGGAGAAGGCCTCGGCGAGGACCGGCCAGTAGCCGTTGTAGTAGCCGCCCGGCATGTACGTGTCCTCCAGCTCGGCCGGGCCCACCTTGCCGCCCGCCGGGGCCGCGCGCAGGGCGTCCCGCATCGCGTACCAGCGCTCTTCGACCCCCGCCGGATCGGTGCCCAGCCCGTACTTCTCGTCGTACTGGGCCACCCAGGCCAGGAAGGCCTTGTGCCGGGCGTCGAACGCCTGGTCCTGCGCGAGGTTGTCCTCGTACCAGACCCCGCCCGGGTCGACCACGGAGTCCAGGACGAGGCGGTGCACCCGGTCCGGGTGGAGTTTGGCGTACACCGCGCCCAGGTAGGTCCCGTACGAGTAGCCGAAGTAGCTGACCTTCGCCGCGCCGAGTGCCCCGCGCAGGAGCTCGATGTCGCGGGCGGCCGAGACGGTGCCGATGTAGGGGAGCACGTCCGCGTGCTTGGTCTGGCAGGACTCGGCGAAGGACTTCACCCGGTCCAGGTTGGCCTGCTCGGTCTGCGCGTCGAGCGGTACGGAGTCCGGGCGCACGGGGGTGAAGTGGCCGGGCCCGCAGTCCAGGGTGGGCTCGCTCTTGCCGACACCGCGGGGGTCGAACCCGATCACGTCGTACTGGGCCGCCACGTCCTTCGGCAGCGCGGAGGCCACGAACCCGGCCAGGGCGCGGCCGCTGCCGCCCGGTCCGCCGGGGTTGACGAGCAGCGGGCCCTGCGAGGCGGCGGCCGTGTGCGGGACCCGGGTCAGGGCCAGCGAGATCTGCCGGCCGGCCGGGTGGTCGTGGTCGAGCGGGACCTTGAGGGAGGCGCACTGCAGCGTCGGGTAGCGAGGGGTCGCGCATCCGGTCCAGCGCAGCGCGGCGGGCGCGGCGGCCGGTGCCGCGGCCGTCGGCGCGGCACCCGCCGGGCTCGTGACGACGGCGGCCGCGGTCGCGGTGGCGACCGACAGCAGGACGGCGGCGCGCTTCGACAGCGGGCCGCGCTTCTTCGCGGGGTTCGCAGGGTTCGCGGGGTGGAGCATGGGGCCTCCCAGCCGAGGGTTCTGGGCGGAATCGTCCCGGAAACCACGCCCGGAAGGTGGTATTGGGCCATGGATTGGCCCGATGTGATGAGCCTTCAGGGGCCGTACGAGGTCACAGGAGGCTGAGTTGGACCGGCTCGGCGGGCGCCGGCCCGGCCGGGTGCCCGGATGCGGGGATCCGGCGGGCCGCGCCCCGCCGGGAGGGCCCGATACCGAATTCGGCGGCGAGCTCGTGGACTTGCCGGGTGATCTGCCGCTGGTACCAGGTGGGTGCGTACGAGCCGCCCGCGTACATCCGCTCGTACCGCGCGACGAGGTGCGGGTGGTGGGCACCCAGCCACGCCGTGAACCACTCGCGGGCGCCCGGCCGCAGATGGAGTACCAGGGGTGTCACGGAGGTCGCCCCGGACTCGGCGACGGCCCGGACGGTGGCCCGCAGCTCCTCGGGGGAGTCCCCGAGGAAGGGGATGACCGGGGCCATCAGCACCCCGCACTCGATCCCGGCCCCGGTCAGGGCCCGTACGGCGGCGAGCCGGGCGGCGGGGGAGGGGGTTCCGGGTTCGACGGTCCGCCACAGGGCGGTGTCGGTGAAGCCGACGGAGACGGAGATGCCGACGTCGGTGACCCCGGCGGCCCGCCGCAGGAGGGGGAGGTCGCGCAGGATCAGCGTCCCCTTGGTCAGGATGGAGAAGGGGTTGGCGCGGTCGAGCAGGGCCTCGATGATCCCCGGCATCAGCCGGTAGCGGCCCTCGGCCCGCTGGTAGCAGTCGACGTTGGTGCCCATGGCGATGTGCGAGCCCTCCCACCGGGGCGCGGCGAGTTCGCGGCGCAGCACCTCGGGGGCATTGGTCTTGACGACGATCTGTGAGTCGAAGCCGATGCCGGTGTCGAGGTCGAGGTAGCTGTGGGTCTTGCGGGCGAAGCAGTACACGCAGGCGTGGCTGCACCCGCGGTACGGGTTGACCGTCCATTCGAACGGCATGCGCGAGGCGCCGGGCACGCGGTTGAGGACCGAGCGGGCGCGGACCTCGTGGAAGGTGATCCCGCGGAACTCGGGGGTGTCGAAGGTCCGCGTGACGACGGAGGCGGCCCCGAACAGCGCCCCCGCCTGCTCCCGGGCTCCGGGCCCGTCCGTCAGATTGTCCCAGCGCATGAGCGCCTCCCTCGGTGTTCTCGATCCGAGAATAGAACAAACGTTCCCATGATCGTGCGGGAGCGGACGGTCGTGAATAGGACAGCCGCACGTGCGGTGAGGGTGGCGGGAGCCTCGGGAGGCCCGACCGCACCCGCCTCACGGCCCCCATGCCGCGCGGAATCCGTCACCGGCGAAAAATCTTGGACGGCGAGGCGGACATTTCCGTTCAGAACGCGCGCCCAACGCAGCGCGAGGCCCGTGGAACCCCTCGTGCGTGACTGTCCGTATTCGATCTAGTGCGTGGAGTGACGAATTCCGTATGGTCGTAGCGCTGGCAACGCTGACAACGCCCCATCTCTGGAGGATTCGTGGCGAGCTTCCGCATTCGTCTGGCCCTGCTCGGTTCGGCCACCGCTCTCACCGCGGGAGCCCTGGTCCCCGTACAACTCGCCGGGGCGCAACCCGCCGCCGCGGCCTCCTACGACTGGGTCGCCCTGGGTGACTCGTACACCGCCGGGGTCATCCCGGCCGCCGGCGAGGTCTTCGAGTACCCCCGCGACGGCTGCGAGCGCACCGACCAGTCGTACCCGCAGGTCATCGACCGGGACCTGGGCTCGCTGATCGAGCTGACCAACGTCAGCTGCGGCGCCGCCACGATCCAGGACGTCACCTTCAGGGCCCAGGAGCCGATCGGGCGGCACCTGCCGCCCTTCTCCGAGGACCCGGACTACCCCTTCCCCCCGGTTCCTCCCCAGTCCGAAGCGGTCGGGCCCGGCACCGACGTGATCACCGTCGGCGCGGGCGGCAACAGCCTCGGCTTCGCCGGCATCCTGACGCAGTGCCTGCTCCTGGGCTCGGGCAGCGGAGGCGTGGGCACTCCGTGCAAGGAGGAACTGGCCGCGGGCATCCCCGCCCGGCTGGCCAAGGTGGGCGAGGAGTACGGCGAGATGCTCGCCGCACTCCACCGGAGGGCCCCGCACGCGAAGATCCTCGCCGTCGGCTACCCCACGGTCATCCCCGAGTCCACCTCCAAGTGCGGCTACAACGACCCGCAGCAGTTCCTCTCGATCACCGGGGGCGACCTGGACTGGCTGCGCCGGGACGTCCTCGAACCCCTCAACAAGGTCATCGAGAAGTCGGCCGGCGCACACGGCTCCACCACGTACGTCGACCTCTACGACTCCACCCGCGACCACAGCGTCTGTGACGCCGGCAAGTGGGTCGAGGGGGTCCTCGACCACGAGGGCCGCCCGGCCGTCGTGCACCCCAACGCCAGGGGCCACCGCAACGCCGCCGACCACGTCGCCTCGGCCATCCTGGACGCCATCGCGCCGCGCTGACGAACGACGCCCGCCCCGCCCACGGTCCCCCAGGGGCCGTGGGCCCAGGGGTGTCCGCGGACTTCGCGGACACCCCCTACGTCGGCGGGCGCATGCGGAAGTCGTACGTCGCGGGGAGCGGCCGGTGCGTTATCCGGGACCAGACCTCCGACAGGATCTCGTCGCCCTCGCGGAGGTCCGCCAGCTCGAAGCCGTCCTCGAACACGCGGCGGGCCGCGCCCGCGTGCCCCTCCGCCGCCAGCAGCCGCGCGGCCAGCAGCCGGAACCGGCCCTCCTCGCGCAGCGCCGGGCGCAGCCGGTCCCACACCGCCCGAGCCGCCGGCAGCCGGCCCGACGCCAGCAGCGTGGTCATCGCCTCCCGCCCCAGCGCCGACTCCGCCGCCGTCCACGGCTCACCGCCCCGGCTCTCCTCGGCGAGGTCCTCGAAGGCCTCGGCGTACCGCTGCGCCGCCCGCGCCGCGTCGCCGACCAGGGCGTCCGCCACCGCCAGGCAGCGCAGCAGCGGCCACCGCGAGGGCGCCAGCGCCAGCCCGCGCTCCCAGCTGCGCACCGCCTGCGCCACATCGCTCGCGTGCCACTGGGCCACGCCCAGGTGGTACTCGGTCAGCGGATCCGCCGGGGCCGTCTCCAGCATGTCCCGCCAGTGCGGGGCGACCAGGCTGGGACCCGGCGGCGCCACCCGCCGCGGCGCCGGGAAGACCCCGGTGCGCCACAGCTCCAGCCAGGGCGCCTGGGCCTCGCCGAGCCCCGCCTCCTCGAACGGGGTGCCGGGCAGCTCGAACCCGCCGCACAGCACCTCCAGGGCGCCCCAGCCCGAGCCCGCCGCCAGCCGCTCCCCGGGCTCCGTGTCGGCGCATCCGCGCCACGCCCCGTACGCCTCCTCGACCCGCTCCCGGGGCAGGGCGGCCGCCAGGGCCGCCTCGGCGGCGGAGCGGGCCGCCGCCCAGTCGGGGCCGTGCACCGGCCCCGGGTCCGCGGCCAGCGGTCCGTACGCCTCCAGCCAGCTGAACTCCGCTCCGGCCTCCAGCCGTACGTGCTCCAGCTGGGTCCGGGCGAGCCCGGCCTGGATCTCCGCGTAGCCCCCGGTCCCGGGCTCGGTCAGCCACTCCTGCCAGCGACGGCCGCCCTCCCCGGAGCCCCACACGAACAGCTTGCGCCCGCGCAGCCGGGCCGTGGAGGTCTGGACGAGACCGCGCCCCTCCGCGTCGAGCGAGGCGATCCACGGCCGGGAGCCGTCCCGAACCTCGTAGAAGAAATCGGCCGGGTACTCGCTGCGCAGCGGGTACGTACGGTCCCGGTCCTCCCACCGCGGCACGGGGATCCGGCGCAGGGAGCGCTCGTACCCGAAGTGCCAGGCCTCGTCGGCGGGGGCGAGCACCCGCGTGCCGGGGTCCTCCGGGACCGCGATGTTGGACCACCAGTACACGGGGGCCGGCCGCTCGTGGGGGTTGCGGACGCGGACGCCGACGTACAGGAACTCGGAGTCCTGCGGCAGCCACAGGTCCACCTGGAACGGCAGGTCGCGCAGCCGCTCCCACTCCCAGAGCCGGACCATCACGCCCCCGTCGGGCGCCGGGACGAGCGCGGCGTGCAACGGGGAGCAGGAGAGGGTGGTGTGGCCGGTGGCACCGATGTTCCACTCGATGCCGCCCGAGAACCAGGCGCCGTTGAGGGCGAAGTTGGCGGGCTGGAACACCGGGTTGCGGTAGAGGAGTTCCCGGCCGGTGGGCACGTGCACGAGGGAGTGGACGCGGCCGCCGAGCCCGGGCAGCACCGTGACCCGCAGGTGCGCGTTCTCGAGGACGATCGCCTCGAACTCGCCTTCCCGCCTGCGCCGCCGGTACCCGTCCTTCAGCCGTACGGGCAGCAGCGAGCGCAGCGGCTCGTAGCCGATCTGGCGGGCCATGTCGCGCGGCAGCCCCTCGCGCGCGCGTTCGTCGAGCGTGTGCGCGTCGTCGGGCGCGCGCAGGACGGGCAGCGGGTTCTCGGGGCCCAACGGGGCTGCGGGCAGGTTCAGTACGGCGCGGCGGACGGTGGTGGCCATGCAGGAAATGGAACACTCCGGGGCGGCCGGTGCACAGGGGTTCCGCGGATCATCACCGGTCAGGATTGCGCAAAGCCCTGGCCGGAGCGCTACGCGCCGGACATCTCGGCGGTCATCGCCCAGCGTTCGTGGTCGCGCCAGGCCCCGTCGACGAAGAGGAAGTCCGGCGAGAACCCCTCCCGCCGGAACCCGGCCCCGCGGACCAGCGCGAGGGAGGCCGCGTTGCCCGGCTGGATGTTGGCCTCCAGCCGGTGCAGCCCCAGGCCGCCCTCGTCCTCGGCGGCGAAGGCCTGCGCCACGACGAGCCCCAGTGCCTCCCGGAACAGGCCCCGCCCGGCGGAGTGCGCGAAGGCGCCGTAGCCGAGCGCACCGCAGTCGAAGGCGCCGCGGACGATGTTGTTGATGTTGACGAAGCCGGCGATGGCCCCGGTGCCGCGCTCGCAGACCAGGAAGCCCGCCCGCCCGTCGCCCCCGATCAGCGGGGTCGCGTACGCCTCGTACTCCTCGATCGTCGACGGCGGGCTCAGCCAGGGGCGGTGGAGATGCCGGCTCTCGTGCACCCGTGCGGTGAACTCGGGCCCGTCGGCGAGCCGGAAGGGCCGCAGCCCGACGCGCTCCCCCTCGCGGAGGTACGTGAAGGATGACATCCGCCCAGGCTATGAGGCGGGGCGGCGCCCCGGGCGCCACCTGCGCAGGGCCGCGCTGCTAAAATTGGGTGATTCTGCCCAAAAGGGGCTTCGGTCCGTGTCGGGCCGCCGCCCACACCGGGTTGGGGTGAGTGCATGAGGACCTCCCGGGCACGCCGGACCACGGCCCTGCTGGCCCCCTGCGCCGCCCTCGTGATCGCGGCGGGCGGCTTCGGCCCGGCCGCCGCCGCCCGGGCGCGCAGCGACCCGTCGCCCACACCCGTCCCCGCGGCGACGATGACGGCCCCCGCACCCACCCGCATCCCGTCGCCGCTGAAACCGATGAAGCCGGCCTCTCGGCAGGCCCCGGCCGTCTCCGCCCGCTGAGGCGCCTACCGGTCCGCCGCCGGGCCCGGCTCCAGTGCCAGCCGCGGGACGTCCGTCCGCTCGATGCCGAACACCTGGGCGTACAGGGAGAGTTCCGCCTCCAGTGCGCGCACCATGGTCTCCGCCCGCCGGAACCCGTGCCCCTCGCCCTCGAAGGCGACGTACGCGTGCGGCACCGGCCGCCCGCGCAGCGCGGCCAGGAACCGCTCCGCCTGGGCGGGCGGGCAGACCGGGTCCTCCAGGCCCTGGAGGAGGACGAAGGGCGCGGTGATCCGCCCGGCGCGGGCCAGCGGCGAGCGCTCCCGGCACCGTACGGCGAGGGTCTGCGGGGGGCCGGCCAGCCCGTCGATGTAGCGGGACTCCAGGTCATGGGTCTCCTCGGCGAAGCCCAGCAGGTCCAGCACGGGGTAGATGACCGTCCCGCACGCGTACAGGTCGGTGGCGGCCAGCGAGGCCGCCGCCGTCCAGCCGCCCGCGCTGCCGCCGCGGATGGCGAGCCGCGCCGGGTCCGCCGTGCCCTCGGCGGCCAGCGCCCGGGCCACCGCCGCGCAGTCCTCCACGTCCACGACGCCCCACTGCTCGCGCAGCCGTTCCCGGTAGGCGCGCCCGTAGCCGCTGGAACCGCCGTAGTTCACCTCGGCGACGCCGATGCCCCGCGAGGTGAAGTACGCGATGTGCAGGTCGAGTACGGGCGGCACGTGGTCCGTGGGACCGCCGTGCGCCCAGACCACGTACGGGGGGAGTTCGTCGGCGGGGGCCCGGCGCGCCGGGTGGTGCGGCGGGTAGATGTGGGCGTGGATCTCCCGGCCGCCCGGGCCGGAGAAGGTCCGGCTCTGCGGTTCCGGGTAGTACGAGGGGTCCACCGGGTCCACCCCGGCCGCGCCGACCACCCGGGCGTGCCCGGACTCGACGTCGAGCTCGACCACCTCGTAGGCGCTGCGCGGGCTGGCCGCGACCCCGTACACATGGCTGCCGTGCGCGGCGAGCGTCGGCTGCCAGGCCGTCCACGGCCCGGCGGCGTCCACCAGGTCGCCGCTCTCCGGGTCGAGGACGCCGAGCACGGAGGAGCCCTGGCCGTGCAGGACGGCGACGAGCCCGCCGGGCAGCGGGGCCAGCCAGCTCAGCCCGGGCTTCCACAGGGGGCCGCCGAACTCCTCCTCGCGCGGGCACAGGTCCACGGCCTCGCCGGTCTCCGGGTCCACCCGGTACGGGTTCCACCAGCCGCTGCGGTCGCTGACGGCGAGGAGGGCCCCGCCGGTGCTCCACTCCACCTGGGCGACGGACTCCTCGGGGCCGCCGAGTACGGTGCGGGCCCCGGTCAGCGTCCCGTCGGGCCCGACCTCGGCGAGCCGCACCTCGGTGCCGTCCCAGGGCATCCGGGGGTGGTCCCACACCAGCCAGGCCGCCCGCAGCCCGTCGGGGGAGAGCCGGGGCCCGGTGGTGAACCGGTGCCGGTCATCGGTCAGTTCGCGTACGAGGGCGCGGTCCTCGGCGGCCGAGCCGTCCAGTGGTACGGCGGCCAGCACCCGGCGCACGTCGGTCGGTGCCGGGCCGGTGAACTCCTCCAGCACGCACCAGACTTCGCCGTCCCGCAGGACGGGGTCGGCCCAGCGCAGTCCGCCGCCGACCGTGGAGACGGGGGTGAGGGGCCGCGGGACGCGGTCCGCGCCGGACGCATCGGGCTCGTACGCGTACATCCGCTGGTCGGCGAAGTGGACGAACACCAACAGGGGTCCGTCCGAGGGCCGTTCGGCACCCGCCCAGGGCCGGCCGCCGTACTCGGTGACCCGGCTGCGGACGTTCCACGGGGCCGGCAGCACCGAGGCCTCGGAGCCGCCGTCGGCGGGCCGGCGCACCAGGGTGCGCCGGCCGCCCTCGGCCGGGCGGGGTTCGGTCCACCACACTTCGGGGCCGACGGTGCCCACGTACTCGGGCCGCCCGTCGAGCGAGGCGGCGAGGGCCGCGTCGATGGGCGAGGGCCAGCTGCCGTAGGGCCCGGTCGGCACCGCCATCACCGGCTCACCATCACAGAATCACCATCACGGGGTCACCATCACAGGGTCCGCAGGGCGTGGTCGAGGACGCGTACGCCGAAGTGCAGGGCGTCGACGGGGACCCGCTCGTCCACGCCGTGGAAGAGGGACCAGTAGTCGAAGCCGGGCGGCAGCTTCAGCGGGGAGAAGCCGTATCCGGTGATCCCGAGCCGGGAGAACTGCTTGGCGTCGGTGCCGCCGGCCATGCAGAACGGCACCACGTGGCCCTCGGGGTC
Source organism: Streptomyces sp. NPDC002181 (assembly GCF_042890485.1). NCBI lineage: Bacteria > Bacillati > Actinomycetota > Actinomycetes > Kitasatosporales > Streptomycetaceae > Streptomyces > Streptomyces sp. NPDC002181. The sequence continues at coordinate 510,874 of NZ_JBIASC010000002.1, read as the reverse complement.
GAAGCGCTCCACCGACTCGCGCAGGATCCCGAACGTCCGCCCGTCCACGGGGGCTTCGAGGGCCATCTCGCGGTGGTGGAACTCCCAGGTGACGTCGGGGCCGGTGAGCTCGTCGAGGGTGGCGATGAACTCGGCCTCGGTGCCGGGCAGCATCCGGCCGTCCACGTACGCGGTGGCCGTGCCCGGGATGACGTTGAGCTTGTAACCGGCGCTGAGCATGGTCGGGTTGGCGCTGTTGCGCACGGTCGCCTCGACGAGGAGGCCGGCCGGTCCCAGCTTGCCGAGGACGGCGTCGAGGTCGAAGCCGCGGGCGGCGGGGTCGAGCGACAGGCCCTGGAGAGCGGCGAGCCGGGTGATGCAGGCGGCGACCGTGCCGGTGAGCCGGACGGGCCAGCGGTACTCGCCGATCCGGGCCACGGCGCCGGCGAGCCGGCTGACGGCATTGGCCCGGTTGGGCTTGGAGCCGTGCCCGGTGGTGCCGTGGGCCGTCAACTTGAGCCAGGCGGTGCCACGTTCACCGGCGGCGATCGGGTAGAGGGCCTGGCCTGGGCCGTTGTGCACGGTGAAGGCCCCGGACTCGCTCAGGCCCTCCGTGCAGCCCTCGAAGAGGTGCGCGTGCCGGTCGGCGAGGAATCCCGCGCCGTCGACGGCGCTGTCCTCCTCGTCGGCGGTGTAGGCGATCACGATGTCCCGGCGGGGCCTGACCCCGGCCCGCGCCCAGGCCCGTACGACGGCCAGCACCATCGCGTCCATGTTCTTCATGTCGACGGCGCCGCGGCCCCAGACCACCCCGTCGCGGATCTCCCCGGAGAAGGGGTCCACGCTCCAGTCGGCGGCCTCGGCGGGCACCACGTCGAGGTGGCCGTGGACGAGGAGCGCCTCGGCGCCCGGGTCGGTGCCCTCGATCCGCGCCACCACGTTGGTGCGGCCGGGCGTGCGCTCCAGCAGGACCGGCTCCGCTCCGGCCGCGGCGAGCCGCTCGGCGACGTACTCGGCGGCGGGGCGCTCACGGCAGTCGCCGCCGCCCCGGTTCGTGGTGTCGATGCGGATCAGACCGGACGTGAAGTCGACGGCTTCGTCGAGAGCGATCCGGTCCACGGGGGACTCCCGGTCCGCCGGGGACTCCTCGGTGAGTGCGGGCATGTCAGCCATACTGCTCCTCCACGGCTGCCGAGACGACCGTCGTGACCGCCTTGAAGGTCCGGATCCCCTCGTACATCGTCTCGCTGGTGTACGCGACCCTGCGTTCCCCGAAGCGCTCGGCGCCCGGGACGACGGTGGCGGCCATCGCCAGGTGCACGGCGTCGAATTCCAGCTCCACCGTGTACGGACCGCCGCGCACGGGGTCCCGGCGTACGGCGAGGGCCGTGGCCTCCTTGGCGGCGGTCCGGATGTCGGCGGCGGTACGGGCCGGGGTGCGGCAGACGGCGGCGTAGCGCGAGACGTGGTCCTTGACGGCGACCTTCAGCGCGTCCGGGGCGTAGCCGCCGGCGTCGGCGCAGGTCAGGTCGTCCCCGGTGACGAGGATGACGGGTACCCCGTACTCGGCGACGACGTGGGCGTTGAGCAGGCCCTCGCTCGCGCGGGTCCCGTTCAGCCAGACCCCGGTGATGGAGTTGGCGAGGTAGGTGTGGGCGAGGACGCCCTCGGAGCCGGCGCCGGTGTGATAGCCGACGAAGGCGATGCCGTCGACGTCCCCGTGCTGGACGCCCTCGACCATGGAGAGGGTCTTGTGGCGGCCGGTGAGCATCTCGGTCCGCTCGTCGAGCTGTTCGAGCAGCAGGTTGCGCATGGTCCAGTGGGCCTCGTTGACGAGGACCTCGTCGGCGCCGCCGTCGAAGAAGCCGAGGACGGCCGCGTTCACGTCGGAGGTGAACAGGGGGCGGCAGCGCTCCCACTGGGGGGTGCCGGGCAGGACGTCGGCGGGCCAGGTGACGCCGGTGGCGCCTTCCATGTCGGCGGAGACGAGGATCTTCATCGGGCCCCCCGGGCGGTCGGCTGCGCACGGCGCGTCGGCGCGGGGCGGCCGAGGCGGACGACGGCGTCCGCGCGGGCTTCCACGCCGGTTCCGCGCAGGGGTCCAGCCTAGCCGCCGGGGCCCGCCGCGGCCCGGGGCCACGCCCGGGCCGGGGGCTCACATCGGCGGGGAAGTCCACCCGATCCGGTGAACCGCCCGGGGGCGGCGGCAGTGCCCGGCCGTACGCCGACCGCTCGGCAACGGCCTTGCTCAGCCCTCGACTTCGGTGGCCAGGTTGGCCAGCAGCGTGTCGTAGATCCGGCCGAGGCCCTTGGGGGCGAAGGTGCGCTCGAAGAACCCGCCGATGCCGCCGGCACCGTTCCAGACGGTGGTGACCACGGCCTTGGACTTGCCCTCGCCGGCCGGGGTGACGACCCAGGTGGTGACCATGGTGGAGTTGCGGTCCTTCTCCACGAGCTGGCCGTCGGTCGGCTCGGTGACCTCCAGCAGGCAGTCGCGTACGCGCTTGCTGGTGGCCTGGAGCTTCCAGTGGACGAGGGTGCCCTCGCCGTCGCCGCCCTCGCGCACCTCGTACTCGCTGAAGTGCTCGGGCAGCAGCTTCCCCCGGGTTCCGGTGTAGTCCGCCAGCGCGTCGAACACGGTCTCCGCGTCAGCCGCGATGATCCGCTCCGTGGTGGCTTCGACCTGCGCCATAGCTGTTCCTCCAGCAGTTGTGTCCGCTCTTCGCGGCAAGCCAACCACCTCCGGGGCACGGGCCCAAATCCGGGTCGCGGCGAACCCTTCCCGACCGGTCCCGACCATTCCTCCCGCCCGTTCCCGGCGGCCCCGTCGGCGACCGGGAACGGGGCGTCAGGCCCGGGCCAGGATTTCGCCGTTCAGGACCGAGAACCAGGCGTCCGGGGCGGCGGCCCAGCGGTGCCAGGCCCCGCCGATGGCGGTCAGGTCCTCCGGGGAGGCGTGGCCGGAGGCCGTCGCGAGGGAGGCGTACGCCGAGGCGGTCGTGCGGTCCGCCCACAGGGAGGACCACCAGGCGGTCTCCTCCCGGGTGGCGTAGCACCAGGCCGTCGCCGACGGGGCCACCTCCGTGAACCCCGCCTCCCTCGCCCAGGACAGCAGGCGGCGCCCGGCGTCCGGTTCGCCGCCGTTCGCGCGGGCCACCCGGCGGTAGAGGCCCAGCCACTCGTCCAGGCCAGGCTCCGCCGGGTACCAGGTCATCGCCGCGTAGTCGGCGTCGCGGGCGGCCACGATCCCGCCCGGCCGGCACACCCGGCGCATCTCCCGCAGGGCCCGTACGGGGTCGCCGACGTGCTGGAGCACCTGGTGGGCGTGGACCACGTCGAAGGAGTCGTCCGGGAAGTCCAGCGCGTGGACGTCGGCCGTGGCGAAGGTGACCGCGTCGGCCAGGCCGCGCTCCCGCGCGTACCGCGCGGCCTGTTCCAGGACGTCCCCCGCGGCGTCGACCGCCGTCACCCGGCCGCCCGGCGCGACCAGTTCCGCCAGGTCCGCCGTGATCGTGCCCGGACCGCAGCCCACGTCCAGGACCGCCATCCCCGGCCGCAGCTCGCCGATCAGGTACGCCGCCGAATTCGCGGCGGTGCGCCAGCGGTGCGAACGCAGTACGGATTCGTGGTGCCCGTGGGTGTAGACGGCCGTTTCCCTGTTCTCCTCGGCGCTCATGAGCCGACTCCTCCTCGTCGTCGAAGCGTTGTGATCACCGTAGGGGATTCGTTCGATGGATGAGATATGTGTTTTGACATGTGGACAGAGTCCTTGTGTCGCACGTCATCCGGACAGGTCGGTGGCAGGGGGAGGGGTGTGCGAGGACAGTGGGCCGCAGAGAGGTGGCCCCCTGGCGGAGGACGGTGAGAGCCATGCCGGACACGAGGGACGGGGATGCGTTCGCGGCCGCGGCCGCGAACGGGCTGCTCGAACGGCACGCCGAGGCCGTACGGCTCTTCGGCGAACGGGTGCGCGCCGTCGGGGACGGCCGGTGGGACGCCCCGACCCCCTGCACCGAATGGACCGTCCGCGACCTGGTCAACCACGTCACGGGCGAGCAGCTCTGGATCCCGCCGATGGTCACCGAGGGGCGCACCATCGAGGAGGTCGGCGACGCGTTCTCCGGAGACGTCCTCGGCGAGGACCCCGTGGGTGCCTGGGAGCGGGCCTCGGGTGCCGCACACGCCGCGTTCGCCGCGCCCGGGGCGCTGGACCGTACGGTCAGGCTCTCGTACGGGCCCGCGCTGGGGCGGGCGTACTGCGCCGAGCTGACCGCCGACTGCGTCGTGCACGCCTGGGACCTCTCGCGGGGCATCGGAGCCGACGACCGGCTCCCGGACGGCCTCGTCGAGTTCGCCCTCAAAGAGGTCATGCCCTACGCCGACGGGCTCGCGGCCAGCGGTCTGTTCGCCGCGCCGCTGGAGGTGCCGGCCGGAGCGAACGCCCAGACCCGGCTGCTGGCCCTGGTGGGGAGGCAAGGCTAGGCCGTGTCTTTCGGATCACGGCGGGGCCGCGGCGCCCGGGGCCGACCTGATCCGGGAGGCGCGGCCCGGCCCGGCGCCGCCCGTCGGCGGACGACAACAGGCACACCACCGCGAACCGCCGTATAAAGGGCATGTTCGAGGCCGTGGCCGGCCGTCGGCGGACCGACGCGGAACGGGGAAGGCGGGGAAAGGTGCCGGGGATGCAGCGCACCGCGGAGGGCCGCGGTCCGGTCCGCTACGGGCCGCCCGCGCCCGAGCCCGGGCTGCCCGTGCTCCCCGAGCTCACCGCCGTGATCGCCGCGGCCGCCGAACGCTCCGCGCCCGAACCCCCGGGCGGCGGGGAGCCCGTGCGCGAGGCCGCCTGCCGGCACTGGGGGCGGCGCGGGCTGCCCACCGCCCCCGAGAACGTGGCCGCCGGGCCCGGCGCGCCCGCCCTGCTGCTGGCGCTGCTCGGCGCGTACGGGGGCGATGTGATGCTGCCCCGGCCCTGTCCCGCATGGTGGACCCCGCAGGTCCGGCTGCTGGGACGGCGGGCCTACCACGTGGCGACCCCGGCCGAATGCGGGGGCATCCCGGACCCGTACGCCCTGCTGGAGACCGTACGGCGGGTGCGCGCCGAGGGCGGCGATCCGCGCGTGCTGCTGCTGTCGGTCGCCGACGACCCGACGGCCACCGTGCCCCCGCCCGAAATGCTGCGCGAGGCCTGCGAGGCCGCCGGGGACGCGGGGCTGTTCGTCGTCAGCGACGAGAGCTGGCGTGACACCGTCCACCGGCCGCACGACACCCTCGTCCTGAGCCCCGCCGAGATGCTGCCCGACCAGGCCGCCGTACTCCTCGACCTGTCCGGGGCGCTGCTGCCCGCCGGGTGGCCCGCGGCCGTGGTCCGCTTCCCCGGCACCCCGCGCGGCACCTGGCTGCGGGCCCGCACCCTCGACATCCTCACCGCGACCGGGGCCATGGTCGCGGGCCCGGTCGCCGGGGCCGCCGCGTACGCGCTCGACGAACCCGACGCCGTCGCCGGACGCGCCTACGCCGCGGCGGCGCTGCACGGGGTGGTCGCCGCGGCGGCCCACCGGGAGCTGCTGGCCGCCGGCGCGTTCGCCCGGCCGCCGCAGGCAGGCCGCCACCTCTACGCCGACCTGACCCCGCTGCGCGCCGGGCTGGCCCGGCAGGGGGTCCGCGACGCGATGGAACTGGAGGACTACCTGGGCGGGCGGCTCGGCGCGCCCGCTCCCGGCGGGCAGCGCTTCGCCGACGAGCTGGGCGCGCTGCGGGTCCGCCTCTCGACGGGCCCGCTGCTCGGCGCCACCCCGCAGGAGCGGCTCGCCGCGCTCACCGCCCGCGACCCCCTCGGCCTCCCGCACGTACGGCGCTCCCTGGACCTCCTGGGATCGGTCCTGGCCGGACTGACCTCCTGACCTGACCGGAACGAGCCCGCTGTGCGGTGAACGGAGAGCTCCAGATGAGGGACCGGACGGACACCCCCGCGCCCCCGGGCCCCGGGGCCCCCGCCCCGGCGGCCACCGACCCCGCGGCCGCCGCCCCCGCACCCCCGGCCCGCCCGGGCACCGCCGCTCCGCGTCCGGCTCCCACGGGCCCCGGCCGACCGGGTCCCGCCCCGGCGCCCGCCCCCGGGGCACCCCGGCCGCCGGGGGAGGTGCGGAGCTGGCCGCGCTCCTTCGCCGACCGGCTGACCACCCCGCTGCCCGGGGTGCGGGCCTTCGCCCGGCTCGCGCGCGAGGGTGCGTTCCGGCCGGGCCCCGACGGGCTGCGCGGCATCCCCGACCTCCCGTACGACCCCGCCCCGCTGCCCGCGGCCGTCCCGGGGACGCTCTGCGCCACCTGGGCGGGCCACGCCAGCTGGGTACTGCGGATCGGCGGCCTGACCGTACTGACCGACCCGGTCTGGTCGCGGCGCATCCTCGGAACCCCGGCCCGGCTGACCCCGGTCGGCGTGCGCTGGGAGGAACTGCCACCGGTGGACGCCGTGGTGATCAGCCACAACCACTACGACCACCTCGACGCGCCCACCCTCAAGCGGCTGCCCCGGCACACCCCGCTCTTCGTCCCGGCCGGCCTGGCCCGCTGGTGCCGGCGCCGCGGCTTCAGCCGGGTCACCGAGCTCGACTGGTGGGAGTGCGCCGAACTGGACGGCGTACGGTTCGACTTCGTCCCGGCGCACCACTGGTCGAGGCGCTCGGTGCTCGACACGTGCCGGACGCTGTGGGGCGGCTGGGTGCTCAGTGAGACGCGTGCCGCCGGGGCACCGCGGAAGGCGTACTTCGCGGGGGACACCGGGTACGGGCACTGGTTCGGGGAGATCGGCCGGCGCCATCCGGGGATCGACCTGGCGCTGCTGCCGATCGGCGCGTACGCCCCGAGGTGGTGGCTGAGGGACGTCCACACCGATCCGGAGGAGGCCGTGCGGGCCTGCCGGGACGTGGGGGCGAGACGGATGGCGCCGATGCACTGGGGCACCTTCGTCCTGTCGGCGGAGCCGGTGACGGAGCCGCTGGAGCGGGTCCGGGCGGCCTGGGCCCGGGCCGGACTGCCCCGCGAGGACCTCTGGGACCTCCCGATCGGCGGCTCCCGGGCACTGTGACGCCCCGGACCGGGTTCAGCTCCGGTGGCCCGCGCGGAGCCACGCGATGTAGTCGGCCGCGGCCCGCTCGGTGTCGTACGCGGCCCGGTAGCCGGTGTCCTCCCGCAGACGGCCGATGTCGAGGACCAGGTGGTGGGCCGCGCCGCCGTCGGGGAGGTCGATGTCGGCGCCGGGGACCACCTTCCTGATCGCCCCGATCAGCTCGGCGTTGGTGGTGGCCCGGCCGGAACCGATGTTGTACGTACGGTGGTTGAGCCGGTCCGCGAGCTGGAGCAGGGCGATCGCCCGCCCGGTGTCCTTCACGTAGCTCAGGTCGAGCCCGTCCCCGGCGAAGGCCGGCTCCATGAGGTGGGAGAGGTCCGGGGCGGTCCCGCGGGCGGCGGCGTGGACGAGGGCCGGCGCGGCGAAGAAGGGATCGGCGTGGCCGTGGGGGCCCCAGGTGCCGGAGATGCGGTAGTTGACGATGTCGAGGCCGGTGGCGTCGGCGAGGAATCCGCCGAGCATCTCGCCGACCTTCTTGAAGGTGGGGATCGAGACGGGTGCGGTCAGCGACAGCGGGGCGTCCTCGCGGAGGGGTCCGACGAGGTCCGGTACGCCGAAGTAGACGCCGATCGTGCTGGCGACGCCGAGCCGCTTCACACCCCAGTCCTGGGCCGCCCGCACGACGTTCAGCAGTCCGCCGAGCGACTCCCGGGTCGTCTCGACGGCCGTCGCGGGCACGGAAGGCCAGGGGTGGGACCAGGCCAGGTGCACGATGCCGGTGATGTCGTGGCGGTCCCCGATGGCGAGCAGCGCCTCGCGGTCGGCGATGTCCGCCCGCTCCACCGCCACCTTCGCTCCGGCGAGGACGGCGGGGAGCCGCGTGGTGCGGCGCTGGACCACCACGCAGTCCTCGCCCTGGTCGAGCAGGGCCCTGACGGTGTGGGATCCGATGAAGCCGAGGCCTCCGGTGACGAGGATCATTTCCTGTCCTTTCCGTGCCGGTTCGATGGGTGGGGCGCCGGAGCTACTTGCTCCGCAGGCCGCCGAGTGCGTGCGGGTCGTTCTCCAGGGCGGTGACCGCCTCCTTCCAGCCGGTGTCCTCGGACGAGAGGGCGCTGCGGAGGTAGGCCGTGCTGAGCCGCCGGATCAGGGCGACCCGCGCCGGGCTCTCGTCGGTGGTCTCGGCCACCTCGGTCCCGGGGATGCCGCCGAGCGAGTGCTCGGCCCCGAACAGGGTGAGCAGGCTCTTGCCGGCCGGGCTGTGGGTGTAGGGGTCGGTGAACCAGTCCGGTCCGCGGGTGGACAGCGCCGAGTCGTCCTCGTCGCCGGCGACGATGAGCGCCGGGGTGGTCATGGTGTCGAAGTGCGGCCTCATGAAGGGCAGGTTCTCGGCGGCGAACGGGGTGAGTCTGTCGCCCAGACCGGGCAGGGCGAGCAGTACGCCCGCCCTGACGCGGGGGTCGGACATGTCCTCGCCGGGAACGCCGTCGGCGTCCAGCACGCGTGCGCCGAGCAGCGTGCTCGCCGTCTGGGCCCCCCAGGAGTGGCCGGCCACGGCGACGCGGCCGTGGTCGACGCGGCCGGCGAGGCCCGGTACGGAGGCTTCCAGGGCGCCGAGGCCGTCGAGCACGAGCGTGAGGTCCTCGACGCGGATGCGCCAGATCCGCGGCGTACGGGGGTCCTCGTGCGGGAGGGCGAGCGTCCGGGAGTCGAGGTGCGTGGGCCGGACGACCACGAAGCCCTGGGCGGCCCAGTGGTCCGCGAGCGGGGCGTAGCCGTTCATCGACCAGCCGAAGCCGTGCGAGAAGACGATGACCGGCAGGTCGCCGCCGGTGGCGGGGGCGCAGACACGCACCTGGAGGTCCTCGCCGCGGCCGCTCGGGGCCGGCAGGACGACCGGCCCCGCGGAGATCACGGTGGTCGGAGCTGTTGCGGAGGTTGCGGACATGGAACTGCCTTCCGTTCGGTGTCTTCGCAGGCGTGGTCCGGTGGGCGGCCTGGTGGACGGCGCGCCGTTCTGCCATGATGGGCAAACCGGAACCTTGCTCCGCTAACGATACGGAGCGCTGTTCCGCTTTGCAAGGCCGGTGAGGGAAGGAGTGCCGCCGTGAGCGACAGCGGCCGGAACGTGGGCAGCGCGGCAGCGTCCAGGCGCAAGGACGCGCGACGCAATCAGCAGACCCTGCTGGACGCGGCGGCGGAGGTCTTCGTCGCCTCGGGCGTCGAGGCGCCGGTACGCGACATCGCGGCCAAGGCCGGCGTCGGCATGGGCACGATCTACCGGCACTTCCCCACCCGGGCGGACCTCGTCATCGCCGTCTACCGCCACCAGGTCGAGGCCTGCGCCGAGGCCGGACCGGCCCTGCTGGCGGCCGGACCGACCCCGCACGCCGCCCTCGGCAGGTGGGTCCGGCTCTTCACCGACTTCCTCGTCACGAAGCACGGACTCGCGGGCGCGATGCAGGCCGACAACACCGGATTCGAGACGCTGCACGCCTACTTCCTCGACCGCCTCCTGCCGGTCTGCACCGAGCTCCTCGACGCCGCCGTCGAGGCGGGCGAGATCCGTTCCGACCTCACCGCGTACCAGCTCATGCGCGGCATCGGGAACCTCTGCATCGGCGCCGAGGCCGACTCCCGCTACGACGCGCGCCGCATGGTCGAGCTCCTCGTCGCGGGACTGCGCGAGCCGCGCTGACCGCGCCCGCGGGGGCGGGCGGGTATCAGCTCCGGATCCGGCGCCACAGCGCCGGCGCCCCGCTGATCAGCAGGGTCACGGCCACCGCCAGCGCGACGCCCTTCCACGGCTCCGAGAACAGGGAGCCGCCCAGGATGCCGATCAGCCCGTACGTCGCCGCCCAGGCGAGACAGGCCGGAGCGTCGCCGCGGGCGAAGCGGCGCAGCGGGAGCCGGGCCAGCAGGCAGGCCAGCATCACCGGGATCCGGCCCGCCGGGACCAGCCGGGAGACCACCAGGACCAGCACCCCGTGCTCGTCCAGCTTCCGCTGCGCCTGCGCCAGCCGTTCGGGTGTCGCCCGCCCCCGCAGCGCCTCCAGCCACCGCGAGCCGCCCCGGGACCGCACCCCGCGCTGCCCCAGCCAGTACAGGGCCAGGTCCCCCGCGAACGCGGCCACGGCGGCGACGCCGAACACCAGCAGCACCCCGAACGGCAGCGACTGCTGATGGAAAGCCACCACCGCCGCCGAGCTCACCAGCGCCCCCGTCGGGATCACCGGCACCAGCGCCCCCAGCGCCACCAGCACGAACAGCGCCGGGTAGCCCACCGCCTGCCGGGTCGTCTCCGGCGGCACCTGGCCGACCGCCGCCACCGCCGCCGCCCCGAGACCGTGCGCCCCGAGACCGTGCGGCCCGTACGCCTCCCACGTCACGGCAGCCGCACCCGTTCGCCGTGGCCGGGCACCCGTACCGTCACCTTCGGCGCCAGCCGGCGGGCCCGCCGCGCGAACTCATCGCCCGGCGCGTGGAATTCGTGCGGCCGCACCGCGTCCAGCCCGATCGGCCAGTACGTCCCGTAGTGCACCGGCACCGCCGCCGCCGGCGCCAGCTCCGCCAGCGCCCGCGCCGCCCCGGCCGGGTCCAGATGCCCCGGCCCCAGGTACGGGCCCCAGCCGCCGACCGGCAACAGGGCCACGTCCACCGGCCCGACCTCCTCGGCCATCGCCTCGAACAGCCCGGTGTCCCCGGCGAAGTACGTCCGCGCCGAGCCCTGGACCACGTACCCGAGCGCCGGCGCCAGACGCGGCCCGAACGGCAGCCGCCGCCCGTCGTGCCGCGCGCTGACGGCCCGGACCCGCACCCCCGCCCGTACGCCGACCTCCTCGCCCGGGGCCACCTCCGTGACGGGCAGACCGCGCGCGCCCGCCACCCGCGCGAGCCCCGGCAGGGCCCGGCGCGCACCGCGCGGCACGACCAGCCGGGTCCCGGGGGCCAGCCGGGCCAGCGAGGGCAGGTGCAGATGGTCGGCGTGCAGGTGCGACACCAGCACCACCTCGGCCTCGGCCGCCTCCGGCGGGGGCAGCGCCCCGCGCCGCCGACGCAGGTGCGCGAGCCGCCGCGCGAACAGCGGGTCCGTCAGCAGCCGCACCCCGGAGTCCTCGACCGTGCACGTGGCATGGCCCCACCAGGTGATCTCCACCGGCACCCGGCCTCCCCGTCGCTCGTGCGTCCCCCGGCCCCTTGAAGGGTAGATCCTGCCCACCCGATGTGACCCGAACCGAAGTCCGCAGCCCCCTCCTCCCGGGCCGCGGATCGGAGTAGGGTCGGGCGGCATGGATGAGCTGCGCGTGGCCGCTATCGCCAGCCTGGCCCCGCTGGAGGATCTGGACGCCGACCCCTTCGCCGTCGACACCCGCAGCCAGCAGGCCATGTGCGCCCGCTGGGCCGCCGACCAGGGCTACGTGGTGACGAGGACGCTGCTCTTCTACGGACTGCGCGCCAACCACTGCGGGCTGTGGTGCGACGTCGAGGCCGGTCAGGTCGACCTCTTCGTCGCCCCCAACCGCCGGGTCCTGGCCCGCGCCCTGCGCTCCGTCGAGGAGTTCGCCGCCGAGTGCGAGCGGCGCGGCGTACGGCTGGAGACCGCCGGGCTCGCCGAGCCGCAGTACACCTCCGCCATGAAGGCCGAAGTGCACCGCCGCCTGTCGATGCCGACCGCCGGCTACGACGGCACGTAGCCCGCGCACGCCCGACCACGCCCGACCACGCCCGAGCGTGCGCCCCGCGCTCCCGGCCGCCGAGGTTCGCACCTTCGTGCGCCACCCCGGTCGCCCGGCCCGGGCCGCCGCCCTGTGCGACGCTGGAGGGTGCGGCCGGGACCGCGGGCGGGGCGCGGATGCGGGGGAGACACGAGGCGGTACGGCGTGTGGCGAGGACGGTGGCGGACCCTGGGCAGCGCCTTGGTACGGGTGATCCTCGTCTGGGCGGTGTCCACCCTCACGATGCTCGTGCTCGCCGGTGTCCTGCCCGACTTCCGGCTCCAGTCCGGCGACGGGGACAGCATCACCGAGATCGGGCTGACCGCGGCCTGGGGCGCCGGGGCCTTCGGCCTGCTGAGCGCACTGGTGTGGCCGGTACTGGTCCGGGCCCTGCTGCTGGTGCCCGCGCTGGTGCTCGGACTGCTCGTCTTCTTCCTCAACGGCTCGCTGCTGCTGCTCGCCCTCAGCCTGATCCCCTCCGGACGCGGCGAAGTGGCCCCGGAGACCGCCGTGGTGGTGGCCGCCGTCATGTCCGCCGTCGCCTCCGCGACCTCCACCGCACTGGCCGTACGCGATGACGAGGCGTACCGGCGCCGGCTCCACCGGCTCGCCGACCGGCGCCGGCGGCGCACCCGGCACCGGGACGCGCCGCGCCCCGGCGGGGCCGCCCCCGGCCTGCTCTTCCTCCAGCTCGACGGCGTCGGGTACGAGACGCTGCGCCGGGCGGCGGGCAGCGGCCTGATGCCCACGGTGGCGGGCTGGCTGGACGGCAGCCACCGCGTCACCGCCTGGAGCACCGACTGGTCCAGCCAGACCGGCGCCAGCCAGCTCGGCATCCTGCACGGCTCCACCTTCGACGTGCCCGCGTTCCGCTGGTTCGAGAAGGACACCGGCGAGGTGGTGGTCTGCAACCGGCCCACCAGCGCCGCCGAACTCCAGCGCCGGGCCATCGCCCGCACCGGCGACGGCGGACTGCTCACCCTCGACGGGGCCAGCCGGGGCAACCTGTTCAGCGGCGGCGCCGACCAGCTCGCCCTCGTCCTGTCGGTCTCGGCGCGGCGCGGCCGGGCGAACCGTTCCCGCGCGGGCTATTTCGCGTACTTCTCCGACCCCGCGAACGCCGTCCGCACCGCGGTGTCCTTCGTCGCCGAGGTCGCCCGGGAGATCGGCCAGTCGCTGCGGGCGCGGCTGCGGGGAGTGCGGCCGCGGGTGGCCCGCGGCGGTCTGTACCCGCTGATCAGGGCCTTCGCGACGGTGGTCGAGCGGGACGTCGTCGCCGCGGCGGTGATCGGCGACATGCTCGCGGGGCGCGCCGCGATCTACGCGGACCTGGTCGCCTACGACGAGGTCGCCCACCATTCGGGACCGCACGGCCGGGACACCGACCGGGTGCTGGCCCGGCTCGACCGCAGCCTCGCACTGCTCGCCCGCGTCGCCGAGCACGCGCCCCGGGAGTACCGGATCGTGCTGCTCTCCGACCACGGCCAGAGCCCGGGGGAGACGTTCCTCGGCCGGTACGGGCTGACGCTGAAGGACCTGGTCCGCGCGGGCTGCGGACTGCCGGTCTCCCGCCGGGCCGGCCGCACCCGCAGCGGCGCGGAGGCCCGTGCGGCGGTGCTCGCGGCCCTGCACCGGCCCGTGGAGGAGGACGAGCGGGCCCGCCCCGGGCGGGGTCCGGAGCCGGTGGTGCTGGCCTCGGGCAACCTCGGCCTGATCTCCTTCCCGGACGTCCCGGGGCGGGCCTCGCAGGAGCGGATCGAGCGGGCGCACCCGGCCCTGCTGGCGACCCTGGCCAACCATCCGGGCATCGGGTTCCTGCTGGTGGACGGGGAGGTGCTGGGCCCGGGCGGGACGGTGGCCCGCCTCGACGAGCCCGGAGCGGCCGAGGAGCTGCTGGCCCGGTTCGGACCGGGCGCGGCGCGGGCCGTCCGGCGGACCGACGCCTTCCCGCACGTGGCCGACGTCATGGTGAACTCGGCGTACGACCCCCGCACCGGGGAGGTGCACGCCTTCGAGGAGCAGATCGGATCGCACGGAGGCCTGGGCGGGGAGCAGGGGCATCCGTTCCTGATGTGGCCGACGGAGCTGTCGGAGCCGGAGCCGGACCTGGTGGGCGCGGAGGCCGTGCACGAGGTGCTGCGGCGCTGGCTGCGGGAGGCGGACGGCCCCCAGGTACCGCTGACCGCCCCCGCGGAGGATCCACGGCCGGAAGCCGGATCGAGTGGAACCTTTCCTTCCGTGGGGGTGCCCGCGCAGGACGAAAACCGCTGATTTGGTGCGGCTTTGGGCTTGCCCGACGATATGTCGACCTGTCCAGCATATGAAACACCCGAGGCGTAACACCCGTGAGCTCCACCCTGCGCGCCCCCGCCCCCGCCCCGACCCCGACACCGGCCCCGGCCGGGGAGGCCGCGGGCCCGCACTCCCGGCGCTTCGGCCTGCCGATCGCGACCTGCCTGGTCATGGGCAACATCATCGGCGGCGGGATCTTCCTGCTGCCCGCCTCGGTGGCACCCTTCGGCACGATCAGCCTGGTCGCCTTCGGCGTGCTCACCGCCGGAGCGATCGCCCTCGCCCTGGTCTTCGGCCGGCTCGCGCGGCGGCTCCCGCAGACCGGCGGCCCGTACGTCTACGCCCGCGCCGCGTTCGGCGACTTCGCCGGGTTCCTCGCGGCCTGGAGCTACTGGATCACCGCCTGGGTCTCGAACGCGGCCCTCGCGGTCGCGGCGGTCGGCTACCTGTCCGTGCTCTTCCCGGCCATCGGGGAGCACAAGGCGGCGATGTGCCTGGCCGCCCTCGCCGTGCAGTGGCTCCCGGCGCTCGCCAACCTGGCCGGCACCCGCTACGTCGGCGCCGTCCAACTGGTGGCCACCGTGCTGAAGTTCGCCCCGCTGCTGCTGGTCGCCGTCGGCGGGCTGTTCTTCTTCGACCCGGCGAACCTCGGCCCCTTCCAGGCCACGGGCCAGAGCCCCGTCGGCGCGGTGTCCGCGGCCGCGGCGATCCTGCTGTTCAGCTACCTCGGCGTGGAGTCGGCCGCCGTCAGCGCGGGCGAGGTCCGCGACCCCGCCCGCAACGTCGGCCGGGCCACGATCCTCGGCACCGCCGGCGCGGCCGTGGTCTACCTGCTGGGCACCCTCTCCGTCTTCGGCCTGGTCCCCCACGACCGGCTGGTCGCCTCCGAGGCCCCCTTCACCGACGCCGTCAACGCCATGTTCGGGGGTACGTGGGGCGGCACCCTCGTCGCCTGCGCGGCCGTGATCTCGATGCTCGGCGCCCTCAACGGCTGGACGCTGCTCAGTGCGCAGACCCCGTACGCCGCCGCCCGCGACGGGCTGTTCCCCAAGGTCTTCGAGACGAAGAAGCGGGGCGTCCCGGTGGCCGGCGTGCTCGTCACCGTTGTCCTGGCCTCCGGCCTGACGATCTACAACTACACGGCGGGTTCGGACGGGGTCTTCGAGATCCTGGTCCTGGTCACCACCTTCACGGCGACCGTCCCGTACCTGCTCTCCACCGCCGCGCAGATGTACTTCCTGCTCTCCGGGCAGGCCGGGCGCGTCCACCGCGGCCGCCTGGTCCGTGACGGGATCCTGGCCGCCCTGGCGTTCGGCTTCTCGATGTGGCTGGTCGCCGGCTCCGGCTACGCCGCCGTCTACCAGGGCGTCCTGTTCCTGTTCGCCGGCGTCCTCGTCTACGCCGCGATGAGCGCGCGCAGGCAGCGGGCCGAGCAGCGGGCCGGGGAGCGAGCCGAGGAGGGGGACACCGCCTGACCTGCGCGGTAGCGTGGAAGGAGAGGCCGGCAGGGGGCAGTAAGGGGTCGCCATGTCCGCGATCAGGAAGAGCATCGACATTTCCCGCAGTCCCGAAGACGTCTTCGACTACGTGACGGACCCGACGCGCCTGCCGGAGTGGCAGGACAGTGCCGTTTCCGCCCGCCCGCTCGACGGGGCACCCGTCCACGTCGGATCGAAGGCCGTCATCACCCGGCGCATGGGCAAGCGGGAGTTCCCGATGACCATGCAGGTCACGGAGCTCGACCGGCCGCGCAGCTGGCACGTCCGGGGCATCGGCGGACCGGTGCGCGGCGAGGTGCACGGCACCATCGAACCCCTCGACGGCGGCAAGCGCTCGCGCGTCACCCTCGACCTCGACTTCGAGGGCCGCGGCATCGGCAGGGTCATCGCCCCGCTCGTGATCAAGCCGCACGCCCGCAAGGAGATGCCGCGCGACGAGGAGATGCTGAAGCACCTCCTGGAGAACTGAGGGCGGCGCACGCGAAAGCCCGCGACGTACCGGCGGCACGCGTCGTGTTCTGCGACGCGGCGCCGTACGACGCGGGCTGTCCGGCCCCTCAGGGCGCCCACCTTGCCGTTCACGCCCCGCGGGCCGGTCTTGCGACTGGCCCGCAGGGCGCGGACGGCCCGGCGGACGGCTTAGTCGAGGTAGTCGCGCAGCACCTGCGAACGCGACGGGTGGCGCAGCTTCGACATGGTCTTGGACTCGATCTGGCGGATGCGCTCACGGGTGACCCCGTACACGCGGCCGATCTCGTCCAGGGTCTTCGGCTGGCCGTCGTTCAGGCCGTAACGCATCGAGACGACGCCCGCCTCACGCTCCGAGAGCGTCCCCAGGATCGACTGGAGCTGCTCCTGGAGGAAGGTGAACGACACCGCGTCGGCCGGCACGACCGCCTCGGAGTCCTCGATGAGGTCACCGAACTCGCTGTCGCCCTCCTCACCCAGCGGGGTGTGCAGGGAGATCGGCTCGCGGCCGTACTTCTGGACCTCGATGACCTTCTCGGGGGTCATGTCGAGTTCCTTGCCCAGCTCCTCCGGAGTGGGCTCCCGGCCGAGGTCCTGGAGCATCTGGCGCTGCACGCGCGCCAGCTTGTTGATGATCTCGACCATGTGGACGGGGATGCGGATCGTGCGCGACTGGTCGGCCATGGCGCGCGTGATCGCCTGCCGGATCCACCAGGTCGCGTACGTGGAGAACTTGAAGCCCTTGGTGTAGTCGAACTTCTCCACGGCGCGGATCAGGCCGACGTTGCCCTCCTGGATCAGGTCCAGGAAGAGCATGCCGCGGCCGGTGTAGCGCTTGGCCAGCGAGACCACGAGGCGGAGGTTGGCCTCCAGCAGGTGGTTCTTGGCGCGGCGGCCGTCCTCGACGAGGATCTCCAGCTCGCGCTTGAACGCGGGCTTGTGGTCCTCCTCCTCTTCGAGCTTGTACTCGGAGAAGAGACCCGCCTCGATGCGCTTGGCGAGCTCGACCTCCTGCTCGGCGTTGAGGAGCGGCACCTTGCCGATCAGCTTCAGGTAGTCCTTGACGGGGTCGGCGGTGGCGCCGGCCACCATGACCGTCTGCGCCGGGGCGTCGTCCTCGTCGTCGTCGGACAGGACGAAGCCCTGGGTGCCGCCGGCCTTGGGGGCCTCTTCCTCGACCTCGTCGACGAGGTCCTCGGCGGCCCAGTCCTCACCCTCGGCGGCCGGGGTCTCGCCCTCGTCGGCGTCCTTGGCGCTGGTCTTCTTGGCCGCGGCGGCGGTCTTCTTCACCGCGGTCTTCTTGGCGGCGGTCTTCTTGACCGTCCGCTTCTTCGGCTCGGCGACGGCGTCGGCCGTCACCTCGTCCTCGGTGGCCGCGGCCGGCGAAGCGGATATCGCCGCCGCGGTGGCGGGGGCCGCGCTGGTGGCCGAGGCCTTGCGCGCACCGATGGGGCGCGGCGCGGCGGCCGCCTTCTTGGTCACGGTGCGGGCAGGCGCGGCGGCCGCCTTGCGGGGCTTCTTCGCGGCAGCCTTCGTGGCGGGGGCGGCGCTGACGTGCAGCGCGACACCCTCCTCGTCCAGGACCTGGTTCAGGCTGCGCAGGACCCGCTTCCACTGGTCCACCGGGATGCGGCCGGCCTCGAAGGCCTGGCGCACGTCGTCACCGTTGATGTGACCCTGCTCGCGGCCGCGCTCGACGAGCGCGACGAGGGCCTCCGATTCGGCGATCTCCGGAGGGAACGTACGGGACGGGCTGAGCGACACAAGGAGCCTCTCGTTGCGAACAGATAGGGAGTGGGCGGGACATCATCGCGCGGACTCGGGAAACAGACCCGAGGGGGGTCTGTATTCCGGGGCCGCGCGAGGACACCTGTCGGTTCATCGCATGCCCGAGTCGATTCGTTACGCGCTGAATTGAGTGACCTGCGCCACGCTGTGGGCGCGCAACCATTCGGCCGTGGATCCGTCCGCGTCCGCGCCCCCCGTTTCCGTCAGCCCGTTTTGCGAGCCTCGATGAGGAAACGGGCGGTATGTGCCACGAACGGGCCGTCACGTTCGATCTGTTCGTGGAGCTCGCGCAACCGGTCCCGGTACTGCCCGACCGTGAAGCCGGGCACCATCCAGATCACCTTCCGGAGAAAGTAGATCACGGCCCCGATGTCGTGGAACTCCGTGCGCAGTCTTTCGGAGCGCAGATCCACCACTTCGAGTCCGGCCCTGCCGGCGTCCGAGACGGCGTCGTCGGGGTGGCGGCCGCGCCGGACCTCCTCCGGCTGGGGTCCGAGGAAGTACTCGACGAGCTCGAAGACGCTCGCCGGCCCGACCTGCTGCGAGAGGTACGTCCCGCCCGGACGCAGGACCCGGGCGATCTCCTCCCACCAGATGGTCACCGGGTGGCGGCTCGCGACCAGGTCGAAGGCCGCGTCGCCGAACGGCAGCGGCGGCTCGTCGGCGTCCGCGACCACCACCGCGCCCAGCGGGTGCAGGAGCCGGGTCGCCTTGTCGATGTTCGGCGGCCAGGACTCGGTGGCCGCCGTCAGCGGGGGCAGCGGCCCCGCCCCGGCCAGCACCTCCCCGCCGCCCGTCTGGATGTCGAGGGCGGAGCGGACCCGGGCGAGGCGCTCGCCGAGCAGCCGCTGGTAGCCCCAGGAGGGGCGCTGCTCGGTGGCCCGCCCGTCCAGCCAGGAGAAGTCCCATCCGTCCACCGAAACGGACTCGGCCTCGGCGACGAGATGGTCGAAAGTGCGTGTCATGTCTCGATCGTCCCAGGAGTGGCGCCGGTGATCCACCGGTTTGACCGGATCCTGCGGATCGGGGCCGCCGCGCGCCACCGCACACCCGGACGGGGTCCATTAGAGTGGAGGCGGGCCGTGACTGGCGTTCGGGTGGATCACCACCGGGGAGCGGCCCGGCGTATGTCCGCACGTACGTCTCCTGCCGCGCGCCTGGGCGAACCGCGACACCGCGACACGCGAATCCGCGCACCGCGATCCGCAGCGACGCCCAGGAGACCCCGTGACGACTGCCCAGACCGCCACCCCCACCGCCACTGCCGCCGACGGCGGCTCCGCCCGGCTGATGGACGGCACCGCCCTCGCCCGCCGCATCTCGGAGCAGACCGCCGTACTCGCGGCGAAGATCACCGAGCGCACCGGCACCGCCCCCTGCCTCGCGACCGTGCTGGTCGGCGAGGACCCGGCGTCCGTGACGTACGTGAAGATGAAGCAGAACCGCTGTGCCAAGGCCGGGATCACCTCCCGCCACGTGGAGCTGCCGGCGTCCACGACGACGCAGGAGCTCGTCGCCGCCCTCACCGCCCTGTCCGAGGACCCGGAGATCAGCGGGATCCTGCTCCAGCACCCGGTCCCGCACCACATCGACGAGCGCGCCGCCTTCGAGGCCATCGCCCCGGGCAAGGACGTCGACGGCGTCACCATGCACTCCTTCGCCGCCATGGGCTTCGGGCTGCCGGGCTTCGTCTCCTGCACCCCCGGCGGCATCATGCGCCTCCTCGCCGAGTACGACGTGGACCTGACCGGCAAGCACGCCGTGGTCGTCGGCCGCAGCGCGATCCTGGGCAAGCCGGCCGGCATGCTGCTGCTGGAGCAGAACGCCACCGTCACCTACTGCCACTCCCGCACCGTGGACCTCCCCTCGATCGTGCGCCAGGCCGACGTGCTGGTCGCCGCCGTGGGCAAGGCCGAATTCATCCGCGGCGAGGACATCAAGCCCGGCGCCGTCGTCCTGGACGCCGGCTACAACGAGGGCAACGTCGGCGACGTCCACTTCGAGTCGGCCGCCGCCCGCGCCTCGCTGATCACCCCGGTCCCGGGCGGCGTCGGCCCGATGACCATCGCCGTCCTGCTGGAGCAGACCGTCTGGGCGGCCGCCGCGCAGGCCGGTCTGGAGCTCGCGGACCTCTGACCGCCACCCGCGGGGAGGGCCCCGTACGGATGCGCCCCGGGGCTTCGGCCCCGGGGCGTTCCGCGTTCCGGGGGTGTCCGGATTCTTCCGTACGGAGCCTGACGGGCGCCGGGCAGCGGGCGGTATCTTTGCGCCGGGGCGCGGGATGACACGTGCAACACGTTTCCTGGGGGGAACTGCCGATGGACCTGTTCACGCCACTGGAGCTGCCGGGCGGCGCCACCCTGCCGAACCGCCTGGCGAAGGCGGCCATGGAGGAGAGCCTCGCCGGGGCCGGCCAGCTCCCCGACCAGCGCATCGAGCTCCTCTACCGCCGCTGGGCGCGGGGCGGCGCCGGCCTGCTGATCACCGGGAACGTGATGGTCGACCGCCGGGCGCTGACCGCGCCGGGCACCATCGTCCTCGACGCCCGCTCCCCGCTCGACCCCTTCCGCCGCTGGGCCGAGGCCGCGTCCGCCGGCGGCGGCCGGGTCTGGATGCAGATCAACCACCCGGGCCGGCAGGTCGGCTCCGAGATGCCCGGCACGGCCTGGGCTCCCTCCGACATCGGGGTGAGCCTCGGCAAGCACACCAAGCGCTTCGCCCGCCCCACCGCGATGACCGAGGCCGACATCGAGGCCACCGTCGCCCGGTTCGCGGTCACCGCCCGGCGGGCCGAGGAGGCCGGCTTCGACGGGGTGCAGATCCACGCCGCCCACGGCTACCTGATCAGCCAGTTCCTCTCCCCGCTGGTCAACCGGCGCACCGACCGCTGGGGCGGCAGCCCGGAGAACAGGGTCCGGCTGCTGACCGAGGTCGTCCGGGCGGTCCGCGCGCAGGTCGGCCCCGGCTTCGCGGTCGGCGTCAAGCTCAACACCGCCGACTTCCAGCGCGGCGGATTCGACACGGAGGACGCCGCGCGGGTCCTCGCGGCGCTCGACGGCCTCGGCGTCGACCTGGTCGAACTGTCCGGCGGCAGCGTCGAGAGCCCCGCCACCCTGGGCCGCACCGCCGATCTGCGGACCCTCGAACGGGAGGCGTACTTCCTCTCCTTCGCCGAGGGGATCCTGGACGCGGCCACGATGCCGCTGATGCTGACCGGCGGGATAGCCCGCCAGGAGACCGCGCGGAAGGTCCTGGCGCGCGGGGTCTCCGTCGTCGGGCTCGCCTCCGCGCTGGCGTTCCGCCCCGACCTGCCGGCCCGCTGGCGCGCCGGGGAGGACGTGCGCGTGACCGTGGAGCGGCTGGCGTGGAAGGACCGGGACCTGGCCGGGGCGGGGCTGCTGGCCTTCGTACGCTTCCAGCTGCACCGGATGGCCCGTGGCCTGGAACCGCGCCCGGAGGCCTCCCCGCGGGCCGCGTTCGCCCTCGACCAGCTCCAGCACTGGCGCCGGGTGCGGGCGTACGGGGCCTGGCTCGCCCGCAACCCCGAGCCCGAGGACGCCCTTGCGGGCTGAGACCGGCCCGCCGGCCCCCGTGCCGGGCCGTTCAGAGCGGGGCCGGGTCCCTGCGGACGGCCGCCACGATCGGCGAGGTGCGGAACTCCCGGGCCAGCGCGGCCAGCGGCCGGGAATCCAGCCGGTAGGGCTCGGGCAGGCCCTGGTCGGACGCGGCCGCGCGGTCGGCGGCCTCGGCGGCCGCGGCCGCCTCCCGGCGCCGGCAGGCCGCGGCGAGCATGGCCGCGTCCGCCACGAGCGAAGCCCGCGCATCGCACAGGCCCTGGCCGAGGGCGGCCCCGTACGCCGCTTCCCGTACGGCCGGATCGAACCAGCGGGCCAGCGCCAGGATCCCGTCGTCGATCACCGACTCGCGGTGGATCAGCCGGATCCCGATCGGCGACCACCAGGTCAGCGGCACCGTCGTCACGCTCGACGCGGCGAAGCCGTGAAGCGCCTTCCACAGCGGGTGCAGCCGCCGGTACCGGCTGAAGTCCCGCCAGGCCGCCGAGCCGCCGACCAGCGGGACGATGAATCCCGAGCCCACCATCAGGGCCGCGGCGGAGGCGAACGGCGGGGCCACGTACGTGGACAGCCCGTCCCAGTCGCGGCCCGCCCAGCGGGCGCCCACCGCGGCCCACTTCGCCACCAGGTAGCCCAGGTCCAGCGCCCCGCCGAGCACGATCAGGGCCAGCCCGGTGCGCAGCGGGCGCAGCGAGGGGCGCACGCGCAGCAGCCACTTCCAGCACAGCACGGTGAGCGTCGAACTGCCCACCGTGTGCGCGAGGAGGTAGCAGACGATCATCTCGCGCAGCCAGGGCGTGTTGGCGTAGTACGTGTCCAGGTCGCGCAGCCGCTCCACGGGCGCGTCACCGATCGCGAACAGGACGACGATGAGCAGGGTGACGGCGCCGAACACGGCCACCGTCAGCCGGGTCGCCCGCCGTACGACGGCCGGCGGGCCGCCGCCCCACTGCAGGACCAGGACGATGCACGAGCCGGAGAACGCGGTCAGCACGCTGTACACCAGCGGTGCCGAGAAGTTGACGATCCCGGTGAGCCGGTTGACCGCGGCGATCGTCGGCGGCGCCGCCAGGAACATGACCATGCAGCCGACGACGAGCAGGGTGCACACCGCCCGCATGAGCGGCTGGTCCCAGCCCCGGCGCAGGGTCGGCGCCTTGATCAGCAGCGCCAGGATCATCACCGACCCGGGAACGTAGAGGATGAGTCCGTCGCTCATCGAGCCTGGCCGACGGGGCCCACGGGATCGACCGGTCCGGCCCCCTGGTCGAGCCCCGCGACGGAGCGCTCGGCCGCGGTCAGCGGCGGTGCCTTCAGCGCACCCCGGTCCGAGGCGCGCAGCACGTGCCAGACCACCGAGGGGCGCAGCCAGTACGCGGGGGTGCTGCTCATGGTGATGACCTGGAGGAACGCGGCGGTCAGCGCCTCCCGCGTGGTGGCCCCGGTCATCAGCCGGTTGACGTACGAGTTGAGCAGCCCCGTACCGGCGCGCGGTTTCATGCCGGTGGCCCCCGGATACAGGATGTCCTGTGCGGTGGCGAGCTCCCAGGCGGTGGACACCTGGGGCACGAGCGCGCGCTGCGCCTCGCGGCCGAAGGAGGGGTGGGCGAGGCCCTGGGCGCGCAGCAGGGCCCGTACGGCCAGCAGCCCCTGCGCGGCGACCGTCATCCCCTGCCCGTACAGCGGGTTGAAGGTGGCGACGGAGTCGCCGACGGCGAAGAACCCGTCGGGCAGGTCCGCCTTCTCGAAGTAGACCCGGCGGTTGGCGGTCCCCTGGGTGACGGCTATGTCGGTGAGGGGCTTCCTGCCGGCGAGGAGCTCGCCGACGATCGGGTCGCGCAGCCCCTTGGCGAACGGGACGAACAGCTCGGGGTCGCCGGTGGGCTGGCCGCCGCGGGTGCCGGACAGGGTGGCCTGCCACTGGCCGTTCTCGATGGGGACGATCGTCGCGGTCTGGCCGGGTACGTACACCCGCGGATCGGACTGCACGTTGACGATCGGGAAGCCCATCTCGTGCGCCCCGGCCGGGGCTTCGAAGATCCGTGTCGCGTACACCAGGCCGGAGTCGACCTGGGCCTGTCTGATCCCGCCGACCCCCAGTTGCCGGAGCCAGGACCGGGCCCGCGAGCCGCGCCCGCTCGCGTCGACCACGAGGTCGGCGGTCACCAGCCGGTTCTGTTCCCGCGGGGTGTCGACGCGGACGCCGGTGACGCGGGCCGCCGTGCCCTCCAGGGCCCGTACGCGGCTCTGCTGGAGCGTGCCGACACCGGGAAGGCCGGTCACCCGGGCACGGACCACGGCGTCGAGGAGGTCGCGGCTGCACGAGATGTTGAACTGCTTCTCCCCGCAGCGCGGGATCCAGCCCTGGGCCGTCATGGTGACCAGGTCGGTGGGCAGGCTGCGGCGGATCGCGCCCGCCGCCGTCCACGCGTCGGTGATGCCCGGGAGCAGCCTCTCGATGGCGCGCGCCCCTCCCGACCACATCACGTGGACGTGCCGGGCCTGCGGGAGTCCGCGCCGCGGCGCCGGGCTGTCGGGCAGCGTGTCGGCGTCGATGATCGTGACCGTCGCGTGCTCGGCGAGCACGGCCGCCGCCAGCAGGCCGGCCATGCTGCCGCCGATGACTACGGCGTGGCGGGGCGGGGAGGACTGGGTCATCGTGGTGCTCTCTGTCGGGGCCGTGCGGGGGCAGCGGCGCGCGTGACGTGCGTCGGGAGGGGGTGGCACCGGTCGCCGGGGCGTCATCGGCACGCCGCGGGGGGCGTGTATTCAACGGCCCCAGCCGAGCGAGGACTTGATGCGCTCGATCGCCTCGGGGAACTGCTCCTCGCGGGGCCCCGGAAGGTAGGCCTTGAGGACTTGGCCGAGGTACAGGCCGAAGGTTTCGGCCCGGATCTCCGCCGGGTCCTCCCGGTCGGCGCGAGCGGCCGCCTGCCGGACCACGCTGCCCAGTCCGGTCTCCGAGTGCAGCAGCTCCGCGAGGTCGCCCCGGGCTCCCGTGAGCCTGGCCGCCACGGCCATGCCCGGGCCGTGACTGTCGCAGGTGCCCTCCTCCAGGTGCCATAACTCGTGGCAGGCGATCACGAGTTGGTGCTCGGGGCGGGTGCGCTCCT
Organism: Streptomyces sp. NPDC002181; assembly: GCF_042890485.1. NCBI lineage: Bacteria > Bacillati > Actinomycetota > Actinomycetes > Kitasatosporales > Streptomycetaceae > Streptomyces > Streptomyces sp. NPDC002181. The sequence goes on along the minus strand of NZ_JBIASC010000002.1, from coordinate 486,379 downwards.
CGATGACGAGCAGGTCGCGCTCCTCCATCTCCAGCCAGAGTCCGCTGGCCGTGTCGGGCGGGAACTTGGCGAAGCGGAACTCCACCGGCCGGCCGCCGCGCCTGCGGCCGTACGCGGCGCACAGGCTCCCGATGATCTCGGCGGCATCGGCCGGCTGCGCCAGGCGCGCTTCCGCCAGCAGATCCCCGCCGAGTTTCCGCATGGTGCGTGTGGTCCTCATGGCGCTCCCCCCTCGGCAGCCTTCCGGTCGTCCGGCACCGCAGCGCGGCCCGCGCTCCCGCGTGTCAGCTGTCCCTCGCGGGCCAGCAGGTCGTCCAGGTGGTCGGCCAGAGACTTCCAGCCCGCCGGGGAGAGCCGCCCGGCCCGCGTGACGATGCTCCGTACATCGTGCGCCCGCAGGACGGCCAGCATCGGGTTTTCCGTGCGGCGTCCGGCGGTTTCCAGCTCCAATTCGATCCCGCCGAGGGCGCCGGCGAGCGCCTCGGTGTCGTCGGCCAGCAGGAAACCGCCGTCGACCCCGTAGAAGCGCTGGATCCCGGCGGCCGCCGCGAGGTTGGGCAGCCCCTCGCCGCGCGCCAGGCGGGTCAGGGACTGGCCCGAGGCGTAGAAGGACCGGGCGATGGCGGCCAGGGAGTGGACCTGGCCGTCCGCGCGGAGCCGGGTGCGCCGCAGGTGTTCGAAGCGCCGGTGGACCTGCTCCTTCAGCGGGAGCCGGGGCGGTGAGCCGTCGAGGGTGAGCCGGATGTCGCACGGGTCCATGCCCGTCAGGTACGAGAGGTGCCCGAGGTCCGCCGCCGCGCCGGCGCCGGTGGCGGCGAGGGCGTGTTCCACCGCGCTCTGGCTGTCGGCGAGGAGGAAGCCGGCGTAGACCCCGAAGAATCGCTGCACGCCCGCCGCATGGCCCAGGCGGGGGAGTCCGGTGCCCGCGTTGAGCGGGCCGAGGGAGGCGCCGGGCGCCCGGAAGTCCTCGGCGATGGCGGCCAGCGGCCACTCCCGGCCGTGCTTGTCACGGCGGGTGGCCCGCAGCCGCAGGAAGCGCCGGTGGACGCGCAGGCACAGCGGCACTTCGGGCGCTGTCCCGGCCACGACCTGCGGGACGAGCGCCGGTTCGACCCCGCACAGGCGGCTCAGCCGCTCCGGGCACAGGACCGCGGCCGGGTCCCGGCCGCTCCGCTCGGCCAGCGCCGCGACGCGGACCCAGGCGGAGCCCAGGTCGGGTCGGTCGGCGGCTGGCACCGTGAGGTTCTCCGTATGTCGAGAGGACGTTCGAGAGATTCGGCTGGGTGCAGCGTAGCCCTCCGCCCATCCGTGAAACAGGAGAATCCCAACCTTTCTTGCGATGTAGGTCAAAGAAAGTTGGCAAGCCCGCCCCGGCCCGCGGGCATGACCTCGCAGGTAATCGACCCCGGCGCGGGCCCGGCCGCACAGTGGGGCCATCGGGTCCCGAGCCCGCGCACTCGGCCTCGGGACCCGTCCCCACCAGCGCGTTCGACCGCGGCATCACGACCGCGACCGTGATCGTGACCGCGACCGCGCGAACGCCCCGACCCGTCATGGAGGCCGATCCGTCATGTCCGCGACCCTGCTCGCCAGCATCGCCCGTACCGCCGTCCCGCGGACCGCGCTGCGCCGCCTGCTCGCCCTCGACGCCGTGGTCACGGGCGGGAACGGCCTCGCGTACGCCGTGTTCGGCGCCCCGCTCGGCCGGCTGCTGGGAGCAGGGCAGGGCACGCTGTTCGAACTCGGCCTGTTCCTGACCCTCTACGGGGCCGGCGTCGGCCTGCTCGCCGCCCGCCGCAGGCCCCCGGCCGGCCCGGTGGGGTTCGTCATCGTGGCGAACTGCGCCTGGGCGGCCCTCAGCCTGGTCTCCCTGTTCCTGTGGGACGCCCCCACCACCGCCGGGCTGGTGTGGATCCCGGCCCAGGCGGCCGTCGTCGGCGCGTTCGCCGTGCTGCAGCGGTCGGCACTGCGCTCCGCCTCAGGAGACCAGTGAGCGCAGGTACTTCGCCGTCGCCGCGTCGGCCGGGAGCAGCGTCTCGACGGCCAGCTCGGCGACCGTCACGTCCATCGGGGTGTTGAACGTGGCGATCGAGGAGACGAAGGAGAGCAGGTGTCCGTCGTGCTCGATCAGCAGCGGCAGCGCGACGTACGGGACGGCCTCGTCGGGCCCGGCCTCCTCCGGCCCGGCCCCCGCGTCCCCGGACCGCCCGGCGACCGGATATCCGGACACCTCCTCGTACAGCGCGCGCAGCGGCGCCGAGCGGGACAGCGCGATCTGCCGCTCCATCTGGGCCAGCAGATGCCCGCGCCACTGGCCGAGGTTGCGGATCCGCGGCGCAAGGCCCTGCGGGTGCAGGGTGATCCGCATGGCGTTCAGCGGCGGGGCCAGCAGGTGTTCGGGCAGCCCGTCGAGCAGCATCGCGATGCCGCGGTTGGCGGCGACCACGTCGTACGCGGCGTCCACGATCAGGGCCGGGTACGGCTCGTAGCCGGTCAGCAGCCGTTCCAGGCCCTCGCGCAGCGTCCCGAGCGAGGGGTCGTCGAGCGGGGTCTGCGTGTAGTGCGGGGCGTAACCCGCGGCGAGGAGCAGCGTGTTGCGCTCGCGCACCGGCACGTCGAGGTGGTCCGCGAGCCGCAGGACCATCTCCTTGCTCGGCCGCGACCGGCCGGTCTCGACGAAGCTGATGTGGCGGGAGGAGGAGTCGGCGCGGCCCGCCAGCTCCAGCTGGCTGATGCCGCGCCGCTCCCGCCAGGTGCGCAGCAGGGCTCCGACGGACGGGGTGGAGGTCATGCCCACGACGTTAGCCGAGGGCCCGTACGCGCAGGCGCGGAAGCACCCGCACGCACCATGGCGCGGAACCTTCCCCGCGGCCCGCGCTGTGGGAACCTTGACCGCACGTCAGAATCCCGGTCCGAACGGTGAAGGAGCATGCCGATGGCAGACGAGCCGCTTTCGCAGAAGGAGATCGAGGACCGGTTGCGGGAGCTCCCCGGCTGGGCCTTCGAGGACGACAGGATCATCCGCACCTACCGGCTGGGCACGCACTTCGCGGCGAGCGCGCTGGTCGCCCACATCGCCTCGGTGCAGGAGGAGTTGAACCACCACTCGGACCTGACGCTGGGCTACAACACGGTCCGGGTGTCGGTGAACACCCACAGCGCGGGCGACTCCGTCACCGGCGCCGACTTCGCGCTCGCCGAGCGGGTCGAGGCCCTCGCCCCCGCCCACGGCGCGAGCTGACGGGGGCGGCCGCTCAGACGGGCTCCAGCCGCCACCACTGGGCGGGGGAGTCGGTGTCCTCGCACTGGCGGGCCCGGCCCTCCTCGTCCGCCTCCAGCGGCAGGCCGCTGATACAGGCGATCAGGGACACCACCCCGGGATCGTCGAGGTGTTCCTCGACGATCCACTCCTGTGCCCCGAACGCGTTCGCCCGCCAGACCTGGACCCGGGCGCCGCTCTCCGTCGAGGCGTTCGCCACGTCCAGCAGCCTGTCGTTGTGGACGCTGACGATGTGGACGATCCCGCCGCCGCTGTGGACCGGCGAGATCCGCCACCGGCAGGCGGCCGGCGGAGCGGGCGGGCCGTCCGAGCCCACCCCCACCCGGGTGCTGCCCTCCAGGCGGAGCAGCAGGCCGCTGGCGGCGTTGCGGATCCGGTAGACCCCGTCGGGCGGGCTCATCCGCGGCTCAGATGTCGAAGACGGCCGGATCCGGCCCGATCCGCCCGGCCGAGGAACCCCGGCCCAGCGCGTCCAGCGCGGCGAGGTCGGCTTCGTCCAGCTCGAAGCCGAACACGTCCAGGTTCTCCCGGATCCGCGACGGGGTCACCGACTTCGGGATCACGATGTTGCCGAGCTGCAGGTGCCAGCGCAGCACCACCTGGGCGGGGGTGCGCCCGTGCCGGTCGGCGGCCTCGACGACCGCAGGGAGCGTCAGCAGCTCCTTGCCCTGGCCGAGCGGGGACCAGGCCTCGGTGGCCACGCCGAGCGTCGAGTGCACGGCGCGCAGTTCGTCCTGGGGGAAGAGCGGGTGCAGCTCGATCTGGTTCACGGCCGGGACCAGCGGGCTCTCGGTACCGAGCCGCTCCAGGTCGGCGGGGCGGAAGTTGGACACGCCGACGGCGCGGGCGCGGCCGCTCTCCGCGATCTCCTCGAAGGTCTTCCAGATGGTGAGGAAGTCGTCGCGCATCGGGCGCGGCCAGTGGATCAGGTACAGGTCGAGGTGGTCGAGGCCCAGCTTGCCCAGGGAGTCGTCGAGCGCGCGCAGCACGTCCTCGCGCCGCCAGGTCCGGGAGCGGTCGTTCCACAGCTTGGTGGTGACGAAGAGCTCCTCGCGCGGCACCCCGGACGCGGCGATCGCCTGGCCGGTGCCCCTCTCGTTGCGGTAGGCGGCCGCCGTGTCGATGCTCCGGTACCCCGCCTCCAGCGCCGTCCCCACGGCCCGCGCGGCCTCGGAGTCCGGGACCTGGAAGACGCCGTACCCGAGCCGGGGCATGAGCGTGCCGTTGTTGAGCCGGATGGCGGGGGCTTCGTTCACGTCGGGTGCGGTTCCTTCGTCGGAGGCCTGGATACGGGGTGAAGGCGGCGGAAACCGGCCGCCCCGGCCGAGCGTATTCCCGCCAGGGCGGCCCACCCGGACCGGACACACCGTCAGGACACCCCCAGATAGGCCTCCCGCACGCGCGGATCCGCCCGGATGGCGGCGGGCGCGCCCTCGGCCAGGACCGTGCCGAGGTCCAGGACCACCACCCGCGTGCAGAGGTCCATCACGAAGGCCACGTCGTGCTCCACCAGCAGCACCGCGCAGCTCTCCTCCTCGGCCAGCCGGCGCACGACCGCCGCGAGCCGCTCCCGCTCGGGCGCCGACAGACCCGACGCGGGCTCGTCCAGCAGCAGTACGCGCGGCGGATCGGCCACCGCCCGGGCCAGCTCGGCCATGCGGGCCTGACCGACCGGCAGCCCGCCCGCGTACGAGGCCCCCAGCGCGCCGATCCCGCAGGCGGCGAGCACCCGCTCGGCGCGCTCGCGCCGCTCCCGCTCGCGGCGGCGGCGCGCCGGGGAGCCCACGAGGTCGGCGGCGAACCCGCCCCCGCCGCCGCGCCACTCCTGCGCGACCAGCAGGTTCTCGGCCACGCTGAGCCGACCGAACAACTGCTGCCGCTGGAACGTCCGGCGCATCCCGTGGCGGGCCCGCCAGACCGGGGAGCGGCGGGTGATGTCCACCCCGTCGAGCAGCATCCGCCCCCGGTCGGGCCGCCGGATCCCGGACAGCACGTCGAACAGGGTGGTCTTCCCCGCCCCGTTCGGTCCGATCAGCCCGCACACCTCCCCGGCCCGGACCCCGAGGTCCACCCCGGTCAGCGCCTGCACGCCGCCGAAGCGGACGCTGATGCCGGAGCCCTCCAGCACGTACGGCCGCGCCGTCATGTGGCCCTCCCCAGGTAGGCCGCGGTGAGCCGGTCGGCCTCCACCTCGGCGCGCGGCCCGCACCAGGTGACCCGGCCCCGGGAGAGGTACGCGACGGTGTCGGCGACCCCGAGGATCCCGGCGGCCTTCTCCTCGACCAGCAGCAGCGCGGTCCCGGCGTCGCGGAGCTCGGTGAGCAGCGCGTACACCTCCTCCACCACGCGTGGCGCCAGCCCCATCGAAGGCTCGTCGGCGATCAGCACCCCGGGCGGGCGCTGGAGCAGCGGAGCGAGGGCCAGCATCTGCTGCTCCCCGCCGGACAGGGATCCGGCGGCCACCCCGCGGCGCTCGGCGAGCCGGGGGAAGCGGTGGTAGACGGCGGCCCGCGCGTCCGCCGCGCGGAGGTACAGCGCGAGGTTCTCCTCGACGGTCAGCGCGGGGAAGATCCCCCGCCCCTCGGGCGCGAGCAGCACCCCGCTCCGGGCCCGCCGCACCGGACCGTCACGGGTCATGTCCCGCCCGTGTACGAGGACGCTCCCGCCCGAGGCCGCGACCGACCCGGCGGCGACCCGGCAGGCGGTGCTCTTGCCGGCCCCGTTCGGCCCGAGCACGACGAGGATCTCCCCCTGCCGGACGGCGAGATCGACCCCGTGCAGGACGAGCCCGCCGCCGTACCCCGCGGTGACGTCGCGCAGCTCCAGGGCGGCCCCCGCAGGGCTTTCGCCCACCCCGTCGCCCCGCCTCGTCCCGGGCTCCGCCCGGACCCGCGCCCCGGGCGCCGGCGGGGCCGAACCGGCCGGCCCGGCGTCGGGTCCCCCGCCACCCGGCCCGGCGTCGGGTCCCCCGCCACCCGGCCCGGCCGTGGCCCGGCGCTTCGCCAGGCGGACCGGAACCGCCGCGCAGTACCCGTCCGGATCGTTGGCCAAGGCCAACCCCGCCAGGCCGAACAGGATCACCGGCAGGTGCGCGGACTGCGTCACGTAGTCCGACAGGACCCGCGGGGCCACCGCGAAGACCAACCCCGCCACCACCGCGTACTGCGGCCGCCGGACCCCCGCGGCCACCACCACCGCGAGCCACACCAGCCCCGTCATGGCGGTGAAGTCCGTCGCCGTGATCCGGGTGTTGTACGAGGCGAGCAGCACGCCACCGAACCCCGCCAGCCCCGCCGACACCGTGAACAGCAGCAGCTTGGTCCGCAGGACGGACACCCCCGAGGCCATCGCGGCCGCCGGCGCCGACCGTACGGCCAGCATCGCCCGCCCCGACGGCGAGTTCCGCAGCGCGCTCAGGGCGGCCGCGCACACCGCGACGAGCACCACCAGCGCCACCCCCAGCGCCCGGTCGTCGCCGAGGTCCACCGGTCCGAACACCGGCCGCGGGACGGACCAGCCCGAGTCCCCGTTGCGCAGCCACCGCATCTGGAACAGCACCTGGTCGGCCAGGAACGCCAGCGCCAGCGTCGCCAGGGCCAGCGTCCGCCCGCCGAGCCGCAGCGCCGGCAGCGCGACCAGCGCCCCCAGCACCGCCGCCACGCACGTGCCCACCGCCAGCGCCGCCACGAACGGCCAGCCCCGGCTCATCAGCAGCCCCGCCACCAGCGCGGCCCCCGTCACGAAGGTGCCCTGCGCCAGCGAGACCATCGCCCCGAGCCCGGTCACCACCGTGAAGGACATGAACACCAGCCCGATGGCCAGCCCTTGGGCGAGCAGGCCGCTCCAGAACGGGGTCGTCACGGTGTAGAACGCCACGGCCAGCGCCCCGGCGGCCACCGCCCACACCCCCCACCGCCGCGCCCACGAGGCACCCGCCGGATGGTCCGGCGCGGCGGCGTCCGCGTCCCCCGCCGCGTCCCCCGCCGCGGTGCCCGCCGTCCGCCCCCGCCGGGCCAGTACCAGCAGCCCGCCGAACAGGATCAGGAACGGCACCGCCGTCCGGAAGCCGGTGATCCCCTCGGCGAACGCGGCGTACCCGGCCACCAGGTTCTGCAGCACGCCCAGTCCCAGCCCGCCCGCGAAGGCGAGCGGCACCGAAGCGAACCGCCCGATCACCGCCGCCGTGGCCGAGACGAACAGGAACAGGGTGAAGTCGTGAGCCGACAGCCCCAGCAGCGGCGTCGCCAGCACCCCCGCCAGCCCCGCCAGCGCGGACGAGATCATCCAGGCCACCGACGACAGCCGGTCGGCGCTGATCCCGCGCAGCTCGGTCAGCGACCGGTTGTCGACGGCCGCCCGCAGCCGCAGGCCCAGCCGTGTGTGCCGCATCAGCACCCACAGCCCCGCCGCCACCACCGCCGTCACCGCCCACGTGATCAGCTGGTCGGAGTCGACGCCCACCCCGTCGAACAGCTGCCAGCTGCGCGCCGGGCTCGGCCCCACCCCCGCCAGCCCGAACTGGTTCTCCGCGGGCTTCACCGGCGCGCCCGCGTCCCCCAGCAGCTCCACGGCCCACAGCCCGGCCGCGGGCAGGGCCACCAGCAGTCCGATCGTGGCCACGATCTGCGCCGTCTCGCCGACCCGCGCGAGCCGCCGGAACATCAGCCGGTCCAGCCCCCACCCGAGCCCGGGGGCCAGTACGCACACCACCAGCAGGGCGGCCGGCACGGCGGGCCAGCCCAGCCCGGAGTGCAGCTCGTAGAAGGTCAGCGCGCACAGGTAGGCGGTGGCCCCGTGCGCGAAGTTGAACAGCCCGGACGCCGAGTACGACAGCACCAGCCCGGTGGCCAGCAGTGCGTACAGGGCGCCGGAGACCAGACCGCTCAGCACGAAGACGAGCAGATCTCCCATCCGGGGCCGCCTACTTGAAGGGGATGGGCTGACGGCACGAGAAGGGTACGGAGACCTCGTACGCCCCGCCGCGCAGCTGGACGAGCGCCCCGCAGCCGAAGCTGTCCTTCTGCCCCTTGGGCTCCGAACGGTCGCCGACGAGCGTGCCGGTGTCGGAGAAGCCCTGCGCGGCGGCCTGGAAGGACTCGACGGTCAGCTCCTTGCCCGCCTTCTGCGCGATGGAGACGAACAGGTCCGCCGACATGTACCCGGTGAGCGTGTGCATGCTCAAGGGGACGTCCTTCCCGCCGGCGGCCGCCTTGACGTCGGCCTTGAACTGGGCCATCTTCGGGTCCGCCGACTCGAACGGCTGGAACTGCAGCAGCACGTGCACCCCTTCGAGGGCCTGCTTGGTGGCGTCCTTGGTGAGCAGCCCGGGGTCGTAGTCGGTCGGGTCGGAGAGCAGCCCCTGGTAGCCGCTGCGCTTGAGCGCGGTGAACAGGCCGATGTTGTTCGGGGTCTGCATGACCGAGACCACGGCGTCGGGCGCCTTGCCGTCGTTGCTCTCCAGGATCTCCTTCACGTACGCCGACCAGTCGCTGGGCACCGCCGTCGCCGGTACGGAGGCCTTGGCGTAGGCGACCTTGAACCCGGCGGCCGCGAAGCCCTGCTGGAAGGTGCGGATGCCGAACTTCCCGGCGTCGCTGTCGTTGGCGATCACCGCGACCGACTTGCCCCGGGCGCCGCCGAGGAGTTGGCCGATCCCCTCGGGCCAGGTCTGGTTGAGGGTGCCGCCGGGGGAGGGGACCAGGCAGCCGTTGAACCCGTAGACGTACTTGGGCCCGCAGAAGGAGGGCAGGGTGCCCCAGCCGAAGGTCGGCACCTTCTCCTGCTCCAGGAAGTCGGCGCCGGAGAAGGTGACCGAGCTCATCGGGGCGACCGCGAAGACCTTGTCCTGCTGGACCAGCTTGCGGGCGGCGGCCATGTTCTTGGCGGGGTCCTGCCCGTCGTCCTCCGCGCCCAGGTAGTCGATCTTGCGCCCGTTGATCCCGCCCTCGGCGTTGGCCCTCATGTACCGGGCCTTCGCGCCGAGGTCGGTGTCCTTCTTGCTGTAGCCGCTGGCGGAGGTCATCGAGACGATCCCGCCGACCTTGATCGAGTCGGCGCTCACCCCGCGGGAGTTCCCGGCTGCCCCGGGCTTGGCGGGGGAGGAGCCGGCGGAGGGGCCGTCGGAGGCGGAGTTGCAGGCGGAGACGAGCGCGAGCGCAGCCGCCGCGGCGGCCAGGGTGCGGATCGGTCGCAGCATGTGTGGGATCCCCTCCGGTCGGAATCCCCGCATTCTGTGCGTGACCTGACGACTCGTCAATACGATCGGCATGGTCAAATGACGGAGTGTCAGATACCGCCGGAGCGACCCGTCAGGGCTGGTAGAGGGCCGCCACCTCCTGCGCGTACGCCTTCTCGATCGCCCGCCGCTTGAGCTTCAGCGAGGGCGTCAGCAGCCCCCGTTCCTCCGTGAACTGCTCCGCCAGCACCCGGAAGGTGCGGATCGCCTCGGCCTGCGAGACCAGCGTGTTCGCCGCCACCACCGCCCGCCGCACCTCCGCCGTCAGATCCGGGTCGTGGACCAGGTGCGCCGCCGGCATCTGCGGGCGCCCGCGCATCGACAGCCAGTGCGCGATCCCCTCCATGTCCAGCGTGAGCAGGGCGGCCACGTAGGGCCGGTCGTTGCCGACCAGCACGCACTGCGCGACCAGCGGATGCGAGCGCACCCGCTCCTCCAGGGCGGTCGGGGAGACGCTCTTGCCGTTGGACGTCACCAGGATCTCCTTCTTGCGCCCGGTGATCGTGAGGTACCCGTCCTCGTCGAGGCGCCCCAGGTCCCCCGTCGCCAGCCAGCCGTCGCGCAGCACCGCGTCCGTGGAGCGAGGGTCGTTCAGGTACCCGGAGAACACGTGGTTCCCGTACAGCCACACCTCCCCGTCCTCGGCGATGTGCACGCTGCTGCCCGGGATCGGCCGGCCCACCGTGCCGTACTTCGTCGCGCCCGGCGGGTTCGCGGTGGCCGCCGCGCAGGACTCGGTCAGGCCGTAGCCCTCGAACACCGTGATCCCGGCCCCGTCGAAGAACAGCCCGAGGCGGCGAGACATCGCCGACCCGCCCGACATGGCGTGCCGCACCCGGCCGCCCATCGCCTCGCGGACCTTCCCGTACACCAGCTTCTCGAAGAGCTGGTGCTCCATGCGCAGCCCCGCCGAAGGGCCCGGCCCGGTCCCGAACGCCTTCTGCTCGCGCGCCTCCGCGTACCGCACGGCCGTCTCGACCGCCCGGTCGAAAGGGCCCGTACGGCCTTCCGCCTCCGCCTTGCGGCGGGCCGCCGCGAAGACCTTCTCGAAGACGTACGGGACCCCCAGCACGAACGTCGGCCGGAACGCGGCGAGGTCCGGCAGCAACTCGGCGGCCGCCAGCACCGGCTGGTGGCCCAGCTTCACCCGCGCCCGTACGGCCGCCACCTCCACCATCCGCCCGAAGACGTGGGCCAGCGGCAGGAACAGCAGGGTGGAGGGCTGCTCCCCGGGCCCTGCCCGGAAGACCGACTCCCAGCGGGCCACCATCGTGTCGGCCTCGTACATGAAATTGCCGTGCGTGAGCACGCACCCCTTGGGGCGCCCGGTGGTACCCGAGGTGTAGATGACCGTGGCGACGGCGTCGGGCGTCACCGCCGCCCGGTGCCGGTGCACCAGGTCCTCGGCGACCCCGCGGCCGTCCGCGACGAGCGCGTCGACTGCCCCGGCGTCGAGCTGCCACAGCCGCCGCAGGTGCGGCAGGCGCTCGATGACGGAGCCGACGGTCATGGCCTGGTCCTCGTCCTCGACGACGCAGGCGGTGCAGTCGGAGTCCTGGAGGATCCAGTGCACCTGCTCGACGGAGGAGGTCGGGTAGACCGGCACGGGCTGGGCGCCGATCGCCCACAGGGCGAAGTCGAACAGGGTCCACTCGTACCGGGTCCGGGACATGACGGCGACCCGCTCCCCGAACCGGACCCCCTGGGCCAGCAGCCCCTTCGCCAGCGCGAGCACCTCGTCGGCCAGCTCGCCGGAGGTCACGTCCCGCCAGACCCCGTCGGCCTTGCGGCCCAGCACCACCCGGCCGGGGTCCTCCTGGGCATGGTGGAACACGGCGTCGGCGAGCCCGCCGACGGGCGCCGCAACAACGACTGGTGGGACGGTGATCTCGCGCATGCCCCGCTCCTCTCCGCGCAGCGCGGCGACGCTACCCCACACCTCACGGGGGTTGATCACCGAGCGAAGACCTCCACAAGACCTCCCCAGGCAGTCACGGAGGCCCGGCGGAAGGGAAACTCCCCGGTCCACGGCCCCGGAAACGCCGAACGCCGCCCCGATCCCGCGCGGGGGCGGGACGGGGCGGCGTGCGCACCGGGTGGTCCGGGGCGGCCGGACGGCGCTTCCTAGCCCCCCGGTGCGAAGGAGTCCAGCGCGGCGTCGAAGTGGCTGCGCGCCTCCGCGAGCCGGCTGGTGGGCGCGGACACCCAGAGGTCGTACATGTGCCCGTTCTCCTGCCAGCAGACGTCGAAGGTGTGCCGGGCGCCTTCGGCGGCGGTGAAGCCGTCCCAGGTGAACTCCCACAGGGCGGCGGGCAGTCCGTTGTGCGTGGTCGGTACGACCGTGCCGTCGCGGTAGCCCGGGTTGGTGGCCGGGCCGCTCGCGTGCGAGAGCCGCATGACGGTGACCGGTCCCTCGGACCCCGCGGGCTTCGCCTTGACACCGATGCGGAAGGCCCCGTCCGGGGACACGTAGAAGACGCGCTGGTCGTCGGTGCTGCGCTGGAAGCCGTCCGGTACGGCGAGGCTGAAGCCCTCGGCGTCGGACACCGACCGGTACCCGGCGGGCGCGGGCTTGGCGGCCGCGGGGGCGGGCGCCGACGCGGTACGGCCGGGCTTCGCATCGGCGGGGGAGGCGGAAGGGGCGGTGGCCCGGCTCGAAACGGACGCGGCGGCCTGCGGCGCCTGCCGCGCGCCGTCCGCCGACCGCTCGCCGAGCTGCGTGGTGACGGCCACGGCCCCGGCGACCGCGGCGGCGAACAGCGCCGCGATCAGCCCCGCCCGCAGGGCCGGCCGGCTCCGGCGCGCCGGAGCGGACGGCTGTGCGACGTGCTCGGTGGGGGAGTGGCCGACCGCGCCGCCGACCCCGCCGCCGGCTCCGCCCGTGCTCGCGCCCGCACCCGCGTTCCCGGTCGCGGCTCCGGTCGCGGGAGCGGGCTCCGGGTCCGGCGCGGGAACCCGGTCCGGCGCGGGAACCCGGTCGGGCACGGCGGGGACCGTACCGGTGCTCACGTACGCCGACAGCAGCCGCTCGGCCTCCGCCGCGTCCATCCGCCGCTCCGGGACGCGGTCCAGCAGGCCGCGGATGACCGGGGCCAGCGGCCCGGCCTGCGCCGGCGGCCGGAACTCGGCGAACACGACGGCGTGCAGGACCCCGCCGAGCGAATCGCGGTGGAACGGCGACTTACCGCTGAGCGCCGTGCACAGCAGGACGCCGAGCGACCACAGATCGGACTCGGGTCCGGCGGCGCCTCCCCGCATGCGCTCGGGCGAGGTGTACTCGGGCGAGCCGACGAACGCGCCGGTCTCGCTGACGGTGGTGGAGCCGGCGATGCTCGCGATGCCGAAGTCGGTGAGGACCACCCGCCCGGTGCCCGCCTCCAGGAGCACGTTGGCCGGCTTGACGTCCCGGTGCAGTACCCCGCGGGCGTGCGCCGCGCGCAGGGCGCCGAGCAGGGCCAGCCCCGTCCGCGCGGTCTCGGCGGGGCCCAGCGGCCCCTCGGCGCCGAGCCGGTCGGCCAGCGAGCCGCCCTCGACGAGTTCCATGACGATGTGGGGGCGCCCGTCGTGCTCCACGACATCGTGCACCACCACCACGTGCGGATGCCTGACCTGCGCGACGGTCCGGGCCTCCCGCAGAGCGCCCTTGGTCTCCGTTCCCCCGTCGACATGGAGTTCCTTGACGGCGACGGGACGTCCGAGGAGCTCGTCTGAGGCCTGCCAGACGGTCCCCATGCCGCCCCGGCCCAACCGCTTCTCCAGTCGGTACCGCCCGGCGATCACGATGCTGCTGCCCGGCCCGTCGTGCGACACGTTGTTTCCCCTCCGACCCCGTGCGCCCATGATGCCGTACCGCCGGATCGGCCCCCGCGAACAGGAGCCGGAAACGCAAAAGAACCCCACCGAAGTGGGGTTCCCGCTGGTGTCCGAGGGGGGACTTGAACCCCCACGCCCGATAAAGGGCACTAGCACCTCAAGCTAGCGCGTCTGCCATTCCGCCACCCGGACCAGGTGGTCGGCCCCGGTTTCCCGCGGCGACAAGGACAACAATAGCAAAGGATCGGCGCGCCTCCGACCAGGTATTTCGACCCGGGCCGCTCGCTGACCTGCACGCATGTCCCCGGGGTGTCGGCGAGACCCCACGTCTCGCGCGTCAGCGGGCCGGTTCGGCGCGCTCGGCCCTCAGCCAGTCGTCGTGGTCCTGCCATGCGTAGAGGGTCGTGCCGTCCATGTAGGCGTAGTAGAGCCCGCAGCGCGCGGTGGCCTTCCCCCGGGCGTCCTTCGGGAACCAGTCCTCCTTGAGCGCGACCCCCTGTGGCTGCGGCCGCGGCTCCGTCGTGCACGCCACCGGGAGCCGCTCGTCCGGCAGGGTCGCCTTCAGCAGCCGGTCGCCGCCGGTCGTCCGCATCGCGTACCGCACCGACTCCGCCTCGTCCGCCAGCCAGCGCGGCACCGAGGCCCGGGCCGACTTCGCCTCGGCCCCCGTCGCGAACGCGTCCGACTCCTGGTGGCGGTTCCCGTACCAGTCCGCCGCGGCCGGGAGGGCGACGACGACCGCGAGCCCCACCGCCGAGACGACTGCGGCGATGGTCAGGATGACGGACCTGCGGATCATGGGGCTTTCGCTTCCCTCGGCGGCGGACGGCGTGCCTTCATCCTGCGCCCCCGACCGGCGGCCGCGCGTCCTTCCGCCGGGCGGGATCCGCGTACGTCTCAGGTCGTACGCCCCCGAGGGCACCCGGATGCCGATACCCGCTGGACACCGGGGCCGCAGAGGCGGTCGGATGAGCGCCGCACGTCCGCATCCAGGGGGAGTCACGCATGGAAACACCGCACCGCGTCAGCACGTTGGAGCTCTTCTTCGACCTCGTCTTCGTCTTCACCATCACCCAGCTGACGGTGCTGCTCGCGGACGACATCAGCCTCCGGGGCGCCGGCCAGGTGCTGGTGATCTTCACCGTGCTGTTCTGGATGTACGGGGGCTACGCGCACCTGACCAACCAGGTGCCGCCCGACCGGACCGTGCGCAGGCTGCTGCTGATCCTGGCCATGGGGGCCTTCCTGGTCTGCGCGCTGGCGGTGCCGACCGCCTTCGGGGCCGGCGGGGTCGCCTTCGGCCTGGGATACGTGTGCGTGGTCCTCGTGCACAGCGCGCTGTACACCCAGGCGCACGGGTCCGGGGTGCTCTGGTTCGCGCTGCCCAACCTGCTGTGCGCCCTGTCGGTGCTGGCCGCGGGGTTCTTCGACGGGCCGCCCGCCTGGGGGCTGTGGATGCTGGCCCTGCTGATCCAGTTCGCCGTGCCGCAGCTGGTGCAGCGGGTGGCCGCGAGCGGGGAGACCGAGGAGGCCGTCACGACCGTCAGCGACCAGCTCGGCGGCATGAGCGCCGAGCACCTCGTGGAGCGGCACGGGCTGCTGCTCATCATCGTCTTCGGGGAGTCCGTCATCGCGATCGGCATCGGGACGGGCTCACTGCCGCTGTCCGCGGGGATCGCGGGGGGCGCCTTCCTCGCGCTCGCCGTCGCGTCGGCGCTGTGGTGGATGTACTTCGTGCGCGACGAGGGCCGGGCCGAGGAGGTCTTCGCCGCGACCGCCCCGGAAAAGCGCTTCAAGCTGGCGATGCTCGCCTACTACTACGCCTTCCTGCCCATGCTGCTCGGGATCGCCGCCTTCGCGGCGGGCGTCAAGAAGACCATCGGGCACCTGGGTGAGCACCTGCACACGGGCCCGGCGCTCGCCCTCGCCGGCGGGGTCGCCGTCTATCTGGCCGGGGACCTGGCCTTCCGGGCCGTCCTGGGGATCGGCCCGGCCCGGTTCCGGGCGGCGGCGCTCGTGCTCGTCCTGGCGACGGTGCCCGTCGGCACGGGCACCGCCGGACTCTGGCAGCTGGTGGCGCTGGTCGTCGTGCTCCTGGGCGCGCTGGGAGCCGAGCTCCGCTGGAGCCCGGACTGCGCGGGTGGAGGCCGTGTCCGGGAGGACACGGCCTACGGGCAGCGGATGACCTGACCCGCGTACGAGAGGTTGCCGCCGAAGCCGAAGAGGAGGACCGGGGCGCCGGTGGGGATCTCCCCGCGCTGGACCAGCTTCGACAGCGCCATCGGGATGCTCGCGGCCGAGGTGTTGCCGGAGTCCACGACGTCGCGGGCGACGACCGCGTTCACGGCGCCGATCCTGGCTGCGAGCGGCTCGATGATCCGCAGGTTCGCCTGGTGCAGGACGACGGCGGCCAGCTCCTCGGGAGCGATCCCGGCCTTCTCGCACACCTTGCGCGCGAGCGCCGGGAGCTGGCTGGTGGTCCAGCGGTAGACGGACTGGCCCTCCTGGGCGAAGACGGGCGGGGAGCCCTCGATGCGCACCGCGTGGCCCATCTCCGGGACCGAACCCCACAGGACCGGGCCGATGCCCGGATCCTCGCAGGCCTCGACCACGGCCGCGCCCGCGCCGTCGCCGGTCAGCACGCAGGTGGTGCGGTCGGTCCAGTCGGTGATCTCGGTCATCTTGTCGGCACCGATGACCAGGGCGCGGCCGGCCGAACCGGCCCGGATCGCGTGGTCGGCGGTGGCCAGGGCGTGGGTGAAGCCCGAGCAGACGACGTTGAGGTCCATGACGGCCGGACTGCCGCCCATGCCCAGCTTGGCCGCGACACGGGCGGCCATGTTGGGCGAACGGTCGATCGCGGTGGAGGTGGCCACCAGGACGAGGTCGATGTCGTCGGGGGTCAGGCCGGCGCCGGCCAGGGCTTTGCCCGCGGCGTGGAAGGCCAGTTCGTCCACCGGTTCGTCGGGGCCCGCCATGTGCCGGGTCTTGATGCCGACCCGGGAGCGGATCCACTCGTCGTTGGTGTCGACCATCGCCGCGAGGTCCTCGTTGGTGATCACTTTCGCGGGCTGGTAGTGCCCTAGCGCCACCACGCGTGAACCGGTCATGGGCGGGGTTCCCCCTTGCTGCGGAAGTCAGGATCACCCAGCTTGACCTGCTACCGGTGGGTACAGGTGCACGTGACCCAACAGGATTACCGCCCCTTAATTTGGAGATTCCGGAGGATCTTCCTGCCGGGAGCGCCGTGCGGCGGCGATCCGCGAGAATGGGCTCGTCAGCCGCACGACGGAGTGCGCGACGAGGACAGACAGAACGGGCGGGCTGATCACCATGGGACGGGTCACCGAGCGCCGTCGCGTCATTCGGGTACGGAACGGGGCGGCCGGGGTCCGCCCCGACACGCTGGTCGCCGAGGAGCCGCTGGAGATACGGCTGAACGGCAAGCCGCTGGCCATCACGATGCGCACCCCCGGCGACGATTTCGCGCTGGCCGTGGGCTTCCTGGTGAGCGAAGGCGTGCTCGGCTCCGCCTCGGACGTACGGGCGGTGACCTACTGCGAGGGGGCCGCCGAGGACGGCTCCAACACCTACAACGTGGTCAACGTGCAGCTCGCCCCCGGGGTCCCGGTGCCCGACATCACGCTCGAACGCAACGTCTACACCACCTCCTCCTGCGGGCTCTGCGGAAAGGCCAGCCTGGACGCGGTGCGCACGGCGACCCGGTTCCCGATCCGGCGGAGCGCGGCCGACGACACCCTGCGGATTCCCGCGCGGCTCCTCGCCGAGCTGCCCGAGCGGCTCCGCGCGGCGCAGAAGGTGTTCGACAGCACCGGCGGGCTGCACGCGGCGGGGCTGTTCTCGCCGGACGGCCAGCTGCTGGACGTACGCGAGGACGTCGGCCGGCACAACGCCGTGGACAAGATCGTCGGCCGGGCGCTCCAGGCGGGGCGCCTGCCGCTGGAGGGCGCGGTCCTGCTGGTGTCGGGTCGCGCCTCGTTCGAGCTGGCGCAGAAGGCCGTGATGGCGGGCCTACCGGTCCTGGCCGCCGTCTCGGCCCCGTCCTCGCTGGCCGTGGACCTGGCCCTGGAGTCGGACCTGACGCTGGTCGGCTTCCTGCGCGGGCCCAACATGAACATCTACGCGGGAGAGGACCGGATCACGCTGTAGCGGTCCGCCCGCCGCGGCTCAGCGCCTCCGGCGCGTGCGGCCCTTGGCCTTCGTCCCGGACCCGGACCCGGACCCGGACCCGGACTCGGACCCGGACTTCGGCGGGTCGATGCGGTGGAGGTCCAGGGTCGCCGGGACCGGCGTGACGCCCGGACCGCCGGACTGCGCCCACGCGATGACCTCGTCGGTCGCCGTGTCGTCCAGCGCCCAGCCGAACCAGGCCGCCCGGGCGCCCCGGCGGCGCGCCTCGGTGGTGGGCTGCACCACGATCACGTTGGCCTGCGCGCACGGCCCGAGGCAGTCGCTCGTACGGACGGCCAGCCGGCCCTCCGACGCCGCCGCGGCCTCCCGCAGCCGGGCCAGCTGGCCGGCGTGGTCCGAGCCGGGGTTCTTGCGCGGGTCACCGCAGCAGCAGCCGCGGCACACCACCAGGGTGCAGGGGCGTTCGGCGTGGGCGGCGAGCGGGCGTATCCAGGTCACCGACGCACGTTACCGGGCCTGCGGCGCGGGGTGTTGGAGCGCCGACGAGACCTCCACCACATGGCCGGCGGGCAGTTCGGCGCCCGCCTCCGGCACGGCGTCCCGGGCCCGCCGGCGCGCCAGCACCGCGCACACCATCAGCTGCATCTGGTGGAACAGCATCAGCGGCAGCACGGCGAGGCTCGCCTGCGCCCCGAACAGCACGCTGGCCATGGGCAGTCCGGCCGCGAGGCTCTTCTTCGACCCCGCGAACTGGATCGCGATCCGGTCCGCCCGGCCGAACCCGAGCCGCTTCGCCCCGTACCAGCTGGCCAGCAGCATGACGGCCAGCAGTACGGCCTCCACCGCCACCAGCGCGCCCAGCCGGGCGGCGCTGACCTGGTGCCAGACCCCGGCGACCATGCCCGCGCCGAAGGCGGTGTACACGACGAGCAGGATCGAGCCGCGGTCGACGTACCCGAGGACCCTCTTGTTCCGGACCAGGAAGCCGCCGACCCAGCGGCGCAGGGCCTGCCCCAGCAGGAACGGCAGCAGGAGCTGGAGGACGATCTTGAGGAGGGAGCCGGCGGAGAAACCGCCCGCGCTCGCGCCCAGCAGACCGGCGGCGAGGAGCGGGGTCAAGACGATGCCGGCGAGGCTGGAGAAGGAGCCCGCGCAGATCGCGGCGGGCACGTTGCCGCGGGCTATCGAGGTGAAGGCGATCGAGGACTGGATGGTCGAGGGGACCAGGCAGAGGAAGAGCAGTCCGCTGTAGAGCGGGGGCGAAAGGAGGGTGGGGACGAGGCCGCGGGCGGCCAGGCCGACCAACGGGAAGAGCACGAAAGTGCAGGCCAGCACGGTGAGGTGGAGCCGCCAGTGGCGCAGGCCGTCGAGCGCCTCGCGGGTGGAGAGCCGGGCGCCGTAGAGGAAGAAGAGCAGGGCCACGGCGCCGGTGGCCGCGCCCTCGGCGACGGAGGCGGCCGGGCCGCGGGCCGGGAGCAGTGCGGCGAGTCCGACGGTGGCGAGCAGGGCCAGGATCCACGGGTCCAGGGGCAGCCAGGCGGGTATCTGCGGGCGGCGCATGTACGGGGCTTTCCGGTCGGCGGCTGGTACGTCTGGGGCCCCCTCATCGTCACGGGTGGGACGGTGATCGGGAAACCCGCACACCGCACTGACTGTCATCTCGTTCCGTGATGACGGTGCCACCATGGGAGTCATGGGAGCCATGTACGACCCGGTCCAGCTGCGCACGTTCCTCACCGTGGCCCAGACGCTCAGCTTCACGCAGGCCGCGGGCCGGCTGGGCGTGCGGCAGTCCACGGTCAGCCAGCACGTACGCAGGCTGGAGGAGGCGACGGGCCGGCCGCTCTTCCTGCGGGACACGCACAGCGTGGAGCTGACGGAGGACGGCGAGGCGCTGCTGGGCTTCGCCCGGACCATCCTGGAGGCCCACGAGCGGGCGGCGGCCTACTTCACCGGGACGCGGCTCCGCGGGCGGCTGCGGTTCGGGGCCTCGGAGGATTTCGTGCTGACCCGGCTGCCGGAGATCCTGGAGGGCTTCCGCCACGAGCACCCCGAGGTGGACCTGGAGCTGTCGGTCGAGCTGTCCGGGACCCTGCACGAACGGCTCGACGAGGGGCGGCTCGACCTCGTCCTGGCCAAGCGGCGCGGGCCGGGGGACGAGCGGGGCCGGCTGGTGTGGCGGGACCGGATGGTGTGGATCGGGGCGGAGGGGCTGCGGGTGGATCCGGAACGGCCCGTCCCGCTGATCGTCTTCCCGCCACCGGGGATCACCCGGGCCCGGGCCCTGGAGGTGCTGGAGCGGGAGGGGCGCGGCTGGCGGATCGCCTGTACGAGCGGCAGCCTGAGCGGGCTGGTCGCGGCGGCCCGGGCAGGGCTCGGCGTGATGGCGCACACCCGGGGGCTCATCCCGCCGGGGCTGGCCAAGGTGGCGGGGCTGCCGGACCTCGGGCCGGTGGAGTTCGCGCTGGTGCGCGGCGGGCGCGGCTCCCCGGCGGCGGAGGCCCTGGCCTCCGCGATCCTCTCGGGCGCGGACCGCCTGACCCGTCCCGCCTGACCGCTGCGCGGGCGGTGTGGCGGACGTTACGTGCTCAGCACCACCAGACCCTCCGCCGTGCGGAGGGTCCCCGGGGTCAGCGGGGCGAAGGTGACGGGGAGGGACAGGCGGGGCTCCTCGGACTCGGGGAGGGGGTCGAAGAAGTACGCCGCCTCCGATGCCGTGTCGCTGACCAGGTGAGGCTCGGCCGGCGAAGCGGTCGAGAGGGTCAGCGGAGTACGGAACAGCATGCGCAGGTGCCGCAGGGTCTCCGGGGTGACCCCGCAGGGCCGCGGCGGCGGCGGTGCGTCCGGGCCGGCCGGGTCGGACGCGGCGTCCGGTGCGTCCGGGGCGTCCGGCGGGATCGCCCCCGACAGCAGCAGCGCCAGCAGCACCGGGACCGCCTTGCGGCGCAGGGCCCCGGTCGCCTCGCGCAGCCGGTGGGCGCGCGCCGCGGGCAGCGACAGCGCGAGGCTGCCGGCGGCGTCCCCGGCCGCGATCGGGACCGCCGAGCAGACCACGCCGGGGGAGTACTCGCGCAGGTCGAAGACCGGCGCCCCCGGAGCCACCGCGTCGAGGGCGCTGAACAGCGCCCGGCTGTCGGTGATCGTCCGGGGGGTGAGCCGGGCCGGCCGGTGCCGGGCGACGTGGTCGCGGCGCCGGTCCGCATCGAGCTGCGTCAGCAGGCACTTGCCGACCGCGCTGGCGTGCGCGGCCGCCTTGAAGTCCACCCACTCCCGCACCGGCGGGGCCCCCGGCCCGTCCGCCATCTGCGTGATCCTGACCTCCCCCTCGGCGTACCGGCTCAGGTACACCGCCGCGCCCGCGCTGTCCCGGGCCAGGGCCAGGGTGCGCTGGAGCTGGTCCGCCAGCCCCCCGCCGCCGGGCGCGGCGAGCCGGTCGAGGGCGGGCCCGCGCGCGTACACGCCCGCGCCGGGCCGGTAGGCGTACTCCTCCTCGCACAGCATCGCCAGCAGCGGCCGCAGCTCCGCCTCGGCCAGGCCGGACTCCCGCCGCAGCTGGGCGGCCCGCACCCCCAGCGGATGCCTTTCCAGGACCCGTACGACGGCCAGCGCGCGCCGCGCCTGCGCCATGGCCTCGCCCGTGCCCGGGGGCCGGGCCACACCGGAGGCCGGCGCCGTGCGCCGCCGCGCCGCGGACGGCTCCGGCTCCGCCGCGGCCGGCGGCGTCGGCCGGAACGCGGCCAGCACCGAAGGCAGCCCCGGCCTCGGCAGCGGCACCGGGCCCAGATCGGCGTCGTCGAGCTGGTCGACGTAACGCAGCACGGTCGCCTGCGCGCACAGCCGCACCTCCCGCAGCTCCCGCCGGCCGCCCGGCCGGTAGCCCCGGCGGCCCAGCTCGCGCGCCCAGAACCGGGCGTCGTGGTGCTCCCCGCGCCGGGAGTGGTCGAGGAAGAGGCAGTACGCGGCCGGGGCGGTCCGCGCCCGTCCCGAGCCGGCGGCGAACTGCCACCAGAAGCGGGCGCCTTCGCGCAGCCCGGCCAGGTGCAGCAGGCAGCCGAAGACCACGGCCCCGGCCAGGTCCGTGTGCCCGCCCTCCGGCTCGGTGAAGGCGGTGAGCTGCGCCTCCGCCTTCGGGGCGCAGACGGTGGCCAGGCAGACGGCCTTGAGGTCGCGCCGGGCCCGTTCGGAGTCGAGCGGGCAGTCCCGCGCGGGATCGCTCCACCCGTACGCGGCCCGGCGCCGGGAGGGGGACGCGGCGGACCGGCCGCGGGCGGCGCGCAGCAGGCGGGCCTCGGCCGCGCCGAGGTCGTAGTGCGGATAGCGGTCGCGGACGCCGGCCCGGGTCAGGAACTCGGCCAGGGAACGGCGGCCGGCCTCGCCGCCGCGTTCCTGCTTGTCCTCGCGGCGCCTCATGACTCGGGTGATCCGGCCGGGTCGGCCGTCCCGGCCGAGCGGGCGCGGCCCGCCGGGCCGGCCGGTTCGGCGGAGGCGTCGAGCATGCGCGCGAGCCGCCGGTGGGCCTGGCCGAGCTGCGAGCGGACGGTGGCCTCGTCCACGCCCATCACGGACGCGGCTTCCCCGGGGGTGCACTGGAGCCCGTAACGCAGCAGCACGGCGTCGCGCTGGCGCTCGGCGAGCCGGGAGACGGCGGAGTAGAAGCGGATCGTGTCGGTCAGCACCTCGCACTGCTGATCGGCGCGGGCCTCCTTGAGGGCGGCCTCGAAGGCGCTGATGTCCATCGGCTCGGGTGCGGTGGGTCCGGGCGGCCGGGCACCGCGCCCGCCGCGCCGCGGCTCCCGGTCGACCAGGCGCTGCTTGAGGATGGTCCAGGCGTAGGCGTCGAGCCGGTCCATGTGGAGCATGCGTAACCACTCGTTCATGATCGAGTCGAAGGTGGCGTCCACCGCGTCCTCGGCCGCCGCGTCGGAACCCAGCTGCAGGTACGCGAAGCGCATGTACGAGGGCCGCCGGTTCGCGTGGAAGGCCCAGTACGACAGACGTGCCGTCGGGTCCCACTGGCTCATGGGCGTCGGCCGCCGCCGTCGGCTGGGCAGTGGCAGTCCCACCGCCCCGCCGGGCTCCTCTGGTCCGCCATCGCTCACCGCTCCACCTCACCTCGTCCCCTGTGCGCGGACAGCCTGGCAGCGCGGGCGCACCCGGGGAGCGCAGAAGAGAGACGTCGAGGGATTACGTTCGGTGATGATCGACCGATGACCGTTTCCGACCACGCGCGCGCCCGGTCATTGCGTACGCATATGCCGGAGCCAAGCGGGGCCGCCGTGCACCGGCGCACGCCCGGCGGACCGGTGTCCGCGGTGATCCGCTCCGGCTGTAACATGGGCCCATTGCGAGGGCCGTGACGCAGAGGTCACCACCCTCGCTTTTGCGTTACACCCACTGACGTCCACCCCACGAAAATGCGGCACGTGGCCTTTCGGCGGTTCGATACGATGAACCGCATCACAATCCGTCACGTCACGTTGTCACCGCATATACGAAATGGAGCATCCGAGGATGGCTCGACACCTGATCACCAGCGCGCTTCCCTACATCAACGGGATCAAGCACCTGGGCAACATGGTCGGGTCGATGCTTCCGGCGGATGTGTACTCCCGGTACCTCCGCCAGCGCGGCCACGACGTCCTGTACATCTGCGCCACCGACGAGCACGGCACCCCCGCCGAACTCGCCGCGAAGGAGGCCGGCCTCTCGGTCGCCGAGTTCTGCGCGCAGGCCCATGACGCCCAGAAGGCGGTCTACGACGGCTTCGAGCTGTCCTTCGACCACTTCGGCCGCAGCTCCTCGGCGCAGAACCGGGAGATCACCCAGCACTTCGCGCGGCAGCTCCAGGCGAACGGGTTCATCGAGGAGCGCGCGATCCGGCAGGTGTACTCGCCGGTCGACGGCCGCTTCCTGCCGGACCGCTACGTCGAGGGCACCTGCCCGCACTGCGGCTACGACAAGGCCCGCGGCGACCAGTGCGAGAACTGCACCCGCGTCCTGGACCCCACGGACCTGATCGAGCCCCGCTCGGCGATCTCCGGCTCCACGGAGCTTGAGGTCCGCGAGACCAAGCACCTCTTCCTCCTCCAGTCCAAGCTCCAGGTCGAGGTCGAGGCCTGGGTGGCCGAGCACGAGGAGGAGTGGCCGCAGCTGGCCTCCTCCATCGCCCGCAAGTGGCTGACCGAGGGGCTGCACGACCGCGCCATCACCCGCGACCTGGACTGGGGCGTGCCGGTACCGGCCGACACTTGGCCCGAACTGGCCGCCGACGGCAAGGTCTTCTACGTCTGGTTCGACGCGCCGATCGAGTACATCGCCTCCACCAAGGAGTGGGCGGACGCCGACGCGGACAACCGCGACTACAAGGCGTGGTGGTACGAGGCCGAGGACGTGCGCTACACGCAGTTCATGGCCAAGGACAACGTCCCGTTCCACACGGTGATGTTCCCGGCCACCGAGATCGGCACCCGCGAGCCGTGGAAGAAGGTCGACTACGTCAAGGCCTTCAACTGGCTGACGTACTACGGCGGCAAGTTCTCCACCTCGCAGAAGCGCGGCGTCTTCACCGACCACGCGCTGGAGATCCTCCCCGCCGACTTCTGGCGCTACTTCCTCATCGCCAACGCGCCCGAGTCCGACGACTCCTCCTTCACGTGGGAGCACTTCACCACCACGGTCAACAAGGACCTCGGCGGCACGCTCGGCAACTTCGTCAACCGCGTGCTGACCTTCTCCCGCAAGAAGTTCGGCGACGAGGTCCCGGCGGGCAGCCCGGCCGGCGAGGCCGAGGCCAAGCTGGGCGAGCAGATCGCCGAGCTGCTGGCCGAGTACGAGGGCCACATGGACTCCCTCCAGTACCGCAAGGCCGCGGCCGCGCTGCGCGCCCTGTGGTCGGCCGGCAACGCCTACCTCGACGAGAAGGCGCCCTGGCTGGAGGTCAAGACCGACCTGGACGGCGCGGCGCTCACCCTGCGCACCGCCATGAACCTGATCCACCTCTACTCGGTGGTCTCGGAGCCGTTCATCCCGGCCTCGGCGCGCACCATGCGCTCCTCCTTCGCGCTGGCCGACGACACGGCGACGTGGATCAGCCCGGAGCAGGCCAAGTCCCTGGACGCGGTCCCGGCCGGTACGCCGTTCACCGTGCCGCCGGTGCTCTTCGCGCGCATCGCCGAGGAGGACCTCCAGTCCTACCGCGAGCGCTTCGGCGGCACCGAGACCGCCTGATCCGAAAGAACACGGCCCAGGGGCGCGACCTTCCGAGGTCGCGCCCCTTCGCCGTACCCCGCCCCGCCCCCGCGGGCGGGAGAGGGCGGGCGGGGTAGGGAAAACCCGACCGCGAAGTGTCCGCCTGGGGGGACCGACCCGGCGCGGCCGGGCGGCTGGAATGGGCCCATGACCCCTTCCCCTCCCGTCTTGCGTACCCTCGGCTGGCTCGTGGCGGCCGCCTGGGCGCTGTCCTTCCCGCTCGTGTCCCCGCTGGGACCGCACCGGCTGTGGGGCTGCTGCGCGGCGGTGGGCTACCTCTGCGCCGCGGCCCTCGAAGCCCGCCGGCCGCGCGCCGCCCTCGCCGCCGCCCTCACGGGCGCGATCGCCGTCCCCCTGCTGTGGCTCGTCCTGAGCGGACAGGGCCAGTCCGAGGTGACCGTCATCGAACGCTCCGGCCGGCTGCTCCTGGAGACCGGTCGGATGTACGTGGACCGGCCGGCGGGGGTCGGGGAGTACACCCCGTACCTGCCCGGCATGGCGGTCTTCGGCATCCCGCACGCCGTGCTGGGCGGTCCGCTGGGCGACGCCCGGCTCTGGTGCGCGGCCGCTCTGTTCGGCTGCCTGTGGGCCGGACGCCGGCTGCTGGGCGCGGCGCACGCCCCGTGGCTGCCGCTGCTGGTGGCCTCGCCGGTGGTGGCCCTGCCGCTGACCGTGAGCGGGGTGGACCTCCCGCTGGCCGGGCTGCTCTGCCTGGCGCTGGCGGCCGCGGCGGCCGGGCGGCCGGTCCTGAGCGGAGCGGTGCTCGCCGCGGCCTGCGCGCTGAAGTGGACGGCGCTGCCCGCGGTGGCCGTGGCGGTCGCGCTGCTCGCCGTCCTCGGCGGCCGGCGGGCCGCGGTGCGCTGCGCCCTGGTGGCCTTGTCGGGCGCGGCGGGGTTGGTCCTGCCCGGTGCGGTGCTCCAGCCGGCGGAGCTGTGGCGGCAGGTGTTCGCGTTCCCGACCGGGCGGGCCGAGGTACCGACCCCGGCGAGCAGCCCGCTCCCCGGGCACCTGCTGGCCGAACTGGGCCCGTGGGGCTGGTACCTGACGGTGGCCCTGCTGGCGGTGGGGGGCCTCGTGGTGGCGGCCTCCCTGCTGGTGCGCCCGCCCCGCACGGTGGTCGCCGCCGCCGACCGCCTCGCGATCGGCCTCACCCTGGCCTTCGCCCTGGCCCCGGCGGGCCGTTTCGGCTACCTCGCGCTGCCGGTCCTCCTGGCGGTCTGGGCCCGGTCGGTGGCCCGGCCCGGTTCCTCCCTCGTCGTGGCCGGATCCGCGGCCCGCGACGCGCAGCGGGGTCAGCCCTCGGCACCCCGCAGATGAGCCAGTACGGCCAGGACGCGCCGGTTGCCCTCGGTGGGGTCGAGGTCCAGCTTCATGAAGATGTTGCTCGCGTGTTTGACGACGGCGGCCTCGGTGACGAACAACCGGGCGGCCAGGGCCTGGTTGTTGAGGCCCTCGGCCATCAGGGCCAGCACCTCGCGCTCGCGCGGGGTGAGCCGGGCGAGCGGCCGGTCCGCCGCCTGCCGGCCCAGCAGGACCCGGACCACCTCGGGGTCGATGACCGTCCGGCCGGCCGCCACCCGTTCCAGGGCGTCGAGGAACTCCGCGACCTCCCCGACCCGGTCCTTGAGGAGATAGCCCAGTCCGCCCGCGCCGCCCGCCGCCGCGCCGGCGGTGAGCAGCTGGGTCGCGTACGCCGTCGCGACGTACTGCGAGAGCACCAGTACCGGCAACGAGCCGTCCCGGGAGCGCAGTTCGAGGGCGGCGCGCAGCCCCTCGTCACGGAAGCCGGGCGGCATCCGGACGTCGGTGACGACCACATCGGGCCGCTCGGCCTCCACCGCCCGCACCAGCGCGTCGGCGTCGGCCACGGCGGCCACCACCCGGTGGCCGCCGCGGGTCAGGAGTTCCGTCAGCCCGGCACGCAGCAGGACCGAGTCCTCCGCGAGGATCAGCCGGAGCACGGCACCTCCACGCGCAGCTCCGTCGGACCGCCCACCGGACTGGACACCACCAGCCTGCCCTGCAACATCGCCACCCTGTCCGCGAGACCCGCCAGGCCCGCTCCCGCGCCGGGATCCGCCCCGCCGCGGCCGTCGTCGGTGACGGAGAGGGTCAGCCGGCCACCGTCGACCCTACCGGCGATGCCGATGCGGGAGGCACCGCTGTGCTTGGCCGCGTTGGCCAGGGCCTCGGTCACGGTGAAGTACGCCGTCAGCTCCACCGGTTCGGGCAGCCGGGGCACGTCGTCCAAATCGACCGTCACGGGCACGGGATGGCGCAGCGCGACCTCCGCGACGGCAGCCGCGAGCCCGTGATCGGTGAGCACCTGCGGATGGATCCCCCGTACGAGGTCCCGCAGTTGCTCCAGCGCCCGGCGCGCCTCCCCGCGGCCCCGGGTCACCAGCGCGGCGGCATCGGCGGCCTGCGGCACCCGGCGCAGCTCCAGCTCGGCGAGGCCGAGGGTCATGCCCAGGGCGACCAGCTGCTGCTGCGCGCCGTCGTGCAGGTCCCGCTCGATCCGGCGCCGTTCGGCCTCGAACGCCTCCACGAGGCGCACCCGGGAACGGGTCAGCTCCAGCACCCGGGGGTCCTCCTCGCGCGCCCCGAGCAGCATCCGCGCCGTCTTCACCTGCGCGCCCGCGAGCAGCCCGGCCCCGTACGCGGCCAGCACGAGCCCGGCCAGTCCGACGGCGGTGCCGCCCAGGGCCTCCAGCGGCCCGGAGACCGTCCTGCCGGGGATCAGCATCACGGTCTCGGGGGCGAGGGCCCACACGACGACCGGGCTCGCCACGAGGATCAGCGAGAAGGCGAGCAGGCTGACGATCCCGAAGCCCGCCGCTCCGAACGCCGGCCCGAGCAGGGCCGCGTACCCGAACTCCCGCCACGTGGCCCGCTCGCGCAGCCGGGTCCGCAGCCAGGCGGCGCCGCCGGCCCCGGCGAGCGAGGTGTGCGGATCCGGCACCGGGACCGGTTCCACCCACCGCAGCCGCCACCGTTCCAGGGCGCCGAGCGGCACCCCGCCCGCGACGGCGCCGAGCAGCAGGAGCAGTCCGATCCCGGCCACCGCCAGGAGCACCCCCAGCCCGACGAGCACCGCCAGCGCGAGCAGGACCCCGTACCCGAGGACCGTTCCGCTGCCCAGGTACGCCCAGCAGCGCCAAGGCCACCACGAGGCGAGGAAGCGGGCCGGTGTCTTCAGCGCGGCCCAGACGGCCACCGGTGGTGCGCCGCCCTGCGGTTCGGCAGCCCGCGACTCGGCGCCCCGCGATGGCTCGCGCGGCTCCCCGGGGGCGGTGGGTTCGGGTGTCGTGGGGGACGTGCGGGCGGACATGCGGTCAGCGTAGGCGAGGGGCGCCCGGGCCGGGGCGGGAGGTTCGCCAGGGCCCACGGGGCGTCAGAGCGTGGCGCCGAGGACCAGGAAGCCGCAGATCAGGACCAGCAGGACGGCGAGCAGCGGCCAGACGAAGCGCAGGTACGTGTCGTAGCCCACCTTGGCCAGGGCCACGCCCCCGATCGTCACGGCCGTGGTCGGGACCCAGAGGTTCATCCAGCCGCTCGCCGCCTGCCAGGCGGTGACCACCACGGCCCGCGAGACCCCCGCGAAGTCCGCGAGCGGGGCCAGGATGGGCATGGCCAGCGTGGCGTGGCCGGAGGTGGAGGGGATCAGGAAGGCGAGCGGGAGGTTCACCAGGAACACGATCACCGCGAACAGCCCGGACGACGTTCCCTTGACCACCCCCTCGATGGAGTGCAGGACCGTGTCCGTGATCTTCGAGTTGTTCATGATGACGGTGACGCCGCGCGCCAGCATGATGACCAGCGCCGGAGAGATGAAGTCTGCGGCGCCCTGGATGATCGTGGAGCTGAGCTTCGCCTCTCCCAACCGCGCCACCAGGCCCACCAGCACCGCCGCGCACATGAACAGGGCGGCCAGCTGCGGGAAGGACCAGTCCGGTTCCCAGGAGTACGGGACCGCGTCCGCCTCGCCCGTCAGCGCACTGGACCAGGGCACCACCGAGAAGATCATGAGGGCGAAGACGAGGACGAGCAGGACCAGCACCGTCTTGTGCAGGCGGGTCAGTTCCGGCTCCACCACGTCGGCCCCGGTCGCCCTCTGCTCGCGGTCACCGGGCAGGAAGCCGCACAGGGACTTCGCCGGGTCCCTCTGGACGCGCCGCGCGTACCGCACGACGTAGAGGATCGTGACGGGGGTCAGCACCAGCCACATCGCGAAGCGCAGCGCGATGCCGTCGCCCAGCGAGATGTCGGCGGCCGAGGAGGCCACGCCGGTGGCGAAGGGGTTCACCGTGGAGCACAGCACCCCGATGCCCGCGCCCAGGATCGCGGAGCCGGCGGCGACCAGCCGGTCGTAGCCGAGGGCCAGCATCATCGGCACCAGCAGCCCGTAGAAGCCGAGCGTCTCCTCCGCGAATCCCTCCACGGTGCCGAGGACGGAGAAGGCCAGCATCACGGCGGCGATCAGCAGTGCTCCGCGGTCGCGCAGCCGGTGGGCGAGGAGGGCGATGCCGCGGTCGAGCGCGCCGGTGGCGAAGACGACCGTGATGAACGCGCCCATGGCGAGGACGAAGAGGAACACGCCCGCGCTGCCGTAGAGGGTCCCGGTCAGGCTCGGGCCGACCTCGTGGGTCTTGGGGTCCTGGATCCCGTACAGGCCGTTGACGGGGGAGAGGAAGAGGTCGTCGAGGCGGTCGGTGAAGCTCTGTGTCCCCTCGACCCGGTGGTAGGTGCCGGAGACGGGCGCGCCGCCGTCGTCGCGGTCGTACTGGCCGGCCGGGATGAGGAAGGCCAGGGCCCAGATCGCCACGGTGACCAGGGCCAGGACCGTCAGTGCGCTCGGGAAGGCGAACTTCTTCGCCGGCGGCGGCTCCTCGTCCTTCCCGGGTGCCGGGGGCGCGACGGGCGGCGTCGTCACCGAGAACCTCCCTCCGGGCCGGGCCGATCCCCGGCCGGGTCCCCTTCCGGGCGCCGCCGGGCTGCGGGTCCACTGCTCCGATCATGGGGCGGGGGAGCGGCGCGTGCGGTGGCGGAATGGGCCGGGCGGGTGAGCGGTCTTCGGGACGGGGCCGGCGCCGCGCGGCACGTGCGGCCGGTGCGCCGGCGTGCGGTTTCGGCATCGATGG
The DNA here is from genome assembly GCF_042890485.1 of Streptomyces sp. NPDC002181. Classification (NCBI taxonomy): domain Bacteria; kingdom Bacillati; phylum Actinomycetota; class Actinomycetes; order Kitasatosporales; family Streptomycetaceae; genus Streptomyces; species Streptomyces sp. NPDC002181. The sequence continues at coordinate 456,510 of NZ_JBIASC010000002.1, read as the reverse complement.
CTTGAAGTAGCCCATCTGCCGAAGATCTTGACGCGTCTGCGGCGTATCGAAGCGGCGTTGTGATCGTTTCTTCAGCCGAAACCCTCACAACGGGAGGACGCGCGGTGACGGCTTGGCAGTACCTCGCCGGAGCGGGCATGGTGGCCGCACTCTGCCCGCTGTACGGCCATGTGGCGGTCGCGGACGACGGCACGGGCCCCGAGCCCCTGCGCGGCCACGGGGCCCGGCTCGACGTCTGCGTCCGCGGCGGGCAGCCGCGGCCGCCCGCCGCGGTACCCCCGGCCGTGGTCCCCCCGGCCGCCGTGCCGCCCGCCGTGCGGCCTCCGGTACGGATCCTCGTGCCCGGCGCCGAGCGGCCGACCGTGCACCACCCGGGGACGGGGCCCGCGCCGGGTGCCGCGGCCCCCGGGGCGGCTCCCCCGCCGACGGCGAAGGCCGAGGCCGGGGAGGCGGAGCCCGCGCCGCCCGCGCCGGAGCCCGCGGTGGTCGCCGAGCCCGCGCCGGCCACCACTCCCGCCCCGCCCCGGGCCGCAGCCGCGGCCGCGCGCGTGAGCTCCTTCCACGTGCGCCCGTACCACTCGATCGCCCTGGAGCGGCGCACCGCGGGCGGGATGTCCACCGTGATGCTCATGGTCGTCGTCACCACCCCGGCCGTCCTCGCCGCCGCCGCGCTGCGGCCGCGTTCCAAGAGCGGCCGCAGCTGACCCTCACCGCTCCACCCGATTCACCCGCTCCACCCGATTCACCCGGTCCACCCGATCCACCGAACCGTCTACGGGAGAACCCTCGTGTCCGAATGGCTGGTCCTGGCCGTCGCCATGGCGCTCGTCTGCGCCCTCGTCCTCGCCTTCACCGCGCTCCGGCACCGCCGCGTCGCCGAGGACGAGGACACCAGCGAAACCCCCGACGTCATCGAGTACATGACGATGATGGTGGGCGTGGTCTACGCGATCGTGCTCGGTCTGGCCATCGCCGGCGTCTGGGAGGCGCGCGGCGCCGCCGAGGACAGCGTGCGCCGCGAGGCCCAGTCGCTGTACGAGGTCACCCAGCGCGCCGACGTCTACCCGGCCCCCGTCCGCGACCGCATCCGCGGCGAGGTGGACGCGTACGTCTCCCACACCGTCGCCGTGGACTGGCCCCTGCTCACCTCGGGCCGGGGCGCCTCGGCGCAGGGCGCCGACCTGCTCGGCAAGCTGCGCACCGACGTCACCCACCAGAGCCCGGCGAACGAGCTCCAGGCACAGGCCTACCAGCCCCTGCTGGACCACATCGCGGCCGCCGACGACGCCCGCCACTCGCGCATGCAGGCCGACGAGTCCACCCTGCCGAGCGTGGTGTGGTTCGGGCTGCTGGTCGGCGGGCTGGTCACGGTGGGGCTGATCTTCACCCTCCAGATCCGCCGTTCCGGGCGGGAGCTGCTGCTGGCGGGGCTGTTCAGCGCGCTGATCGTGTTCCTGCTGTTCATGGTGTGGAGCTTCGACGCGCCCTACGGCCGGGAGGGGATCGACTCCGCCGGTCCGTTCCAGGACCTGTTCCCGAAGGTGGCGCTGGCCGCTGCCGGGCGCTGACCCGCCGAGGTCCCCGACAGGGCGCGGGCGGGCCGGCTCAGGCCGGTCCGCTCCCCGACAGCGCCACCTGCCGTCGTACGGCCGCCACCACCGGCGAATGCCGCAGCGCGTGCGAGATCCGTACGAGGTCGCGCGGCCCCCCGAGGGTGTCGAGGACGCTCTCCTCGCTCGCCCCGATGACCGCGCCCTCGGGGTCCGCCGAGCGGGCCTGGACGGCGGCCGCGACCATGGCCGCGTCGGCGACCGCCCGCGCCGAGTCCTCCGGCGCTCCCGCGGCGCGGGCCCGCGCGTACGCGTCCTCGCGGCGGGCCGGGTCGAAGTACGGGCCCAGGTGCAGGAATCCGTCGTGGATGTCCGACTCGCGCTGGATCACCCGCAGTTCCGCCGGGGCCCACCAGGACATCTGCACGACGTGCGTACCGCCGGGGGCGCCGATCTGCACCTCGTGCCAGAGGGCGCCCAGGCGCCGGTACGTCGTCCAGGTCTGCCAGCTGTCGGACAGCCGCTGGCACAGCAGGGGCAGGACGAAGCCGATCGCGCTGATCAGCGCGCCGACGGAGGCGAGCGGCGGGGCGATGTAGGTGCTCAGGTCGTCGAGGTCGTGGCCGGCCCAGCGGGCGACGACCGCGGAGATCTTGGTGGCGTCGTAGCTGAGGTTGAAGACGTAGCCCGAGACGATGATCATCAGGCCGATCCGCAGCCAGCCGTGCACCTGGAGGGACCAGCGCCAGCACATGGCCACCATCACGACGGCCGCCACCAGGTGCGCCGTCAGGTAGAGGGCGATCATCTGCTGGATGTACGGGGTGTTGGCGTAGTACGTGTCGAAGTCCCGCAGCCGTTCGACCGGGGTGTCGCCGAGGGCGAAGAGGACCACCAGCACCACGACGACCGCGGCGTAGCCGATCATCCAGCGGCGCGAGATGCGCCGGGTCTCCTCGGGAGGGCCGCCGCGCCAATTCATGATCAGGACCAGGCACGCGGCGCTGAAGAGGGTGATCAGGCAGTAGACGAGCGGGGCGGAGACATTGGTGATGCCGGTCCACTCGTTGACCGCTTCGATGGTGGGCGGGGCGGCGAAGGTGAACACCGATCCGGCCAGGACCAGCAGGGCGCAGACCGACCGCAGGAGCGGGTCGCGCCAGTTGTGCCGTAGCGCCGGCAGCTTGAAGGCGAGGGAGACCGCCAGGGCGGCTGCCGGTATGTAGTAGTCCTGGCCGTTCAACGGTCGTTCCTGTGCCCCCGGTATCCGAGCGAGGCCTCGATGCGGCCCGCCAACTGATCACGCTGTGCGGGCGCCCGATGGCTCCCGGACCCGGCGAGCCAGGTCCGGCACCTGCTGCCCAGCAGTAAACCGAACGTCTCCGCCTCGGTCTCCTCCGAGACGTCGGCGCGCGTGCGCGCGGCGACGCTGCGGACGGTTTCGCCGAGGTCCGCCCCGTCGGTCAGCAGCCGGGCGGCGACGGCGGCGCCGTCGACGTGGTGGCTGCAGTGGCCGGCCTTCATGTGCCACAGCTCGTGGCCCAGGATGACCAGCTGGTGGTCGGGTGCCGTGCGTTCCTCGATGACCACCAGATCGCGGTCCGCCATGTCGAGCCACAGGCCGCTGGCCGTCCCCGGCGGGAACGAGGCCATCCGGAAGTCCACCCGGCGGCCGCGGTGCTTGCTCATGCCCTCGCAGAGGGCGGCGTAGAGGTCCACGGGTTCCACGGGCGCGGTCAGCCGGAGCCCGGCCACCAGTTCGCCGCACAACCGGCGCTGCTCTCTGCCTATGCTCACCGTTCTCCCCGTCGGCGCGGATCCGGATCAGGACTCAAGGATCAGACCCAGACTCTCGACCGGGTCATCATTCATTCGGTTTGACGCTTTCGAGAAGCATGTCCAGCCACTCGGTCACCTTGTCCCGGTGTTTGTCGCTGGGCAGTTGGGCCGCGCGCCAGGCGATGCCGCGGACACCGTGGTTCTGCAGGAGTCTTGCCAGCGGATCGCCGGTCGAAGCGGCCGGGGCGGGTACGGTTTCGCGCGCGCGGACCGCGTAGTCCTGGAGCAGCTGCTGCTCGGTCCGCTGGAGGGCGTCGGTGAGGGCTTCGGCGTCGTGCGCGGTGAGGAAGCCGGCGTGGACGCCGAAGAAGCGCTGGATCGCGTCGCAGTGCTCCATGGTGGGCCGGCGGTCGCCGTTGATGAGGGCGCCCGCCTGCTGGCGCGACATGCCGGCGCCGTCCGCGATCTCCTGCTGCGTGTAGCGGCGTCCGTTCGGTTTCAGCCGGGTGCGCCGGAGCAGGTCGAGGCGCTGGAGGAAGCGCGTCTGCAGGCAGGGTTCGACGGCGGGCCGGCCGTCGAGCAGGGACCTGATCACGTCGGCGGGGACGCCGGAGGCCTCGGACAGGCGGCGCAGGTCGAAGACCTTGTTCAGGTCGCGGCCCATCTTGCCCGCGAGTTCGGCGACGCGCGTGACGGTGGCTGCCAGGGGCGCGTTGGCCACCGCGACGGGAGCCGGGAAGCCGTCTGTCACCAGTGGTTCTCCTAGATCGCGGCGGGGTCGTTCGGGCACATGGTCGGCTTTTGGAATCTAGCCGAGGACCCGTCGCAGGGCCAGAACTTGCCACAGCTGTGGCGGGAATGAGCTGTCTGGAGGCTGGAATTGCCACGATAGTTGACACTCGAATGAAGTCGGTAGCAGGATCGCCAGAGGAAATTGAAGATCCAGACCGTGAAGAGGGGGAGCTCTCGGTGCCACATCTCGCAGCGGTGGGCCCGTCCGACGGACTCGCCCGAGTCGTTGAGGAGCGCCTTGCGGGCGAAGAGTCCGCACGCGGCGCAGTGCGGTCGGAGCGACGCAAGGAGATTTTGCGCCAGCGGCGCGAGGAACTGGGGCTGAGCCAGGAAGACCTCGCCGCCCGGCTGCGCATCAGCGTCCGCGCCTACGGCAACTGGGAACGCGGCCTGGTCAAGGAGTGGACCGACCGCAAACTGCTCGCCCTGGCCGAGGCCTTGGAGATGAGCGAGCGGCAGTGCTTCTGGCTCTTCCGCGTCATGGTCGACCGCGATCCGCCGCCGACCTGGCGGGCGGCCGAGGAGAGCCGGCTGCCCCAGGACCCCGCCCAGCGCGACTACCTGTGCGACTACGCGGCGCTCATGGAGGCCGTTCCCTACCCGAGCTTCCTCGTGGACCACCGCTGGGACGTGGCCCTCACCAACTCGGCGTTCGACAAGCTCTTCCAGTCGGTGCGCCCCCACCCCACCGCGCTGCCGGACGACAACTTCCTGCGCTTCGTGCTGTTCCACCCGGACGCCGCCGCCGTGCTGGAGGACCACGAACCGTCCTGGTGCGTACCGCTGCTGGCCCAGTTCGCCGCCGCGCTCGACGCGGCCCCGGAGGACGAGGGCCTCACCAGCATCCGCCAGGAGGTGGCCCGCGATCCGTTCATGGAGGCGGCCTACCGCTACGGGGTGCCGCACTGGCTGAGCACCCACGGGACGGACGCCGCCGAGCTCGACGGAGCCGTGCGGACCGTCCGCCACTGGGACCCGCGCTGGGGGCCCGTGCGCTGTCGGATGGTGGCCGAATCCAGCCGGATGCTCGACGGGATGGGCCTCACCCGGATCACCATGGTCCTGTCCACGCCGCAGGGCGCGGCGACGGGCCCGGTCCGGGGCGGCGAGGCCGCACCCCTCCACCAGGGACCCCGGCTGCGCGCCGTGCCGTCGCTGGAGGACTAGCCCGGCACGGATGAGCCCCCGCGGGGCCGCCCGGCGGGGGACACTGGAGCCTCCATCACGGGTCGATCCCGTGTCGCGGGACCGGATGTCACGGATCGTGGCACGGGCGAAGGGCGGTAGGGCGTGCGGCTGACCATCCTCGGCGGGGGCGGATTCCGGGTACCGCTCGTCTACGGCGCACTCCTCGGCGACCATGCCGAGGGCCGGGTGTCCCACGTGACCCTGTACGACGAGGACCCCGCCCGGCTCGGCGCCATGGCCCGGGTGCTCGCCGACCAGGCGGCCGCCTCCGGGGTGCCCGACGCCCCGGCCGTCACCGCCACCCGCGACATCGACGAGGCCCTGCGCGGGGCCGACTTCGTCTTCTCCGCCATCCGCGTCGGCGGGCTCGAAGGGCGCGCCGCCGACGAGCGGGTCGCGCTGGCCGAGGGCGTGCTGGGCCAGGAGACGGTCGGCGCGGGCGGGATCGCGTACGGCCTGCGGACGGTGCCGGTCGCCCGGGAGATCGCCCGCAGGGTGGCCCGTACCGCCCCCGATGCCTGGGTCATCAACTTCACCAACCCGGCCGGGCTGGTCACCGAGGCCATGGCCGAGGAGCTCGGCGACCGGGTGATCGGGATCTGCGATTCCCCGGTGGGGCTCGGCCGGCGCCTCGCCCGGCTGCTCGGCGCCCGCCCCGAGGAGGCCTGGATCGACTACGTCGGCCTCAACCACCTGGGCTGGGTCCGCGGGCTGCGCATCGGCGGCCGCGACGAACTGCCCCGGCTGCTGGCCGACACCGCGGCGCTGGAGTCCTTCGAGGAGGGCCGGCTGTTCGGGGCCGAGTGGCTTCGCTCGCTCGGCGCGATCCCGAACGAGTACCTGCACTACTACTACTTCAACCGCGACACCGTGCGGGCGTACACGGAGGCCAAGCAGACCCGCGGCGCGTTCCTGCGCGACCAGCAGCGGGGGTTCTACGCCGAGGCGGGCCGGGCGGGGCGGGCGCCCGGAGCGGCGCTGGCCGCCTGGGACCGTACGAGGGCCGAGCGGGAGGCCACGTACATGGCCGAGAACCGCGAGGCGGCGGGCACGGGCGAGCGCGACGCGAGCGATCTGGAGTCCGGCGGATACGAGCAGGTGGCGCTCGCGCTGATGCGGGCCATCGCGCGCGACGAGCGGGCCACGCTGATCCTCAACGTCCGAAATCGCGGCGTGCTGTCCGTGCTGGACGCCCAGGCGGTCATCGAAGTGCCCTGCCTGGTCGACGCGAACGGCGCGCACCCGGTGGCCGTGGACCCGCTGCCGCTGCACGCGGTGGGCCTGGTGACCTCCGTCAAGGCGGTCGAGCGGGAGGTCCTCGCGGCCGCCGCGAGCGGCTCCCGGGCGGACGCCGTCAAGGCCTTCGCACTCCACCCGCTGGTGGACTCGGTCGCGGTGGCCCGGCGGCTGCTGGACGGGTACGCGGCCGAGCATCCCGGCCTCGCCCACCTGCGCTGATCCCGGCGGAGCGTCATCCGTTCGGCCCCGTGCCGGATGCGAGGGGGCGGGGGTGCTGTGAGAGTCCGTACTGTGACCACTGCCTCCGTCGTCCCCGCCGCGGCGCCGCCCCTGCCGGACCGGCGGACGCGCAACGTCATCTTCGGGACGATCATGCTGGGCGTGCTGCTCGCCGCGCTCGACCAGACGATCGTGGGCACGGCGCTGCCCACGATCGTGGCCGATCTCGGCGGCGGCGACCACATGTCCTGGGTGGTCACCTCCTACCTGCTCGCGGAAACCGTCGCGACCGTGCTGGTGGGCAAGTTCGGCGACATGTTCGGCCGGAAACTCATCTTCCAGATCTCGGCGATCGTCTTCATCACCGGCTCCTTCCTGTGCGGGCTGGCGGGCAACATGTCCCTGCTCATCCTGTGGCGCGGCGTCCAGGGCGTCGGTGCGGGCGGGCTGATGGTCACCGCCATGGCCCTGATCGCCGACGTGGTGCCGCTGCGCGAACGGGGCAAGTACCAGGGCGCCATCGGCGCCGTCTTCGGCGTCGCGACCGTCATCGGCCCGCTGCTGGGCGGCCTGTTCACCGACCACCTGTCCTGGCGCTGGTGCTTCTACGTCAACGTGCCCATCGCGATCCTGGTGGTCGTCGCGGCGGCGCGCACGATCCCCGCGGTGCGGGCCGAGGGCCGGCCCGTGATCGACTACCTGGGCATCGTGCTGGTCGCGATCGGTTCGAGCGCGCTCATCCTCGGCACCAGCTGGGGCGGCAACGAGTACGCCTGGAACTCGGCGGTGATCATCGGCCTGTTCGCGGGCGGCGTGGTGGCGCTCGTCCTCTTCTGCCTCGTCGAGCTCCGGGCCGTCGAACCGATGCTGCCGATGCGGCTGTTCCGCAACCCGGTCTTCACCGTCTGCTCCGTGCTGAGCTTCGTCGTCGGCTTCGCCATGCTCGGCGCGATGACCTTCCTGCCGACCTATCTCCAGTACGTCGACGGGGATTCGGCCACGGTGTCGGGCGTGCGGACCCTGCCGCTGGTCATCGGCCTGCTCATCGCCTCGGTCTTCAGCGGCAACGTCACCAGCAAGACGGGCCGCTACCGGATCTTCCCGATCGTCGGCAGCGCGGTCATGGGGCTCGGCCTGTACCTGCTGTCGCTGATGGGCCCCGGGAGCAACGCCTGGCTGGAGTCGCTGTACATGTTCGTGCTCGGTGTCGGGATCGGCCTGTGCATGCAGGTCCTGACGATCGCCGTGCAGAACACCGTGGACTACGCCGACCTCGGCACCGCCACCTCGGGCGTCACGTTCTTCCGTACGCTCGGCAGCTCGTTCGGCACCGCGGTGTTCGGAACCATCTACGCCAACACCCTGGGCCCCGGGCAGGAGAAGGCCGTGGCGGAGGCCGCGCGGGCGACCGGCGCCGATCCGGCGCAGCTGGCGAAGGCGGCCGGGAGCCCCCAAGGGGTCGACGGGCTCGAACCGGCGGCGGCCGCCCCGATCGTCGAGGCGTACGCGCACGCTCTGCAGACCGTGTTCCTGTGGACCGTGCCGGTGGCGGCGTTCGGCTTCGTCGTCGCGCTCTTCCTCAAGCAGGTCCCTCTGCGGGACTCCGCCCGCGCGGCCTCGACGGACATGGGCGACGGCTTCGCCTCACCGGCCACGGCCTCCGGGGACTCCGCCAAACTGCTGGAGCTGGCCGTCGGCAAGCTCGTACGGAACATGGGGCCGGAGACGGCGCGGGCGATCGTGAACGACTCCGACACCCGGCTGGACATCGCGGGCGCGTGGGCGGTGATGCAGGTGGAGATCATGACCCGTACGGTCGGCCACGCGAGCCTCGGGCTCATCGCCTCGCGCCGCGCCCTGCCGCCCGAGGTCCTGGTGCCGGTCTACGACCGGATGGAGCAGGAGGGGTACGTGACCCGCGAGGGCGCCTTCTTCACGCTCACGGCGGCGGGGCAGCGGGAGGCCGCGACCCTGTCCAAGGCGTGGGGAACCTGGCTCGGCGACCAGCTGGAGAAGGACCGCGGCCGGCCGCGGAGCGAGGAACTCCGGGCGGCGGCCGACGCGATCGCCAAACGGCTGCTGGCGGAGGACCTGGGCGAGGGATACTTCGCGCGGAAGACCCCGGCGGGGGTGTGACCCGCGAGGCCGCTCAGTGCCCGGCCGGGCGGCCGCTGGTGATGCGGCTCCACAGCGAGCGCGTGGCGCCGAAACCGCTCTCGTGCACCCAGACGTGGGTGCAGGACGGGCACTGCAGGTGCAGCAGGCTGCCGGTGTTGGTGAGCAGGTAGCGCCAGTGGGCGGAGCAGGTGCGCCGCTCCTCGCACGGCGCGCAGCCGCGGGCGTCGTCGCAGCCCGGGCAGGCCACCCAGGCGCGCCGCCCGGGGTCCGCCTGCGGGTCAAGCGGCAGCATGGCCGTCCCCGCGCGGGGCGAGTACGCCGGCCTCGACGAGGCTGTCGTGGATGCGCTGCTGCTCGGCGTCGAGGCCGGAGTACAGCAGGTCGTACGCCGCCTCCTCACCGCGCAGAACCTCGATCGGGTCCCAGTCGGGGCCGAGGGCGGCCATGACCTGGGCCCGCCGAAGGACCTCCTGAGCGGTGAGGTCGACGGTGAAGTCGACGAGCTCGGGGGTGCCCGGACCGGTGGGGGGTGTGAGGTGGTGGGGGGCCATGCATACGAACTTAGGTATGCCTTCCTTGCTGTGGCAAGAGGGGGTGGGAGATGTCACAGGGGGCGGGCGGCGTCCGCTCGCTCCGTCAGGGCGTCGGGTAGTCGTGCGAGGGGACGGGCGGCAGGGTCGGCCCGAGCTCGGGGCGCCAGGCGCGCAGGACCGTCACCGAGGGCGCGTAGAGGGCTTGCGGGATCGAGTCCGGGGCGAACCACCGCCAGCGCAGGATCTTGTGCGGCTCGGTCACCTTCGGGGTGCCTTCGGCGGCGCCGGTCACGGCCCCCGCGGTCAGGCGGGTCGTCTCCGCCTCGGGGGAGAGCTGGACGGTCAGGATCCGGATGTCCTCGGGGGCCGCCCGCAGATCCGTTTCCTCGGCCAGTTCGCGGGCGGCGGCCTGCTCGAAGCTCTCCCCGGGGTCGACCTTTCCGCCGGGCAGCTCCCAGCGGCCGTCGTGGGCCTCCCCGAGGAGCACCCGCCCGTCGGCGTCGGTGACGACGAGGCCGACGCCGACGACGGCGTTGGGCCGGGGGACGGCCCGTGCCGGGCGTTCGGGCCGGTCATGGGGTGTGGTCATCGTTCCATTTGCCGGTTCGGCAACAGCGTTTGTCAAGCGGGTGGGCCGGCCGCACCCTCGGCGGTATGGACAACGCGAAGGACAACACGCCGTCGGACCCTTCCGACGTGGTGGTCGTGGGCGGCGGGACCGCCGGACTCGCCGGGGCGCTGACCCTGGCCCGGGCCCGCCGGTCCGTGCTGGTGCTCGACTCCGGCAGCCCCCGCAACGCCCCCGCCGCCCACCTGCACGGCTACCTGGGCCGGGACGGGGCGAGCCCGGCGGAGCTGCTCGCCGCGGGACGGGCCGAGGTCGGCGGGTACGGGGGCCGGATCCGCTCCGGGGCGGCCGGCACCGCGCTCGCCGCCGACCGGCTGCCCGGCGGCGGCTTCGCCGTCCGCTGCGCCGACGGGTCCGCCGTGCGGGCCGGCCGGCTGCTGATCGCCACCGGGCTGGTCGACGAGCTGCCGGAGTTGCCGGGGCTGCGGGAGCGCTGGGGCCGGGACGTGCTGCACTGCCCGTACTGCCACGGCTGGGAGGTGCGCGACGAGCCGGTCGCGGTGCTGGCCACCGGTCCGTTGGCCGTGCACCAGGCGCAGATGTGGCGGAACTGGACCGACCGCGTGACCCTGCTGGCCCACACCCGGTTCCTCGCCGGCGAGGAGCGGGAGCTGCTGTCCGCGCTCGGCATCGCGGTGGCGGAGGGCGAGGTGACCGGACTGGAGACCACCGGCGGCCGGCTGGCAGGGGTGACCCTGGCCGGTGGCGCCACCGTGGCGTGCACGGCCCTCGTGGTGGCCCCGCGGTTCACCGCCCGCGCCGGGGTGGCGGCGAGCCTGGGGCTGCCCGTGGCCACGGTGGAGCGGGCCGGAGCGGAGATCGGCACCTGCCTGGAGGCGGACCCGCTGACCGGTGCCACCGCGCTGCGCGGTGTCTGGGCGGCCGGGAACGTGGCCGATCCCATGGAGCAGCTGGCCGGGGCGGCCGCGGCCGGGGTGCGGGCGGCGGTGGCGATCAACGGCGACCTGATCGAGGAGGAGGGCCGGCGGGCCCTCGAAGCCCACCGCGCCGCCGGCCGGGGCAGGGGCGGGGTCGGGGCCTAGTCCGTCGGACGGGTGTGCGGGTTTCGGCCGGGGCGGGTTCGTGCAGGCTCTGAACAGTCTGATCTTCGTACCGTTCATCGGCTCAGAGGCTCGGGGGGCTCGCAATGGCACATGTGCTGGTCATCGGCGGAGGTGTCGGAGGGCTGGCGACCGCGCTGCTCGCGGCGCGGTACGGACACACCGCCGAACTGTTCGAACGCGACGCCCGCGCACCCGGCGCCGCGCTCGACCGGGACTTCTTCGGCTGGCACCGGCCGGGCGTCCCGCAGGCCGCGCAGCCGCACGCCCTGCTGGGCGCGGCCCGTACCGTCCTGAGGCGGGAACTGCCCGACGTCCACGCGGAGATGCTGCGGCTCGGGGCCCGCGAGCGGCACGAGCTGGACTGGTTCGACGTACGCCCGCCCGCGCGGCCCGGCGACGAGGACCTGGTGATGCTCCAGGCCCGGCGCATCGTCCTGGAGAGCGCCCTGGCCACGGCGCTGCGCGCCGAGCCGGGGGCGGTCATGCGCCACGGCGAGCCGGTGACCGGGCTGCTGGCCGAGCCGAGGGGCTCCGCCGTACGGGTGCGGGGCGTGATCACGCCCGCCGGCGCGTACGCCGGGGACCTGGTCGTGGACGCGGGCGGGCGGCGCGGGGGCGTCGAGCGACTGCTGCCCGCGGCGGGCTGCCGGCCGGCGGTGGTGGAACGGCACCGGACGGGGCTGGCGTACTTCTGCCGCTGGTACCGGCTGCCCGAGGGGATGGAGGAAGGGCCCCGCCGGCCGTGGGCGGTGACCGGCAACACCTTCGCCGGGTGCGCCGTCTTCCCGGCCGACAACCGGGTGTTCGCGGTGACCCTGTTCGTCCACACCCGGGACACCACCCGCTCCGCCCTGCGCGACCCCGCCGTGTTCGAGGCCGCCGCGCGGGCCTTTCCGCCGGGTGCGGCCTGGCTGGACCTGGGCGCCGCACCGCTGTCGGGGGTGCTGGCCGCGGGCGGCCTGGACAACCGCTGGAGCGCGCTGGTGGACGAGCGGGGGCCGGTGGCCACCGGCCTGGTGCCGATCGGGGACGCGCTCACGCACACCAATCCGACGCTGGGGCAGGGCACCTCGCTGGCGCTGTGGGCCGCGTGCCGGGTGGCCCGTACGGCGCACGATGACCCGGGATCGGTGCGGTTCGCCGCCGCGTACCACGCATGGGCCGTGCGGACCCTGAAGCCGTGGTTCGACTTCCAGGTGGTGGCCGACGCGGCCATCGGGGAGCGGTTCGCGACGCGGGCGGGGCGAGGGGAGTCGGCGCGCGCGGTGGCCGCGCTGTTCGAGTGCGCACTGGAGGACCCCGAGGTGATGCGGGCCCGGGCGCGGGTGCGGCACCTGGTCGAACCGCCGGAGCGGGCGTACGCGGACCCGCGGGTGCGGGCGCGGGTGGAGCGCTGGCTGGCGGCCCGGCCCGGGTACGCGCCGCAAGCGGTGGGACCGGACCGGGAGGAGTGGGAGAGGCTGGTCTACGACCCGGCGGTCGGGCCGAGCACCTCGGCGAGGTCGTAGCCGACGACCTCCTCCAGCTGGGCGTACGTACAGCTGTCCGGTTCGCGGTCGGGCCGCCAGCGGCGGAACTGGGCGGTGTGCCGGAAGCGGTCGCCCTCCATGTGGTCGTACGCCACCTCGCACACGCGCTCGGGGCGCAGCGGCACCCAGGAGAGGTCCTTCTTGCCGGTCCAGCGGCTCTGGGCGCCCGGCAGCCGGGCGCCCTCGTGCGCGGACTCCTCGGCCCAGGCGGCCCACGGGTGCCCGGTGGTGTCGTCCATCCGCAGGGGTGCGAGCTCCTCCACCAGCTCGGCCCGGCGCTTCATCGGGAAGGCGGCGCAGACCCCCACGTGCTGGAGGGCGCCGCGGGCGTCGTGCAGGCCCAGGAGCAGCGATCCGACAATCGGACCGCTCTTGTGGAAACGGAAACCCGCGATGACGACGTCGGCCGTACGCTCGTGCTTGATCTTGAACATGAGGCGGGCATCGGGCCGGTAGGGCAGATCGAGCGGTTTGGCGATCACCCCGTCGAGCCCGGCGCCTTCGAACCGCTCGAACCACTCCCGCGCGAGCGCGGGGTCGGTGGTCGCGGGCGCGAGATGAACGGGGGGCCGGGCAGTGGACAGGGCGTCGGTGAGGGCGGTGCGGCGGTCGGCCAGCGGGGTGTCGAGGAAGGCCTCGTCGCCGAGCGCGAGCAGATCGAAGGCGACGAAGCTCGCGGGGGTCTTCCGCGCCAGCATGTCGACGCGGGACTGCGCGGGATGGATCCGCTCGGTCAGCCGGTCGAAGTCGAGCCGCCCGCCGTGAACGATGACGATCTCGCCGTCCACCACGCAGCGGGCCGGCAGGTTGTCCTTCAGCGCGGTCACCAGCTCGGGAAAGTACCGGGTCAGCGTCTTCCCGGTACGGCTGCCGATCTCCACCTCATCGCCGTCGCGGTGCACGATGGCCCGGAAGCCGTCCCATTTGGCCTCGTACTGCATGCCCGGAGGGATCTTGGACACCGACTTGGCGAGCATCGGCTTCACGGGCGGCATCACGGGCAGATCCATGTCTTAGATTCTGCGGTGGTACGTCCCGGGCCGCCCGGTATGCGCACCGGGCGGGGGCCGCCTACCGTGGCGCACATGGGTGCATCCGGGAATGCCATCGAGCTGGACGCGGGCGGGCGGACCGTGCGGCTGTCCAGCCCGGACAAGGTCTACTTCCCCGAGCGGGGCCTGACCAAGCTGGACGTGGCGCGGTACTACCTGTCCGTGGCCGACGGGATCACGCGCGCCCTGCGCAACCGGCCCACCACCCTGGAGCGCTACCCCGATGGGGTGGAGGGCGAGTCCTTCTTCCAGAAGCGCGCCCCGAAGAACCTGCCCGACTGGATCCCGACCGCCCACATCGAGTTCCCCAGCGGGCGCACGGCCGACGAGATCTGCCCGACCGAACCGGCCGCCGTGCTGTGGGCCGCCAACCTGGGCTGCCTGACCTTCCACCCCTGGCCGGTGCGGCGCGAGGACACCGACCGGCCCGACGAACTGCGCATCGACCTGGACCCGCAACCGGGCACCGACTACCACCACGCGGTGATCTGCGCCCACGAGCTGCGCGACGTACTGGAGGACCTCGGCCTGCGCGGCTGGCCCAAGACCTCCGGCGGGCGGGGTCTGCACGTGTTCGTGCCGATCGAGCCGCGCTGGACGTTCACCGAGGTCCGGCGCTGCGCGATCGCGATCGGCCGCGAACTGGAACAGCGGATGCCCGGCAAGGTGACCACGGCGTGGTGGAAGGAGGAGCGCGGCGAGCGGATCTTCGTCGACTACAACCAGACCGCCCGCGACCGCACGATCGCCTCCGCGTACTCCGTCCGCCCGCGCCCGCACGCCCCGGTCTCCGCCCCGCTGCGCTGGGACGAGATCGACTCCGCCGAGCCCCGCGACTTCGACATCACCACGATGCCGGCGCGGTACGCGGAGCTCGGAGACCTGCACGCGGACATGGACGAGCACGCCTTCACCCTGGACGCCGCCCTGGAACTGGCAGAGCGCCACGAACACGACCACGGCCTGGGCGACATGCCGTACCCGCCGGACTACCCGAAGATGCCCGGCGAGCCGAAGCGCGTCCAGCCGAGCCGGGCGAAGCACGAGGACGGCACGGGCCAGGGCTGAGCGCACTGTCAGCGGCGGGTGCCATGCTCGTCGGGAGGACGGAAGGAGTACGGGTCATGCTCACGACGGACTACGAAGACGGCTCCCCGAACTGGGTCGACCTCGGCACGCCCGACCTCGACGGCGCCGCCGGGTTCTACACGGGACTGTTCGGCTGGGACTACCGGCCGGGCGGCGAGGAGGCCGGCGGATACGCGATGTTCCAGCTCGGCGGCAAGACGGTGGCGGGCGGTATGGCCGTCGCACCGGGCGAAGTCCGGTCGGCGTGGACCGTGTACTTCCGGAGCTCCGACGCGGACGCCACCGCGGCAGCCGTGGTCAAGGCGGGCGGCACGGTCGCCGTCGAGCCCAGGGACGTCATGGGCCTCGGCCGGATGGCGATCTTCGCCGACCCCGCGGGGGTCACGTTCTCGATCTGGCAGCCGGGCAGGATCGAAGGCCTCGGCGCCGTGACCGACGTCGGCACCCTGTGCTGGACCGAGCTCTACACGGCCGACGTACGGGCGGCCGCGGCCTTCTACGGCGCGGTCTTCGGGTGGGAGATCAGCGAGATGCCCTTCGAGGGCGGCTCGTACACCGCGGTCAAGGCCGCGGGCGCGCCCGACGAGGCGGCCTTCGGCGGCATCGTCCCGATCGGGAGCGACCCGGTCGAGGACGCCGAACGCCCCTACTGGACCCCGTACTTCGAGGTCGCCGACTGCGATGTGACGGCGGCCGCGGCGGAGGAGTCCGGCGGCAAGGTCCGCTTGTCGCCGGTGTTCATGGAGGGAGTCGGCCGTTTCGCCAAGCTGGCCGACCCCTACGGCGCCCGGTTCGCCGTCATCGCCAGCGCTCCGCCGCCGGGGTCCTGAGGAGCCGGTGCCGATCCCGGGGAGCCGGTGTTGATCAGGCGTTGATCGGACGTCCATCGGCGGCGGCAAGGATCTCCGGCATGTCGATGAACACCTCCACCACCGCCGCGCCCGCCTGGTACGACCTCGCCCTCTGCGCCCAGACGGGCCCCGGCTTCTTCTTCCCGGAGCCCGGCTCCTCCCTGCGGGACGCGAAGCGGCTGTGCGGGGCGTGCGAGGGCCGCACGGCATGCCTGGAGTACGCCCTGGCCAACGACGAGCGCTTCGGTGTCTGGGGAGGCCTCTCGGAGTCCGAGCGCCTCGCGCTGCGCTCGCGCGGCTGACCGGGGTCCGGCGCGGCCGGGCCCCGGCGCCGGACAGCGCGAAACCCCGGCAGGGCCGCGGCCGTGCCAGGGTTCGAGGCGTTGTGAACCGGTCGGGCCGGTCGGGCCGGTCGGGCCGGTCGGGCCGGTCAGGCCTTGCGGGCTGCGATGCGCGCCGCGCGGGCGGCCAGCCGCTCGTCGAACTTGCGGGCCTCGGAGTCCAGGCCGTTCATGAAGAGCCCGAGCTCCTCCTGGGCCTGCTGCCCCTCGGGGCCGAGACCGTCGATGTCCATGATCTTCAGGAACCGGATCACCGGGCTCAGCACGTCGTCGTGGTGGATCCGCAGGTTGTAGACCCCGCCGATCGCCATCTGCGCGGCCATCCGCTCGAAGCCGGGCATGCCGTGGCCGGGCATCCGGAAGTTGACCACGACGTCCCGCACGGCCTGCATCGTCAGGTCCGGGGCGATCTCGAAGGCCGCGCCCAGCAGGTTGCGGTAGAAGATCATGTGCAGGTTCTCGTCCTGCGCGATGCGCGCCAGCATCCGGTCGCAGACCGGGTCACCGGACTGGTGGCCGGTGTTGCGGTGCGAGATGCGCGTCGCGAGCTCCTGGAAGGCCACGTATGCCACGGAGTGCAGCATCGAGTGCCGGTTGTCGGACTCGAAGCCCTCCGACATGTGCTGCATGCGGAACGCTTCCAGCTTGTCCGGGTCCACGGCGCGCGAGGCCAGCAGGTAGTCGCGCATCACGATGCCGTGGCGGCCCTCCTCGGCCGTCCAGCGGTGCACCCACGTGCCCCAGGCGCCGTTGCGGCCGAAGAGCGTGGCGATCTCGTGGTGGTAGCTGGGGAGGTTGTCCTCGGTCAGCAGGTTCACGACCAGCGCGATCTTGCCGATGTCGGTGACCTTGGACTGCTGCGGGTCCCAGGCCTCGCCGTCCTCGAAGAAGCCCGGGAAGTTCCGGCCGTCGCTCCACGGGACGTACTCGTGGGGCATCCAGTCCTTGGTGACCTTCAGATGGCGGTTGAGTTCCTTCTCGACCACCTCTTCCAGCGCGTACAGCAGCTTGGCGTCGGTCCACGCCTCCGAGCTGCCGAGGTGGGGAGAGGTGATTGTCACGGGTGCTCCTGAGGACAAAGCGAAATACCTACGGTTCCGTAGCCTACGAACCCGTAGGTTAAGCGGAGCGTGAGGGCCAGCCAAGCCCCAGGCGTTCATATGACCGGTTACGTCCGGTTATCTGCGCAGTTTGAGGGCGCGCGAGAGTGGCCCGGCGGAGCGAAAGTCGCCCCGGCAGGTGGCCCGTGACACCCGCCTTGACGGCGGTCACCGCCAGGACGGGCATTACGGCCGCGGAGCCGGCCGCCGGGTCGGCCGCCGACCCGGCCGCAACCCACTCGTACTCACTCGTGCCAGAGGGCCTCGCGCACCTCCTCGGCCGTGGTCGGCTTCAGCTCGCCGTCCAGCAGCAGCCACCGGGTGATCCCGACGGACTCCAGGAACGGCACGTCGTGGCTGGCCACCAGCAGTGCGCCCTCGTACGACTCCAGCGCCTCCGTGAGCTGCCGGACGCTCGCCAGGTCCAGGTTGTTCGTCGGCTCGTCCAGCATCAGCAGCTGCGGAGCCGGCTCCGCCAGCAGCAGCGCAGCCAGAGCCGCCCGGAACCGCTCACCACCCGACAGGGTGCCGGCCGGCCGGTCCGCCCGGGCGCCCCGGAACAGGAAGTGCGCGAGCCGCGCCCGGACGAGGTTGTTCGAGGCCTGCGGGGCGAACCGGGCCACGTTCTCCACCACCGACCGGCTCTCGTCGAGCACGTCCAGCCGCTGCGGCAGGAACCGCGTCGTCACGTGCGTGACCGCCTCGCCGGACACCGGCGCGAGCGTCCCCGCGATCGTGAGCAGCAGGGTCGTCTTGCCCGAACCGTTGCGGCCCACCAGCGCGATCCGCTCCGGACCGCGCAGCTCCCACTCGCCGGCGACCCGGGCCCCGTGTGCCAGGTGCACGTCGCTCAGGGTCAGGACCCGGCGGCCCGGCGGGACCTGCGTGGCGGGCAGCTTGATCCGGATCTCGTCATCGTCGCGCACCGCCTCCGCCGCCTGGTCCAGCCGCTCCTTCGCCTGCGCCAGCTTCTCGGCGTGCAGGATGCGGTGCTTGCCGGCCGACTCCTGCGCCGCGCGCTTGCGGGCGCCCATGACGATCTTCGGCTCGCGCTTCTGGTCGTTCATCTTCTGGCCGTACCGCTTGCGCCGCGCCAGCTTCATGTGGGCGTCGGACAGCTCCCGCTTCTGTCGCTGTACGTCGGCCTCCGCGACCCGGACCATCCGCTCGGCCGCGTCCTGCTCGGCCGCCAGCTGCTCCTCGTACGCCGAGAAGTTCCCTCCGTACCAGCGGACTTCGCCGTCGTGCAGGTCGGCGATCTGGTCGACCCGCTCCAGCAGCTCCCGGTCGTGGCTGACCAGCAGCAGTACCCCGGACCAGGACTCGACCGCCGCGTACAGGCGGCGCCGGGCCCGCAGGTCCAGGTTGTTCGTCGGCTCGTCGAGCAGCAGGACGTCGGGCCGGGCCAGCAGGAGGGCGGCGAGGCGCAGCAACACGCATTCGCCCCCCGACAGTTCGCCGACCGTACGGTCCAGGCCGATCCGGGCGAGGCCGAGCTGGTCGAGGGTGGCCAGGGCCCGCTCCTCCACGTCCCAGTCGTCGCCGACCGCGGCGAAATTCGCCTCGTCGGCCTCACCCGCCTCGATGGCGTGCAGGGCGGCGCGGGCGGTGTGGATGCCTAGCGCCTCGTCCACGCGCAGGGCGGTGTCGAGGGTGACGCCCTGCGGGAGGTACCCGACCGTGCCGACTGCCGACAACTGGCCTTCGGTGGGCGTCAGTTCACCGGCGATCAGTCTGAGCAGGGTGGACTTCCCGCAGCCGTTGAGGCCGATGAGGCCGGTACGGCCGGGGCCGACGGCCAAGTGGAAGTCATCGAAGACGGGAGTCCCGTCGGGCCAGTCGAAGGACAGGGCGGAGCAGGTGATGAATGCGGGGACATGGCTCATGGAGGCCTCCAGGTTGCGTGAGTGGTGCGTGCAACGCGGGGAGACAGCCGACGGTCGGATCCGACGTGGAACGGGTCGGTACGGCGGGATCGGTCGGTGTCTCGGACCTCAGAAGAGCAACGTCCTGCTCCGTTTCGACGGCAATGGGGCGTCAACGAAGCTACGGGCGGCCGGGGGCCGCCCGCAAACGATTTAAGCGCGAGCGCGAGCGCGAGCGCGAGCGCGAGCGCGGGGCCGGCGAAGGGGCGGGCTGCGGGGAACGGGGTGGCGGCCCGGTCTCAGCGCGGGTCGCGCATCAGCTCGGCCAGGCTGTGGTCCATGTCGAGGTACAGGTGCTCCAGACCCGGCGGCACGATCGTCGCGGCCCGCTCAAGGAACCGGTGCAGCTCGGCCGTCAGCATCAGCACGATCGCCACCCCCTCCGGCGCGTGGAACTCGATCGTGGTCCGGTCGATGTCGTACGGCCGCACCCGTACGTCGCCCCATCCCGTCGGGCGGTCCAGCCCCGATTCCAGGAGTTCGCGGGCGAAGGTCCACGAAACCTCGACGCCTTCCAGGGTGGCGGGAGCGGGGAAGGCCATGCGCACGGCGAAGGGATCCGCACGGTCGTAGCAGAGCGTGACGGGCACGGTCTCGACCTTCGGGGCGGTGGCGACCAGACGGGCCTGCACGGCCTGCTCGATAACAGTGATCAAGGCTCGCTCCCTTGCGGCGGATCTGCTGTCGGGCATGGGTGAAGCCCGGCAACCGGATAGACGCCGGAATCGGCAAATCCGTGCATGCGAACTGACGTGAGCTGTGTCACCGATTGGCTGGAACGCGTCCGTTTGATCGCACAGAGTGACGGCAGGGGCGTGGTGGGTGAAGGGCTGTCATGCGCGGCCGCACGCCCCGGAGTGGTCGCAAAACGGCTGGTTCCCGCTCACTCCACAAGCGCAAAGCATCGCCCTGGTCTCCTGCCGGACGGCCCCGTCGGGGGTCGTCACGCGCAGATCGCCGCGCATCACGAGCTGCCCGGCGGGCGAGCGTACGACCGTCGTCGGCCGGTCCGGCTCCTCGGCCGGCCCCTCGTCGGCGAACCGGTACCGCAGGGCACCCGAGGGGCACCGGCGGATCACCTCGGCGACGCGCTCCGGCTCGGCTCCGTCCGGCTGCACCCACGGACGCTTCCCCGAGTCGAACACCTCCGGGAGCCCGCTCACGCATTCGGCGGCGTGCAGGCACCGCCCGGTGTCGTAGGTGACGGTGATGCGCTTGCCGTCGTAGGCCTTGGGTTCCTTGGATGGCATGGCCACAGCGTAGGAACGCGGCGGCGCGGACGCACCCTGGACGCCGAATCCGGTGTGCATTAGCTTCCGGCGCCATGAGACTTCTGGGAGTTGGCATGTGCGCGGCGGCTCTGGCGGTGGGCCTGCTGGCCGCCCCGGCGCACGCGCAGAACGGTACGGGCGCGCAGGAGTTACGGGGTGCGGGCTGGGCCCTGAAGGACACCGGCAAGGACGCCCGGTTCCGCGGGCTCGCGGCGGTCAGCCGCTCCACGGCCTGGGTGGCCGGCACCAAGGGCACCGTGCTGCGCACGGTGGACGGCGGCCGCAGCTGGCGTGACGTATCACCGCCGGGCGCGGTCGCGGAGGGCCTGGAGCTGCGCGACATCGAGGCATTCGACGCGCGGCGCGCGGTGGCCCTGTCCATCGGGGAGGGCGAGGCCTCGCGGGTGTTGCGCACCGAGGACGGCGGCGCCACCTGGACGGAGACCTTCCGCAACCCCGACCCGCGGGCCTTCTACGACTGCCTCACCTTCTTCGACTCCCGGCACGGACTGGCGATGAGCGACCCGGTGGACGGCAAGTTCCGGATCCTGTCGACGGACGACGGCGGCCGGAACTGGGCGGTGCTGCCGGGCACGGGGATGCCGGACGCCCTGGCGGGCGAGGCGGGGTTCGCGGCCAGTGGCCAGTGCCTGGTGAGCGCGGGGCCGCGCGACGTGTGGCTGGCCACGGGCGGCGGCGCGGCCGGCCGGATCCTGCACTCGCCGGACCGCGGCCGCACCTGGCGGGTCGCCGAGTCGGGCATCCCGGCGGGCGACCCGGCCAAGGGGGTCTTCGCCCTGGCCTTCCGCGACCGTACGACGGGCCTCGCGGTCGGCGGCGACTACCGCACCGGCGAGGCCTCCCCGCGGGCCGCCGCCGTATCGGCGGACTCCGGCCGCACCTGGCGCCCGGCGTCGACCCCGCCCCCGGCGTACCGCTCGGGCGCGGCCTGGCTCCCGCACCTGCGCACCGCGGCCCTGGCGGTGGGCCCGACGGGCAGCGACGTGACGACGGACGCCGGCAGGACGTGGCGCCCCCTGACCCCGGGTTCGTTCGACACGGTCGACTGCGCGGGCGACGGGGGCTGCTGGGCGGCGGGGGAGAAGGGACGGGTGGGGAGGCTGGAGGGGGCTTCGTAGTCGGGGGCGGGGGCTTCGGAAGGCGGCCTTCGGTTGGTCGGGGTCGGTGGGGCTGGGCGGGGTGCCGGGGGCGGGACTCGTGCACTCGGGGTCGGTGGAGTGTCCGGGGGCTTCCCGTCAGTCCACTGTCCTTCCGTGTCGGGTCGGTCCCTCAAGGGCGCTCCCTGCGGTCGCGTCGCTGCGCGATGTCGCTGCGCTCCACCCTTGACCGCCCGGCCCGCCCCGGAATGCCACAAGACTGCCGGGAAGCCCCCGAAGGAACGGCCGGGAGGATACCGGGCAGGGACGGCCGCGTCAGCGATGCCGACCGGGACCTCCGGCCCATCGGCACCACATTTCCCGGTATCACCAGGCCCGACCATGACGGCGGGACGCACTAGATCGCTACGTGCTCCTCTCGGCATGGCGTCCGCGGCCGTCCGGGGCTGGTAGTGGTCGTTTTGCGGCCGAACGGGTCGACGACGAGCGGTGACGACGTTGCGGCCCGGTCGTCGCAGCGGAGCGTCATAGGGTGGCCGTCGCTCACCGGCGACGGAAGGAACGGACGTTCATGGCGTACGACCGGCGGGACCGTGCGATCTTCGGCGTCACCTCCGCCACCACGGTGACCCACGACATCGGCCTGCTCGTACTCCGGCTCGTCGTCGGCCTCACCATGGCCGGCCACGGCACTCAGAAGCTCTTCGGCTGGTTCAAGGGTCCGGGCCTCTCGGCCACCGGCAAGGGCTTCACGATGAGCGGATATCCGGCCGGGGACGCCATGGCGGTCATCGCCGGCCTCTCCGAGACCCTGGGTGGCCTGGGCCTCGCCCTCGGCTTCCTCACTCCGCTCGCAGGCGCGGCCTTGACCGGCACCTTCATCAACATCCTCGCCGTTCGGGGCTTGAACACGTTCTTCGCCCCGAAGGGCGTCGAACTGGAGTCGGTCCTCTTCGCGGCCGTCATCGCACTCACCCTCACCGGCCCGGGCCGCTTCTCCGTCGACCACTTGCTCCCCGTCCTGCGCGAGTCACGTCCCCGCTACTCCGTCCTCGGACTGGTCCTGGGAGCGGTGGTGGGCTTCGTCGTCCTCCTCATCCGCGACTGACCGTCACCTGCGGTCGCGTCGCCAGGGAGGTCCGTTCCGGCGCGTGGACGGCTTGTGTCCAGCCCCGGACGGTCGTCGGACGCCATGCCGGGAGAAGCGCGTAGCGATCCGTCGCGAACCGGCGGGGGATGGTCATCTCATCGCCGTCCGGTGCGGGTTGGTGCCCGCCGAGGTACGGAACGGTTGCTCGCGACGCCCTCCGGGCGCGCTGCCGGTCACCAGGCGCCGGTCGGCATCGCTGACGCGGCCGTTCCTGCCCGGTATCCTCCCGGCCATTCCTTCGGGGGCTTCCCGGCAGTCTTGTGGCATTCCGGGGCGGGCCGGGCGGTCAAGGGTGGCCGAAGGCCATCGCGCAGCGACGCGACCGCAGGGAGCGCCCTTGACGGACCGACCCGACACGGAAGGACAGTGGACTGCCGGGACGCCCCCGGACACTCCACCGACCCCGAGTGCACGAGTCCCGCCCCCGGCACCCCGCCCAGCCCCACCGACCCCCGACCAACCGAAGGCCGCCTTCCGAGCCGCCCGCCTACAGCGCCGGGTTCTCCCGTACCCCCGCCAAGTCCGACGACGTCTTCGTCGCGATGAACTCCGTGATGCGGTACTCGCAGACGCCGGCCAGGGTGAAGGGGTCCTGCGCCGCGATGCGCTCGATTTCCGCGCGCGAGACGCCCGCCGCCAGGATGATGCCGCCCTCGCGCGGGACCTTGCGGCCCGAGGCGAGGAAGACGCCCGAGGCGTAGTGGCCGTCCAGCCATGCGAGGTGGGCGTCCAGCTCGTCCTCGACGGCTTCGATGGGCGCGGTGTACGTGAGCTCCATGACGAACATGATCGCCAGGCTACTCTCGCACCTCATGACGAGTGTGAAGACCCCCGCCGACGAGGCCGAGGCCCGGGCGATACAGGACGAACTCCGCAAGAGCGTGGTGCTCGACGAGGCCGGCCCGCCGCCCGGGCGCGGGCTGGTCGCGGGCGTGGACGTCGCCTACGACGACGAGCGCGACCTCGTCGCCGCCGCGGCCGTGGTCCTCGACGCCGCCACCCTGGAGGTCGTCGAGGAGGCGACCGCCGTCGGGCACGTCAGCTTCCCGTACGTGCCCGGGCTCCTCGCCTTCCGGGAGCTGCCCACGGTGCTGGCCGCCCTCGACTCGCTCACCGCCGCTCCCGACCTGGTCGTCTGCGACGGCTACGGGCTCGCTCACCCCCGCGGCTTCGGTCTCGCATGCCACCTCGGGGTCGTCACCGGGCTGCCGAGCATGGGCGTGGCGAAGAACCCCTTCACGTTCACCTACGAGGAGCCCGGCGCCCGCCGTGGCGACGGCGCCGCGCTGGTCGCGGCCGACGGGGCCGTCGTCGGGCGGGCGCTGCGCACGCAGGACGGGATCAAGCCGGTGTACGTCTCCGTCGGCCACCGCATCTCGCTCGACACCGCCTGCGCCCACGCCCTCGCGCTGAGCCCCCGCTTCCGGATCCCCGAGTCCACCCGGCACGCCGACTCGCTCTGCCGGCGGGCCCTGCGCGAAGCCTCCTGACCGGCGGCCGGTTCAGCGGGTGGCGGCCACCCGGAAGCGGATCCCCGCCTTCTGGAGCCGGTCCAGCAGGGCGTCGCCCATCGCCACCGCCGTGGTGAGCTGGCCGGCCCGCTCCGGCAGGGCGTCGTACGCGAGGCACAGAGCCGACTCCGCCAGCATCTTGGCGGTCTCCCCGTAGCCCGGGTCGCCGCCCGAGACCTCGGTGAACACGCGGCGGCCGCCGCCCTCGCCCACGAAGCGCACCGTGAACCAGCTGCGCGCCCGCCGCTCCGCGTCAGGGCCCCGGCCCGGCTCCCAGCGGCTCATCAGCCACCGCCGCGCCGCCGGGAGCTGCGCCAGGGCCGCCGCCCCGCCGACCGCCGCCGCACCGCCCACCGCGGCGGGGAGGTGTTTCACCGAGGCGTACTGCCGGTAGCGGAAGTCCGGCCCGTACCGCTCCAGCGCGGCAGCGGAGCGGGTCACGATCCGGGGGTCCAGCGTCGGCAGCGGCAGCGCCCAGGTGCCGGTCTCGCCGCTGAACCGCGGCGCGCCCAGCGGACCCCGTACGCGGCGGGCCGGCAGCCGGGGCTCGTGCAGCCGGCGCTCCCGCGCCGCCGCCAGGGTCTGCCGTCCGCGGCCCATGGCGGTGAGGGCGGAAGCCAGCGTTCCGCCGGAGAAGGCGGCGTTGGACCGCATGAACCCGTCCACCCGCAGGGGAACGCCCTCCGGGAGCTGCCCCACCGTGAAGTAGGCGCCGAGGTCCGCCGGGATCGAGTCGAAGCCGCAGGCGTGCACGAGCCGCGCGCCCGTTTCCCGGGCCCGGGCGTCGTGCTCGACGTACATGCGGTCCACGAACTCCGGCTCGCCGGTGAGGTCCACGTAGTCCGTGCCCGCCGCGGCGCAGGCGGCGACCAGTTCCGCCCCGTACAGGACGTACGGCCCGACCGTCGTGGCCAGGACCCGCGTGGAGGCGGCCAGGTCCCGTACGGCCGCGGCGTCCCCCGCGTCTGCGCGCAGCAGCGGCAGCGAGGCGCAGCCCGGGTCGAGCGCGGTCAGCCGCTCGCGCAGCCGCTCCAGCTTCCCGAGGTCGCGCCCCGCGAGGGCCCACCGGCAGCCGGCGGGGGCGTGCGCGGCGAGGTACTCGGCGGTGAGGGCGCCGACGAAGCCGGTCGCCCCGAACAGCACCACGTCATAGGGCCGTACGTGTCCCCGTGCGGGGTCGCGCCCCGCGGCCCCGTCGGCCCGTCGAACCTCTTCGTTCACCACGGCTCCTCCCACTCCAGTCGGTGGCTGAGGCTAACCCGCCGGCCCCGTACGCAGAACAGCGCCCCGGAGGCGGCCTGGACGGCCGTCCCCGGGGCGCTGTGACCGGTGCGGGTCTGCCGCGGCTCAGTTCTCCTGGTACATCCCGAAGACGTCGACGATGAGGTCGGCGTTGCCGTCGCTCTGGTTCCAGAAGTCGACGACGCCGGTGCCGCCGGTGCTCGCCTGGACCAGGTTCGGGACGGTCTTGCCGGTCGTCCAGTTCAGGGTCGAGGAGGTGGGCGGCGCCGGCTGGCCCGCCGCGCCGCTGTCGTACTCGTCCAGCGTGTTCGGGTCCGGGGCGACCGCGAGGAAGCCGCTGTCCTTGGTGTTGGTCACCGTGGCGTTCAGCACGAAGCCGGTGACGCCGGAACCGGGCTCGGCCATCGCCGTGTAGATGTAGTCGCGGCCGGCCAGGGGGCCGTACACCGGGTCCTTGGGGTCGCGGGTGTCGATCATCCGCTCCGGGGCGAAGGGCAGGTAGGAGCCCTTGCTCTGCGGGCTGTAGTAGCCGACGACGTCGACGATGACGTCGGCCGGGTTCCAGCCGCCGTTGCGGATGCTGATCCTGCCGTCGGGGCCGACCGGGACGATCACCGAGTTGGCGATGGTCTGACCGGTCGTGAAGTTCACGTTGGACGCGGTCGGCGCCTGCTGGCCGCTCGGGTAGACGGTCAGGTGGCCGTCGCTGCGCGGGTTGGTGACGGTCACGTTGAGCGCCACGGCGGTGACGCCGGAGGCCGGTACCTTGCCCAGGCCGGTGATCTGGGTGCCGAAGGAGCCGTATCCGGCGAGCTGGCCCTTGGCGGTGCCGGTGCCGGTGCGGGTGTCGACGAAGCGCTGCGGCGCCAGCGGGGTGTAGCCGCTGGAGGCCGTCTGCGTGAAGTAGCCGGTGACGTCGGCGATGAGGTCGACCGGCTCCCAGCCGCCGTTGTACAGGTTGACGTAGCCGTTCGCGCCGACCGGCACGATGACCAGGTTCGGGACCGTCTGGCCGGGGACGAAGTTGACGTTCGAGGTGCTCGGCTTGTCGTCGCCGTCGGCGAAGGCGGTGACGTGGCCGCCGCTGGTGGTGCCGGTGACGGTGACGTTGAGGACCACCGCGGTGACGCCGGCCGGGATGGAGCCGTTCCCGCCGATCTTCAGGTGGGCGGAGGAGTACGGGGCGACCTTGGCGGCCTTCGCGGCGCCGGTGCCGTTGCGGGTGTCCAGCAGGCGGGTCGGGCCGTACGGGGTGTAGTCCGAGCCCGCGGTCGTGAACGCCACCTCGTTGGTGGCCGAGGTGCCTGCGGCCTTGTCCGTCACGGTGACCTTGACGGTGTAGGTGCCGAGCTCCGCGTAGGTGTGCTCGGAGGCCACGAGCTGGGTGCCGGAGGCCGAGGCGGTGGTGGTGGCCCCGTCGCCCCAGGCGACGGTGATGTCGAGCGGGGTGGCGGCGCTGGTGACGGAGCTGTCGAGCTCGATCGCGTGGGCGGAGGTGGCGAACGCGTCCAGGCCGACCGCGAGGGTCGGGTTGGCGCCGGCGGTCTCCGCCATGGGTGCGGCCGCGAGCTTGCTCTTGGGGGCCGGGGCGCTCTGCCGGATCGACCGGGCGGCCGGGCTGGAGAACTTGGCGGTGTTCTCCAGGCCGGCCTGCGCCAGGTCGGGCTTGGTGATGCCCTGGGCGTCGCCGGAGTCGGTGCCGGCCGCGTGGGCCATGCCCGGTATGAGAGAAATGCCGGCCGCGAAGACGGCGGCGGATGCTGCGAGTCGGCGGTAGGACACCGAGCCCCCTATGTTCCGTGAGCCCTTGGCCAGGGCTGAAAGCTCGCTCAGATTACATAGTTCCTGAGCTTCCGCTTAACGCCCCCCGCAGTCGGCTCTCACACCTGGGGCAAGAGTCTCGAAAGCGCCAGGGGGAGCGGGTCTGACCGCTGTGATCAGGCGTTTCACGTTCTCCGATCAGTTGTCCGGGTAGGCCCCGAAAAGCCCGATGGCGGGGCTGATGTCGTCGTCATTCCGGTTCCGGTACGCCGCTGGCATCCACGGGGGTCCGGGGGCGCCCGCGCGAAGGCCGCGGTCCACTCCCGGTCCGCGCCGGGGGGCGGCGCTAGCGTGAGGGCCGAGTGTCCGTGCGAGCGGGTGGCTGTGGTGACGGGAGGCGTCGATGAAGGCTGCGGTGCGCAAGTGGGAGGCGGTGCGGGAGTTCGCCCGGGAGCTGCCGGAGGCCGTGATGGACTTTCCCTGGGGGCCCGAGGACTGCGTCGTGAAGGTCAACAAGAAGATCTTCGTCTTCCTGGGCGGCCTCGACGGCCCGCAGTCGCCGGGGCTCTCCGTGAAGCTCAAGGACGAGGCGCTGCACGGCCACGCCATGACCGCGCCGGGGGCCGAGCCGACCGGCTACGGGCTGGGGCGGGCCGGATGGGTCTTCGTTCCGCTCGGGGTGAAGGGGGCGCCCTCCCTGGACGTGCTGTGCGAGTGGGTGGAGGAGAGCTATCGGACGGTCGCCCTCAAGCGGCACGTGAAGGAGCTCGACGCGCGCGCGGAGCGGCGCCCGGACGCGCGAAACGAGTCAACCGGCTAAGCGGTTGCTCTTGTGCTCAGTGGAAGGCGTTCCTAGCATCGCTGGTGTTACATCAGTTGTGTCACACAATGGCGCGCCACGGATGCTACGGACGCTGGGGGCTCGATGGCAGTGACAGGGAACGTGCCCGACGGGCCGGGCAGGCCCGGCGGACCCGGCACGCCCGGCAGACCCGGCGGCGGCCCGCTCGCGGGCGTGCGCGTCGTCGAACTGGCGGGCATCGGCCCGGGCCCGTTCGCCGCCATGCTCCTCGCCGACCTGGGCGCCGACGTCGTTCGGGTGGACCGGCCGGGCGGCGGCGGGCTCGCGGTCAACCCCGCGTACGACGTCACCAACCGCGGCAAGCGCTCCGTGCTGGTCGACCTGAAGTCCGCCGAGGGCCCGGCCCGGGTGCTCGACCTCGTCGAGCGTGCCGACGTGCTGATCGAGGGCTTCCGCCCCGGCGTCGCCGAGCGGCTCGGTGTCGGCCCCGCCGACTGCCACGCCCGCAACCCGCAGCTGGTGTACGGCCGGATGACCGGCTGGGGCCAGGACGGACCGCTCGCGCACACCGCCGGGCACGACATCGCGTACATCGCCGTCACCGGCGCCCTCGGCATGATCGGCAACCCGGGGGAGCCGCCGGCCGTCCCCGCCAACCTCGTCGGGGACTACGCGGGCGGCTCGCTCTACCTCGTCATCGGCGTGCTCGCCGCCCTCCAGCACGCCCGCACCCCCGGCGGCGCCGGCCAGGTCGTCGACGCGGCCATCGTCGACGGCACCGCCCACCTCACCGCCATGATCCACGGCATGATGGCGGCCGGCGGCTGGCAGGACCGGCGCGGGGCCAACCTCCTCGACGGCGGCTGCCCGTTCTACGGCACGTACGAGACCTCCGACGGCGGGTACATGGCGGTCGGCGCGCTGGAGCAGCAGTTCTACGACACCTTCACCGAGCTGCTCGGCATCAAGGACCGGGCCCCCGCCCGCAAGGACCCGGCCCGCTGGGGCGAGCTCCGCGAGGCCGTCGCCGCCCGCTTCAAGTCCCGTACGAGACGGGAGTGGACGGCGGTGTTCGAGGGCTCGGACGCCTGCGTGGCACCCGTGCTGTCCCTGGGCGAGGCGCCGCACCATCCGCACCTGGCCGCCCGCGCCACCTTCACCGACTTCGGCGGGATCACCCAGCCCGCCCCCGCGCCCCGGTTCTCGGCCACGCCGTCCGCGGTCGCCTCGGGCCCCGCCCTGCCCGGTGCCCACACCGAATCCGTGGCCCGCGACTGGGACGTACCGGCCCTGCTCCCGAAAGAGGTCTGATGGAACTGTCCATGATGCTCGACTACGCCGGGGACCCGCGCCGGGCCGCCGACGAGGCGGCGGCGCTGGAGGCGGCCGGGCTGGACGCCGTATGGGTCGCCGAGGCCTGGGGCTTCGACTCCCCGACGATCATGGGCTACCTCGCCGCCCGCACCGAGCGGATGAAGATCGGCTCGGCCATCCTCAACGTGTACTCGCGCACCCCGGCCCTTCTCGCCCAGACGGCCGCCGGACTGGACGCGCTCTCGGGCGGCCGCGCGCTGCTCGGTCTCGGAGCCTCGGGCCCCCAGGTCGTCGAGGGCTGGCACGGGAAGCCGTACGACAAGCCGATCTGGCGGACCCGCGAGACCGTCGAGCTGTGCCGCCGCATCTGGCGCCGCGAGACCATCGACCACCACGGCATCACCGACATGCCGCTGCCGCCGGAACGGGGGACCGGACTCGGCAAGCCGCTGAAGATCCTCACCCGCCCCGTCCGCGACGCGGTTCCCGTCTACATCGCCTCGCTCGGCCCCGCCAACGTGCGGATGACCGCCGAGATCGCCGACGGCTGGCTGCCCACCCTGTTCCTGCCGGAGAAGGCCCGCGCGGTGTGGGGCGGCGCCCTCGCCGAGGGCGCCGCCCTGCGCTCCCCGGAGCTCGGCCCGCTGCAGACCGTGGCGGGCGGGCTGCTCGCGATCGGCGAGGACGCCGCCGCCGTACGGGACCTGGCGCGCCCGCAGATCGCGCTGTACGTCGGCGGGATGGGCGCGGTCGGCAAGAACTTCTACAACGACCTCGCCGTCGCCTACGGGTACGGCGAGGAGGCCCGCAAGATCCAGGAGCTCTACCTCTCCGGCCGCAAACGCGATGCGGCGGCCGCCGTACCGGACGAGTTCTGCGAGCTCATGACGCTGTGCGGACCGGAGGGCTACGTGCGTGAGCGCGTCGAGGCCTTCCGGGAGGCGGGCGTCACGATGCTCAACGTCACGCCCGTCGGCCCCGAGCCGGCCCGGCTGATCCAAACCGTCAAGAACTGGCTTTAGGGAGCCCACCGATGCAACGCCGGATCTTCGACGCCGACCACGAGGCGTTCCGCGAGACCGTCCGCACCTTCCTCACCAAGGAGGTGCTGCCGCACTACGACCAGTGGGAGAAGGACGGCATCGTCAGCCGCGAGGCCTGGCGGGCCGCCGGCCGGCAGGGCCTGCTGGGCCTGGCCGTGCCCGAGGAGTACGGGGGCGGCGGGAACACCGACTTCCGCTACGCCGCCGTGATCGCCGAGGAGTTCACCCGGGCGGGCGCCGCCGGACTCGCGATCGGCCTGCACAACGACATCATCGGCCCGTACCTGACCTCGCTCGCCACCGAGGAGCAGAAGCGGCGCTGGCTGCCCGGATTCTGCTCCGGCGAGATCATCACCGCCATCGCGATTACCGAGCCGGGCGCGGGCTCCGACCTCCAGGGGATCCGGACCAGCGCCGAGGACCGGGGCGACCACTGGGTGCTCAACGGCTCGAAGACCTTCATCTCCAACGGCATCCTGGCCGACCTGGTCGTCGTCGTCGCCAGGACCACCCCCGAGGGCGGGGCGCACGGGCTCTCGCTGCTGGTGGTCGAGCGCGGCACGGAGGGCTTCGAACGCGGCCGCAACCTCGACAAGATCGGCCAGAAGGCGCAGGACACCGCGGAGCTGTTCTTCCACGACGTGCGCGTCCCCAAGGAGAACCTGCTCGGCGAACTCAACGGCGCCTTCGTCCACCTGATGACCAACCTCGCGCAGGAGCGGATGGGCATCGCGATGGCCGGCATCGCCGCCGCCGAGCACCTGCTGGAGATCACCACCACGTACGTGAAGGAGCGCGAGGCCTTCGGGCGGCCGCTCTCCAAGCTCCAGCACATCCGTTTCGAGATAGCGGAGATGGCCACCGAGTGCGCCGTCACCCGCACCTTCCTGGACCGCTGCATCGTCGACCACTCCAACGGAGAGCTGGACCACGTCCACGCCTCGATGGCCAAGTGGTGGGCGACCGAGCTCCAGAAGCGCGTCGCCGACCGCTGCCTGCAACTCCACGGCGGATACGGCTACATGAGCGAATACCGGGTCGCACGGGCCTTCACCGACGGCCGCATCCAGACCATCTACGGCGGCACGACCGAGATCATGAAAGAGATCATCGGCCGCTCCCTCCTCGGCTAACGCCAGACCTCCCCGAAAGGCTTGACCAGTGAGCACCGAAGCGTACGTATACGACGCGATCCGCACGCCGCGCGGCCGCGGCAAGGCCAACGGCGCCCTGCACGGCACCAAGCCGATCGACCTCGTCGTCGGCCTCATCAACGCCCTGCGCGAGCGCAACCCCGGCCTGGACCCCGCCACCATCGACGACATCGTCCTCGGCGTCGTCGGCCCGGTCGGCGACCAGGGCTCCGACATCGCCCGGATCGCGGCCATCGCCGCGGGGCTGCCGGACACGGTGGCCGGCGTACAGGAGAACCGCTTCTGCGCCTCCGGCCTCGAAGCCGTCAACCTGGCCGCCGCCAAGGTCCGCTCCGGCTGGGAGGACCTGGTCCTCGCGGGCGGCGTGGAGTCCATGTCCCGCGTCCCCATGGCCTCCGACGGCGGCGCCTGGTTCAACGACCCGATGACCAACTGGGACACCGGCTTCGTCCCCCAGGGCATCGGCGCCGACCTCATCGCCACCATCGAGGGCTTCTCCCGGCGCGACGTCGACGAGTACGCCGCCCTCTCGCAGGAACGGGCCGCCACCTCCATCAAGGAGGGCCGCTTCGCGAAGTCCGTCGTCCCGGTCACCGACCGCAACGGCCTGGTGGTCCTGGACCAGGAGGAGTTCGTCCGCCCGGGCACGACCGCCGACAGCCTCGCCAAGCTCAAGCCGTCCTTCGCGGACATCGGCGACCTCGGCGGCTTCGACGCCGTGGCCCTCCAGAAGTACCACTGGATCGAGAAGATCGATCACGTCCACCACGCGGGCAACTCCTCCGGCATCGTCGACGGCGCCTCGCTGGTCGCGATCGGCACCCGCGAGGCGGGGGAGCGCAACGGACTGGCTCCCCGCGCCCGGATCGTCTCGGCCGCCGTCTCCGGCTCCGAGCCCACCATCATGCTCACCGGCCCCGCCCCGGCCACCCGCAAGGCCCTCGCCAAGGCCGGCCTGACCATCGACGACATCGACCTGATCGAGATGAACGAGGCCTTCGCCGGCGTCGTCCTGCGCTTCGTCAAGGACATGGGCATCACCCTCGACCGGGTCAACGTCAACGGCGGCTCCATCGCGCTCGGCCACCCGCTCGGCGCCACCGGCGCGATGCTGCTGGGCACCGTCATCGACGAACTGGAGCGCCAGGACAAGCGCTACGGGCTCGTCACCCTCTGCGTCGGCGGCGGCATGGGCGTCGCGACCATCGTCGAACGCCTCTGAACCCCGTCCTGTACCCCCGAGACCTCCTCCCCGACACGGAAGCAGCGAGAAACATGAGCGAGTCCACCACGATCCGCTGGGAACAGGACGAGACCGGCGTCGTCACCCTGATCCTCGACGACCCGGACCAGTCCGCCAACACGATGAACCAGGCCTTCAAGGACTCCATCGCGGCCGTCGCCGACCGCGCCGAGGCCGAGAAGGACTCCATCCGCGGCATCATCTACACCTCCGCCAAGAAGACCTTCTTCGCGGGCGGCGACCTCAAGGACATGATCCGGCTGCGTCCCGAGGACGCCCAGATCGCCTTCGACACCGGCACCGCGATCAAGCGCTCGCTGCGCCGCATCGAGACCCTCGGCAAGCCCGTCGTCGCCGCCATCAACGGCGCTGCCCTCGGCGGCGGTTACGAGATCTGCCTCGCCTCCCACCACCGCGTGGCCCTCGACGCCCCCGGCTCCAAGATCGGCCTGCCCGAGGTCACCCTCGGCCTCCTGCCGGCCGGCGGCGGCGTCACCCGCACCGTGCGCCTGATGGGCATCGCCGACGCGCTGCTCAAGGTCCTGCTCCAGGGCACCCAGTACAACCCGCAGCGCGCCCTCGACAACGGTCTCGTCCACGAACTGGCCGCCACCCCCGAGGAGATGCTGGCCAAGGCACGCGCCTTCATCGACGCCAACCCCGAGTCGAAGCAGCCCTGGGACGTACCCGGCTACCGGATCCCGGGCGGCACGCCGTCGAACCCGAAGTTCGCCGCCAACCTCCCGGCCTTCCCGGCCAACCTGAAGAAGCAGCTGAACGGCGCCCCGTACCCGGCGCCGCGCAACATCCTGGCGTGTGCCGTCGAGGGCGCCCAGGTGGACTTCGAGACGGCGCTGACCATCGAGGCCCGCTACTTCACCGAGCTGGTCACCGGCCAGACCGCCAAGAACATGATCCAGGCGTTCTTCTTCGACCTCCAGGCCGTCAACGCCGGCCGCAGCCGCCCGCAGGGCATCGCGCCCCGCAAGGTCACCAAGGTCGCCGTCCTCGGCGCCGGCATGATGGGCGCGGGCATCGCGTACTCCTGTGCCCGCGCGGGCATCGAGGTGGTGCTGAAGGACGTCACCGCCGAGGCGGCCGCGAAGGGCAAGGCGTACTCCGAGAAGCTGCTCGACAAGGCCGTCTCCCGCGGCCGCAGCACCGAGGCCCAGCGCGCCGAGCTGCTCGCCCGGATCACCCCGACCGCCGACGCCGCCGACCTGGCCGGCTGCGACGCCGTCATCGAGGCCGTCTTCGAGGACACCTCCCTCAAGCACAAGGTGTTCCAGGAGATCCAGGACGTCATCGCCCCCGACGCGCTGCTCTGCTCCAACACCTCCACGCTGCCCATCACGGGTCTGGCGGAAGGGGTTTCGCGCCCCGTCGACTTCATCGGACTGCACTTCTTCTCGCCCGTCGACAAGATGCCGCTCGTGGAGATCATCAAGGGCGAGCGCACGGGCGACGAGGCCATCGCCCGCGCCTTCGACCTCGTACGGCAGATCAACAAGACGCCGATCGTGGTCAACGACTCGCGCGGCTTCTTCACCTCGCGCGTCATCGGCCAGTTCATCAACGAGGGCGTGGCGATGGTCGGCGAGGGCGTCGAGCCCGCCTCCGTCGAGCAGGCCGCGGCCCAGGCCGGCTACCCGGCCAAGGTGCTCTCCCTGATGGACGAGCTCACGCTCACCCTCCCGCGCAAGATCCGCAACGAGACCCGCAAGGCCTTCGAGGCCGAGGGCCGCACGTGGACCGCGCACCCCGCGGACGCCGTCATCGACCGGATGGTCGACGAGTTCGGCCGCCCCGGCCGCAGCGGCGGGGCCGGCTTCTACGCGTACGACGAGAGCGGCAAGCGCGCCGGCATCTGGCCGGGCCTGCGCGAGCACTTCGCCAAGCCGGACGCGGACATCCCGTTCGTCGACATGAAGGAGCGGATGCTCTTCTCCGAGGCCCTGGACACCGTCCGCTGCCTCGACGAGGGCGTGCTGACCTCGATCGCCGACGCCAACATCGGCTCCATCATGGGCATCGGCTTCCCGGCCTGGACCGGTGGCGTGATCCAGTACATCAACGGCTACGAGGGCGGCCTCGCGGGCTTCGTCGCCCGCTCGCGTGAGCTGGCCGCCCAGTACGGCGAGCGCTTCACCCCGCCGGCCTCGCTCGTCGCGAAGGCCGAGCGCGGCGAGACGTACGCCGACTGACGGGGGCGCGGGGAGGGCGGGCCGGTTCCCGGGGGCCCGCCCTCCCGGCCTTCGCCGCCCTCCCGGCCTTCGCCGCCCTCCCGGCCTTCAGCGGACCGCCGCCTTCGCGACCGACATGGTTTTCTGTTTGGCGAGAAGCGGCTCTGCCAGAATGCTGGATTTCGACTTGATCAGAGACCGCTGATATGCGCTCTCGACGTCGGACCACACGCCGATCAGATTCACCTTCCGCTTGCACAGGACGTCTGCGAGCGCGACCGCCTTCTCGTGGTCGCTCGGCGCTCCGGAGGCAAACTCCTGGTCGTTGATCGCGGCAATGGGATCGGGGTACCTGTGCCCGGACTCATTCATGCATTTCGACCATTTTTCGCTGACTTCCGTCACCGCGGGGTCTTTCTGCGACTTCACGTAGCTTTCCATGTTGAGTTGCTGTACCGGGCTCAGGGCCTGCTGCATCTCGGTGTCGTGAAGTTCCCGCTGCGCCTCTCCCGCGCACCCGCCTTCGGGTACCGGTTTGCCGTTGTACGTGGTGACCTCGCCCCTGATGAGCGCAATGGCGGCCGATGGATAGTCCTCGACCGGTTGGTCTCCGTCCGGCAGGTGATATCCGTGGGCCTTGGCGAGTTCCGCGTCGGCCAGGCCGTAGCGCCGCTCGTTGGTTTCGATTTTCACGCCTCCCCGCGGTGCGGGGGCGGAGGGGGCGCCGATCGCGGCGAGGCACCGCTGCACGAGGGCGTCGCGCCCTTTGGAGAGCGTCTCCAGATCGGATGTCGTGAGCAGGTACGCGTCCAGGGGCAGCTCAAGGGCCTTGCTGTCATCGAGCCGGTGCACCGGGCTCCGGCCCGGGGCGTCACCGGAGCGGACGGCGGATCCCTGCGCGCCGGACGCGCCGGCCGAGCACGCGCACACCAGTGGGAGCAGCAGCAGTGCCAGGCCCGCGCACGCTGTGGAGGAGGGGGAGAACGACTTCACGGGATTCCTCTGCTGATGACGAGGAAGGGTGTCCCGCGGTCGCCGTCGCGACTGCGGGACACCCTTCCCCGATCCAGGCGCCGGTGCTCAGCAAATCATTGCTCTGACGGAGGCGTTGTCGTTGTAGGTGTTCGCCAGGTTCCGGGACGAATAGGCCGCGACGGTGTCGGACGGACCGGAGTAGTTCGAGTTGTAGTACACCCGGTAGCAGTAACTCGAAGCGTTCTGGGCGGACGCGGCGTTGTTCTTCACCGGCTGGCCCTCCCCGGTGGCGATCGTACTGAAGGTCTCACCGGCGAGATTGGGGATGTTGCTGTCCGTCATGAACCGGGCGCCGGCCTGGTTGGAGTTGTAATAGAAGCAGAAGTAGCCGGTCTGGCACGCGTAGGCGCTCGCCGGAGTGGCCATTCCGAGTGTTACACCGGCTGCGGCAGCCAGGAGTGCTACGGAGCGCTTCATGCGCATTGGTCCATCCCCCTGTGTCGTGGTGTCCATGCCAACCATAGGTGAGGGTCCAGGGGTTCTCAACAACAGGAATCCAGCACGGAGTTGGAGCCGTGTGGGCTCCGTGCGCGGCCGGGCGGGGTCACTCTCCGGAGACGAATGCCGCCCGCAGTTCCTCCTTGAGCGACCGCTGGAACGCGGTCACCAGTGCCTGCACCACCATCGGCTGCATGTGCGCGGACAGCGCCTTCATCGACTCCACCCGCTCCGGATCGCTCTCGCCGCGCGTGAACGGCCCCCACACCTCGTCCCGGAACAGCGCCGTCAGCTCGTGCGCCGCCGTCCGCGCGTGCTCCAGCAGCACCGTCCGCGCCGCCAGGATCGTCTCGTGCGCGATCGGTACGTCCAGCAGCGCGACCCCCAGCCGCAGCAGTCCCACGTCGACCCGGAAGCCGTCGGCGGCGGGCGCCAGTACGTTCATCGCCGTCAGCCGCAGCAGATCGGCGTCCGACAGGCTCCGCCCCGCCCGCTTCTCCAGCTCTTCCCGCGAGACCTCCTGGGGCGCGTCCGGGGCCCAACTGGACACCATCGCCCGGTGGATCGCCAGGTCGTGCGCGCTCAGATCGTCGGGCAGCGCGTCCAGATACCGCTCGATGGCCGACAACGTCATGCCCTGGTGCTGGAGTTCCTCGATCAGCGCCAGCCGGGACAGGTGCTCCGGCCCGTAGTGCCCGACCCGACGCGGGCCGATCACGGGAGGGGGCAAAAGCCCGCGCGTGCTGTAGAAACGAACGGTGCGCACGGTGACGCCCGCCCTGGCCGCCAGCTCGTCGACGGTGAGCATCGGCTCGGGTGCCTGGTCGGCCATCATCTGCGCCTCGCTCTCTGCTCCACAGCTTGGGTTCAACAGTATTGCTGTCGCACCAACGATGTGAAACGGCCAGGAGCTGCCCATGACCATGAAACTGCGACTGCCCGGACGACCCGAAGAGCTCACGATCCCCACCCTGCTGGCCCGCAACGCCGCCGAGCACGGCAACCTCCCCGCCCTCTCCTGGCGGGACGGCGACGGCTGGACGACCCTCGACTGGACCGAGGTCCGCCGCAAGGTCGCCGACCTCGCCTCCGGCTACGCCGCCCTCGGCATAGAGCGCGGCGAACACGTCCTGATCATGATGGGCAACCGGCCCGAGCACTGGCTGACCGACCTCGCCCTGGTCCACCTCGGCGCCGTCCCCGTCACCGTGTACGGGACCTCCGCGCCCGAGCAGATCGCCCACATCGCCCGCCACAGCCGGGCCCGCGTCGCCGTCCTCGAAGGCGCCCGCGAGCTGGCCCGCTGGGAACCGCTGCTCGCCGACCGGGAGACACCCCTGGAGCGGCTGGTCGTGGCCGAGGCCGCCGAGGCGGGTGCGCACCGCACGTACGGATCCCTGCACGCCGGCGGCGCCCGCGCCCACCGCGCCGACGACTTCGAGAAGGCCTGGCGGGAGACCCGCCCCGAGGACCCGCTGACCGTCGTCTACACCTCCGGCACCACCGGCGACCCCAAGGGCGTACGGCTGACGCACCGCAACATCATGCTCCAGGCCGTCCGCATCGACGGGCGCACGGACCTGCCCGAACACGCCGAGCACATCTGCTACCTGCCGTTCGCGCACATCGCCGAGCGGATCCTCGGCATCTACCTGCCGCTCCTGCGGGCCGCGCACGTCCGGCTCGTCGCCGACCCGGCCGCCGTGGGGGCCGCCGTACGCGAACTGCACCCGGTGCAGTTCTTCGGGGTGCCCCGGGTCTGGGAGAAGCTCGCCGCCTCCGTACGGGCCGTGCTCGCACAGCTGCCGGCCGCCCAGCGGGAGTCCATCGAGGCCGCGAACGACCTCGCCCGGGCCCGCGCCGGCCACCGCGAGCGCGGCGAGCGGATCCCGGCCGCGCTCGAAGCCTCGTACGCCCGGGCGAAGGAGCAGGTGCTCGACCCGCTGCTGGGTCTGGCCGGGCTGGACCGGCTGGTGTGGACGGCCAGCGCCACCG
This sequence comes from Streptomyces sp. NPDC002181, assembly GCF_042890485.1. NCBI lineage: Bacteria > Bacillati > Actinomycetota > Actinomycetes > Kitasatosporales > Streptomycetaceae > Streptomyces > Streptomyces sp. NPDC002181. The sequence goes on along the minus strand of NZ_JBIASC010000002.1, from coordinate 418,253 downwards.
CGCCGATGCCGATCGACGTGGTCCGGTTCTGGGCGGGCTGGGGGATCACCATCATGGACGCGTGGGGGCTCACCGAGACCTCGGGCGTGTGCACGATCAACAGCCCGGACGGCTTCCGGCTGGGCTCGGTGGGACGCCCGATCGAGGGGCTGGAGCTGCGCCTCGCCGAGGACGGGGAGATCTTCACGCGCGGCGCGACCGTGTTCGCCGGCTACCTGCGGCCCGACGGGTCGGTGGAGAGCGCGCACGACGCCGAGGGCTGGTTCCCGACCGGGGACGTCGGCCGGCTCGACGAGGACGGGTTCCTCTGGCTGACCGACCGCAAGAAGGAACTGATCATCACCTCGAACGGCAAGAACGTCTCGCCGGCGCTGGTCGAGAACACCGTCAAGGAGCATCCCCTGATCGGCCAGGCCCTCGTGCACGGCGACGGCCGCTCCTACCTCGTCGCCCTGCTGGTGCTGGACGGGGAGGTGGCCCCGGCCTGGGCGGCGGCCCGCGGCATCGAGGCCGGCCCGCTCGCCGCCCTCGCGGAGCACCCGGCCGTCCGCGCGGAGATCGCGGCCGCCGTCGACGCGGCCAACGCCCGGCTCAACCGGACCGAGCAGATCAAGCGGTACCGGCTGCTGACCGGGGAGTGGGGTCCCGCCTCCGGCGAGCTCACCCCGTCGCTGAAGCTGCGCCGCCGGGTGGTGCGGGAGAAGTACGGCGCCCTGATCGAGGCGCTGTACGCCGACCCCTACGAGGAACCGGACCGGAGCGTGCAGGCGTAGCCCGGATGGCCCCTTCCGGTGGGCGCGCGGGCGCCCGCCGGACGAGGCTGGGTGGATGCCGGAGACCCGTTTCAGCCGCGAGGAGATCCAGTCCCTCGCACGGCTCAGCCCGTTCGAGCTGAAGGACTGGTTCATCCGGCTGGCCCAGGAGGCCCAGGCCGACGAGCCGGGCCAGAAGGACACCACCGCCCGCGCCATGCTGAACGCGGGCCGCGGCAACCCCAACTGGATCGCCACCGGCCCCCGCGAGGCCTTCCACGCCCTCGGCTACTTCGCCCTCGACGAGTCCCGGCGCGTCTGGACGGCGGACCACCTCGGCGGGATGCCGGAGCGCCACGGGATCGGGAAGCGGTTCGACTCGTGGATCCGCCGCCACCCCGAGCTGCCCGGCACCGAGCTCCTCGCCTCGTGCGTCGCGTACGCGCTGTCGCGGTGGGGGTTCGACAAGGACGCCCTCGTGCACGAGCTGGCCGACGCCGTGACCGGCGACAACTACCCCGTGCCGGACCGGATGCTGGTGCACGCCGAGCAGATCGTCCGCGGCTACCTCGACTTCGAGATCTTCGGCGAACGGCCGGCCGTGGACCGGCTGTCGCTGTTCGCCACCGAGGGCGGAACCGCCGCGATGTGCTACGTCTTCGACTCGCTCGTCCAGAACGGGATCCTGCGCAAGGGCGACAAGATCGCCCTGATGACACCGGTGTTCACCCCGTACATCGAGATCCCCGGGCTCGAAGCGTACGAGTTCGAAGTGGTCTGCGTCAGCGCGAGCCTGTTCGCCGAGACGGGCGTGCGCCAGTGGCGCTATCCGCCGGAGGAGGTCGCCAAACTGGCCGACCCGGAGATCAGGCTGGTCTGCCTGGTCAATCCGAGCAACCCGCCCTCGCTCGCGCTGAGCGACCGGGTGGCGGAGCAGATCAAGGAGATCGTGGCGACCGCCAACCCGCGCCTGCTGATCGTCACCGACGACGTGTACGGCACCTTCGTGCCCGGCTTCCGCTCGCTCGCCGCCGAACTGCCCCGCAACACACTGCTGGTGTACTCGTACTCCAAGCACTACGGGGCGACCGGCTGGCGGCTCGGCGTCATCGGCTTGCACGAGGACAACGTCATCGACGAGATGCTCCGGGAGCTCCCGCGCGAGCAGCGGGAGCGGCTCGCCCGGCGGTACGGCTCGCTCAGCCTGGAGCCGGACGCGATCCGCTTCATCGACCGGATGGTCGCGGACTCCCGCTCGGTGGCGCTCAACCACACGGCCGGACTCTCGGGCCCCCAACAGGCGCTGATGGTGCTCTTCTCGCTGTTCGACCTGCTGGAAGAGGGCCAGGCGTACAAGGAGCGCGTCCGCGCGATCGTCCGGCGGCGGCTCGGCCTGCTGCTGGAGGGTGCCCGGATGAAGATCGCCGACGATGACCGGCGGGCGGCGTACTACGTCGAACTCGACCTGCTGGCCGAGGCGGAACGCGTCCACGGCAAGGACTTCGCGGACTTCCTGGAGATGAACTACGAGCCCGTCGACCCGCTGCTGCGCCTGGCGGAACAGACCTCGGTCGTCCTCCTGGGCGGCGGCGGCTTCGACGGCCCGCAGTGGTCGGTCCGCGTTTCCCTGGCCAACCTCGACGACCTCGACTACCTCAAGGTCGGCCACCACCTGCGCGAGATCTTCGAGGAGTACGCCACGGAATGGCGCCGCACCCGCGACGACACCCCCTAGATCGCGTCCGAGCCCCCGGCGCGGGAATCTCGCCCAACAGGCGGACGGGGGCACGCCGTCCGGGCCACACTGTGGGTCACGGATCGGCGCCCGGCCGGCCGGACGGTGCGGCGGCGGCGGACAGGGGCGGTTGCATGCCACGCGACGCGGTGTTCTTACCCACGGGCTGGTCCCGGCGCTGGCTGGACGCCGCCCTCGCGCTGTGGGTCGTCGGATTCCTGGGCGTCGCGCTGGCCGCGCAGGGAAACCAGCACCTCGGCAACGTCGGGGCGGCGAAGGCCCTGCGCACCGAGCCGGGACAGGCCGGGACGGTCCAGCTGGCCGACGAAGGCCTCTATCTGGTCTGGATCGAGAGCCGCACCGATCTGCCCCGGCCCCCGGCCCTGCAGGCCATGGTGAAGGGCGACGCGCGCAACAAGCCCGGCAGCACGGTGTCCCTCGCCGCCGTCGACGGACACCCCCTCGACCAGGGAGCCTGGCGCACCCCCGGGCTGCGCGAGGCGATCGACCACCGCTACTGGTACGCGGACGAGCGCGGGCACTGGCAGGCCTGGCCGGCCGCCACCGCCCCCCTGCAACCGGGCGGGTACACGCTGGACACGCCCCTGCGCGGGCCGGGCGTCAGGCTGGCGATCGCGAAGGTGCCCGCCGTTCCCCCCAGGAACCAGACCCCTTTCCTGGCGCTGGCAGGCGCCGGGGCGGCCCTGTGGGCCTTCAGCGCCCTGCGCCGGCGCGGCATCGACCGACGGGTCCTCGGCCCCGACGCGCCCGCCCTCGCCTGACCGGGCCCCGAGCACGGACACCACCACACCACTTCCGGGGGAGCGGACATGTTCGACGACGACACGCGGCACGAAGACCTGCAACGGGCCATCGAGAGGGAACGGATCCTCGGAAGGAAGCCGTGGAGCAACGCCACGGCGCCCTCCTCGCCGACCGACTGGGCCTTCCTGGTGCCGCTGGTCCTCGCTCCGATCGGCATCGCGGTCCTCGTCCTCCAAGGGCTCGCCGCCGGGGTGGACAGGCTGACGTACGACTCCCCGCTCGCCTTCCTCTTCCCCGTTCCCGGAGACGGCCCGGCCCGCTTCGCGCTCAGCCTGATCACCCTGGTCCTGTTCGTCCCGGGCACCCTGCTGTGGACCTCCCGCAGACTGCGGACCACCAGGCTGCGGCCCCTGTGCACCTGGCTGCTGTCGCCGGCCGCCGTCCTGCTCGTACCCGTGGTGGTCTACGTCGCCACCACCACGTACACCACCGACGTCGTCAGGCTGGGCGGATGAAGGCCCCCACCGGCGGTACGGCCCGGGCCGCCGCCGTACTGTCCTCGCTGGTCACCCCCCGGCGCCTGCCGGCCACCCTGGGAGCCGCCGGAGCGCTGCTGATGCTCCTGGGCGCCGTACTGCCGTGGGTCGTCGGCGGCGACAGCGACACCCTGTCCCACGGCTTCGGCCCGGACGCGGCCACCGGCGCCCCCGCCCTCGGATCGCGTGCCGGACTCGCGGGCGGGGACGCGCTCGTCGTGGTGGTCACGGGGGCCGGCGCGCTCTGGGCGGCCGTGCTGTTGCTGATCGGGCGCGGCCGCCGCGTCCACCGCGCGGTGCTGGTCGCGGCGGCGGCCCTGGGCGGCGCCTGGGCGGCGCTGGACCTCGCCGAGACCGGTACCGTGCGCGACCGCGCCGGACGGCTGCCCGACCTCACCGCGGGCCCCGGACCGTACGTGGTCCTGGCGACCGTGCCGCTGCTGCTGGCGGCCGCCGTCCTCGCCCGGCACGACGTCTTCGAGGAGCAGGAGGTCCGCACGCTGCGCGCGGTGCGGCTCATGGCCGCAGGGCGGGTCGGCGAGGCCCTGGAGGCGCAGCAGCGGACCGTTCGCGCCGCGCGCCGCTCTCCCGGGCGGGCCCACCCGTCCACGGCGAGCGCGACGGTGGAACTGGTCCGGATGTACGTCTGGGCCGGCTGGCCGGGCCGGGCGGCGGAACTGGCCCGGCAGGCCTCCGAGGACGCGCGCGCGTGGGCACCGGACCACCCGGAGGACCACCGGCGGTTCCAGGCCGACATCGCCGAGGCGCTCGGCTGACGCACTGCCCCGGGTGCCTGCCGCACGGCGGACACCCGGGGGAGCGGGCGCTAGCGTCCGATCAGCGGGTAGTGGTCGGAGAGGTTGGTGTACGTGTACGAGGTGCCCCAGCTGGAGACCGTCCAGGGCGCCGACTGCTCCTTGACCACGTTGTTCTCCCAGCCCGCCGGGCGCGCGTTGCCCTTGCGGTAGAGGACGTAGTCCAGGTCCTCGCGCGGGTCCGTCGGGTAGCGGTAGTTCGCGATGGAGTTCTGGGCGGTGTCGAACGAGTACGGGTGGCCCGTGCGCGAGTCGGAGTTCGCCAGGTCGGCGTTGGCGAGCATGGACGCGAACTCGGGGGAGCGCGAGTCGACGTTCATGTCGCCCGCGACGATGACCTGCTCGTTCGCCGGGATGTTCTTGCCGTCCAGGAAGGCGTCCATCGCCTTGAACTGGCGGGCGCGCATCTCGGCCGCCTCGCCGGAGCCGCAGCCCGGGTCGGTGGACTGGGCGTGGGTGCCGACCACGTGCACGTTGGTCCCGTTCACGTTCAGCACCACGTACGCGAAGCCCTTGTTGGACCACCAGTCGGCGCCGCAGGCGTCCTTGTAGACGACCTGCTCCTTGCGGACGATCGGCCACTTGCTGAGGATCGTGACGCCGCCGTCCTCCGGGGTGGTGGAGGAGTACGCGCCGCCCGTGGCGTCCCAGCCGCTCTTGCTGCGGCCGACGATCGGGGTCTGGTACGGGTACTGCGCCGAGGCGCCCGACTTCAGCGCGTCCGAGGCGCCGTTGTCGAAGGCCTCCTGGAGCACGACCACGTCGTGGCCCTGGAAGAAGGACGCCCGGGGGATCTCCGAAGCCCGGTGGTCCTGGCCCCAGTTGGGGTAGAGGTTCTTGCTCATCAGGAACGTGTTGTACGTGAGGACGCTGAGCCGCGGGGCCGCGGCGCCCTGGGCGGCCGAGGCGGCCGGCGCACTGGTGGCGGCCAGTGCGCCGACGGCGATCGCCGCAACGGCCGTGGCGGCGGCGCGGTTGCGGCTGAGCTTGGTGTGCAGCATGAGGTCTCCATCATTCCTGCAGGGGGGAGATCGACTCCGTCATCCAAGCAGCCGCGGTTACCTCTGGGTAACACCCGTGACAAGACTTTCTGTCCGGCAGCGGACGTCTGGCACTCGCGCGCCGGGACCCCGTGCTCGCAACCCGAACCTTCAGCACTCGCATACTGGAACCATGAGAGAGACCGAGCTCCCCGGACCCGGACCGAAGGCCGCGCGCCGCCCCGATCCCGAGCCGCCGGCCCCCGGCGGGGTGCTCTGGACCATCTCCGGCGACGTGCGCGCCCTCCTGATGCTGCCCGCCGCCTTCACCATGCAGGTCGCCCACCCCGCGATCGGCGCCGGGGTCGACGAGCACTCCGTCTTCCGCACCGACCCCTGGGGGCGCGGCGAGCGCTCCCTGCGCTCGGTCCAGCTCTGGGTGTACGGCGGGGCGGAAGCCGCCGAGGAGGGCCGCCGGGTGCGCCGCCTGCACAAGGAGATCCAGGGCGTCGACACCCGAGGCCGGCGCTACCACTCCCTCGACCCCGCCTGCTATTCCTGGGTGCACGCCACCGGCTTCCCGATCTACCTGTACGCGGGGCGCTACCTGCTGCGCCGCTTCACCCCCGCCCAGGAGCGCCGGCTGTACCGGGAATGGCTCCAGGTGGGCCGGATCCTCGGGATACACGACCGGGACATGCCGCAGAGCATCGAGGAGTACTGGGTCTACTACCGTCGGATGCTGGCCGAGGAGATCGAGCCGACCAAGGTCGCCCGCGAGCTGGTCGCCACCGACACGCGGCTGCCGAGGCCCGAGGGCGGATCCCTGCCGGTGCGGCTGCTGCTGCGGCTCGCCTGGCCGGTGCTGCGGGCGGCGTTCCTGCGCTTCCGGGCGTTCGTCACCGTCGGCTACATGCCGCCCGAGGCCCGCGCCGCCATCGGGCTGGAGTGGAGTCCGGCCCAGGAGCGCAGGCTCCGGCGGTTCAGCACGGCCGTGCGCCTCCTCGTACCGCTGCTGCCGGAGCGGCTGCGGTACCTGCCCATCGCGCGGGCGGCCCGCGCCCGGTGGCGCGCCGGCACCCCCTGAGGGGCGCCGGCGCGCGGAGCCTCGTACGCGCGGCTCAGTGCTCGTGGATCGTGTTCGTCTCGGCGATCTTCTTCCAGGACTTGGGCTCCACCGGCTTCGCGGCGGGGGCCCGGAGGGACCGGGCGGTCTTGGCCGCGGCGGCCGGCGGGGCGAAGGCGGGCTTGCCCGGGGTGTACAGCCAGGTCTCGAAGAGCTGGGCGAGGGGCTTGTTCGAGATCTTCTCCGCGTACCGGACGAAGTCCCCGACCTTGGCGTTGCCGTAGGCGCGCTCGGTGGGCCAGCCCTTGAGGATCTTGAAGAACGTCTCGTCGCCGAGCTCGTTGCGCAGCGCCTGCAGGGCGATCGCGCCACGGTCGTACACGGCTCCGTGGAACTGGTTGTCCGGACCCGGGTCGCCCGGCTTGACCTGCCAGAACGGGTCGTCCGCGGCGCGCAGTGCGTACGTCCAGTCCGCGAGCTCCTGCGCGGTGCCCTCGCCCTCCTTCTCCGACCACAGCCACTGGCTGTACCGGGCGAAGCCCTCGTTGATCCAGATGTCCTTCCAGCCGTCGACGGAGACGCTGTCGCCGTACCACTGGTGGGCCAGCTCGTGCACGACCACCGAGACGTTGGCGCCGTTCGCGAACTGCTTCGGGCTGTAGAAGGGCCGGGTCTGCGTCTCCAGGGCGAAGCTGGAGGGCACGTTGGGCACGTACCCGCCGACGGCGTTGAAGGGGTACGGCCCGAAGACCCCCTCCAGCCACTCGGCGACCTCGCCGGTCCGCTCCACGCTCGCGCGCGCCGCGCCCGCGTTGTCGCCGAGGTCCTTGCTGTACGCGTTGAGGATCGGCAGCCCGCTCGCCGTCGTGCCGGTGGTGACGTCGAACTTGCCGATGGCGAGGGTGGCGAGGTACGTGGCCTGCGGCTTGTTCGAGCGCCAGTTGTACCGGGTCCAGCCCAGCCGGGAACTCTGGGACTGGAGCACGCCGTTGCTGATGGCCTGGGTGCCGTCGGGAACGTTGACGGAGATGTCGAAGGTGGCCTTGTCGAGCGGGTGGTCGTTGCTCGGGAACCACCAGACGGCCGAGTCGGGCTCCTGCGCCGCGATCCCGCCGTCCGGGGTGCGCTGCCAGGCCGACCAGCCGTCGATCTTGAACTCCGAGGGCTTCCCGGCGTACTTGACGACGACCGACGCCGGGGTGTCCTTCTTCAGCACCTGGGCGGGGGTCACCTCCAGCTCGTGGTCCCCGGACGTGGCGAACCTGGCCTTGGCGCCGTTGACCCGGATCTCGCTGACCTTCAGTCCGAAGTCCAGGTTGAAGCGGGACAGGTCCTGCCTGGCGGTGGTCAGGAGGGTGGCGGTGCCCTCCAGCAGGTCCGTCTTGGGCTGGTACTGCAGGCGCAGGTCGTAGTGCGACACGTCGTACCCGCTGTTGCCGCTGGCCGGGTAGTAGGGGTCGCCGATACCCGGGGCCCCTTGGACCGAACTCGCCGCCGACGCCGGGATCACCAGCAGGAGGGAGGCGGCGAGGACGCTCGGGGCGATGACTTTGCGGTGCACGAAGAGCTCCAAGGGGTAGGGAGGCAGTTCTGGTCAACGGCTTGTCGTCCGACCGTATTCAGGACCGCCGCGCCACGTCATGTCCATGGCCCCGGTGTCACACGATCGCCATTCGGCCGTCACAGGGCCGGGGGGCCGTACCCCCGGATCACCGCCCCGATGAGCCGCGTTGGGGTACCTGACCGGCCCTCATCCGCCGCCGGGGCGCGCGGAAGAAGGCCGGAAACCGGAGGTCGGCCGGATCGTGCGCGGGGCGGCCGGGACTCGGCCTACCCGGCATACTGAGCGGTCGGTAATCTGACCGGCATGACGAATCCTGCGCGCGCCGCCCGTAACTGCTGGCATGCGGCGATCAACCCGCTGCACGCGACCATCTACTTCTCTCCCGACCTGGGCAAGGAGTTCGCCGCCCTCGGCGTCACCGAGCGGCCCGCCGTCAACCTCGCCTCCCGCTCCGCCGCCATGGGCGCCGTCGGGCCCGGCACGGTCACCGCCACCTTCTACAACTACCGCCACGACTTCGTCGCCCGGCACCTGCCCGCCGTCTGGGACACGATCACCCCCGAACAGGCCCTGGACGCCCGCCTGCGCGCCGCCGACAGCACCCTGCGCCGGCTCCTCGGCGACGAGGCCGTCGCATCCCCCGAACTCGCCGAGGCCGCCGACCTCGCCCTGCGCGCCGCCGAGGGCTGCACCCGGCACGCCCGGCCCCTCTACGCCGCCCACGCCGACCTCCCCGTACCCGAGGAGCCGCACCTGCGCCTCTGGCACGCCACCACCCTGCTGCGCGAGCACCGCGGCGACGGCCACCTCGCCGCCCTGCTGCTCGCCGGACTGGACCCGCTGGAGGCGCTGGTCAGCCACACCGCCACCGGCCGCGGCATGACCCCCAAGTGGATCAAGGCCATCCGCGGCTGGGAGCAGTCCGACCTCGACGCCGCCGCCGACCGGCTGCGCGAGCGCGGGCTCCTCGACGCCGAAGGCGAACTCACCGAGGAGGGCGGGGCCGTACGCGAGCGCCTGGAAGCCGACACCGACCGCCTCGACGCCGCCCCCTACGAGCACCTGGGCGCCGAGGGCCTGGCCCGCCTCGCCGAGCTCGGCGGTGGATTCGTCGTCAAGGCCGTCACCGCCGGAGCCTTCCCCGCGGACGCCTTCGGCAAGGCCTGACGCGGGCCTGACGCGGGCCCGGCGCGAGCCTGACGCGGGCCCGGCAGGGGTCTGACGCGGGCCCGGGCACGGGCTCGGGCACGGCCCGGAGAACGGCCCGGAGAACGGCCCGGGCGCGGGGCTCCCGGCCCCCGTCACCGCCACCTGCCACAATTGGCAGCCTTCCGGCAAACGAAGGCAGGCGGGACCCGATCGTGACGATGTCCATCGAAGGCAGGATCGCCGAGGAGCTCGGCGTACGGGAGCGGCAGGTCAAGGCCGCCGTCGAGCTGCTCGACGGCGGCTCCACCGTGCCGTTCATCGCGCGCTACCGCAAGGAAGCGACCGAGATGCTCGACGACGCCCAGCTGCGCACCCTTGAGGAGCGGCTTCGGTACCTGCGCGAGCTGGAGGACCGGCGCGCGGCGATCCTGGACTCCGTACGGGAGCAGGGCAAGCTCGACGCCGAGCTGGAGGCCCGGATCAACGCGGCCGACACCAAGGCCCGGCTGGAGGACATCTACCTCCCGTTCAAGCCCAAGCGGCGCACCAAGGCGCAGATCGCCCGCGAGGCCGGCCTGGAGCCGCTCGCCGACGGCCTGCTGGCCGACCCGACGGTGGAACCGGCCGCCGCGGCGGCCGCGTTCGTCGACGCCGACAAGGGCGTCGCCGATCCGGCGGCCGCCCTGGAGGGCGCCCGCGCCATCCTGACCGAGCGCTTCGGCGAAGACGCCGACCTGATCGGCGAGCTGCGCGAGCGCATGTGGGGCCGCGGCCGGCTCGCCGCGAAGGTCCGCGAGGGCAAGGAGGAGGCGGGCGCCAAGTTCGCCGACTACTTCGACTTCGCCGAGCCGTTCACGGCGCTGCCCTCCCACCGCGTGCTCGCCATGCTGCGCGGCGAGAAGGAGGACGTGCTCGACCTGACCCTGGAGCCCGAGGAGCCGGGCGAGACCCCCGGCCCGTCCACGTACGAGGGCATGGTCGCCCGCCGCTTCGGGGTGAACGACCGCGGCCGCCCCGGCGACAAGTGGCTGGCCGACACGGTCCGCTGGGCCTGGCGGACGAAGATCCAGGTGCACCTCGGCATCGACCTGCGGATGCGGCTGCGCGCCGCCGCGGAGGACGAGGCCGTACGCGTCTTCGCGGCCAACCTGCGCGACCTGCTGCTCGCCGCCCCGGCCGGCACCCGGGCCACGCTCGGCCTCGACCCGGGCTTCCGCACCGGCGTGAAGGTCGCCGTCGTGGACGCCACCGGCAAGGTCGTCGCCACCGACGTGATCTACCCGCACGTGCCCGCCAACAAGTGGGACGAGTCCCTCGCCAAGCTGGCCCGCCTCGCCGAGGAGCACGCGGTCGAGCTGATCGCCATCGGCAACGGCACGGCCTCGCGCGAGACCGACAAGCTGGCGGGGGACCTCATCACCCGCCACCCCGAGCTGAAGCTCACCAAGGTGATGGTGTCCGAGGCGGGCGCCTCCGTGTACTCGGCCTCGGCCTTCGCCTCGCAGGAACTGCCGGACATGGACGTGTCGCTGCGCGGCGCGGTGTCCATCGCCCGCCGCCTGCAGGACCCGCTCGCCGAGCTCGTCAAGATCGACCCCAAGTCGATCGGCGTCGGCCAGTACCAGCACGACCTCTCCGAGGTGAAGCTCTCGCGCTCGCTCGACGCCGTGGTCGAGGACTGTGTGAACGGCGTCGGCGTCGACGTCAACACCGCCTCCGCCCCGCTGCTCTCGCGGGTGTCGGGCATCAGCGGCGGGCTCGCCGAGAACATCGTGGCCCACCGCGACGACAACGGCCCCTTCCGCAGCCGCAAGGCGCTCAAGGACGTGGCCAGGCTCGGCCCGAAGGCGTACGAGCAGTGCGCGGGCTTCCTGCGGATCCGCGGCGGGGACGACCCGCTGGACCTCTCCAGCGTGCACCCCGAGTCGTACCCGCTGGTCCGGGGCATGGCCAAGACGGCAGGCAGTGACGTGGCGGCGCTGATCGGCAACACGGGCGTGCTGCGCTCGCTGCGGCCGGAGCAGTTCGTCACCGAGGCCTTCGGCCTGCCGACCGTCACGGACATCCTGCGCGAGCTGGAGAAGCCGGGCCGCGACCCGCGCCCGGCCTTCAAGACGGCCACCTTCAAGGAGGGCGTGGAGAAGATCGGCGACCTGGCGCCCGGGATGATCCTGGAGGGCGTGGTCACGAACGTGGCCGCGTTCGGCGCGTTCATCGACATCGGCGTCCACCAGGACGGGCTGGCCCACGTCTCGGCGCTGTCGAAGAACTTCGTCAAGGACCCGCGGGACGTGGTCAAGCCGGGCGACATCGTCCGTGTGAAGGTCCTGGACGTGGACATCCCGCGCAAGCGGATCTCGCTGACCCTGCGGCTGGAGGACGAGGCCGACCGCACGGCGGGCGGCGCTCCGCGGCAGCGCGAGGACCGACAGGAGCGGCGCGGCGGCGGCCGTCCCCCGCAGCAGCGCGGCGGTGGTCAAGGCGGCCAGGGGCAAGGCCAGGGCCAGGGCCAGGGCCAGGGCGGACAGGCTCGCGGCCAGGGCGGCGGCGGGCAGCGCCAGAGCGGGCAGCGCCAGGGCGGCCAGCGCCAGGGCGGCGGCCAGCGCCAGGGCGGTCAGGGCGGCAGCGGATCCCCGGCCCCCGCCAACAGCGCGATGGCCGACGCCCTGCGCCGCGCCGGCCTCACCGGCGGCCCCGAGGAGCGCCGGGGGCGCTGAGGCACACGTGTCCGCCGGGTACGTGCGGGGATGGCCGAATAGGCACCCCACCTGGGCGCACACCTTGCGAATTCCCGTACAAGATCTGTAGGCATGGTGGAACGCCCGTTCGCCGAGTGGTGAACGGGCTTCCGTTTCTCCCCTCAGGACCCCACTCCCCGAGGCCGCCTTGAAGGCACAGGACGCCATGCCCACGCCCACGCACGCCTACCGACGCTGCCCGCGAAAGGGTCCGAAGAGGGATCACATGCCCCACTCGCAACCCAGCCTCCGTAAACGGTGCGAGAAGATTCTCGGCCATCTGGAGCTGACACATCCCTTCTCCATCGAGGGGCTGTGCAACCGGATCGCCGAGCAGCGGGGCCGCCCCATCCATCTCCACCCGCTCCCCAAGGAGGCCTCGGAATCCGGGGTCTGCGGGCTGTGGGTGGGCACCGACAGCGTCGACTTCGTGTTCTACGAGGCCCAGACCACCGCGCTGCACCGCGAGCACATCGTGCTCCACGAACTCGGGCACATCCTGTTCGGCCACAACTCCCTGGAGGCCGAGGACAACGACGGACAGGTCCCCATCGTCCTCGGGCGCACCAACTACACCACGAGCCAGGAGCAGGAAGCGGAAATGCTGGCCAGCATGATCCGCATCCGCACGACGGGCCCCTGCCCGCAGTCGGCCACCGCACCCCGCTCCACCCTCGCGTGGCTGGAATCCGCCATGGGCTACGGGCGGGGGAGCCATGGACGCCGCTGACCTCACCGCCTTCGGCGACTCGCTCGCCGTGCCCAGCGTCGTCTGCCTCTGGGCAGCGGTCCTGCTCCGCGCCCCGGCGGCCCTGCGTTCCCCGCAACAGCGCGGCCTGTGGCTGGCCGTCGCGACCGCCGCCGCCGCGATGACCCTGAACCTCCCCGACGTCGTCACGTACGCGATGCGCGACCCGCACTACGCGCACTCCGTCGGCCTCGTCCGCAACCTCATAGGCGTGCTGTCCGCCGGCACCGTGCTCTACTTCGTCGCCGCCGCCACCGGCGGCCGGATCCTCCAACTCGCCTCCTGGACCGGCACGGCGGCCTGGCTGACCACCCTCGTCGTGCTGGACACGGCCGCCCCCGCGCACACCGCGCACACCATTCCGGCGCAGGGCGGCCCGGTGCCCTCCCTCGCGTACTGGCTGCTCCTGATCTCCGCGCACCTGCTCGCCAACACCACCTGCGTCGCCCTCTGCTGGCGCTACAGCCGGCGCACCGAGAGCCGGGGACTGGCCGCCGGACTGCGGCTGTTCGGCCTCGGCACCGCGCTCGCCGGCCTGTTCTGGTTCGCGTACCTGCTCAAGGCCCTGTTCGCCAGCACCTGGGCGATGCCCGCCCTGCCGCTGATGATGAACCTCCACGGACTGCTGCGGGCCGCCGCGATCCTCGTGCCCACCCTGTTCACGCTGCGCCGCACGAGCTCCGACATCGCCACCGCCTGGCGGCTGTGGCCGCTGTGGCACGACCTGGTCCAGGCCGTCCCGCACGTCGCCCTCACCAAGCCGCGGGCCGGCCGGGTCGTGGAGCTGCTGTGGCCGCCCGTCCCGCGCAACCTGCTGGTGTACCGCAAGGTGATCGAGACCCGTGACGCGATGCTGATCCTCGGCGAGTACGTCGCCCCGGGCGTCCCGGAGCTGGCCCGCAGCCATGTCACCGGGCACGGGATACCCGAGCAGCGTCGCACCGCGGCCGCGCTGGCCTGCGTACTGAAGGAGGCGCGGCAGGCGAAGCTGGCCGGCCGGCCCGGGCAGCCGGGGGAGGACGCGGCGTGGGAGCTGCCCGCCGCGATGCAGACCTCCGCCGAGGGCGGCGACCTCGACGACGAGGTCCGGTTCCTCGTCGACGTGGCCCAGGCCTACGGATCGCCGTCGACCACGGACTTCACCCCGCTGCCCCCGACCCCGCAGCGCCCGCACACCCCGTAAGGAAGTGACCTCTCGTGACCACCGTTCTGATCACCGGGGCCAGTGCCGGACTGGGCGCCGCCTTCGCCCGCGGCTTCGCGGCCAAGGGCTGTGAACTCGTCCTGGTCGCCCGCGACAAGGAGCGCCTCGAAGCAGTGGCCCGGGAACTCGGCCGGGAGTTCGGCACGGCCAGCGAGGTGCTGCCCGCCGACCTGCTGGAAGCGGACGGCTGCACGGCCGTCGCCGAGCGGCTCGCGGACCGGGAGCGGCCCGTGGACATCCTGGTCAACAACGCGGGCTTCGGGCTGCCCGCGCCCTTCCCGTACAGCCCGGTCGAGGACGAGGAGCGGCTGCTCGACCTGCTGGTGAAGGTCCCGCTGCGGCTCACCCACGCCCTCCTGCCGGGGCTGCGCGAACGCCGCCGGGGCGCGGTGGTCAACGTGTCCTCGGTGGCCGGACTGCTGCCGACCGGGACGTACGGGGCCGCCAAGGCCTGGATCACCGCGTTCAGCGAATCCCTGCGGGTGGACATGGAGCCGTACGGGGTCCGGGTGCTGGCGGTGGTACCGGGCTTCACCCGCACCGAGTTCCAGGCGCGCGCCGGAATGGACGTCAGCTCCCTGCGCGAGGCGGTGTGGCTGGAGCCCGAGGCCGTGGTGGCCAAGGCCCTGCGGGACCTGGCCCTGCGCCGACCGGTGAGCATCACCGGCCGGCGCTACCAGGCGTACGCGCTCGCCGTCCGGCACCTGCCGCGCGGCTTCGTGGCCGAACGGATGGCCCGCAAGCGGCGGGCGCCAGAGCAATGACGGCCCGGGGAATGTGACCTAGAGCTCGGTGACCTTGCCGTCCGCGACCTCCAGGCGGCGGGTCACGTGCACCGCGTCCAGCATCCGGCGGTCGTGGGTGACGAGCAGCAGGGTGCCCTCGTACGCGTCCAGCGCCGACTCCAGCTGTTCGATCGCGGGCAGGTCCAGGTGGTTCGTGGGCTCGTCCAGCACCAGCAGGTTCACCCCGCGGCCCTGGAGCAGCGCCAGGGCCGCCCGGGTGCGCTCGCCGGGGGAGAGCGTGGCCGCCGGGCGCAGCACGTGCGCCGCCTTCAGGCCGAACTTGGCCAGCAGGGTCCGCACTTCGGCCGGCTCGGTGTCCGGTACCGCCGCGCAGAAGGCCTCCAGCAGCGGCTCGTCCCCGAGGAAGAGCCCGCGCGCCTGGTCCACCTCGCCGACCAGTACCCCCGAACCGAGCGTGGCCGCACCGGAGTCGGGCACCAGCCGCCCGAGGAGCACGGCCAGCAGCGTGGACTTGCCCGCGCCGTTGGCGCCGGTGATCGCCACCCGGTCGGCCCAGTCGATCTGCAGGCTGGCCGGGCCGAAGGCGAAGTCCCCGCGCCGCACGGAGGCCTCGTTCAGGGTGGCGACGACCGAGCCGGAGCGCGGCGCCGCCGCGATCTCCATGCGCAGCTCCCACTCCTTGCGGGGCTCGTCGACGACGTCGAGCCGCTCGATGGCACGCTGCGTCTGGCGGGCCTTGGCGGCCTGCTTCTCGCTGGACTCGCCGCGCAGGTTCTTGCCGATCTTGTCGTTGTCGCCGGCCTTGCGGCGGGCGTTGCGCACGCCCTTGTCCATCCAGTTGCGCTGCATCTGGGCGCGGCCCTCCAGAGCCGCCTTCTTGCCCGCGTACTCGTCGAACTCCTCGCGGGCGTGCGTACGGGCCCGCTCGCGCTCCTCCAGATAGGCGTCGTAGCCGCCGCCGTAGAGGTTGATCTGCTGCTGCGCCAGGTCGAGTTCGAGGACCTTCGTGACGGTCCGGGTCAGGAACTCGCGGTCGTGGCTGATGACGACCGTGCCCGCGCGCAGGCCCTTCACGAACCGCTCCAGGCGCTCCAGACCCTCCAGGTCCAGGTCGTTGGTCGGCTCGTCGAGCAGGAAGACGTCGTAGCGCGAGAGCAGCAGCGAGGCGAGGCCCGCGCGGGCCGCCTGGCCGCCGGAGAGCGCGGTCATCGGCAGGTCCAGGCTCACGGCCAGCCCGAGCTCGTCGGCGACCTCCTGGGCGCGCTCGTCGAGGTCGGCGCCGCCGAGGTTCAGCCACTGGTCCAGGGTCGTCCCGTACGCGTCGTCCGCTCCCGGGGTCCCGTCGACCAGGCCCTGGGTCGCCGCGTCCAGTGCCGCCTGGGCGGCCGCGACGCCCGTCCGGCGGGCCAGGAAGTCCCGTACGGACTCTTCCGGGCGCCGCTCCGGCTCCTGGGGCAGGTGGCCGACGGCGGCGGTGGGCGGGGAGAGCCGCAGCTCACCGGTCTCGGGGGTGTCCAGGCCGGCGAGCAGGCGCAGCAGGGTGGACTTCCCGGCGCCGTTGACGCCGACGAGGCCGATGACGTCGCCGGGGGCGACGACGAGGTCGAGATCGGCGAAGAGCGTGCGCTCACCGTGCGCGGCGGTGAGGTTCTTGGCGACGAGGGTTGCAGTCATGGTCCGTCGATCCTATCCGCGCGGCACGGCATGGCCGTAAAGGTGGGATGAGCGTCATTGCGGCCATGGGCGCCGCGTCACACCATGGGGTCATGACGTTGCCGAACGTGCTGGTCGTCCTCTATGACGGCGTGCAGAGCCTGGACGTGACCGGGCCCGTGGAGGTGTTCGCAGCCGTCGGCCGCTTCCCGGGCCGGGCAGGGCACGGGTACGCGATCCGCACGGTCTCCCCGGGCGGGGCGCCCGTACGGACGAGCAGCGGGCTCACGCTGGTGCCGGACGGGGACCTGGAGAGCGCGCGGCCGGGAGCGGGCACCACCCTGCTGGTGCCGGGCGGGCAGTACCGGGGGGACTTCGAGCCCCGGCTGACCGAGTGGCTCCGCACGTACGGGAGCGGCGCGGAACGGCTGGTGTCCGTCTGCACGGGCGGGCTGCTGCTGGCCGAGGCCGGGCTGCTGGACGGGCGGAGGGCGACGACGCACTGGTACGCGTGCGAGCGGATGGCCCGGGACTACCCGCGGGTGACCGTCGAACCGGACCCGATCTACGTACGGGACGGCCCGGTCGCCACCTCGGCCGGGGTCACGGCCGGGATCGACCTCGCGCTGGCCCTCGTGGAGGAGGACCACGGACGGGAGCTCGCGCTGCGCATCGCGCGGCACCTGGTGGTGTTCCTGCGCAGGCCCGGCAACCAGGCCCAGTTCAGCGCCCAGCTGGCGGCGCAGACCGCGCAGCGGGATCCGTTGCGGGAGGTGCAGCAGTGGATCACGGAGCATCCGGACGCGGACCTCGGCGTGGAGGCCCTGGCGGCGCGGGCGCGGCTCTCACCGCGGCACTTCGCGCGCGCTTTCCGGCAGGAGACGGGGGTCACGCCCGGCCGCTATGTGGAGCGGGTCCGCGTGGAGCACGCGCGGCGCCTCCTGGAGGACACCGGGGACGGGATCGCCGAGATCTCCCGCGCCAGCGGCTACGGCACCCCGGAGGCCCTGCGCCGGGCCTTCGTGAAGACGCTGGGCCAGCCCCCGGCCGAATACCGGCGGCGCTTCGGCTCGGACCGCACGCAGACCACCGCTCAGTAGGCACACCACCAGCTCAGTAGGCACACCACCACTCTGGAGGAACCATGCAGATCGCAGTCCTGCTCTACGACCGGTTCACCGCGCTCGACGCGATCGGGCCCTTCGACACCCTCGGGCGGCTGTCCGGCGCCGAGGTCGTGTTCGTCTCGGAGCGGCCCGGCCCGGTGCGGACCGACAGCGGGGCGCTCGCGCTCGTCGCCGACAAGGGGCTCGACGAGGTGACCCGGCCGGACATCGTCATCGTGCCCGGTGGTCCCCACACCGAGCTGGAGATGGAGAACCCCGCCGTCCTCGACTGGCTGCGCGCCGTCGACGCCACCACCACCTGGACCACCTCGGTCTGCACCGGCTCGCTCCTGCTGGCCGCCGCCGGGCTGCTCAAGGGGCGCCGGGCCACGAGCCACTGGCTCTACCTGGACCGGCTGCCCGCCTTCGGCGCCGAGCCCACCGGCGAGCGCGTCGTGTACGACGGGAAGTACGTCACCGCCGCCGGGGTGTCCTCCGGCATCGACATGGGCCTCGGCCTCCTCGGCCGGATCGCCGGCGACGAGTACGCCCAGACCGTCCAGCTGATGACCGAGTACGACCCCCAGCCGCCCTACGACGCCGGCTCGCCCGACAAGGCCCCGGCCGAGATCGTGGCACGGCTGCGCGCGGTCACTCCGCCAGGCGCCCGGTAGTCCGCTCCCTCGCGGCCGCGGTCGCCGGCCCGGCCGCCGGCGCGGTGGTCCAGTCGAACGACGGCGTACGCCGCTCCAGGAACGCGGCGACACCCTCCGCGGTGTCGCCGCTGTCGGCCGCCTGCCGCGCCCAGTGGGCGTCCCGGTCCGTCCGCCCGTTCGTGAACTCCTTGGCCGCCGCCTGCGTCAGCTGCGAACGGGTGGTCAGCACGCGGGCGAAGTCCGCCACCCGCTTGTCCAGCTGCCCGGCCGGCAGCAGCTCGTTCAGGAAGCCGGCCCGCAGCGCGTGCTCCGCGTCGATCAGCTCCGCCGAGAAGAGCAGGTACTTGGCCACCGCGGGGCCGACCAGCGCGGCCAGCCGGCGGGTCGAGGACGCGGGGTAGACGATGCCCAGCTTCGCCGGGGTCACCCCGAAGGAGGCCCCCTCCTCCGCGAAGCGCAGATCGCAGGCCGCCGCCAGCTGGCTGCCGCCGCCCACGCAGAACCCGCGGATCGCCGCGAGCGTCGGCTTGGGGAAGGCGGCAAGGGCCTCCTCGGCCGCCACTGCCAGGGCCTGCGGGTCCTCGTCCCCGGTCAGCGAGGAGATGTCGGCCCCCGCGCAGAAGGTCGGTCCGGCCCCGGTCAGGACGAGCACCCGTACGGCCGGATCGGCCGCGAGCGCGTCCAGCACCTCCGGGAGCGCGCGCCACATCGCCGCCGTCATGGCGTTGCGCTTGGCGGGATGCGAGATGACGACCGTGGCGACCCCGTCGGCGACGGTGTGCAGGAGGGCTGCGTCCATGCGCCGGATGCTATCCCGGCCGGCCGATCCTATGATCGGGGGAGTCCGTCCGGCGGGTGCTGAAAGGTGGCACGACCATGGGCGCAGACCGTTCCGGGGCCGCTTCCCCGGTCGAGGCCCGGGCCAAGGACACGAAGCGGCTGGGGCGCAGCTTCGGGCTGCTGGCCGCGCTCGGGGTGCTCCTGGTGGCGGCCGGCCTGGTCGGCCTGTTCTACGCCTCCTTCGCCACCCTGACCACGATGTTCCTCTTCGGCTGGCTGCTGCTCGCCGGCGGTCTGGTGGGCCTGGTCCAGGCGTTCCAGTCCCGCAAGACCAACCATTTCTGGCTCGCCGTCGTCGTCGCCTCGATCAACATCGCCGCCGGCTTCGTGATCCTGCGCCGGCCCGAGGCGAGCGCCGAGGCGCTGACCATGTTCGCCGCGCTGCTCTTCCTCATCGGCGGGCTGTTCCGGCTGGTGGGCGGCCTGGTGGTGCGCGGGACGAACCTGTGGGTCAACCTGGTCCAGGGCGCCTTCGGCATCCTGCTGGGCTTCCTGGTCCTCGCCAACTGGCCGAGCAGCAGTCTCTACGTGATCGGAACCTTCTTCTCGCTCGCCCTGCTGTTCGACGGGCTGAGCCTGATCGTCCTGGGCATGGGCGCCCGGCGCATTCTGGGCTTGGTCAGGGAAGACGAGCTCCCGGCGGGCGCCGCCGCCGGGAGCGGGCCGGACAGCGCGGCCGAGAAGGGTCCCACAGAAGATCAAGAACGGTCGCACAACTGACGCTGTCATACGCCAACGGTCAGAAAGCGTCCGATTGACGCTGACTTCTGGTCAGGGGTCCGGTCCGGACCAGTCCGCTCCCCACTCTTGACGCGTGGAGACGATCGAGCGTGAAGACGGGGGCCGGGAGATGGATGTCAGCGGGAGCGTCCCGCCAGCCAAGGAGGGCGAGCCGGCGTCGGCCCCGGCCGACCCCCTCGCGTACGAGGGCGTGTGGCGGTTCACCGTGCCCGCTGTAGAAGAATCCGTTCCGCAGGCCCGCCGGGCCGTGCGCGACCTGCTCGGCCGCCAGGGCGTCCCGGCCGACCGGGACCTCGTGTACTCGCTGCTGCTGATCGTCTCCGAACTGGTGACGAACTCGGTCCGGCACGCGGCCCTGCTCTCGCCCCAGGTCGCGGTCGAGGTCGCCATCGGCCGGGAATGGGTACGGGTGGCGGTCGAGGACAACCACCCGTACCGCCCCAAGGCCCTGGAGGCGGATTTCGGCCAGACCGGCGGACGCGGCCTGCTCCTGGTGCGCGAGGTCACGCGGGAATCCGGCGGGGTCTGCGACGTCGAGCACACCTCGACGGGCGGCAAGGTCATCTGGGCGGCCCTGCCGCTCGCCGCACCCGCGCTCTGAGGCGGCGTACGGGCGCCGGGTGCGCCCGGCACACCGGTACGGACTACCAGCCCGCGGCATCCCCGGTCAGTTCGCGGATCGCGGGCCTGGCCGCGTCGAGCACGGTCATGAACCAGGCGGAGAACGGCGCTTCGGCATGCCGCTTGGCCAGCTCCTCGGCGGTCACGAACGCGGTGTCCCCGACCTCCTCCGGATCGGGCTGCGGCCGGGACTGCGCGAGTCCCACGAAAAGGTGGTTGTACTCCTGCTCCACCAGGCCCGACGCGGGGTCCGGGTGGTTGTAGCGCACGGTTCCCGCCTCCGCGAGCAGCGAGGGCGACAGACCCAGCTCCTCGTGGGTCCGCCGGGCCGCGGCCGCGAACGGCGACTCCCCGGGATAGGGGTGACCGCAGCAGGTGTTCGACCAGACGCCGGGGGAGTGGTACTTCCCGAGGGCGCGCTGCTGGAGCAGCAGGCGGCCCTGCTCGTCGAAGAGGAACACGGAGAAGGCCCGGTGCAGCAGACCGGGCGCCTGATGGGCGGAGAGCTTCTCCGCCGTGCCGATGGTGTTGCCGGACTCATCGACCAGTTCGAGCATGATCGGTTCCTGAGTGCCGGTGCCGGGGGACGCGGTGTTCGCGGCGGTGGCTGGTGTGGTCGGCATACCCATCCTTCGCTTCGGACTTCGGCCTTCAGTCTGCCGTACAAAAGAGGCTTGTCCCCACTTCGGCCATCTGCGCATGTCCGCCCGTGCGGCGTGGTAAGCGGCGGGGTACGGCGCTGTCGCACCCCGGGTTTGTGATAGGGCGCCGCGATCGTCAATGATGATCGCGCCGGGGCCCGCAGCCCCGCGATATTCGGCTTATCGGGGAGTAAACGGGTGGTGAATGCCCGCTTCCATTCATCCGATAGCCTCTGCCGACGTGCCGCCGCCCCCGCCCGGGGCGCCCGTCCAGTGTTTCGCTGCAAGGAGTGAGTCCGTCTGTCGACCGTCATCCTCACCGGCCTGCCGGTCCCCGGATCACCGCTCACCGACGAGCTGCGCTCCCTCGGCTTCGACGTCCGCCCGGCTGCGGGTCCCGAGGAGGCCGCCGCGGTGCTGGCCGGCGTTCCCGCCGACCAGCGGGTGGCCGTCGTCGACAGCGCCTTCGTCGGACACGTCCACGCCCTGCGGCTCGCACTGACCGATCCGCGCTTCGACGCCTGCGCGGTGACCGGCGCCTTCGCCGTCCAGCCCGCCGCCCGCGCGGCCCTGGACAAGGCCGCGGCCCTCCCGGCGCAGGGAGAGGGCCCGTACGCGGACCGGCTCGCGGCCGCCGTCGAGGCCGCCGGGACCACCGTCCAGCACCCCGAGCTCGGCACCCTGGTCGCCGCCGTCCCCGCCACCGGCGCCGAGCGCGCCGCGGCGGACGCCGCCGTCGCCGCCGTGGACGACGAGGCCGTACGCCTGCGCACCGCCGTGAAGTCCCGCGACGGGTTCTTCACCACCTTCTTCATCAGCCCGTACTCGCGCTACATCGCCCGCTGGTGCGCGCGCCGCGGCCTGACGCCGAACCAGGTCACCACCGCCTCCCTGATCACCGCGCTGATCGCGGCCGGCTGCGCCGCCACCGGCGAGCGGGGCGGCTACATCGCGGCCGGCGTGCTGCTCCTCGTCTCCTTCGTACTGGACTGCACGGACGGGCAGCTCGCCCGCTACTCGCTCCAGTACTCGACGATGGGCGCCTGGCTCGACGCCACCTTCGACCGCGCGAAGGAGTACTCCTTCTACGCGGGCCTCGCGCTGGGCGCGGCCCGTAACGGCGACGACGTGTGGGCCCTCGCGCTCGGCGCGATGATCCTCATGACCTGCCGCCACGTCGTGGACTTCGCCTTCAACGAGGCCAACCACGACGCCACCGCCAACACGAGCCCCACGGCGGCCCTGTCCGACAAGCTCGACAGCGTCGGCTGGACGGTCTGGGTCCGGCGGATGATCATCCTGCCGATCGGCGAGCGCTGGGCCATGATCGCGGTGCTCACCGCGGCCACCACCCCCAGGATCGTCTTCTACGCCCTGCTCGTCGGCTGCGCCTTCGGTGCCCTCTACACCACCGCCGGCCGCGTGCTGCGCTCGCTGACCCGCAAGGCGAAGAGGACCGACCGCGCCGCACAGGCGCTGGCCGACCTCGCCGACTCCGGCCCGGTCGCCGAGCTCGCCGGCCGGGTCGTGGGCCGGATGGCCCCCGGGGCCGGCATCGCCGCCGCCGTGATCGGGTCGGTGGCCCTGCTGTGGACGGCCTGGGCGTACGAGTTCGGCGCCCGCCAGGTGATCATCGCCGCCGCGTTCTACGCCGTGCTCGCCGGAGCGGCCGTCGCCCGCCCCCTCAAGGGCGCCCTCGACTGGCTCGTCCCGCCCGTCTTCCGGGCCGCCGAGTACACCACCGTGCTGATCCTCGCCGCCAAGGCGGACGTGCCCGGGGCCCTTCCCGCGGCATTCGGACTGGTCGCGGCGGTCGCCTACCATCACTACGACACGGTCTACCGCATCCGCGGCGGATCGGGTGCGCCCCCGCGGTGGCTGGTGTGGACGATCGGCGGTCACGACGGCCGGGTCCTGCTGACCGCGGTCCTGGCCTCCGCCCTGGCGACGCGCGCCGCGGACTTCCCCGTCGCGCTCACGGCCCTGGCCGTGTTCGTGGCACTCGTGGTGCTCGTGGAGAGCATCCGTTTCTGGGTCTCCTCCGGGGCACCCGCCGTACATGACGAAGGAGAACCAGCATGATCGGCCTTGTACTCGCTGCCGGTGCCGGACGCCGCCTGCGTCCCTACACCGACACCCTGCCCAAGGCCCTCGTGCCCGTCGGCCCCGAAGGCGCCGAGGACAGCCTGACCGTGCTGGACCTCACCCTCGGCAACTTCGCCGAGGTCGGCCTCACCGAGGTCGCGATCGTCGTCGGCTACCGCAAGGAGGCCGTGTACGAGCGCCGCGAGGCCCTGGAGGCCAAGTACGGCGTCAAGATCACGCTGATCGACAACGACAAGGCCGAGGAGTGGAACAACGCCTACTCCCTGTGGTGCGCCCGTGACGTCCTGAAGCAGGGCGTCATCCTCGCCAACGGCGACACCGTCCACCCGGTCTCCGTCGAGCGGACCCTGCTGGACGCCCGCGGTGGCGACCGCAAGATCATCCTCGCCCTCGACACGGTCAAGAGCCTGGCCGACGAGGAGATGAAGGTCGTCGTGGACGGCGCCGAGGGTGTTCGGAAGATCACGAAGCTGATGGAGCCCTCCGACGCCACCGGCGAGTACATCGGCGTCACCCTCATCGAGCCCGAGGCCGCCGAGGCCCTGGCCGAGGCGCTGAAGACCACGTTCGAGCGCGACCCCGACCTGTACTACGAGGACGGCTACCAGCAGCTCGTCAACGACGGCTTCGTCATCGACGTGGCCCCCATCGGCGACGTCAAGTGGGTCGAGATCGACAACCACGACGACCTCGCCAAGGGCCGGACGATCGCATGCCAGTACTGACGAGGCTCATCCCCTCCCCGGTCGTCGTCGACATCAGCCGCGGCGCCATGGACGACCTGGCCGGCCTCCTGGCCGACCAGCGGATCTCGGCGTCCGGCAAGCTGGCGATCGCGATCAGCGGCGGCTCCGGCCGGCAGCTGCGCTCCAAGCTGGAGCCCGTACTGCCGCACGCCGACTGGTACCCGGTCGCCGACGGCACGATCGACTCCGCCGTCAAGCTGGCCGACGACATAAAGGGCCGTCGCTACGACGCCGTCGTCGGCCTGGGCGGCGGCAAGATCATCGACGTGGCGAAGTACGCCGCGGCGCGCGTCGGGCTGCCCATGGTCGCCGTCGCCACCAACCTGGCCCACGACGGCATCTGCTCGCCCGTGGCCACGCTGGACAACGACAACGGCCGCGGCTCCTACGGCGTGCCCACGCCGATCGCGATGGTCATCGACCTCGACGTGATCCGCGACGCCCCGGTGCGGTTCGTCCGCTCCGGCATCGGCGACGCGCTCTCGAACATCTCGGCCATCGCCGACTGGGAGCTCTCGCACAAGATCACCGGGGAACCCGTGGACGGCCTGGCCGCCGCCATGGCCCGTACGGCCGGCGAGGCCGTCCTGCGCCACCCCGGCGGCTGCGGCGACGACACCTTCCTCACCGTGCTCGCGGAGTCGCTGGTGCTCACCGGCATCGCCATGTCGATCAGCGGGGACACCCGGCCGGCGTCCGGCGCCTGCCACGAGATCAGCCACGCCTTCGACCTGCTCTACCCCGGGCGCTCCGCGCTCCACGGGGAGCAGGTCGGCCTCGGCGCCGCCTTCGCGATGTTCCTGCGCGGCGCCGACGAGCAGGCCGGGCTCTTCGTCGAGTCGCTGCGCGGTCACGGCCTGCCCGTGCTGCCCGCCGAGATCGGGTTCAGTGCGGACGAGTTCGTCGCGGCCGTCGAGTACGCCCCCCAGACCCGCCCGGGACGCTTCACGATCCTGGAGCACCTCAATCTGTCCACAGCCGAGATCAGGGACGCGTACGCCGACTATGCCAAGACCATCCGTAGCTGAACTCCGGCCCGTCGTTCACCCGCCGGGCGTCAAGGACCGGCGCAGTGGCGAGCACTGGGGCGGTCGCCTGTACATGCGCGAGATCTCCCTGCGCATCACCCGGGTCCTGGTCAACACCAAGGTCACGCCCAACCAGCTGACCTACGTGATGACCCTCGCGGGTGTCCTGGCCTGCCCGGCGCTGCTCATCCCGGGCATCTGGGGCGCCGTCCTCGGCGTGGTGGCGGTCCAGATGTACCTGCTGCTCGACTGCGTCGACGGCGAGGTCGCCCGCTGGAAGAAGCAGTACTCCCTGGCCGGCGTGTACCTGGACCGGGTCGGCGCCTACCTGTGCGACGCGGCCGTCCTCGTCGGCTTCGGCCTGCGCGCCAGCGACCTGTGGGGCACGGGACGGATCGACTGGCTGTGGGCGTTCCTCGGCACCCTCGCGGCCCTCGGCGCCATCCTGATCAAGGCCGAGACCGACCTGGTCGGCGTCGCCCGCCACCAGACCGGCAAGGAGCCCGTCGCCGAGGCCGCCGCCGAGCCGCGCTCCTCCGGCATGGCCCTGGCCCGCCGCGCCGCGTCCGCGCTCAAGTTCCACCGGCTCGTCCTCGGCATCGAGGCCTCGCTCCTCATCCTGCTGCTGGCGATCGTGGACCAGATGCGCGGCGACCTGTACTTCACCCGGCTCGGCGTGGCCGTGCTGGCCGGCATCGCGATGCTCCAGACGGTGCTGCACCTGGTGTCGATCCTGGCCTCCAGCAGGCTCAAGTGACGACGCGGATGCGGCTGGGCGCCGTGATCATCACCATGGGCAACCGCCCCGACGAGCTCAAGGCGCTCCTCGACTCGGTGGCCCGCCAGGAGGGCGACCCGGTCGAGGTCGTCGTCGTGGGCCAGGGCGTCAGGGTCACCGGGCTCCCCGAGGGCGTCCGCTGCGTCGAGCTGCCCGAGAACCTGGGCATCCCCGGCGGCCGCAACGTCGGCATCGAGGCCTTCGGCCCCGGCGGCGGCGAGGTCGACGCCCTGCTCTTCCTCGACGACGACGGGCTGCTGGAGCGCACCGACACCGCCGAGCTGTGCCGGCAGGCGTTCGCCGAGGACCCCCGGCTCGGGATCGTCAGCTTCCGGATCGCCGATCCGGAGTCCGGCGAGACCCAGCGCCGCCACGTGCCCCGGCTGCGCGCCTCGGACCCGATGCGCTCCTCCCGCGTGACCACCTTCCTGGGCGGCGCCAACGCCGTCCGCACGTCGGTGTTCAAGCAGGTCGGAGGGTTGCCGGGGGAGTTCTTCTACGCGCACGAGGAAACCGATCTCGCCTGGCGCGCACTCGACGCGGGGTGGCTGATCGACTACCGGGCGGACATGGTGCTCCTGCATCCGACGACCGCCCCCTCCCGGCACGCGGTCTACCACCGTATGGTGGCTCGTAACCGGGTGTGGCTCGCCCGCCGCAACCTGCCCGCCCCGCTGGTCCCGGTCTACCTGGGCGTCTGGCTCCTGCTGACGCTCCTGCGCAGGCCCTCGGCACCGGCGCTCAAGGCCTGGTTCGGCGGGTTCAAGGAGGGATGGACCACTCCCTGCGGTCCCCGGCGCCCCATGAAGTGGCGTACGGTCTGGCGGCTGACCCGGCTGGGCCGACCGCCTGTGATCTGACACGCTCGCGTCTGAGAACATACGTGGTCACGGAACACGCGTGCCCGGACATGCATGATCACGGGCCGAGCGCCCCAGGCCCGATGCCACCTTCTGCCGCATCTTGAAGACGGAAAGTTTCAACTTGTGAGTGACACAACCCAGCAGGATGGCGCCCTCGCCACGAGCAAGCCGCCGTCCGATGACGCCGGGCTGAGCCCCGCCGAGCTCGCCAGGAAGTACGGCCTGTCCGTCAGCGGAGCCCGGCCGACCCTGGCCGAATACGTGCGGCAGCTCTGGGACCGGCGCCACTTCATCATGGCGTTCTCCCGGGCCAAGCTGATGGCGCAGTACAGCGACGCCAAGCTCGGCCAGATCTGGCAGGTGGCGACCCCGCTGCTCAACGCGCTGGTGTACTACCTGATCTTCGGTCTGATCCTGAACGCGGGCCGCGGCATGGAGAAGGGGGTCTACATCCCCTTCCTGGTGACGGGCATCTTCGTCTTCACCTTCACCCAGAGCTCGCTGATGGCCGGAGTCCGGGCCATCCCCGGCAACCTCGGCCTGGTCCGGGCCCTGCACTTCCCGCGCGCCTCCCTGCCCATCTCCTTCTCGATGCAGCAGCTCCAGCAGCTGCTGTACTCGATGATCGTCGTGGTGATCGTCGCGATCGGCTTCGGCAACTACCCGACGCTGTCCTGGCTGCTGGTCATCCCGACGCTGGCGCTGCAGTTCGTCTTCAACACCGGCCTCGCGCTGGTCTTCGGCCGGATGGGCGCCAAGACCCCCGACCTGGCGCAGCTGATGCCGTTCATCACGCGTACGTGGATGTACGCCTCGGGCGTCATGTTCTCGATCAGCGGGGCGCTCAAGGACCGGCACGTGCCCGAGTGGGTCTCGGACGTGCTCCAGTGGAACCCGGCTGCGATCTACATGGACCTGGTCCGGTTCGCGATGATCGACGACTACGGCCGGGAGAACCTGCCGCCGCACGTCTGGGCCTTCGCCGTCGGCTGGGCCGTCGTGATCGGCCTCGGCGGTTTCGTGTACTTCTGGAAGGCTGAGGAGCGTTACGGCCGTGGCTGAGATCAACCGGGGCAGTGTCCCCACCGTCATCGCCGACGACGTGCACATCGTCTACCGCGTCAACACCGGCAGGTCCGGCAAGGGCAGCGCCACCGCCGCGCTGAGCAAGATAATGCGCCGGGGCAAGGGAGATGCGCCGGGCGTCCGCCGGGTCCACGCCGTGCGCGGCGTGTCCTTCACGGCGTACCGCGGCGAGGCCATCGGCGTCATCGGCTCCAACGGCTCCGGCAAGTCCACCCTGCTGCGCGCCATCGCGGGCCTGCTGCCCTGCGAGTCCGGCAAGGTCTACACCGACGGCCAGCCCTCGCTGCTGGGTGTCAACGCCGCACTGATGAACGACCTCACCGGTGAGCGCAACGTGGTCCTCGGCGGTCTCGCGATGGGAATGAGCCGCGAGCAGATCCGGGAGCGCTACGACGACATCGTCGACTTCTCGGGCATCAACGACAAGGGCGATTTCATCTCCCTTCCGATGCGCACGTACTCCTCCGGTATGGCGGCACGCCTGCGCTTTTCCATTGCCGCGGCCAAGGACCACGACGTTCTGATGATCGACGAGGCCCTGGCCACCGGTGACCGCAAGTTCCAGGTGCGTTCCGAGGAGCGCATCCGCGAACTGCGCAAGCACGCCGGAACCGTTTTCCTGGTGAGCCACAACAACAAGTCCATCCGCGACACCTGCAGCCGCGTGCTGTGGCTGGAGAAGGGTGAACTGCTGATGGACGGGCCCACCGAGGAAGTCGTCTCGGCCTATGAGAAGGCGACCAGCGCCTGACCCCGGTCCCCGCCGGCCCCCGTCGCTCCGCGCGGCGGGGGCTTCGGCTTGCCCGGGCGCGCCCGCGCCGACATTCGGTAGCCGGGTGAATACCCGAGAGGCTGCCGCGGCGTTGTACAGCGTAAGCTGGAGCAGTCCTGAATCACGCCAGAGGGGACGATTCCCCGCAGGTGAACGGCCTGGGGTACCCCGGGGAAAGTCCGGCGGCGTGTCCGAAATAGGATGTATTGGGTCGGCAGTGTAGAACGGGAGACGTGACGGCAATGGCTACGGGAATTCTCCGGCCCCCAGGCATTACGGCCGTCCCCCGCGCGGGCGGCGGGCGGTGACCCCCGGGCACGGTATCCGGCCACGGCGGGACGCGGCCCCCACAGCCCCCG
This sequence comes from Streptomyces sp. NPDC002181, assembly GCF_042890485.1. Taxonomy (NCBI): domain Bacteria; kingdom Bacillati; phylum Actinomycetota; class Actinomycetes; order Kitasatosporales; family Streptomycetaceae; genus Streptomyces; species Streptomyces sp. NPDC002181. Next base: position 389,459 of record NZ_JBIASC010000002.1, on the reverse strand, counting down.
ACGCCCGGGCGCAGGCGTCCGCCACCCTCGGCAAGGCACGCTCGGAGAACTTCCCCGTCGCCCCGTCCTTCCTCCCGCGCGCCTGGCGCGACGGGCTCATGGCGGTGTACGGGTACGCCCGCCTGGTCGACGACATCGGCGACGGCGACCTCGCCCCCGGCGGACACGACGCCGTGCTCCTCGGCCTCGACCCGGCCGCGGCGGACGAACCGCTCGCCATGCTCGACGCCCTCGAAGCCGACCTGCACCGTGTCTTCGGCGGCCCCGGCGGCTCCCCGCGCCACCCCCTCCTGCAAGCGCTGCGGCCCGTGGTCCGCGCCCACGGCCTCACCCCCGAGCCCTTCCTCGGACTCATCGAGGCCAACCGCCAGGACCAGCGCGTCACGCGCTACGCCACGTACGGCGACCTCCTCGCGTACTGCGAGCTCTCCGCCAACCCCGTCGGCCGCCTCGTGCTGTCCCTCACCGGCACCAGCACCCCCGAGCGGATCCGCCGCTCCGACGCCGTGTGCACCGCCCTGCAGATCGTCGAACACGTACAGGACGTCGCGGAGGACCTCGGCCGCGACCGGATCTACCTCCCGGCCGAGGACATGAGCCGCTTCCACGTGACCGAGACCGACCTCAAGGCCCACCGCGCCGGCGCGTCCGTGCGCTCCCTGGTCGCGTTCGAGGCGGAGCGCGCCCGGGACCTGCTGAATGAAGGCACCCCGCTGGTGGGTAGCGTGCACGGCAGGCTCCGGCTGCTGCTCGCGGGCTTCGTGGGAGGAGGGCGCGCCGCCCTGCGAGCCGTCACCGCCGCCGGATTCGACGTACTTCCGGGCCCGCCCAAGCCCACCAGGAGCGGACTGCTCCGCGAGGTGGCCGCCGTCCTGCGCACAGCGCCGAGAAAGGGGTGAGCCCGACCGTGGAGGGTTCCGCACACACGTCCGCACCGTCCGCAGCGGTCCTGGCGGCGTACAGCTACTGCGAGGCCGTCACCGGCTCCCAGGCGCGCAACTTCGCGTACGGCATCCGGCTGCTGCCCTCCGACAAGCGGCAGGCGATGTCCGCGCTGTACGCCTTCTCCCGGCGCGTCGACGACATCGGCGACGGCATCCTGGCCCCCGAGGCGAAGTTCGCCCGGCTGGAGGAGACCCGCACCCTCCTCGGCCGGATCCGGGCCGAGGAGATCGACGAGGACGACACCGACCCGGTCGCCGTCGCCCTCGCCCACGCCGCCGACCGCTTCCCGATCCCGCTCGGCGGGCTCGACGAGCTCATCGACGGCGTCCTCATGGACGTCCGCGGCGAGACCTACGAGACCTGGGACGACCTCAAGGTCTACTGCCGCTGCGTGGCCGGGGCCATCGGACGGCTCTCCCTCGGGGTGTTCGGCACCGTGAACAGCGGCGGCCTCGGCGCGGCCGACGCCGCGCGGGCGGGCGAGTACGCCGACACCCTCGGCCTCGCCCTCCAGCTCACCAACATCCTGCGCGACGTCCGCGAGGACGCCGCCAACGGGCGTACGTACCTGCCCGCCGAGGACCTCGCCAAGTTCGGCTGCTCGGACGGGTTCGGGAGCGAACGGATGCCCGCCGGGGCCGATTTCGCCGGGCTCGTCCACCACGAAGTGCGGCGCGCCCGCGCCCTGTTCATCGAGGGCTACCGGCTGCTGCCCATGCTCGACCGGCGCAGCGGCGCCTGCGTCGCCGCCATGGCCGGCATCTACCGGCGGCTGCTCGACCGCATCGAGCGCGAGCCCGAGGCCGTGCTCCGCGGCCGCGTCTCGCTGCCCCCGCACGAGAAGGCGTACGTCGCCGTGCGCGGCCTCTCGGGCCTCGACGCCCGCACCATCTCCCGCCAGAACACGCGGAGGCGGAGCTGATGGGCCCGACGCAGACGCCGCACACCGCGGCGGCGCACCGCACCGGGCCGCCGACCGCCGGGCAGCCGCACGCCCGGCGGGCAACCACGGCGGGGCCCGGCGCGTCTCACCGTGCGGGCTCCGCCCGGACGGCCGCCCCGGCGGGCAGTCGGCGTACGACGGGGGAGGCCGCATGAGCGCGACCGAACGGCACGCCGTCGTCATCGGCGGCGGGCTCGCCGGCGTGACCGCGGCGCTCGAACTCGCGGACGCGGGGCTGGAGGTCACCCTGCTCGAAGGCCGCCCCCGCCTCGGCGGGCTCGCCTTCTCCTTCAAGCGCGGCGAGCTCACCGTCGACAACGGCCAGCACGTCTACCTGCGCTGCTGCACCGCCTACCGGTGGTTCCTCGACCGCGTCGAGGGCGCCCACCTCGCCCCGGTCCAGGACCGGCTCGACGTCCCCGTGCTCGACGTCGCCCACCCCGCCGGGCCGCGCCTGGGCCGGCTGCGCCGCAGCGCCCTGCCCGTACCCCTGCACCTCGCGGGCTCCCTCGCCCGCTACCCGCACCTCTCGCTCGCCGAGCGGGCGAGCGTCGGCCGCGCCGCCCTCGCGCTGCGCCGGCTCGACCCCGCCGACCCGGCCCTGGACGGCGTGGACTTCGCGACCTGGCTCGGCCGCCAGGGCCAGAGCCCGCGCACCATCGAGGCCCTGTGGGACCTCGTCGGCATCGCCACCCTCAACGCCACCGCCGGCCACTCCTCGCTGGGCCTGGCCGCCATGGTCTTCAAGACCGGCCTGCTCTCCGAGAACGGGGCCGCCGACATCGGCTGGGCCACCGTCCCGCTCGGCGACCTGCACGACACCCTCGCCCGCAAGCAGCTCGACTCCGCCGGCGTACGCACCGAACTGCGCACCCGCGTCACCCGCGTCTCCCGCACGCAGGACGGGAACTGGCGGGTCGACACCGAGGGCGAGTCCCTCGACGCCGCCACCGTCGTCCTCGCCGTCCCGCAGCGCGAGGCGCACGCCCTGCTGCCGCCCGGCGCCCTCGCCGACCCGGACAAGCTCCTGGACATCGGCACCGCGCCCATCCTCAACGTCCACGTCGTCTACGACCGCAAGGTGCTCAAGCGGCCCTTCTTCGCCGCGCTCGGCTCCCCGGTCCAGTGGGTGTTCGACCGCACCGACTCCTCCGGGCTCCCCGACGGCGGCCAGTACCTGGCCCTGTCCCAGTCGGCCGCCCAGGACGACATCGACGAGCCCGTCTCGGTGCTGCGCGCCAAGTACCTGCCCGAGCTCGAACGGCTGCTGCCGGCCGCGCGGGGCGCCAAGGTACGGGACTTCTTCGTGACCCGGGAGCGGACCGCCACGTTCGCCCCCACCCCCGGCGTCGGCCGGCTGCGCCCCGGGGCGCGGACCGACACGCCGGGCCTCTACCTCGCCGGTGCGTGGACCGCCACCGGTTGGCCCGCGACCATGGAGGGCGCTGTCCGCAGCGGACTGAGCGCGGCGCACGCCGCACTCGCCGCACTCGGCCGCCACCGGGAGCACCCCCTGCAGGAGGCGGCATGACGACCACCAGCACGACCGCAGCAGCACGTACAGGACACAGAGGAGAGCCAGTGAACCCGGGGAATCCGGCTGTCGAGAGCACGGACGCCGGCAACGGCGCAGCCGGAGCGGGCGTCGAGAAGGCGGACACGCTCGCACTGCTGGAGCGCGGCCGCGCGCTGTCGACCCCCGTGCTCCGCGCCGCGGTCGACCGGCTGGCGGCGCCCATGGACACCGTCGCCGCGTACCACTTCGGCTGGATCGACGCCCAGGGCAACGCCGCGGACGGCGACGGCGGCAAGGCCGTGCGCCCCGCCCTCGCGCTGCTCTCCGCCGAGGCCGCCGGAGCCTCGGCCGAGGTCGGCATCCCGGGCGCCGTCGCCGTCGAACTCGTCCACAACTTCTCGCTGCTCCACGACGACCTCATGGACGGCGACGAGCAGCGCCGCCACCGCGACACCGTGTGGAAGGTGCACGGGCCGGCGCTGGCGATCCTCGTCGGCGACGCGCTGTTCGCCCTCGCCAACGAGGTCCTGCTGGAGCTCGGCACCGTCGAGGCCGGGCGCGCCACGCGCCGGCTGACCACGGCCAGCCGCAAGCTCATCGACGGCCAGGCCCAGGACATCTCCTACGAGCACCGCGAGCGCGTCAGCGTCGAGGAGTGCCTGGAGATGGAGGGCAACAAGACCGGCGCCCTGCTCGCCTGCGCGGTCTCCATCGGTGCGGTCCTCGGCGGCGCGGACGACCGCACGGCCGACAAGCTGGAGGAGTACGGCTACCACCTCGGCCTCGCCTTCCAGGCCGTCGACGACCTCCTCGGCATCTGGGGAGACCCGGAGGCCACCGGCAAGCAGACCTGGAGCGACCTGCGCCAGCGCAAGAAGTCCCTGCCGGTCGTCGCCGCCCTCGCGGCGGGCGGTCCCGCGTGCGAGGAGCTCGGCCGGCTGCTCGCCGCCGACGCCAAGAGCAACGACTTCGAGAACTTCTCCGAGGAGGAGTTCGCGGCGCGCGCCGCGCTCATCGAGGCGGCGGGCGGGCGCGAGTGGACCGCCGAGGAGGCGCGCCGCCAGCACGCGATCGCCATCCGCGCGCTGGACGACGTGGACATGCCGCAGCGGGTGCGCGAACAGCTCGTCGCACTCGCCGACTTCGTCGTCGTGCGCAAGAGGTGACCGCCACCCGGGCAGGGATATGACGCGCGAGTCGCCGGCCGGCGCCCCCTGACGGGAGCGCCCGGCCGACGGCGTACCCCCAGCACAGCAGATGTTCACTGCCACGTAAGGGGAAGCCATGACAGCGACGACCGACGGCGCCGGTACCCCCGGCGTCGATCCGGACATCACCTCACCGGAGACGGTGCAGGGTGCGCGGGAGGCCGCCGCGCGCGCGACCCGCCACCTGCTGGCCCGCCAGGACGCGGCCGGATGGTGGAAGGGCGACCTGGAGACCAACGTCACCATGGACGCCGAGGACCTCCTGCTGCGCCAGTTCCTCGGGATCAGGGACGAGGCCACCACACAGGCCGCAGCCCTCTTCATCCGCGGCGAGCAGGGCGCGGACGGCACCTGGGCCACCTTCCACGGCGGGCCGCCCGAACTCTCCGCCACCATCGAGGCGTACGTCGCCCTGCGGCTCGCCGGCGACGAGCCCGACGCCCCGCACATGGCCCGCGCCTCCGCCTGGATCCGGGCCCACGGCGGGATCGCCGCGGCCCGCGTCTTCACCCGCGTCTGGCTGGCCCTGTTCGGCTGGTGGAGCTGGGACCACCTGCCCGAACTCCCGCCCGAGCTGGTGTTCCTTCCGCCCTGGGTGCCGCTGAACATCTACGACTTCGGCTGCTGGGCCCGCCAGACCATCGTCCCGCTGACCGTGGTCTCCGCGAAGCGGCCCGTACGCCCGGCCCCGTTCGCCCTGGACGAGCTGCACACCGACGCGCGGCGGCCCTACCCCGCGGCAGGGCACCTGGCACCGCTGGCCAGTTGGGAGGGCGCCTTCCAGCGGATGGACAAGGCGCTGCACGTCTACCGCCGCTTCGCCCCGCGCCGGCTCCGCAAGGCCGCGATGGACACCGCCGCCCGCTGGATCATCGAGCGCCAGGAGAACGACGGCTGCTGGGGCGGGATCCAGCCACCCGCCGTGTACTCCGTCATCGCCCTGCACCTGCTCGGGTACGACCTCGCCCACCCGGTCATGCGGGCCGGCCTGGAGTCCCTCGACCGGTTCGCGGTGTGGCGCGAGGACGGTGCCCGGATGATCGAGGCCTGCCAGTCCCCGGTCTGGGACACCTGCCTCGCCGCGATCGCCCTGGCCGACGCGGGCCTGGCGCCCGACCATCCGGCCCTGGTGAAGGCCGCCGACTGGATGCTCGGCGAGGAGATCGTGCGCACCGGCGACTGGGCGGTGCGCCGGCCCGGACTCGCCCCCGGCGGCTGGGCGTTCGAGTTCCACAACGACACCTACCCCGACATCGACGACACCGCCGAAGTGGTTCTCGCACTCCGCCGGATCAAGCACCCGGAGCAGGCCCGGATCGAGGGCGCCATCGCCCGCGGGGTCTCCTGGAACCTCGGCATGCAGTCGCGGAACGGGGCCTGGGGCGCCTTCGACGCCGACAACACCAGCCCCTTCCCGAACCGGCTGCCGTTCTGCGACTTCGGCGAGGTCATCGACCCGCCGTCGGCCGACGTCACCGCCCACGTGGTGGAGATGCTCGCCGTGGAGGGCAAGGCGGCGGACCCGCGGACCCGGCGGGGCATCACCTGGCTGCTCGCCGAACAAGAGGCGTCCGGGGCCTGGTTCGGCCGCTGGGGCACCAACTACGTGTACGGGACCGGGTCGGTGGTCCCGGCCCTGACGGCCGCCGGCTTCTCCCCGGCGCACCCCGCGATCCGGCGGGCGGTGCGCTGGCTGGAATCCGTACAGAACGAGGACGGCGGGTGGGGCGAGGACCAGCGCTCCTACAAGGACCCGCAGTGGGCCGGGAAGGGGGCCTCCACCCCCTCGCAGACGGCCTGGGCGCTGATGGCCCTGCTCTCGGCGGGGGAACGGGAGGGCAAGGCCGCCCGGCGCGGCATCGCGTACCTGGTGGAGACCCAGCGCGGGGACGGCTCCTGGGACGAGCCGTACTTCACCGGCACCGGCTTCCCGTGGGACTTCTCCATCAACTACCACCTGTACCGGCAGGTCTTCCCGCTCACCGCCCTCGGCCGCTATCTGTACGGGGAACCCTTCGCACCCGGGGAGGCCTGATGGCCGCCGCCCGAGCAGGTCTCCCCGCACCGCTGCTGGTCGCCTGCGCGCTGCGCATCGAGCAGGCGGCCCTGCGCAGCGGAGGCGGCCGCGGCGCGGCCCGCCCGGAACCGGGCTACGCCGTGCTGCGCACGGGCATGGGCCCGCGCGCCGCCGAGCGGGCCGTCGCCCGGGCGCTCGCCGAGCCGGGGCTGGGCCGGTCCCCGGTGCTCGCCACCGGGTTCTGCGCCGGGCTGGTCCCCGGCATGAGCCCCGGCGACCTCGTCGTCGCCGAGGAGACCCGCGATCCGCGGGGCACCGTCGCCTGCGAGGGCACCGCCCTGCTCGCCGAGGCACTGGCCCGGGCCGCTCCGGGCCGGACCGTGCACACCGGCGCACTGACCGGATCCGACCACGTCGTCCGCGGCCAGGAGCGCGCCGAGCTGCGCGCCACCGGCGCCATCGCGGTCGACATGGAGTCCGCGGCCACCCTGTGGACCGCCGTGGAGGCGGCCGCCGATGGCTGGAACCGTCCGGTTGCGGCCGTACGGGTGATCGTGGACGCTCCGGAGCATGAGCTCGTCCGTATCGGCACGCTCCGCGGTGGAATATCGGCCTTCCGCGTATTGCGTGCCGTACTGCCCGCGTTTTATGACTGGCACCGTTCTTTGCTGCTCCCCAGGAGGTGAGCCAGATGGCCATGCCGCTGCGACAGTCCATCAGGGTCGGGACGTATCTTCTCGAACAGAAGCTGCGCAAGCGTGAGAAGTTCCCGCTGATCGTCGAGCTGGAACCGCTCTACGCCTGCAATCTGGCGTGCGAGGGGTGCGGGAAGATCCAGCACCCGGCGGGCGTGCTCAAGCAGCGCATGCCGGTGGCCCAGGCGGTCGGGGCCGTCCTGGAGTCCGGCGCGCCGATGGTGTCCATCGCGGGCGGCGAGCCCCTGATGCACCCGCAGATCGACGAGATCGTCCGGCAGTTGGTGGCCAAGCGGAAGTACGTCTTCCTGTGCACCAACGCGATGCTGCTGCGCAAGAAGATCGAGAAGTTCACCCCGTCCCCGTACTTCGCCTTCGCGGTGCACATCGACGGACTGCGCGAACGCCACGACGAGTCGGTGGCCAAGGAGGGCGTCTTCGACGAGGCGGTCGCCGCCATCAAGGAGGCGAAGAGGCGTGGATTCCGGGTCACGACCAACTCCACCTTCTTCAACACCGACACCCCGCAGACGATCATCGAGGTGCTCAACTACCTCAATGACGACCTCAAGGTCGACGAAATGATGATCTCGCCCGCCTACGCCTACGAAAAGGCCCCCGACCAGGAGCACTTCCTGGGAGTCGAGCAGACCCGGGAACTCTTCAGGAAGGCCTTCGCGGGCGGGAACCGGCGGCGCTGGCGGCTCAACCACTCCCCGCTGTTCCTCGACTTCCTGGAAGGAAAGGCGGATTTCCCCTGCACCGCCTGGGCCATTCCCAATTACTCCCTCTTCGGCTGGCAGCGCCCCTGCTATCTGATGAGCGACGGCTACGTGCCGACGTACCGGGAGCTCATCGAGGACACCGACTGGAGCAAGTACGGCCGCGGAAAGGACCCGCGCTGCGCGAATTGCATGGCGCACTGCGGCTACGAGCCCACCGCCGTCCTCGCCACCATGGGCTCCCTCAAGGAATCCCTGCGCGCCGCCCGCGAGACGATCTCGGGGAACCGGGAGAAGCAGTGACCGGCTTCGACCTCCGCGCCCTGCTGGACGAGCGGGGCGGGGAGCGGTACGAGCTGCACACCAGACACCTCAACCACCAGCTGCCCCGCATGCTGCACACGATCGGCTTCGACAAGGTCTACGTACGGGCCGAGGGCGCGCACTTCTGGGACGCCGAGGGCAACGACTACCTGGACATGCTCGCCGGGTTCGGGGTCATGGGCCTGGGCCGGCACCACCCGGTCGTCCGGCAGGCCCTGCACGACGTACTGGACGCGCAGCTCGCCGATCTGACCCGGTTCGACTGCCAGCCGCTGCCCGGGCTGCTGGCCGAGAAGCTGCTCTCGTACAGCCCGCACCTGGACCGGGTCTTCTTCGGAAACAGCGGCACCGAGGCGGTGGAGACGGCCCTGAAGTTCGCCCGCTGCGCGACGGGGCGGCCCAGGATCCTCTACTGCGACCACGCCTTCCACGGGCTGACGACGGGCTCGCTGTCGGTCAACGGGGAGGGCGGGTTCCGGGACGGCTTCGCACCGCTGCTGCCCGACACGAAGATCGCCCTCGGGGACCTGGCGGCCCTGGAGCGGGAGCTGAAGCGCGGTGACGTCGCCGCCTTCGTCGTGGAGCCGATCCAGGGCAAGGGCGTGCTCGCGGCCCCGCCGGGATTCCTGCGGGCGGCGCAGGAGCTGCTGCACCGGCACAAGGCGCTGCTGATCGCGGACGAGGTGCAGACGGGCCTCGGCCGGACCGGCGATTTCTACGCGTACCAGCACGAGCCGGGCGTGGAGCCGGACCTGGTGTGCGTGGCCAAGTCCCTTTCGGGCGGCTACGTACCGGTGGGTGCGACCCTGGGCAAGGACTGGATCTTCAAGAAGGTCTACTCGTCGATGGACCGGGTGCTCGTGCACTCCGCCAGCTTCGGCTCCAACGCGCAGGCGATGGCGGCCGGGCTGGCGGTGCTCTCGGTCATGGAGGAGGGGTCGGTCGTCGCGCACGCGCGTGCGATGGGCGACCTGCTGCGCGGGCGGCTCGCGGCGCTCGTGGACGAGTACGAGCTGCTCCACGAGGTGCGCGGGCGCGGCCTGATGATCGGCATCGAGTTCGGGCGGCCGTCCTCGCTCGGGCTGCGCAGCCGGTGGACCATGCTCCAGGCGGCCCGCAAGGGGCTCTTCGCGCAGATGGTCGTGGTTCCGCTGCTGCAGAAGCACCGGATCCTGACCCAGGTGTCGGGCGACCACCTGGAGGTCATCAAGCTCATCCCGCCGCTGATCGTGGACGAGCGGGACGTCGACCGGTTCGTCGCGGCCTTCCGCGAGGTCATGGACGAGGCGCACGGCGGGGGCGCCCTGATGTGGGACTTCGGCAGGACCCTGGTGAAGCAGGCCGTCGGCGGCGGCTGACGGCCTGCTCCACCTCGCGGGGCCGGCTCAGTCGAGCAGCCGGTCCCGCAGCCGGTCGAGGGTCTCGGGCGTGAGCCCGAGGCCCTCCGCGAGGTACCGGTCGAGCCCGCCCCAGTGTCCGTCGATGGCGTCGAAGGCTGACGTCAGGTATTCGGCGCGGGCGTCGAACAGCGGCGAGAGCAGCTCCATCACCTCGGGGGAGCGGGCCTCGGGCGCATCGCTGCCCCGGCGGACGCGGTAGCGGCGGTGCGGGGCGTTGGACTCCAGGTAGTCCGCCACGATCGCCTCCCGTCCGACGCCCAGCGCGAGCAGGGTGACGGCGATCGACAGGCCGGCCCGGTCCTTGCCCGCCGCGCAGTGCATGAGCGCCGGAACGCTGTCCTCGGCGAGCGCGTGCAGGACCCGGCCGTGCTCGGCGGTGCGCTTCTCGATCATCGTGCGGTACGAGCCGGCCATCCGCGCGGCGGCCTTTCCGTCGCCCAGGAGCCCGCGGAGCTGTTCGACGTCGCCCTCGCGGACCATCGTCCAGAACTCCCTGCCGTCGGCCGGATCCGACAGCGGGATGTTGACGTTCCGTACGCCGGGGAGCTCGACGTCGGGCCCTTCCAGGTCGTGGTCGGCGTTGTTGCGGAAGTCGAAGATGGTGTGCAGACCGAGCGACGCGAGAAATTCTGCATCAGTTTCGGTGGCATGTGCCAGATGTCCGCTACGGAACAGTTTTCCCGGCTTGACCCTCCGCCCGTCGGTGGTCGGGAGGCCGCCCACGTCACGGAAGTTGCGCACTCCCGCGAGTTCGGGCTCCGGTACGGGCCCCGTCGGCGAGGGCCGGGGTATCTGCTGGGTCACGGGAACTCCTCCGCATCGTCGTGGTGTGTCCGAATTACACTACTTGGGGCCAACTTGCCATAACCGGAGGCGAGATCGGGCAGGGCCCCGTGAGCCAGATCATACGGTGACCGTGAGTGCCTGATCGTCAAAGTCGAATGGCCCGGCCGGAGGGGTTGTTGACGCCGGGGAATGGACGGAGGGTGACCGGAATTCCGGTGGATTCCCGGTTCTGTGAATCCGTCAGGAAATTCGTGGCTTGTTCGGTGCGGCTCAACTCGATTACCTTCGCGATCGATCCGGATGGACCGCCGAATCCTGCCGCCGTCCGGGAACCGCACCCGACTATTCACGCGCGCGGCAGGAGCGGGGGAACCAGGTAGGCCGCTGCTTCGGATCTTTCGCATCCGAACAGCTCGGGGTGAAGCCGTTCATGTTCCGTTCATGCGCGGCCGGACATCTCCAGTCCGAACCCGACAGCTCACCTCGCAGGCGACGGAGAGGAATTCGCCATGCCTGCAAAGGGTAAGCACCGACGTCCCAAGTCCCGTTCCATGGCGCGCGGCTTCGCCGTCGCGGGCACCGGCGGTGCGGCCCTCGCGCTGCCGCTGCTGGGTGCCGCAGGCGCCCAGGCCGCCCCGGCCGGGGCCCCCGCCGCGGCTCCCGTGCAGGCTCCGCGGCTTCCCGCGGCCCTCGTCTCCGCGCCCGCCGCCGTACAGCAGGGCTCGCCCGCCACTTCGGCCGTCTACACCGTCGTGCCGGGGGACTACCTCTCCAAGATCGCCCAGGACCGCCACCTCTCGGGCGGGTGGCAGCAGCTGTACGCCGACAACCGCGAGGCGGTCGGCAGCGACCCCTCGCTGATCCACCCCGGGCTGAAGCTGACCCTCGCCGCGAAGGGCGGGGCGGCCGAGGCTCCCGCGCAGAAGGCTGCCCCGGCCCCGGCGAAGAAGTCCTCGGCCGCGGACCCGGCCGCGGAATCGGCCTCGAAGGGGAAGGGGTCAGCGGACGTCGCGCCGGCCGGCGCCCCCGCCGCCGCTCCCGCCAAGAAGAGCACCGCCTCCAAGTCCGCCGCCGCGGTGAGCGCCTCGGGCTTCGTCGCCCCCGTCGGCGGCGGCATCTCCACCCAGTACAAGACCCCCGGCGCCATGTGGTCCAGCGGTTACCACACCGGTGTCGACTTCATCGCGAGCTCCGGCACCACCGTCCGCGCCGTCGGCGCGGGCACGGTGGTCTCCGCAGGCTGGGGTGGCGCGTACGGCAACGAGGTCGTGATCCGGCACGCCGACGGCAAGTACTCCCAGTACGGCCACCTGTCCCAGCTCTCCGTCTCGGCCGGCCAGAGCCTCACCGGTGGCCAGACCATCGGCCTGTCCGGCTCCACGGGCAACTCCACCGGCCCGCACCTGCACTTCGAGATCCGTACCGGGCCGTCCTACGGCTCGGACATCGACCCGCTGGCCTACCTCCGCTCGAAGGGCGTGAGCATCTGACGGCTCCCGCCGTCGGAGAGGCAGCCGGACCCGTGAGGCCGGGACCCGAGGGGGGTCCCGGCCTCACGCACTGTTATTCCGTACCGACCAGGTGGTATAGATCACGGGCCGTCAACCCCTGCCTACGGTGGCGTAGGTCACGCACCGGGGTGAAGGATGTGTTCTCGTGGCAGCGACGACGACGACACTCAAGACCATCGGCTCGTACGCGGCGATCGGGGACAGCTTCACCGAGGGCGTGGGGGACCCGGGACCCGGGGGGACCTTTCTCGGCTGGGCGGACCGGCTGGCCGTACTCCTGGCCGATCAGCGCGAGGAAAACGAGTTCCGGTACGCGAACCTGGCCGTGCGGGGACGCCTCCTCGACCAGATCGTGGCCGAACAGGTCCCCCGGGCCAAGGAGCTCGCACCGGACCTGGTGAGCTTCTGCGCGGGCGGCAACGACATCATCCGGCCCGGCAGCGACCCGGACGACGCGGCGGAGCGGTTCGAGGCGGCGGTGGCCGACCTCACCGGGGCCGTCGGCCAGGTCATGATCACCACGGGCTTCGACACCCGGGGCGTTCCGGTCCTCAAGCACCTGCGGGGCAAGATCGCGACGTACAACGCACACGTGCGCGCCATCGCCGACCGCTACGACTGCCCGGTGCTCGACCTCTGGTCGCTGAAGTCCGTACAGGACCGGCGGGCTTGGGACGACGACCGGCTGCACCTCTCGCCCGAGGGACACACCCGGGTCGCGCTGCGGGCCGCCCAGGTGCTGGGGCTGGAAGTGCCGGCCGACCCCGACCAGCCGTGGCCGCCGCAGCAGCCGCGCGGCTCGGTGGACGTGACCCGGGACAACATCCAGTGGGCGCGGGAGTACCTGGTGCCGTGGATCGGGCGGCGGCTGCGCGGGGAGTCCTCCGGGGACCACGTGGAGGCGAAGCGCCCGGACCTGCTGCCGCTCTAGGGGCACGAGGGGCGAACGGGAGGGGACGGAGGAGGCGGAGGAGGCGGGGGGAGCGCGTGAGAACGGGGGCGCGCGGCGGAATCCTTCGGGGCCGGTACGCGTTGGCATGGTGGTAGACCGGTATTCCGTACGGCCTCACGACCATCCGCCCCACCCTCCCAGGAGGCGCTTTGACCGGCTCCCGTCCCCTGCGTCCTCGGCTTCGCGCCCTGCGGCCCGAAGCTTTCGGCGCGGATCCGTCCGGCGCCCGCCTGGAGCGGATCCGGCGCTCGCCGAACTTCGCCGACGGCACCTTCCAGAACCCGGTCGGGGCCCGGACCAGGCCCTCCGGCTCCATGATGGAGTTCGCCAAGATCTACTTCCACAAGGAGCAGCGGACCCGGCGCAACCCCGGTGCGCCGATCCCGGTGTACCCGACGACCCTCGCCGAGCTGGCGAAACCGCCGGTGAGCGGGTTGCGCCTGACCTGGATGGGGCACTCGGGCGTGCTCGCGGAGATCGACGGGCGGCGGGTGCTGTTCGACCCCGTGTGGGGAGAGCGGTGCTCGCCGTTCCCCTTCGCCGGGCCCAAACGGCTGCACCCCGTCCCCGTGCCGCTCGCCTCGCTGGGGCCGGTCGACGCCGTGGTGATCTCGCACGACCACTACGACCACCTCGACCTGCCCACCATCAAGGAGCTGGCCGGGACCGACACGGTCTTCGCCGTCCCGCTCGGTGTCGGCGCCCACCTGGAGCGCTGGGGGATCGCGCCGGACCGGCTGCGCGAGCTGGACTGGAACGAGGCCACCGAGATCGCGGGGCTCTCGCTGACGGCGACCCCGGCGCGGCACTTCTGCGGGCGCGGCCTGCGCAACCAGCAGAACACCCTGTGGGCCTCGTGGGTGGTCGCGGGCGACGAGCACCGCATCTTCCACAGCGGTGACACGGGCTACTTCCCCGGGTTCGCGGAGATCGGCGCCGCGCACGGCCCCTTCGACGCCACGATGATCCAGATCGGTGCGTACTCGGAGTACTGGCCCGACATCCACATGACCCCCGCGGAGGGCATGCAGGCCCACCTCGACCTCCAGGGCGGGATCCCGCACGGCACGATGCTGCCCATCCACTGGGGCACCTTCAACCTGGCGCTGCACCCGTGGGACGAGCCGGGCGAGGGCACCGTGGACGCCGCGAAGGAAACCGGTGCCGGCATCGCGCTGCCGATCCCGGGCCAGCCCTTCGAGCCCGGCGCGGCCGATGTGCCCGCCGAGCCGTGGTGGCGGCCGTTCGTCCTCGGAGCCCCCGCGGGCGGCCCCGTCGACGGTCCCGCGGCCGTGCCCCGCCTGGAGGCGGGCGGAGCGACGGCCACCGCGGCCCGGGTGGCGTCGGCCGCCGTCGACGGCGGACACGTCGACGGCGGACAGGAGAAGCCGGAGTCCGTCGGCTCGTGACCCGGGCGGTCCGCGGGCCCGGGCGCGGTGCCGGGCGGACCCGGGCCCGGCCCGGGTCCGCCCGACCGCACCCGGGGGTGGTGCGTCGTGGGGGCCGGTCACGAACGTGCGCCCCCGGCGGATTCGGGCTGTCGTACGAGCGCTCCACCGGGAGCGGGAAGCACCCCGCCGAAGTTCCCCAACTGGCTGTCAGCAGCGGGATCGTGCGGTCTAGCGTGGGTATCCGGTGATCAACACCGTGATCCACACCGGGCTCCGGAACCCTGGGGGCCCGGGCCCCACGTAGAGGACGCCGATGTCCGGACTCCGCGCCGCCCGCCACGCCCCGTCGAGACACGCCGCCACCGGTCCCGCCCGGCAGATAAGGCCCCAGCTGGTGCGCGCCGCCCTGCTGCCCACGCTCGCGGCCGCCCTCAGCGGAGCCGCTGCGGTGATCTTCACGCTCCAGCTCGGCGGGGGCGCGGGGGAGCGGGACGCCCGGCTGTGGCCGGTCCTGGCGGGCTGCGCCCTGCTCGTCGCCGGTGCGATGGCCGCGGCCCTGCTGGGGGCCCAGCGCTCCGCCAAGGCCGTACGGGACCGCTGCGAGGCCCTGCGCCGCTCCAGCGTGCGCGGACGCCAGGAGCTGCGGACCGCCGCCGAGCGGCTGGAACGGGGCGAGCCGCCGATCCGCCCCGCCCGCGGCGGCCCGACGGCGCCACCGCCCGGCACCGACCCGGCCCGGGTCGACGAGTTCTGGCTGCTCTCCCAGGAGCTGCGCGGCGCCCGCGAACACGCGCACACCACCCTCGTGCGGCTGGCGGGCCCGGCCGCGCCGTCCGACAGCGACCGCAAGGTTGAGGTGTTCGTCAACCTCGCACGCCGGCTCCAGTCCCTCGTGCACCGGGAGATCTCGCTGCTCGACGGGCTGGAGGACACGGTCGAGGACCCCGATCTCCTCAGGGAGCTCTTCCACGTCGACCACCTCGCCACCCGGATCCGCCGCCACGCCGAGAACCTGGCCGTCCTCGGCGGCGCCGCCTCCCGGCGCCAGTGGACCCGGCCCATCGACCTGAGCGAGGTGCTGCGCTCCTCCGTCGCGGAGGTCGAGCAGTACACGCGGGTCAAGGTGGTTCCCCCGGCGGGCGGCACCGTGCGCGGGCACGCCGTCGCCGACGTGGTGCACCTGCTGGCCGAACTCGTCGAGAACGCCACCGTGTTCTCCGCGCCCGACACCGACGTGGTGCTGCGCGCCGAGCGGGTCACCGCGGGCATCGCCATCGAGGTGGAGGACCGCGGACTGGGCATGCCGGCCGCCGAACAGCACCGGATGAACGCCCTGCTCGCCGACCCCGACCAGATCAGCGTCCGGCAGCTGCTGGCGGACGGGCGGATCGGCCTCTTCGTGGTCGCGGCGCTGGCCCGGCGGCACGGGATCGCCGTGGAGCTCAAGTCCAACATCTACGGCGGCGTGCTCGCGGTGCTGGTGCTGCCGCAGGAGCTGCTGGGGGCGGAGGCGCCGAGCGCCGCCGACGCGCTCGGGGGCTCCCGGGCGACCTCGTGGGGGACCGGGGACGGGGGCGCCGGGCTGCCCCCGCTGGAGCCCGTACGGGTCCCGGTGCCCCGGCCGCAGCCGCAGGCACGCCCGGAGCCGCAGCCGCGGGCACGCCCGGAGCCCGGGCCGGAGGTGCGGAGGGAGCCCGAGCCCCAGCCCGAGCCCGAGCCGGTCGCACCGACCTGGGCGGCGCCGCCCGCGCCGGCTCCGCCGGCCATGGCGGTGGTCTCCGTACCGGCCGCCCGCACGGATCCCGACCGGCCGGCCCTGCCCCGCCGCCGGGCCCAGCACCACCTCGTCCCGCAGCTGCGCGACGCCCCCGCTCCGCGGCCGGCCGACGCACCCGAACAGCCCGTCCACGACCCGGGCCTGATGGCCGCCTTCCAGCGGGGCTTCGGCCTCGCCCAGTCGGAGAACCAGCCATGACCCCGACCTCTCACCCCGGCAAGGAGCGCACCACCATGGGCGGCGAAGCGGCGACCAAGACCAACCGGCTCTCGGACCTCGACTGGCTGCTCAGCGGCCTCGTCCAGCGGGTCCCCTACACGCGCAGCGCGGTCCTGCTCACCGCGGACGGCCTCGTCACGTGCGTCCACGGCCTCGACGACGACAGCGCCGACCACCTGGCAGCCCTGGCCTCCGGGCTCTACTCGCTCGGGCGGAGCGCCGGATCCCGGTTCGGGGACGGCGCGGGGGTCCGGCAGGTGGTGGTCGAGCTCGACAGCGCACTGGTGTTCGTGTCGGCCGCCGGCGCCGGCACCTGCCTCGCGGTGCTGGCCGACCGCGAGGCCGACGCGGGCGTCCTCGGCTACGAGATGGCGATGCTCGTCAAGAGCGTCCGGCCGTACCTGGCGGCCCCGCCGCGTCGGCCCGTCGGCGACCCGGAGTGACGTGCGCCCGCGCCGCGTACGGCTTGGGAGCTCCGCGCGACACGCCCTGGCTCGACGATTCGGCGGGCCGGGTGATGCGCCCGTACACGGCGAGCGGAGGACGGACCCGCCCGGCCGCCGCACTCGACCTGCTGTCCCTGGTGAGCGCGACGGGCGTGCGGCCGCGCGGCCCGCTCGGCGCCGAGCACACGCTCGCGCTGCGCTTGTGCGCCGGCTCCGCGGCCGTCACCGTCGCCGAGGTGGCCGGTCAGCTGCGGCTGCCGGCGGTGGTGGTGAAGGTGCTGCTGTCCGACCTGATGGAACACGGGGCCGTCACGGCGCAGTCGCCGCGGTTCCCGGGCGGCGGATACGTCGCCGCCGACGACCAGAACCTGCTCCGGGCGGTGCTCGATGGCCTACGCCGACGACTGTGACACCCGCACCGCCCCCCTCCTGCCCGCGACGCTGAAGATCCTGGTCGCGGGAGGGTTCGGGGCGGGCAAGACGACCTTCGTGGGCGCGGTGAGCGAGATCGAGCCGCTGTGCACGGAGGAGCTGCTCAGCGGGCTGAGCGAGGGCCCCGACCCGCTCGAAGGGGTCGAGGCGAAGACCTCGACGACCGTCGCGCTCGACTTCGGCCGCCTCACCCTGGACGAGCGGCACGTGTTGTACCTCTTCGGGACGCCGGGACAGCAGCGGTTCTGGTTCCTGTGGGAGGAGCTGTGCGCGGGCGCGCTCGGCGCGGTGGTCCTCGCGGACACGCGCCGGCTCGACGACTGCTTCCCGGCCGTGGACTTCTTCGAGCGGCGCGGCATCGGGTTCATCGTCGCCGTCAACGAGTTCGACGAGGCCCACCGCTACACCCCCGACGAGGTGCGGGAGGCGGTGGGCCTCGGGCCCGAGGTGCCGGTCGTGCGGTGTGACGCGCGGCTGACCAGCTCGGGGACCGGGGCGCTGGCCGCCCTCGTCCAGCACCTGCTCTTCACGGCGGCGGTGCAGTCGCCGGGATCCTGGAACCAGGAGGGGGGAAACCCGCGATGACGTACTACGAGTCGACCGGACACCTGCTGCTCACACCGGTGGACCGGGAGGCACCCGCGCGCACGGTCCGCCTGCGCGAACTGGGCCTGGGGGAGCGGACGGACACCGAGCTCGACGCCTTCGCCCGGCAGATCGCCGACGTACTGGCGGCGCCGTACGCGGGCGTCAACTTCATCGGTGAGGAACGGCAGTTCTTCGCCGGGCTGCACCACGCCCCGGACGCCCCGGCGAGCGGCTACCCGGCGCGGGTGCTGCCCCGGGACCACGGGTACTGCCCCCACGTGGTGGTGCGGCGCCGGGCGCTGGTGCTGGAGGACGTACGGGACTTCGCCCGCTTCGCGGGCAACGCGGTGGTGGACGAGAGCGGGGTCCGGTCGTACGTGGGCGCGCCGCTGATCGACCGGACGGGGACCGTCCTGGGCACGGTGTGCGCGGTGGACGTGGAGCCCCGCCGGTGGGGGGTGCAGGGGCTGGCGACGGCCAAGTCCCTGGCGGCGGAGCTGCTGGAGATCATCCACGGGCGGGAGGACGGATGAAGGCGCCGATCCGCCGGCGGAGGGAGTGCGGGTCCAGCCCGTGCGCGGCGGTGTGCTCGTCCATCGTGCCGTAGCGGCGGAGCTCGGAGCGCCCGACGCCGAGCCCGAGGATCCGGTGCGGGACCTCCGACAGGGCCTCGGCGGCGGCCGCCGTGGAGGTGCCGGCCAGGTACGGCTCGACGAGGACGACGTCGGCCGTGCCCCGGCCGACGGCCCCGCGCAGGGCGGCGTCGTCGAAGGGCCGCACCGTGGTGGCGTACAGCACGGTGACGTCCAGCCCCCGCGTCGCGGCGAGCACGTTGTCCAGCAGCGGGCCGACGGCGACGACGACGGCGGCGCCCGGGCCTCCCTCCCGTACGGTCCGCAGGCCCACGCCGTCCACCGGGCGCGGCGCGGCGTTCGACTGCTGCGAGAGCCGGACGTAGACCTTGTCGTCCCCGGCGGCGTAGGCGTGGCGCAGCAGGGCCTCGGCCTCGTCCGGATGGCCCGGCACGTGGACCGTCCAGCCTTCGAGGGTGTCCATCAGGGCCACGTCGCCCGGCGCCATGTGCGTGAGCCCGCCGGCCGGCCAGTCGTAGCTGGCGTTCGCGCTGACCAGGACCCCGCCCGTGCCCTGGTGCCCGAAGTCCAGCTTGATCTGCTCGAACGGCCGCTCCACCAGGAAGCTGGCGAAGGTGTGCACGATCGGCCGCAGCCCGGTCAGCGCCAGCCCGCCGCCTACCCCGATGAGCAGCTGCTCCCGGATCCCGACGTTGACCACCCGTTCCGGATGGCGCTGCTGGTCGGGCCGGAACCCGTCCATGGTGATCTCGGCGAGCACGAGTGCCAGCCGCGGATCCTCGTCGAGCGCCCGCGACGTGACGGAGACGAACCGCTCCCGCATGTTGTCCACGATGAACCCCTCTACTGCTTCTTCTCGACACGGGCGACGACGGCGTGCGGCCGGCCCGGATGCGGTGTGGTGAAGGCGGCGTGCAGCGCCTCGTGGTCCCGGCCGTCGACGGTCACCGCCGACCAGCCGGCGGCCTCGAAGCGGGAGGCGATCCCGCCGCGCCAGCCGTGGGTCGCGGAGTCGTTGTCGATCACCACCGTGTGCAGCCGCTCCAGACCGGCGGCGCCCGCGTAGGCGATGGCCTCGTGGTTGCTGCCCTCGTCGAGCTCCGCGTCCCCGATCAGCACCCAGACCGCCGGCTCGTGCAGCCCCTGCGCCCGCAGCCCGAGCGCACTCCCGACGGCGAGCGGCAGCCCGTGCCCGAGCGAGCCGCTGCCGATCTCCACTCCGGGGACCAGCGTGCGGTCCGGGTGGTGGCCCAGCGGGGAGTCGTACGAGCCGAAGCCGTGCAGCCAGTCCGCCGGGAAGAACCCCTTGGCGGCGAGTACGGCGTAGTACGCCATCGGCCCGTGCCCCTTGGAGAGCAGGAACCGGTCCCGCCCGGGCTCCTCGGCGTCCTCGGGCCGCACGCGCAGCACCCGGTCGTAGAGCACCCACAGCACGTCGAGCGTGGAGTGAGCGGCGGGCCCGTGCTTCTCGGCCCCGGTCATGAGCGCGATGAGCCGGCCCAGATCGTCGTAGCGGAACCCCGTGTCCGCGGTTGCCTGTGTCATGCACCGATCGTGCAACCTCAAGTCCGCTTGAGGTCAAGCGCCCCGATCCGGGGGAAGGTGCGCGCGACCACCCCGCGAAGTGCGGTATTGTTCTCGTGCGCGTTCAACCCGGGGAAACCCCAGGTCAGCGCGCATCGGGACGTGGCGCAGCTTGGTAGCGCACTTGACTGGGGGTCAAGGGGTCGCAGGTTCAAATCCTGTCGTCCCGACTCGTGAGAGTCGTTGATCAGGGGCCGTGTCGGAATCATCCGACACGGCCCCTGATCGTTTTTCGAGGCCGGTGGGGGACCGGGCGGCTCCGGCGGCGGCCCGCGGAGCCGGCTTCCTCGCGCGAGCCTTCAGTCGAGGCAGAACTCGTTGCCCTCGACGTCCTGCATCAGGATGCAGGACTCGTTGTTCTCGTCGGCGGTCAGCACCTGCAGGCACACCGCGCCCAGCGCGGTCAGTCGTGCGCACTCGGCCTGGAGCGCGGCCAGGCGTTCGGCCCCCACGAGCCCGGTGCCGACCCGTACGTCGAGGTGCACCCGGTTCTTGACGGCCTTGCCTTCGGGGACCCGCTGGAAGTACAGCCGCGGACCCGCCCCCGAGGGATCGCTGCAGGCGAACCAGGAACCCCGGTCCTGCGGGGGCTGGGAGCGGTTGAAGTCGTCCCAGGTGCCGAACCCCGCCGGCGGCGGTGGTGCGACGTACCCCAACACCTCGCACCAGAAGCGGGCGACGCGCTCGGGTTCCGCGCAGTCGAAGGTGACTTGGACCTGCCTGATCGATGACATCGGCGCACCTTAGCAAAGGGGTTCGAGGCGCTCGTACGCAACGTGGTCGGGGCGTCGCACGGTGTCGCTCCCCGGAATCTTCACCCCGTGAAAGTGGAGGGGGTGCGTCCTGTTACATCCCCGGCGGATATGCCGTCCGGTTTGGGTGGTTGTGCGCGGTCGGCGTTCCGGGTCGCCCCCATGTGTTACTCGATCTTGTGGAGGGGGTGTGGTGATCCACCGGATTGATCGGAGAGTTCGTGTCGTACGTCGTCAGGCCGCCCCATTCGGGGTGTCAACGCGGTTGGCTCCACTGCTCGTTCGCGTGCTTTCATCTGTCCGGCGCGGGCGGTGAGGCCGCGCCGATCGCGAATTGATTCAGACGACTGAAAGGGTGCGCACATCATGCGTAACGACATCGAGACCCGTGAGATCGCCGACGACGAGCTGGACGCGGTTTCCGGCGGTGTCAGCATTTCCGGTGGCCTCGTCGGCGCCGTGACCGGCGACGTCTTCCACGTGGTGAACACGGTCACCTCGCTCCACACGGTCCAGGGCGTGCAGGCCCTGCCCGGCGCGGTCGAGGGCATCGTCGGCGTTCGCGCCGGTGTCGCCGGCCTCTGAGCCGGATGTCCGTGTGAGTGGACCCCGGGGCGTCATTCGTTCCGGGGTTCGCCGTGTGTGAAGGGGAGTTCGTGCAGTTTCGTCGAAAGGCGCTCTCCAAGCTGAATTCGGGCGACGAGCTTGATCTGCCCGTGCGCTTCGCCCGGCCCCAGGGGAAATTCGTGCTCGGTGTGAGCGTCCTCGTCATGGCCGTACTCGGTGTTTGGGTGTTCAGCGGGTCCGTTTCCGCCAAATTGAGCGCATCCGGAATTCTCACGCGTGCCCAAGGCAGTTACCTTCTCCAGAGCCCGTTCTCCGGACAGGTCACCGCCGTGCTCGCCCAAGAGGGCCGGCTGCTCCCGCCCGGTGCGCCGCTGCTCCAAGTCGCCACCGAGCAAGGCGAACGGACCGTGCGCGCCGTCGCCGGCGGGCGGGTGACGAGCCTGGTCGCCAAGACGGGCGCCGTCGTGGTGACGGGTGCGGACCTCGCCGTCCTGGAGCGGGTCCGGAGCGCCGACGAGCCGCTGGTCGCCGTGCTGTACGTGTCCGGTGCCGGTGGCGCGGACATCCGCGTCGGGGCCGTCGTCGACCTCGACGTGCAGTCCGTCCCCCGGCAGCGGTTCGGCGTGCTGCGCGGCCGGGTCAAGGACGTGGGGCGCGCGCCCCGGACACAGGCGCAGATCGCCGGCTTCCTCGGTGACGCCCGCCTCGCCGCGCAGTTCGCCCGCCAGGGCAATCCGATCGCCGTGCTCGTGCAGCTCGAAGGCTCCTCCGCGACCGCCTCCGGCTACCGCTGGTCCACCGCGGGCGGCCCCCCGTACCCCCTCGACTCCACGACGCCGGTCACCGGAGCCGTCCACCTCCCGGCACAGCGCCCCGTCGATTGGCTGCTCCCGTGACCGTCTCCACCCGCGGCCGCCAGCGCGCGCCGCGCCGTACGCCCCGTCCCGTACGCACCCCCACCGTGCTCCAGATGGAGGCGGTGGAGTGCGGGGCCGCCGCGCTGGCCATGGTGCTCGGCCACCACGGCCGCTTCGTCCCCCTCGAAGAGCTGCGCATCGCCTGCGGGGTGTCCCGCGACGGCTCCCGCGCCGGCAACCTGCTGAAGGCCGCCCGCGGTTACGGGCTGACCGCCAAGGGCATGCAGATGGACCTCGGCGCGCTCGCCGGGGTGAACCCGCCCGCCATCCTCTTCTGGGAGTTCAACCACTACGTCGTCTACGAGGGCACCGGCCGCCGCCTCGGCCGCCGGGGCGCCTACGTGAACGACCCGGCCAAGGGCCGCCGGTTCGTCCCCATGGAGGAGTTCGACACCGCCTTCACCGGCATCGCGCTCGTCTTCGAACCCGGCCCGCGCTTCCGCCGCACCGGCCGCAGGCCGGGCGTCATGAACGCCGTGCCGGCCCGCCTGCGCGGCACCTCTGGCACCATGCTCGCCGCCGTGCTCTCCAGCCTCCTGCTGGTGGCCGTCGGCGCGACGGTCCCCGCGCTGAGCCGTACGTACATCGACACGTTCCTCATCGGCGAGCAGACCTCCCTGCTCGGCGTGCTGTTCGCGGCCATGGGGGCGGCCCTCGTCCTCACGGCCGTGCTCACCTGGCTCCAGCAGGCCAACCTGCTGCGCGGCCGCATCATCTCCTCGACGCTCGGCAGCGCCCGCTTCCTGCGCCACCTGCTCCGGCTCCCGGTCGCCTTCTTCACCCAGCGGAACCCGGCCGACCTCGTCCAGCGCCTCCGGTCCAACGACGCGGTCGCCGAAACCCTCGCCCGCGACCTGGCCGCCGCGGGCGTGGACGCCGTGGTGGTCGTGCTCTACGCCGTCCTGCTGTGGACCTACGATCCGCAACTCACCGTCGTCGGGGTGCTCATCGCCCTGCTCAACCTCGTGGCCCTGCGGGTCGTGATGCGGCTGAGGGCCACCGGCACCCAGAAGCTGCGCGCCGAGAGCGCCCGGCTCACCAACACCTCGTACAGCGGCCTGCGGCTCATCGAGACGATGAAGGCCACCGGCGGGGAGAACGCCTTCTTCCGCCGCTGGGCCGGCCAGCACGCCGTCACGCTCGACGTGCAGCAGCGGCTCGGGGTCCCCAGTGCCTGGCTGGCCGTCGTAGCGCCCACGCTCGCCGCGCTCAACAGCGCGCTGATCCTCATGATCGGAGGCGTGCGCGCGGTGGAGGGGCACCTGTCGGTCGGCCTGCTCGTCGCCTTCCAGGCCCTCGTGACCGGTTTCACCGCTCCGATCACCCGCCTGGGCGGCGTGGCGGGCCGGATCCAGGACTTCGCGGCGGACGTGGCCCGGCTGAAGGACGTGGAGAACTTCCCCGTCGACCCGATCTACCTGCGCCCCGAGCCGCTCTCCGGCACCCGCCGGCTCAAGGGCCACGTGGAGCTGGAGGGCATCACCTTCGGCTACAGCCCCCTGGACGCGCCGCTGCTGAAGAACGTCTCGCTCACCGTCGGCCCGGGGCAGCAGGTGGCCCTCGTCGGCGGCTCGGGCAGCGGCAAATCCACCGTCTCCCGGCTGATTTCCGGCCTCCACACCCCGTGGGAGGGAGCCATCCGCATCGACGGGATGCGGCTGGAGGACATCCCGCGCGGCGCACTGGCCGCCTCCGTGTCGTTCGTGGACCAGGACGTGTTCCTCTTCGAGGGCACCGTCCGCGACAACGTCGCCCTGTGGGACCCCTCCATCCCGGACGAGGCCGTCCTCGCCGCGCTCCGGGACGCGGCCGTCCACGAGGTGGTCGCGCGCCGGGCCGGCGGCATCCACAGCCGCGTAGAGCAGGACGGGCGCAACTTCTCCGGCGGCCAGCGCCAGCGCCTGGAGATCGCCCGCGCCCTCGTGCGCCGCCCCAGCGTCATGATCCTGGACGAGGTCACCAGCGCCCTGGACGCGGCGACCGAGCAGATCGTCATCGACAACCTGCGGCGCCGCGGCTGCGCCTGCGTGGTGATCGCCCACCGGCTGAGCACCGTACGCGAGAGCGACGAGATCGTCGTACTCGACCGGGGCACGGTCGTGGAGCGCGGGCGGCACGAGCAACTGCTCGCCGCGCAGGGCGCGTACGCCGCACTGGTCAAGGAGCACTGACGTGGCGACCCCGCAGCCGCCCCACCCGACCTACCCGACCCACCAGGTGCATCAGACCCACGGAGCGGCGGATCCGGTCGTCGCGGCCCTCGGCGGCCTGGGCTCGGCCGTCGACTGCACGGGCCTGCGCAGCCTCTCCCTGGAGGGGCCGCTCGTCCTGTGGCTCGTCGTCCGGGGCGAGCTGGACCTGTTCGCCGTCGACGCCGCCCAGGAGGGCCACTGGCACTTCCTCGGCCGGCTGGAGGCGGGCACGCTGCTCCTGGGCCCGGTCGACGGGCCCGCGCACAGGCTGACCGGGCGCCCGCTGCAAGGCTGCGTTCTGCGCCGCGTGGAACTGCACGAGCTGCACCGGCCCGCGCACGTCGGATCCTGGGGCCGGCACGGCGAGTACGGCGAGTACGGCGGCCACGGGCAGTACGGGCAGTACGGGCAGTACGGCGAGTACGGCGGGCACGCCGAGCCGTGGCAGCCCGCGCCCAGCCCCCTGGAGGACGCCTTCGCCCGCGGCATCGGCCGGGGCCTTCGCGTGCTGTACCAGGCACCGCTGGAGGGCGGCCCGGACACCGCCGGCCGGGGCGGGGCCGACGAGGACATCCTGTGGATGCAGATCCCGCCGGGGAGCGTGCGGTACGGCGCCGTGTACGAGCCCCGGGACGGCGCGGCCACCGCGGGCGCGCTCCTCGTCGACGAGGCCGTGTGGCAAGGCATGGTCGACCGGCAGTACCGGCTGCTGTCCGCCCTGGACCGCCGCATCGAGCAGGACGAGCGCGCCCACGAGGACCGCACCGCCGCCGGGATCGAGGCCGGAGAGGCCGCCCGCAGCCGGGCGGACCGCGCCCTGCTCGCGTCCATCGGCCGCTCCCGCCGGGGAGCGCGCGGCGGCGCCGGAGACGACGCGACCTTCGCCGCGTGCCGCCTCGTGGCCGCCGAAGCGGGCATCGCCCTGACCGAACCCACCGACGCAGCGGGCGACTTGGGGCGCACGGACCCGGTCGAACGCATCGCCCTCGCCTCCCGCGTCCGCACCCGCCCGGTCAAGCTGGCCGGCCGCTGGTGGCGTGAGTACGGCGGCCCGCTGGT
This sequence comes from Streptomyces sp. NPDC002181, assembly GCF_042890485.1. Classification (NCBI taxonomy): domain Bacteria; kingdom Bacillati; phylum Actinomycetota; class Actinomycetes; order Kitasatosporales; family Streptomycetaceae; genus Streptomyces; species Streptomyces sp. NPDC002181. The sequence goes on along the minus strand of NZ_JBIASC010000002.1, from coordinate 363,923 downwards.
CGGCCGTCGCGCGGACGACGGCGCCCCCGTGGCCCTGCTCTGGCGCCGCGGCCGGTACGAGGCCGTCGACCCGGCCACCGGCGCCCGCGCGCCCGTCCGCCGAGGCGGCGCGGCCGCCTTCGCGCCGCACGCCGTCATGTTCTACCGCCCGCTGCCCGACCGGAAGCCGGGCCCGGCGCACCTGCTGCGCTTCAGCGTGCGCGGCAGCGGCCAGGACCTGCGCAGCCTGGTCCTCGGGGGACTCGGGGCCGTCGGGCTCGGCGCGCTCGTCCCCGTGGCCACCGGCCGGGTGCTCGGTACGTACGTACCGCGCGGTGAGGGCGGCCTCATCACGCAGACCGCGCTGGTGCTCATCGCGGCCGCGGTGGTCTCGGCCGCCTTCATGCTGCTCCAGAACGTCTCCGTCCTGCGGATGGAGGGCCGCATCGAGGCCACCTTGCAATCGGCCGTGTGGGACAGGCTGCTGCGGCTGCCCGTGACCTTCTTCGCCGGCCGCTCCACCGGGGAACTGGCCGCCGCCGCCATGGGCATCAGCTCCATCCGCAGCGTGCTGTCCGGCATCGTCTCGGTGTCCCTCCAGGCCGGCACCGTCGGCGCGATGAACCTCGTACTGCTGCTCGTCTACAGCGTGCCGCTGGCCCTGGCGGCGCTCGCCATGCTGACCGCCGTCGCCGCCGTCTTCCTGGGCCTCGGGCTCTGGCAGCTCCGCTACCAGCGGCAGTTGCTCCGGCTCGGCAACAAGCTGGACAACCAGGCGTTCCAGACCCTGCGCGGACTGCCCAAACTGCGCGTGGCCGCCGCCGAGAGCTTCGCGTACGCCGCCTGGGCGCGGGAGTTCGCCCGTACCCGCGAACTGCAGCAGCGCATCGGCCGGATCAAGAACGTCCTCACCGTCCTCAACGCGGTCTACCTGCCGCTCTGCACGCTCGCGATGTTCATGCTGCTCGCCGGGCCGGCCCGCGGCAGCATGTCCGCAGCCGAGTTCCTCACGTTCAGCACCGCCGTGACGATGATGCTGGCCTCCGCCACGCAGCTGACGGGCGCGCTCCTGTCGGCCGCCGCCGTGCAGCCGCTGTACGAGCAGGTCAAGCCGATCCTCGACGCGAGCCCCGAGGTACGGACCGCCGGCATCCGGCCGGGCGAGCTCGGCGGCGCCGTCGAGGTGCGGAACCTCTCGTACCGCTACGCCGACGACGGCCCGCTCGTCCTCGACGACGTGTCGTTCGCGGTGCGGCCGGGGGAGTTCGTCGCGATCGTGGGGGCCAGCGGCTGCGGCAAGTCGACGCTGCTGCGCATGCTCATCGGCTTCGACCGGCCGGCCTCCGGCAGCGTCCTGTACGACGGGCAGGACCTGGCCGCGCTCGACCAGGCGGCCGTACGCCGCCAGTGCGGTGTCGTCCTCCAGAACGCCCAGCCGTTCTCCGGGTCGATCCTCGACTGCATCCGCGGCTCCGGCACGTACTCCCCCGAGGAGGCGGCGGAGGCCGCCGCGCTGGCGGGGCTCGCGGAGGACATCAAGGCCATGCCGATGGGTCTGCACACCGTGCTGTCCGACGGCGGGGGGACCGTCTCGGGCGGCCAGCGCCAGCGGCTGATGATCGCCCAGGCCCTCATCGGCAGGCCGCGCGTCCTCTTCCTGGACGAGGCCACCAGCGCGCTCGACAACGAGGCGCAGCGCGTGGTCACCGAGTCGACCCGCGCCCTGCGCGCCACCCGCATCGTGATCGCCCACCGGCTGTCCACCGTCATGGACGCCGACCGGGTGATCGTGATGGCGGACGGCCGGATGGTCCAGCAGGGCCCGCCCGCCGAGCTGCTCGCCGACCAGACGGGTCCGTTCCGCGAACTGGTCCGCCGCCAGGTCGGGTGAGCCGGCCGGCCCGGGGCGGGGCCGGGCGGAGCGCCCGTCAGCCCCGGGCCGAAGCCGAAGCCGGTGCCGGTGCCGGTGCCTCCTGGGCCTGCTCCGGCGTGTCGGTCCCGTGCTCCGGCGCCGACCCGGCCACGGCCGGGGGCGCGGCCTGCGGCGGGAGGGCGAAGAGGCGGAGGAAGAGCTGGGAGAGCGGGCCGATGGCCAGGGCGTACGCCACCGTGCCCACGCCCGCCGTGCCGCCCAGCAGGACTCCCGCCGCCAGGACCGTCAGCTCGATGCCGGTGCGGACCAGCCGCAGCGAGCGCCCGGTCCGCCGGTGCAGCCCGGTCATGAGGCCGTCGCGCGGGCCGGGTCCGAAGCGGGCGGCGATGTAGAGGCCGGTCGCGACCCCGTTGAGGACGATGCCCGCCGTCAGCAGGGCGGCCTGGGCGAGCGTGCCGTGCACGTCCGGCAGCACCGCGAGCGTGGCGTCCATGGTCAGGCCGACGGCGAACACGTTGGAGACGGTCCCCAGCCCGGGCCGCTGCCGCAGCGGCACCCACAGCAGCAGGACCAGCGCACCGACGGCCACAGAGACCGTGCCGATGCTCCACCCGGTGCGCTCGGCGAGCCCCTGGTGGAAGACGTCCCACGGGTCCAGCCCCAGCCCGGCGCGGACCAGGAAGGCCGAGCTGGCGCCGTACAGCGCGAGCCCGACGTAGAGCTGCAGGAGCCGGCGGGGCAGGCGCCGCGCGGGGCGGGCGGGGGCGAGGGACACCGGTGAAGCCTTTCGGGGAGCCAAAGACCGACAGGTCTTACCGTGTGGCATCCCCCGGACGGCTCAACAGGGCCAATCCGAACCAAGTGGCCTTGAATCCGGTCGGCCGACCCGGGCGGCACCCCGCTGTGCCGGCCGCCGTGAGAACAGGCACATTTTCGACCCTTTTCGTCCGAATTGATGAATGCTGGTTGCCGGTCCACACCGACCCACCAGCGCCACCGGCACCGGGAGAAACGAGACACATGCGACGCGTACACCGCCTGAAGGTCAACCGGCGAACGGCCCTGCCCCTCGTCGGCGGAGCCGTCGTCCTCGGCTTCGGGGGCCTCTACCTCACCGGTCTGGCCGCGGCGGGCGACGCCATCGCCGACGGCACCCACGTACGCGGTGTCGACATCGGCGGCATGAGCCGTACGCAGGCCAAGACGGCGCTCGACCACGCGCTCGGCCCCGCCGCGGCCGCCCCGATCGAGCTGCGGATCGGCGACCGCACCGAGAAGGCCGCCCCCGCCGCCTTCGGGCTCTCCCTGGACACCGCCGCCACCGTCGACCGCGCCGCGCAGGGCGGATCCGACCCCTTCACCGTGATCGGGCGCCTCCTCACCCCGGCCGAGAACCGGCAGGTCGAGCCCGTGATCCGGACGGACGGCCCGACCAGCACCGCCGAGGTCGGCCGCATCACCTCCGCCGGCCCGCAGGCCCGCGACGGGGACATCACCTTCGAGGACGGCACGGCCCGGGTCACCGCCCCCGTCACCGGTGTCACCGTACGTGCCGGCCAGGCGGCCGACACCGTACGCGCCGCCTACCTGCGCCCCGAGGGCGGGCCGGTCGCCCTCCCCGTGGACCGCAAGGCCCCCGCCGTGGGGCAGCAGGAGACCGCGCGGGCCCTGAAGGAGTTCGCCGAGCCCGCGATGTCCGGCCCGGTCACCCTCTCCGTGGCCGGGAAGACCGTCACCCTCACCCCCGCCGTGCTGGGCAAGCACCTGTCGGTCGAGCCCGACGCGCAGGGCCGGCTGGTCCCGAAGCTGGACGCCAAGGGGCTGCTGGCCGAGCCCGCGGTCGCTCGGCAGATGGCCGAGGCCACCAGCCCTTCGCGCGGGGCCTCCTTCACCGTGGACGCCTCGGGCCGCGCGGTCGTCGCCCGGGACGGGCGCTCCGGGGTGCAGGTCACCGAGAAGGCCTTCGCCGACGCCGTGGTCCCGCTGCTGACGCGCACCGGCGCCGCCCGCACCGGCGAGGTCGCCGTGACGACGGTCCGGCCGCGGCTGACCGCCGAGAACGCCGAGCGCCTCGGCATCAAGGAGAAGATGTCCTCCTTCACGGTCGAATTCCCGGCCGCGCCGTACCGCACCACCAACATCGGGCGGGCGGTGGAGCTGATCAACGGCTCCGTCGTGATGCCCGGCGAGACGTGGAGCTTCAACAAGACGGTCGGCGAGCGGACCAAGGAGAACGGCTTCGTCGACGGGATCATGATCAACGACGGCCAGTACGTGAAGTCCCCCGGCGGCGGGGTCTCGGCGGTCGCGACGACCATGTACAACGCCATGTTCTTCGCGGGCGTCCACCCGCTGGAGCACGGGGCCCACTCGTTCTACATCGAGCGCTACCCGGAGGGCCGCGAGGCCACCGTCGCCTGGGGCACCCTCGACCTGCGCTGGAAGAACGACTCCGGCCACGCGATCTACGTCAAGGCCGAATCCACCGACACCTCGGTGACCATCAGCCTGCTCGGCACGAAGAAGTACGACGAGATACGCGCGACCCAGGGCCCGCGGGAGAACACCACCCCGCCGGGCAAGCGCACGGGCTCCGGCCCCACCTGCGAGGTCCAGAGCCCGCTGGAGGGCTTCGACGTGGCCGTCGACCGTGTCTTCGTCCAGGGCGGGAAGGAAGCCAAGCGCGAGACCTACCGTACGCACTACACCCCGCGCGACGAGGTCACCTGCGAGGACCCGGCGACCCCGGGCGCATCGGCGTCGCCGAGCCCTTCGGCGTCCCCGACGGGCCCGGCCGCATCGCAGCCGGGCCGCGCCTGACGGCTATACGAAGCCCGCGGGCGGGCGCGCCCGCCAGGAGTGGGCGGGGCAGTGCACCACCGACGTCACGTTCCGGTCCCAGTGGGCCCGGTGGCGGCGGGAGGAGCGGGCATGGGGCGCGCACGGCACGGGGGCCGTGCGCGCCAGTATGAGCAGGGCGGCCGTGAGGGCCGCCAGTTCTATGTGGTCCGGGGTGCCCCGGACCACCTTGATCCGGTGCCGGCGTATCACCAGGTCACCGGGAGGGTCTTGGGCCCTCTGATCAGGGCGCCGGCCTGCCATTCGAGCTGCTCGGGCGGCACGGCCAGGGCCAGGCGCGGATAGCGTTCGACCAGCGTCGTGATGATGATCTCGGACTCCATACGGGCCAGCATCGAGCCGACGCAGTGGTGGGGCCCGTTGCCGAAGGCCATGTGGGCGATGGGGCCGCGGTCGAAGTCCAGCGCGTCCGGGTTCGGGAAGACCTCGGGATCGCGGTTGGCCGCGAGGTACGAGGAGTACACGGTGTCCCCGGCCTTGATCGTGACCCCGGCGATGTCCACGTCCCGCGTGGCGATCCGCGGCAGGCCGACCCCGCTGCGGTGCGGGATGAACCGCAGCAGCTCGTCGACCGCCTGGGGGATCATCTCAGGCTCCCGGCGCAGCCGTTCGTGGTGCTCCGGATGGGTGAGCAGGGCGTACACCATGTTCGCGCTGTTGTTGCGGACTGCGTGCGCACCGCTCACGAGGATCGCGGTGGCGATGGAGACGGCCTCCGGCTCGGTGATCTCACCGGCGTCGGCGGCTCCGGCGAGGACCCCGGCCAGGTCGTCGCTCTGCTTCTCCCGCCGCATGGCGAGCAGGGCGACCACGCATTCGCGCACGGTCTTGAGGGCGTCGGTGCTCTTGTCGGGGGACGGGCCCGGGGTCATGATCACGTTCGCCCAGGAGGTCATGTCCTGGCGCATGTCCTGTGGCATTCCGAGCAGGTCGGCGACGGCCGCGAGCGGGAACGGGCCGTGCAGGTGCTCGACCAGGTCCGCCGGCGAGCCGTGCCGCTCCATCTCGTCCAGGAGCCCGTCGGCCGTGTGCTGCACGGTCGGCCGCAGCTTCTGCATGCTCTTGCCGGTGAACGCCCGGGCGACCACGCGGCGCATGTCGTTCAGGCGCGGCGGGTCGGCGTAGTTCATCGACGCCTGCTGCGAGGCGATCGCGTGCGGGGAGGAGGCGGTGATGGTCCGGCCGACCAGCTCGGACCGGCTGAAGCGCGGGTCGGTGGTCGCCGCCTTCACGTCGGCGTAGCGCGCCATCAGCCAGGCGGTGCCCTGGCCGAACGGCAGCCGGATCCGGGCGGCCCGGTCCTCCCGCAGGCGCTCGTGAAGGAACGGGTCGAATTCCAGGGCCTCGAAGTCGTCCAGGTTCCAGCAGTGCACCGGTTCGCCCGAGGCCGGGTCCACCCCGGTGTCCCTCTCCGGGTCCATCTCCGGCTCAGGCCTGAGGGCGGTTTGCGGGTCTGACGTCATGGTTCATCTCCCTGCGTGGATGTCACCCCCCGAGGCGCGATTCCGCGGGAAATCGGCACGGCCATCCCTTCCCTCACGTCACGCGCTCCGCTGCCTCCACGGCGCAGCGTCACCGGATTGGCTCATGTCTCCAACGCCGTAGTCCCGCGCGCGCATCCGGCGGAGGTCGATGAGGCTGTGTCAGACACGAAAGGAGAGCCACCCATGGCGACTCTGTGCAGGCCAACGGTGTCCGTGCCCGAGCACGTGATCACGATGGAGCAGACCCTTGATCTGTGCCGGTCCGTACACGCGGACCATCCGCAGCTCGACCTGGCGCTGCGCCTGATCCGCAACACCGGCGTCGCGAAGCGGCACATCGTGCAACCCATCGAGGAAACGCTCAAGCACCCCGGTTTCGAATCGCGCAACGCCGTGTACGAGGCCGAGGCCAAGCGGCGGGTCCCCGCGGTGGTGCGGCAGGCGCTGGAGGACGCCCAGCTGCGGGCCCAGGACATCGACATGATCATCTACGTGTCGTGCACGGGCTTCATGATGCCCTCGCTGACCGCTTGGATGATCAACGCGCTGGGGTTCCGGACGGACACGCGGCAGCTGCCCATCGCCCAGCTGGGCTGTGCGGCGGGCGGCGCCGCCGTCAACCGGGCCCACGACTTCTGCCTCGCCTACCCCGAGGCGAACGCGCTGATCGTGTCCTGCGAGCTCTGCTCGCTGTGCTACCAGCCCGCCGACCTGGAGGTCGGCAACCTGCTCTCCAACGGCCTGTTCGGCGACGGAGTGGGCGCGGCCGTCGTCCGCGGCCGGGGCGGAACCGGCATGCAACTGCACCGCAACAGCTCGTACATCATCCCCCAGACGGAGGACTGGATCATGTACGACGTCAAGTCCACCGGGTTCCACTTCAAGCTCGACCGGCGGGTCCCGGGGACGATGGAACCGCTCGCGCCGTCCCTCAAGGACCTGGCCAAGCTCCATGGCTGGGACGCCGCCGCGCTGGATTTCTACATCATCCACGCCGGCGGACCGCGCATCCTGGACGACCTCAGCAAGTACCTCGGTGTGGCACCCGAGGCATTCCGCTTCAGTCGGGCCACACTGACCGAGTACGGCAACATCGCAAGCGCCGTCGTCCTGGACGCACTGCGCCGCATGTTCGACGAGAACGGCACCGCCGACGCCGCGCGGGGCCTGCTGGCCGGATTCGGCCCGGGCATCACCGCGGAGATCTCACTGGGCAGCTGGACCTCGGAATGAGGACCGGGTGAGGGAGGAATCCAAAGAATGCTGAAGGACGGCCCCGCAACCTCAAGGCCACCCATCACGCACTGGCCCACCCCGGCTCTGGACGGGGTCGACTTCGACCCCGTCCTCGCCGAGCTCATGCGGGCCGGTCCGATCACCCGGATCCGGATGCCCAACGGAAGCGGGTGGGCCTGGCTCGTCTGCGGGTACGAAGACGTGCGCACGGTGGCCAACGATCCCCGGTTCAGCCGCAAGCTGGTCGTGGAACACGATGTCACCCGCCTGGCCCCGCACTTCATCCCCGCACCGGGTGCGGTCGGGTTCGAGGACCCGCCCGACCACACCCGGCTGCGGCGTACGGTCGGCGCGGCCTTCACCACCCCCGGGGTGGAGCGCCTGCGCACCCGTGCGAAGGAGATGCTCGACGGCTACGTGGAAGGCATCCTGCGCGACGGACCGCCCGTCGACCTGACCGAACGCCTGCTGGCGCCCTTCCCGCTCGCCGTCGTGTGCGAGCTGATGGGCGTACCGGAGGAGGACCGGCCCAGGGTCCACGAATGGACCACGCTCATCCTCTCCTCCGCCCAGGGCGCCGAACGCAGCGAACAGGCGAAGAACGACATGTGCGCCTACCTGGGCGGGCGCATGCGCACCGGGGAGGTCGCCGGCGGCGACAGCGTCATCGGGCTCCTGGTGAAGGCCATCGAGGCGGGCGAGGTCACCGCCGAGGAGGCCACCGGCCTCGCCCTGCTCCTCCAGATCGGGGGCGAGGCCGTCACCAACAACGTGGGCAACATGGTCTACATCCTGCTCACCCGGCCGGACCTGATGGACCGGATGCGCAGCGACCCCGCCCTGCGGCCCTCGGCCATCAACGAGCTGCTGCGCTACATCCCGCACCGCAACGCCGTCGGCCTCTCCCGGATCGCCCTTGAGGACGTGACGGTGGCCGGCCAGCTCATCCGGGCGGGCGAGGCGATCTACGTGTCGTACCTCGCGGCCAACCGCGACCCGGAGGTCTTCCCCGACCCCCACGAGCTGGACCTGGAGCGCAGCCCCAACCCGCACGTCTCCTTCGGGTACGGACCCCACTTCTGCCCCGGGAACATGCTCGCCCGCCTCGAATCCGAGCTGATGGTGGACGCCCTCCTGGACCGCTTCGCGGACCTGCGCTTCAGCGTCCCCGTGAAGGAACTGCGCTGGCGGCCGGGGGCCCTCATCCGCGGGCCCGAAGGTCTGCCCGTGACCTGGTCATGACCGCGCACGTCGCCCGCGACGGGCTGCTCGTGCCACCGGGTCACGGCCGCAAGCTGCACACCGACGCCCAGCAGGTCACGTTCAAGGTCACCGGGGAGCACTCCACGGTGGCCTCCAGCTTCGAGGTCGTCGTACCGCCCGGGTTCGACGTGGGGGCACACCTGCACACCCGTAGTGAGGAGCTCTTCTACGTCCTGGAGGGTGAACTCGACGTCATGGCCTTCGAGCCTCGCGTCCGTTCCGGGGACGACTGGCGACACTGGGAGGCGCTCGACGGACGCCAGGTCGTCCGTGCCACGCCAGGAACCGTCATCGTGGTTCCGCCCGGTTGTCCGCACGCCTTCGCGAACCCCACCGGCGAACCGGCCCGGATGTTCTTCCAGGCCTCCCCGCCCCCCGATCACGAGCGGTACTTCGAGGAGCTCCTCGAACTGCTCGACACGAGCGCCACCCCGGATCCCGCCGCGGTCCACGCACTCCGGAAGCGCTACGACATCGAACAGCTCACGCCGCTGCGCCACGAGCTGTCCTGACCACCACGGCAACACCCCTCACCCAAACGCACACCATTCTCGGGAGAATTCATGCTGCGCACGCGCCGCAAACTTCGCACCGCCACGTACGTCCTCGCGACCATGATCGCCGCCAGTGCCTCGGTCGCCGCGGCCCCGGCACAGGCCGCCCGCTCCCTGCCGTCCTACTGGTGCTACCTCAACGGTGTCGAGGTGAGGTCCGGCCTGTCGGTGGTGAGGGGCACGGAGGGCGTCGACACGATCACGTGCGAGAACGACGTCGAGAACGTCATCATCGACGGCGGCGGCGGCAACGACAACATCCGCGTCAAGGGCATGCTGATCGACGCCCAGCTGCTCGGCGGCGAGGGTGACGACACCCTCCAGGTCAACAACCTCGCCCCGAAGTACGGCAACTCCTCGGTGCGCGGCGGCGCGGGCAACGACACCATCATCACCGCCCTCGTCGTGGGCACGGCGGCGCACGGCGCCAGCGTCTACGGCGACCACGGCGACGACAAGATCACCACGGGCAGCGTCATGGGTGCGCCCGGAGACTACGAGCGCGGCGGCGGCCAGGTCTTCGGCAACGACGGCAGCGACCTGATCCGCACGGGCAACGTCGACCTCGGCGGCCGGGTCCTCGGCGGCAGCGAGAACGACGTCATCGAGCCCAAGTCGGTCGGCGCCGAGTCCGCGGGCATCGTCCAGGGCGGCCCGGGCAACGACACGGTCCGCGGTCTGAACGACACGGTCCTGACGATCGGCCCCGGCTACGGCCAGGTCGACGGCGGGATCGGGACCAACTCCTGCCGGATCAGGCACTTCTCGACCGGCGACCGGGTCCGCAGCTCGCTGTCGAACTGCGCGAACACCGAGGCGGGCCCGGCCACCCCCGCCAAGCCCGCCGACTCCACCGCCCCCGCCAAGCCGGCGGCGCCCGCGTCCGCCGGGCACTCACCCCGCTGACGGTCGGCGGCCCGCGGGCGCGCCGTGCGCGCGCTCCATCGACAGGCCGCCGGGAAGCAGGAACAGGGTCAGCACCGCACCGGCGGCGAAGATGCCCGCCGATGCCGTGAAGACCGTGTGATATCCCTCCAGGGCAGCCCGCGCCATCAGTTCCGGCGTGGGCTGCCGTCCTGCCAGGGAGCGGGCGACGGCTCCGGCGGCAAGGGTGCTCATGAGCGCCGTGCCGACGGAGCCGCCGGTCTGCCGCATGGCGTTGACCGTCGCGGAGCCGACTCCCGCGTCCCGCGGGTCGATGCCGGCCGTGCCGAGGTTCATGGCGGCCGCCGTGATGAGACCCATGCCCAGCCCCGTGGCCACCTGGCCCGGCAGCACGTCGACGACGTACGGGCCGGTTGCCGTGAGGGTCGACAGCCAGGCCATGCCGCACGCCGACAGCAGCATCCCGACGACGATGCGCGGACGCCCGCCGATCCTGCCCAGCAGCCCCGTGTTGCTGCCGATCGCGCTGATCATGGTGCAGCAGGACATCGGCATGAAGGCCAGCCCGGTCAGGGCCGGGCTGTAGCCGCGGGCGTGCTGGAGGTAGTACGTCAGGAACAGGAACACCCCGAACATGCCGACCCCGGTGATGAACACGGACGCCAGGGCCGTGCCCCGGACCCGGTCGAGCACGATCCGCAGGGGCAGCAGCGGGTGCGCGCTGCGCCGCTGCCACCAGACGAATGCGGCGAGCAGCAGCCCGGAGGCGACCAGGAAGCCCAGCGTGTGCTCCGACTCCCAGCCGCGGGGACCGGCCGTGGCGAGCCCGTAGACCAGACAGAACAGCCCGGACGACGCCAGCACCGTGCCCGGCAGGTCCAGCCGGGGAGGCGTGGTGGGCGCGGGCCGCTTCAGCCACAGCACGCCGCCGGTGACGGCGACGGCGGCGAACACGAGGTTCACGTACATCGTCGAGCGCCAGCTCAGGTGCTCGGTGAGGACACCGCCCAGCAGCAGCCCCACGGCGCCCCCGGACGCGGCGAGCGATCCGAACACGCCGAAGGCCTTGGCCCGTTCGGCGGGGGCCGCGAACGTCGTGGTCAGCAGTGAGAGCGCGGCCGGAGCCAGCAGCGCCGCGAACACCCCTTGCAGGCCGCGGGCCGTGACGAGGACCCCGAAGGTGGCCGCGGCGCCGCCGAGCGCGGATGCCGCCGCGAAGCCGATCTGCCCGACGAGGAAGGCCCGGCGGCGGCCGAACTTGTCGGCCAGCCGTCCGCCGAGCAGCAGCAGGCTGCCGAAGGTGATCGCGTAGGAGGTCACCACCCATTGCCGCTGGTCGTCGGAGAACCCGAGTCCGGCCTGGGCCGAGGGCAGGGCGATGTTCACGATGGTCGCGTCGAGGACGACCATGAGCTGGGCGAGGCCGATGACGGCCAGGATCCACCAGCGGCGCGGATCGGGCGGCGCCGCGGCGTCGGGGACGGCGGAAGCGGTGCTGGTTCCGGGACGGGGCGGCTCTGCGGACATGGGGGACTCCATGGGTTCCGCGCGTTCTCGCCGGCGAGAGGGCGTACGCGTGTGCGTGGACTGTCTGCTTCGACGATGCGCGAGAGCGCCCGCTCACCCGCGCGCCACGCCATGACGCCGTCCGGATGGACCAGTGCCGCGTTCGTTTCCCCTACCGTTTCCCCTTCGTCTTCCTGTCCTTCGCCCTCCCCTTCTCCTTCTCCTTCTCCTTGCTCTTGCGCGGGGCGCCGGCCGGGCGGCCGGCGTGGAGCTCCACCGGTCCCGTGCCCTCGGCGCGGGCGCGCAGGCAGGCCTCGATCTGGCGGCGCAGGGAGGGTTTGACCAGCGTGCGCAGCTCGCCGGCGGTCACGGCCCGCCAGCGCAGCAGCTCGAAGGGGGCGAGCCGGATCCGGGCCAGGGCGGCTGCGTCCAGGACACCGCCGTCGTAGAGGAAGCGGATGCGGGCCGGGTAGCCGGGCTTGTGGGCCCAGTTGACGCCGAGCAGCCGGCCCGGCGCGAGGTCGAGGCCGAGCTCCTCCCGCACTTCCCGGCGGGCGGCGGCCCGCGGGGTCTCGCCGAGGTCGCTGTCGATCCCGCCGCCCGGCAGGTTCCAGCGCCCCGAGCTTCCGTACGAGGGCTCCACCAGCAGGATCCGGCCCGCGGAGTCGGTGAACAGCACGCTCGCGGCGGTGATGGCCTTGGGGCGGGCGGCCCGGTGGCTCGCGGCGTCGAAGGACCCGGCGTGCTCCAGGGCGGTACGCCGCCGCGGGTCCAGGCCGGCGGGGGAGCCGGGCTGTGGCACCCCGTCGACGAGGTGCGCCAGGGAGCCGGCGTACAGGGCGGCCAGACCGGCGCGCAGCCGGGGCGCGAGCCGGGCGGGCAGCACCGCGTACGCCTCCTCCGGCGCGAGCCACCGGGCTCCGGCGGGCTCCCCGCCCGCGGAGGAGAGCGCGCCGGCCCGCTTCGCCGGGAGCGGGCCGACGAGGTGGACGTGGGCGATGAGGGAGCGGCCGAGGGAGCCGGGCCGCCGGGATTCCACGGCGAGCAGCCGGCCGATCGGCGCGGTCAGGCCCAGCTCCTCCTCCAGCCCGCGGGCCAGGGCCTCCTCCGGGGTCTGCGTGTCCTCGACGGCGGCGCCCGGAAGCTCCGCGTCCGCCCGGTGCGGGGGCGCCAGTACGAGGACCCGCCCGGCGGAGTCCAGAACGATCGCGGTGGCGGCGACGAGCGGGGACGGCCGGGCGGCGTAGTACAGGCGGACCTCGTCGGGGGAGGGGCGCTCGGCCGGCCGGTCGGAGGGGCGGTCGGAGGGGCGGTCAGAGGGGCGCTCGGCCGGTCGGTCGGAGGGGCGGTCGGGCAAAGCGGGCTCCTCGTGTCTGGTCGTGCCACCGTACGGGGCGGACCCCTGCCCCGCGCGGGCCCGCCGCGCTCGCCGCTCAGGCCCGGGCCAGGAGCATCCCGCCCATCGTGACCATGGTCGCCGCGACCAGCCCGTCCAGCACCCGCCAGGCCGAGGGGCGCGCCAGCGGGCCGCTCAGCAGCCGGGCGCCGTAGCCGAGGGCGGCGAACCAGACCAGGCTGGCCAGCCCGGCCCCGACGCCGAAGGCCCAGCGCAGGTCCCCGCGGTCGGAGGCGAGGGAGCCGAGCAGCAGGACGGTGTCCAGGTAGACGTGCGGATTGAGCCAGGTCATGGCCAGACAGGCCAGCACGGCCCCGCGGCGCGAGCCGGCGGCCGCGCCCTCGGTGCCCAGGGCCGCGCCGGGGGCGGGCCGCAGCACCCGCCGGGCGGCGAGGAACCCGTAGGCGATCAGGAAAGTGCCGCCGGCGATGGCGACCGCGGTCAGGGCGGCCGGCCAGGCGGTCACGAAGGCGCCGACCCCGGCGACGCCGAGGGCGATGAGGACCGCGTCGGAGACGGCGCAGATCGCGACCACGGCGAGGACGGCGTGCCGGCGCACCCCCTGCCGCAGGACGAAGGCGTTCTGCGCGCCGATGGCGACGATGAGGGAGAGTCCGGTGCCGAAGCCGGCGAGGGCCGCCGCGATGATGCCGTGTGTCATGTCTTCGACCGTAAGCAGTGGTGTTGCTTTAGTACAGCTAAAGATTTTTACGTACCCTTAGCGTTCGTGATGGACGAACTCCCCCTGGACCAGGTACGGACCCTGCTCGCGGTGGTCGACGAGGGCACCTTCGACGCCGCGGCCGCGGCCCTGCACGTGACCCCCTCCGCCGTGAGCCAGCGGGTCAAGGCGCTGGAGCAGCGAACCGGCCGGGTGCTGCTGATGCGGACGAAGCCCGTACGGGCGACCGAATCCGGACAGGTGGTGGTCCGCTTCGCCCGGCAGCTGGCCCGGCTGGAGCGGGACGCGCGCGCCGAGCTCGGAATGGCCCAGGAATCGGGCGGCCCGGTGCGGCTGCCGATCGCCGTCAACGCGGACTCGCTGGCCACCTGGTTCCTGCCGGCGCTCACGCGGGTGCCGCAGGACCCGCCGGTCTTCTTCGAGCTGCACCGGGAGGACGAGGGACACACGACGGCCCTGCTGCGGGAGGGGCAGGTGATGGCGGCGGTCACCTCCTCGCCCGACCCGGTGGCGGGGTGCACCGTACGGAGGCTGGGGCTGGCGCGGTACCTGCCGGTGGCCAGCCCCGGGTTCGTGGCCCGGTACCTGGCCGGGGACACCGAACGGGGCCTGCGGGAGGCCCCGGTGATCGTGTTCGACCGGCGGGACGAGCTCCAGGACGGGTTCGTACGGTCGCTGACCGGCGATCAGGACGCCGGGGCGGGGCCGCTGCGCCACCACGTGCCGACCTCGGAGGGGTTCCGTGACGCGGTGGCGGCCGGGCTGGGCTGGGGACTCGTGCCGGAGACCCAGTCGCAGCCGCTGGTGCGCGCGGGACGGCTGGTACTGCTGATGCCGAGCCGTCCGCTGGACGTGCCGCTGTACTGGCAGCAGTGGAAACTCGACTCCCCGGCGCTGTCGACGGTGGCGGAGGTGGTGGCGGCCGCGGCGGCCGAGGCCCTGCGCCAGGACGGGAGCGGGGCGGTGAGCGGCATCCGGCGGTGAGCGGGACCCGGTGGTGAGCGGGACCCGGTGGTGATCGGGATCCGGCGGGGCACCCCCTAAGCTGCGGGCATGGAGTCCTACACGATCGGCCAGGCCGCCCGGCTGCTCGGCGTGAGCGTCGACACGGCCCGCCGCTGGGCCGACGCCGAGCGCTTCCCCACCCGCCGGGAGGGCACGCGGCGGATGGTGGACGGGCCGGACCTGGCCGCGTTCTGCGTACAGGCCGCACAGGAGGCCGGCGAGGGTGAGGACGCCCCGTACACCTCGGCGCGCAACGCCTTCCCCGGCATCGTCACCGCCGTGAAGCTCGGCACGGTCGACGCCCAGGTGGAGATCCAGGCCGGGCCGCACCGCGTCGTGTCGCTCCTGACCCGGGAGGCCGTGGAGGAGCTCGGCCTGGAGGTCGGCGCGCAGGCCGTGGCCCGGGTGAAGTCGACGAGCGTGTTCATCGACAGGGTCTGACGGGGCCGGCCGGCGGCGGTGGCAGACTGGCCGCTGATCCGCCGAAGGGAAGTACCCCGTTGTCCATGTTCAGCAACCTGCGCCGGGCCGTGCGCCGCGGCTACCGGCGCGCCGTCGACCTCAGCCACCCCTCCCGCTCCCCGCTCGGCAGCGCGGTGGTCAACTGCGTGGTCTACGTGGACGGCGCACGGCAGGACGGCTGTGCCGAGGTGGAGGAGGCGCTGCGGCGGGTGCGCAAGACGGGGGAGGGCTTCGTCTGGATCGGCCTGCACGAACCGACCAGGGAGGAACTCGCCGGGCTCGCCGAGCTGTTCGGACTGCACCCCCTCGCCGTCGAGGACGCGGTGAACGCGCACCAGCGCCCCAAGGTGGAGCGGTTCGACGACATCCTGTTCTCCGTCTTCAAGACGGTGCGCTACGTGGAGCACGAGGAGCTCACCGCGACCAGCGAGGTCGTGGAGACCGGTGAGCTGATGGCCTTCACCGGCGACGACTTCGTCATCACCATCCGGCACGGCGGTCACGGCACGCTGGGCCCGGTCCGCGAGAGCCTGGAAGCGGCGCCCGGCCAACTGGCCAAGGGGCCCGCCTCGGTGCTGCACGCGATCGCCGACCACGTCGTCGACGACTACGTGGCCGTCACGGACGCGGTGCAGAACGACATCGACTCCGTCGAGACCGCGGTGTTCAGCGAGTACGGAGGCCGGGGCGACGCGGGCCGCATCTACCAGCTCAAGCGCGAACTGCTGGAGCTGCGCCGGGCGGTGGCCCCGCTGGGCCGCCCGCTCCAGCACCTGGCCACGCAGCCGATACCGGTGATCCCGGCGGAGGTCCGCGCCTACTTCCGCGACGTGGCCGACCACCTGACCCGGGCCACCGACCAGATCAACGGGTACGACGCCCTGCTCGACTCCATCCTCCAGGCGCACCTCGCGCAGGTGACCGTCGCGCAGAACGAGGACATGCGCAAGATCACCGCGTGGGCGGCCATCGTGGCCGTGCCGACCATGGTCTGCGGGATCTACGGCATGAACTTCGACAACATGCCCGAGCTGCACTGGACGTACGGCTACCCCATCGTGGTCGGCGTCATGGCCCTCGCCTGCTTCGTCATCCACCGGGGCTTCCGCCGCAACGGCTGGCTCTGAGCCGGCCGGCTCCGAGCCTTTCGAGCCAGGGGCCCGCGCGCCGAACACCGCGATCGGGGCGCGGGGATCTCCCCTCCGTCCCACGGGTCCGCCCGGTGCGAGAGCCGCAGGCACCGGGCCGTTCTCCGTGGTGTGCCCGCAGTCAACCAAGTGCGCGGGGACCGGGGGCACTGGTCCCGGGTACGGAAATCCGGCCACCGCGCGTCCCGCGCGTTGGTCGATGAACCAGCGTTGTCGCACCCTTTGCTCCCGGTCGCGCGCAGGGCGTGCGGGGTATTGAGCTGTCCCGAGCTCTGGTAGTAAAGTTTCCTAACGAAGTCGCGAAGCCTCAACTCCCCCATGGAGGTCTTGTGTTCGCCCCCCACCGCAAGAGAATCGCCATCGGCGCTCTGCTCGGCAGCGCCCTCCTCGCCGTACCGGTCACCGCCCACGCGACATCGGCCGCCCCCGCGGTCGCGCCCGCCGCCGCGGTGTCGGCGAAGGCCACCGGGCTCGACGACCCGGCGAAGAAGGACATCGCCATGCAGATCGTCTCCAGCGCGGAGAACTCCTCCCTGGACTGGAAGGCGCAGTACAAGTACATAGAGGACATAGACGACGGCCGCGGCTACACGGCCGGGATCATCGGCTTCTGTTCCGGCACCGGCGACATGCTCGACCTCGTCGAGTACTACACCGACGTGAAGCCGGGCAACGTGCTCGCCAAGTACCTGCCGGCCCTCCGGAAGGTCGACGGCACGGACTCGCACAAGGGGCTCGACCCGAACTTCACCAAGGACTGGGCGAAGGCGGCGCAGGACACCGAGTTCAAGAAGGCCCAGGACCACGAGCGCGACCGGGTCTACTTCAACCCGGCCGTCGGCCAGGGCAAGTCCGACGGGGTCGGCACGCTCGGCCAGTTCATGTACTACGACGCCATCGTCATGCACGGGGACGGCGGCGACTCCACCAGCTTCCGCAACATCCGCAAGCGGGCCCTGTCCAAGGCCAAGCCCCCGGCCCAGGGCGGGAACGAGACCACCTGGCTGAACGCCTTCCTCGACGCGCGGGTCTGGGCGATGAAGCAGGAGGAGGCGCACAGCGACACGAGCCGTGTCGACACCGCGCAGCGGGTCTTCCTCAAGAAGGGCAACCTGAACCTCAACACCCCGCTGGACTGGAAGGTCTACGGGGACTCGTTCCACATCGGCTGAGCCGCAGGTGAGTTCACGGCGTCCCGTGCCGGTGCGAGGGTCCGGCACGGGACGCCGTGCGCGTACGTGACAGCGGCTGACAGGGTCGCGGAGCCGTAACGATGTGGGTGCGAACGAGGGTGCTCCGGCGGGGGCGAGGGGGCGTGCGGGTTGCCTACGAGTGACTCGGAAGCCTCTCCGGCATCACGAAATGGCACCTATCTCCCCTGTTTCGTCACGCGCTGTGACTCGACGCGATCCGTGGGTTCCAAGTGACGCCCGAGGCCCGTGACTTTGGTCGATGAAGCAGCGAAATGCGGCTCTTCCGGCGGGTTGTGAAGTGGCTTGACCACCACATAAGCGGGGCATAAGTTCTGCCTCGGCTTGCTCCATCGAGGACGGGCCGACGAACCGTCCACAGGGGGGACCCATGAACTACTACACCGACGTCCTGAAGAAGTACGTCGTCTTCTCCGGCCGCGCCCGCCGCCAGGAGTTCTGGATGTTCGTACTGTTCAACTTCGCCGTCTCGATCGTCGTCGGCATC
This sequence comes from Streptomyces sp. NPDC002181, assembly GCF_042890485.1. NCBI lineage: Bacteria > Bacillati > Actinomycetota > Actinomycetes > Kitasatosporales > Streptomycetaceae > Streptomyces > Streptomyces sp. NPDC002181. Next base: position 345,893 of record NZ_JBIASC010000002.1, on the reverse strand, counting down.
ATCGACACCGTCATCGGCGCCGGCGGCATCCTCTCCGGCCTGTACAGCCTGGCGGTCCTCCTGCCGGCTCTCGGCCTTGCGGTCCGTCGCCTGCACGACACGAACAAGTCCGGTTGGTGGCTGCTGCTGTACTTCATCCCCGTCCTCGGCTGGATCGCCCTGATCGTCTTCTGGGCCATCGAGGGCCAGCCGCAGCCGAACGAGTACGGCCCGAACCCGAAGGCCGTCCACGCCTGAGCAGGCCCGTACGCCTGATCGTCTGAGCGCCGCCCCGGCCGGAATCGGCCGCGGGGCGGCGCTTTCGCCGTTCCGCGGGCCGTGCGGGCCGGGGCGTGACGCGCGTCTCCCCGGGACTCGGGCAGGGGGCTGTCCGGACCGGCCCGATCACGAGATATCTTGATGTCGAGCAATGTTGCAGACGAGAGACGCAGACTGTGGAGCGGAGCATCCGGTGACTGACTCGACCATCATCTACACGCACACTGACGAGGCCCCGGCCCTCGCGACGTATTCCTTCCTGCCTGTGATCCAGGCCTACGCGTCGACGGCCGGTGTGAATGTCGAGACCCGTGACATCTCCCTGGCCGGTCGGATCATCGCCAGCTTCCCGGAGCACCTGGAAGAGGGCCAGCGGATCGCGGACGCCCTCGCCGAGCTCGGCGAGCTGGCGAAGACGCCGGAAGCGAACATCATCAAGCTGCCCAACATCTCGGCCTCGATCCCGCAGCTGAAGGCCGCGGTCGCCGAGCTCCAGGGCCAGGGCTACGCGCTCCCGGACTACCCGGACGACCCGAAGACCGACGAGGAGCGCGAGATCCGCGCCCGCTACGACAAGGTCAAGGGCAGCGCCGTCAACCCGGTCCTGCGCGAGGGCAACTCCGACCGCCGCGCCCCCGCCTCGGTCAAGAACTACGCCAAGGCCCACCCGCACCGCATGGGCGCCTGGACCTCCGGGTCGAAGACGAACGTGGCCACCATGGGCGCGAACGACTTCCGCTCCACCGAGAAGTCCGCGGTCGTCACCGAGGCCGGCACGCTCCGCATCGAGCACGTCGCCGCCGACGGCACCGCCACCGTCCTGCGCGAGTCCGTACCGGTCCTGGCCGGTGAGGTCGTGGACGCGTCCGTCCTGCACGTCGACGCGCTGCGCACCTTCCTGAACGACCAGATCGAGCGCGCCAAGGCCGAGGACGTCCTGTTCTCCGTGCACCTCAAGGCCACGATGATGAAGGTCTCCGACCCGATCATCTTCGGCCACGTGGTCCGCGCCTTCTTCCCGAAGACCTTCGCCCGCTACGGCGAGACCCTGGCCGCCGCCGGCCTGTCCCCGAACGACGGCCTCGGCACCATCCTGAACGGCCTGGGCGCGCTCTCCGACGCCGACGCGATCAAGGCCTCCTTCGACGCCGAGATCGCCGAGGGCCCGGCCCTCGCGATGGTCGACTCGGACAAGGGCATCACCAACCTGCACGTGCCGTCCGACGTCATCGTCGACGCCTCCATGCCGGCCATGATCCGCACCTCCGGCCACATGTGGGGCCCGGACGGCAACGAGGCCGACACCCTGGCCGTCCTCCCGGACAGCAGCTACGCGGGCGTCTACCAGGCCGTCATCGACGACTGCCGCGCGCACGGCGCCTTCGACCCGGCCACCATGGGCTCGGTGCCGAACGTCGGCCTCATGGCCCAGAAGGCCGAGGAGTACGGCAGCCACGACAAGACCTTCGAGATCGCCGCCGCGGGCACCGTCCGCGTCGTCGACGCCGAGGGCAACGTCGTCCTGGAGCAGCAGGTCGCCAAGGGCGACATCTTCCGCGCCTGCCAGACCAAGGACGCCCCGATCCAGGACTGGGTCAAGCTCGCCGTCACCCGCGCCCGCGCCACCGGCGTCCCGGCCGTCTTCTGGCTGGACGAGGGCCGCGCGCACGACGCGCAGCTGATCGCCAAGGTCAAGACGTACCTCGCCGACCACGACACCGACGGTCTCACCATCGAGATCCTCTCCCCGGTCAAGGCCACCGCGTACTCCCTGGAGCGCATCCGCCGCGGCGAGGACACCATCTCGGTGACCGGCAACGTGCTGCGCGACTACCTGACGGACCTCTTCCCGATCCTGGAGCTGGGCACCAGCGCCAAGATGCTGTCGGTCGTCCCGCTCATGAACGGAGGCGGCCTCTTCGAGACCGGCGCCGGCGGCTCCGCCCCCAAGCACGTCCAGCAGCTGGTCAAGGAGAACTACCTGCGCTGGGACTCCCTCGGTGAGTTCCTCGCGCTGGCCGTCTCCTTCGAGCACCTCGCGACCACCACCGGCAACGCCCGCGCCCAGGTGCTGGCCGACACCCTGGACCGCGCGACCGGCACCTTCCTCAACGAGGACAAGTCGCCGAGCCGCAAGCTGGGCGGCATCGACAACCGCGGCAGCCACTTCTACCTCGCCCTGTACTGGGCGCAGGAGCTGTCGCGCCAGACCGACGACCCGAAGCTGGCCGCGGCGTTCGACCCGCTCGCCAAGACGCTGGCCGAGTCCGAGGAGAAGATCGTCGGCGAGCTCATCGCCGTCCAGGGCTCCCCGGCCGAGATCGGCGGGTACTACCAGCCCGACGCCGCGAAGGCCTCGGCGGTCATGCGGCCGTCCGCGACCTTCAACCAGGCGATCGCTTCCCTCGCCTGAGGTCCGATCGTCTCGATCGATTCCGCCCCGGTCGGCAGCCGCCGACCGGGGCGGACCCGTACGCGGCCGCCGTCGCGCACCGGAAACCCGGTTGCGGGGCGGTTCGGCCGACGGCTAGGAAGTCCTGGTGATCCAGGGAACTCTGGCCGGGCTGCGCGCCCGGCACGCCGATGACGTAGCCGTGCTCCACGCCGGGCTGTACGAGGACGTGGCGACCCGCTCGCGCGCCGAGGCGGGGCCGTGGCGCCCGATAGCCCCGAGCACCGGCCACTCCCCGTACGAGCCCTCCGCCCCCTCCGAGACCGTCTCGTTCTTCTCCGTGTTCGAAACCGCCACCGGAGCGCTCGCGGGCGACGCCGCGCTCTGGGGCATCGACCTCCACAACCGCGGCGGTCACCTGGGGATCTCCCTGCTGCCCGGCTCCCGCGGCCGGGGCCTGGGCGCGGAGGTCGTGCAGCTGCTGTGCCACTACGGGTTCACCGTCCGCGGGCTGCACCGGCTCCAGCTGGAGACGCTCGCCGACAACGCCGCCATGATCGGCGCCGCGACCCGCGCGGGCTTCACCCTGGAGGGCACCTTGCGGAGCTCCGCCTGGGTCGCGGGGGCCTTCGTCGACGAGGTGATCCTGGGTCTGCCGGCGGGGGAGTGGCAGCGGGGGCCCGAACCGCGCTGGTGAGCGCCCGGGCCCGGGCGCGCGGGTGCTCAGAGCCGGTGGACGCGCTCCCCCTCGAAGGTCAGCGGGGACCGGCCCGAGGCCAGGATGCGCAGCCCGGGGGCCGCCGTCAGCAGGCGCCGCAGCCAGGCCAGCGCCTCCGGCGCGAGGTGCTCGGTGCCGTCCAGGACCAGGAGCATGTCCCGCTCCGCGAGCCAGGAGACGGGGTCCGCCGTCCCGTACGGCAGGATCGGCATGCCCGGTACGCAGCCCAGGGCGGTCGTCAGCTCGCGCACGCCGAAGGGCCTGCCGATCGCGACGACGGCCGCGCCGTCGCAGAAATTGGACGAGAGCCGCTCGGCGATCTCCCGCACCAGCCGGCTCCGCGGCTCCCGGAACCACCCCGTGACCGTCAGCACCCGCCCCCGCCGCACGACGGTCAGCAGCCGCGACAGCTCGTCGGACGTCGCGGGCAGCGTGCCGGCCCGGCCTGCATCCCTCATCGGCACGATGCCCCCCATTGCATGCGTGTCCCATGCGCGGCCAAGGGTTCATTCGAGCCGCGTAGCGACGATTATGCGCCAGTTCTGCCGGATGGCCAGGGGAATGTCGGATTCCGGATAAGTTGTACATGTGGCACCCGTTTGTCCATTCGGCCAGGTGGGGGACGCCCGGCGGGCGCGTGAGGTCCTCCTGTGATCGGATCTGATCATGGGTCACGACCACGGAGCTTCCTCGGCGGCCGCCGGGACCGTCAGCGGAACGTTCCGTGCCCGCCTGCTCTGGACCATCGGCATCAGCGCCACGATCACCCTGATCCAGGTCGTCGGCTCCGTGCTCTCCGGCAGCCTCGCCCTCCTCGCCGACGCCGCGCACAGCCTCACCGATGCCGTCGGAGTCTCCCTCGCGCTCGGCGCGGTCACCCTCGCCCAGCGCGCCCCGACCCCGCGCCGCACCTTCGGCTTCTACCGGGTCGAGATCTTCTCCGCCGTCCTGAACGCACTGCTCCTCCTCGCGATCTTCGTCTGGGTCCTCTACACCGCCATCCGCCGCTTCAGCGAACCCGTCGAGGTCAAGGGCGGGCTGATGTTCGGCGTCGCCGTGCTGGGCCTGGCCGCCAACGGCGTCGGCCTCTGGCTGCTGCGCGACGCCAAGGAGCACAGCCTCAACCTGCGCGGCGCCTACCTCGAAGTGCTCGGCGACGCCCTCGGCTCCGTCGCCGTCATCATCGGCGGCCTGGTCATCCTGATCACCGGCTGGCAGGCCGCCGACCCCATCGCCTCCATCGTCATCGGCCTGCTCATCGTCCCGCGCGCCTACGGACTGCTGCGCGAGGCCACCCACGTCCTGCTGGAGGCCACTCCGCAGGACATGGACCTGGCCGAGGTGCGAAGACACCTCCTGGAGGAGCCCGGCGTACTGGCCGTGCACGATCTGCACGCCTGGACGGTCACCTCCGGCATGCCCGTCCTCACCGCGCACGTCGTGGTCGCCGCCGAGACCCTGCGCGGCGAGGAGCACGGGAAGCTGCTCGCCCGGCTCCAGGCCTGCGTCGGCGAGCACTTCGACACGGCCCACTCCACCCTCCAGCTGGAACCGGAGGGCCACGTCGAGGACGAGCGGGCCCTGCACACCTGACGGTTGTCCGGGAGCCGCCGATCGGCTGTACTGCTCTGCAGCCCCGTAACCGGGGCGCGTGCAGGGGAGGGCACCCACGATGAGTTCACACCGCCGACGCCGTCCGGGCTTCCGGGGCCGGCCGCTCGCGACCCTGCTCGCCGCCGCCTTCCTGCTCGCCGGAGTCTGCGCCGCCGCCGGCATCGCGTGGAACCCGTTCACGGCCGACGCCCGCCAAGGCGCCGTGTCCGCCCCCGTGATCGGCACGCCCTGGGCCGCCGGGCCCGGCACGGGCGCGGGGACCACGGCACCCGGCGCCACCGGCACGTCCCCGACCGCACCCGGCCCGAGCCCCGACGGGCCGGCCCGGAGCCCGGGCGCCGGGGACGCGGGAGGCGGGCGGTCCGCCGGCGCCCTGCCGTTCGACCTGCCCGCCCCGGCCGCCCTGCGCACCGGCGAAGCGGGCAGGAAGCTGGTGTTCGCGCACTACTTCACCCCGTACCCCCTCTCACTGGACAACGCGAGCGCCGACGCCGACTACTACACCCGCAACTACCTGAACCCGGCGGGGGAGAACGGCAAGCACGAGCGGTACGGGGGCCTGCTGCGCGACCGGCCGCCGCCCACCCCGCCCAAGTCCGGAAACTGGGAACGGGCCAACCTGGAGCAGGAGGTGCGCACCGCCCGCGCCGCCGGCCTCGACGGGTTCACGCTCGACATGCTCTCCCTGTCCGGGCCGAACCGGGACCGCGCCCAGCTCCTGATGGAGGCCGCCCACACCGTCGACCCCGCCTTCAAGATCATGCTGATGCCGGACATGACCTCCCTGAACACGGACGACCCCGGCGTGCTCGCCGACGCCGTCGCGGCCCTGGGCAAGGCCCCCGCCGCGCACCGCCTCGGCGACGGCCGCCTCGTCGTCTCCCCCTTCAAGGCCGAGGCCAAGAGCGTCGCCTGGTGGACGCAGGTGCTCGACCTCCTCAGGACCCGGCACGGCATCCGCACCGCCTTCGTCCCGACGTTCCTCGACTACGACGCCAACAGCGCGGGGTTCGCGCCGATCAGCCACGGCTTCTCCGAATGGGGCAGCCGCAGCTACGTCGGCCAGGAGAGCGCCACCCGCGACGTACAACGGGCCCACGGCATGGGCAAGATCTGGATGCAGCCCGTGTCGGTCCAGGACGCCCGCCCCAACCAGGGCGTCTACGACGAGGCGGGCAACACCGCCACCCTGCGCTCCACATGGACGCACGCCATCGACGACGGCGCCGACTGGGTGCAGCTCACCACCTGGAACGACTACTCCGAGGGCAGCCAGTTCGCGCCCTCGCTGCACAACGGGTACGCCTACCTGGACCTCTCCTCGTACTACCTGACCAAGTTCAAGACGGGCAGCTGGCCGAAGATCGTCCGCGACACGCTGTACGTATCCGCCCGGACCCAGTTCGCCTCCGCGGACCCCGCCGGAGCCCAGTCGCTGGTGATGTCCCTGCGCAAGGGCAGCGCCGCGCCCCGCGACACGGTCGAGGTGCTCAGCTTCCTGAGGGCCCCGGCGACCGTCCGCACGGTGGTCGGCGCCGCCCGGGACGCGCACGAGGCCCCGGCCGGCATCCACTCCGCACTCCTCCCGCTGCGCCCGGGCACCAGCTCGGCGGCGGTGGTGCGCGACGGGAAGGCCGGGGCGGAGGTGGAACTGCCCTACGCGGCGGACCGCACGGTGCAGGTCCAGGACCTGCAGTACTACGCCGTCACGAGCGGGCGCGACTAGACCGGGGCACCTTGCGGATCAGGGCCGGCCAGGCCCGTTCCGCCACCGTGTGCGGGGCTTCCCGCCTGCCGTTACCGTCGAAGAGGTGTGTTCCATCCGCCTGCACGACACAGGAACGAGCGCACATGGCGAAACACGGCGTCAACGCGGCTGCCGCGGCCGCTCTGGTCTGCCTGGCGGCGTTCGGCGGGACACCGGGGGCCGCCGCCGGCAGCCCGTCCGGCTCGGCCGGCCCGTCCTCCCCGTCCGCCACGCCCGGCCCCACCGCGGCTCCCCGGTTCGTACCGGGCCCCTGCCCGAAGACGCCCGAGCCGATCGAGGCGCTGGACACGGCGCGGTGCGGGTTCCTGGAGGTCCCCGAGAACCGCTCCCGCCCGGGCGGGCGGACCATCAAACTGGCCGTGGCGAGGATCGCGGCGGCCGCCGAGAAGCCCGCCGCGGAACCCGTGGTGTTCATGGCCGGCGGCCCCGGGGCCGACACGTTCGACGACATTCCCTTCCTCGTCGACTCCGGCCTGAACAAGGACCGCGAGCTGATCGTCATGGCCCAGCGCGGCAACCTCCACGACCGGCCGAATCTCGCCTGCCCGGAGGTGGACCGGTTCAACGCGCAGTCCGTGGGCCTGGGTTATGACGCGCGGCGGGCGCGGCAGCTCATGCTGAAGGCGGTGACGGACTGCCGGGCCCGCCTCGTGGCCGACGGCGTCGACCTGAACGCCTACAACACCACCGAGAACGCCGCCGACTTCGCCGATCTGCGCACGGCGCTGCGCATCCCCCGGTGGAACGTCTACGGATACTCCTACGGCACCAACCTGGCCCTGACGTACCTGCGCCTGCACCCCGAGGGGATCCGCGCGGTGGCGATCGACTCGGTCGCCCCCTCCCAGTTCGTGACCCTGCCCTGGACCTGGGGCAGCACCGCCGAGGGCATCCGCAACATCTTCGCGGCGTGCGCGGCGCAGCCCGCCTGCAAGGACCGGTACCCGGACCTCCCCGGCATGCTGACGGAGCAGGTGCGCAAGCTGGAGGCGCACCCGCTGACGCTGGACGTCACGCCGCCGGACGGCGGAAAGCCGGTCAAGACCGTCCTCGACGGGGGCGCCCTGCTGAACCTGATCGTCGCCTTCACCCCCCGGCCCAAGGACCTCCCGGCGGCGCTGGACGAACTCAGCCGCGGGAACCCGCAGCGCTTCGCCCAGGCCCGCGCGGCCGGCTCGGTACAGAAGACCGGCGAGTTCGCGCACGGACTGACGAACTCGATCGCGTGCGCCGAGTGGGCTCCGGGCCACTCGGAATCCGACGTGCTGAAGGCCGGCCGGAAGGCCTACCCCGAGTGGCCCGACACGGTCCTGGCGGAGGCCCCGCAGCTGCCGTTCCAGTACCCGGTGTGCGGGATCTGGAAGGTCGCGGACCGTGCGGAGATCCAGCGCGTGCCCACGGTCAGTTCGGTGCCGGCCCTCGTCGTCTCCGGGACGTTCGACGTCAAAACAGGGGCGAGCTGGGCGAAGGGCGTGGCCCGCGACCTGTCCCGCTCGACCTCCGTGCTGATCCCCGGAATCGGCCACTGGGTGGTCCCGCAGTCGCCCTGCGCGCAGCGCGTGCTGGCATCGTTCTTCGCTCGCCCGACCGCGCCCGACACCTCGTGCGCGGACGGCCTGGCGCCCGAGCCGTTCACGATCATCCCGAAATGACCGGGAGGGCAGATGACCCCGCACCACGCGCCCGTGCACCACGCGCCCCGTCGTCGTCACTCCGTACGGCGGGTCCGGGCCGCGTCGGCCGGCGTGGCGACCGGCCTCCTCGTCACCGGACTGCTCGCCGGACCCGCTCAGGCGCGGTCCCGCACCGACGCCACCACCGGCCCCGGCGCGCCGATCGGCACGGCCGCGCGGACGGTGGGCGACGCCCGTTACGAACCGGGCCCCTGCCCCAGGACGCCGGAGCCGATCCCCGAACTCAAGGGGGCGCGCTGCGGAACGCTCACCGTGCCCGAGAACCGGGCGAAGCCGACCGGCAAGACGATCGAGCTCGGTGTCGCGATCGTGCCCGCCGCCACCGGCAAACCGAAACCCGACCCCATCGTGTGGCTCGCCGGCGGACCCGGCGACGACGCCGTGGGGGAGGCGAAGATGGCGATCGACGGCGGCCTGAACCGGGACCGCGACGTGGTCTTCATGTCCCAGCGCGGTACGTACTCGGCCCGGCCGAACGTCCTGTGCCCCAACATCGACGAGTTCAACGCGCGCGCCGTCGGCCTCGTCTCCGACGCCCCGTCCACCGAACGCCTGCACGTCGCGGCCACGAAGGCCTGCCGCGACAAGCTGGCGGCCGGCGGGATCGACGCCGGCGCCTACAACGACACCGAGAGCGCCGCCGACTACGAGGACCTGCGCGCGGCCCTGGGCGTCAAGCAGTGGAACCTGTACGGCATTTCCTACGGCACCCACCTGGCGCTCGTCTACATGCGCCTGCACCCCGAAGGGCTGCGCTCGGTGGGCATCGACGGCATCCTGCCCCCTTCCAAGTCCGGTTCGGCCGCGACCTGGATGAGCGCCCGGCAGGGCTTCGACGGCCTCTTCAAGGCCTGCGCGGACCAGCCGGCGTGCAACAAGCGCTACCCGAACCTGTCGGCCACCTTCGACAAGCTCGTCCGCGACCTCGAAGCCAATCCGGTCACCACCACCGTCTCGGTCCCCGGCAGCGACAAGCCGGTGAAGGTCGTACTGGACGGCGGGGCCCTCGTGAGCTGGATGACCTCCGCCACCCACGTCGCGCCCCAAGTGCCCCGGGCCCTCGACGAGCTGGCGCACGGCAAGCCCCAGCGGATCGCACAGCAGTACGCCGGCGGCAAGCTCAGCCCCGCAGCCATGGGCCGGGTCGCGCACGGCCTCGTCTACGGCGTCTTCTGCAGCGAATGGACCCCGTACGAGAGCCAGGCCGAAGCACTCAAGGGCGGGCAGGAAGCCTTCCCGGACTTCCCCCGCTCGGTACAGGCGCAGGCCCCCCAGCTGACCTTCCTCCGTCCCGACTGCGACGTCTGGAACGTCCCCGCGGCGCCGCGCTCGATCCGGGACGCGACGAGCGGTGACATCCCCACCCTCGCCCTGTCCGGCGGCTTCGATTCCCAGACCGGCGCCGACAACGGACCGTACGTCGCCCGGACGCTGAGCAAGGCCAAGGTCGTCACCGTCCCCTACGAGCCGCACGTGGTGTTCGCCACCTCGAAGTGCGCCCAGGAGATCGCCGTCTCGTTCTTCGACGATCCGGCCGCCCCCCGGACCGCGTGCCTGAAGAGCCTCAAGGCACCGCAGTTCGAGATCGGGCCCTGACCGCGGCGGGCGGCGGACCCGGTCCGGCAGGTCCGGCCGGTTCGGCCGGGGGCGTACTGGGCGCGCGCGGTACGGCAGGCGATGATGCGGGGACAGCCGCGCCGCACCCCGGAGGTCCCGTGAACCAGCCCAAGCCGATACGCCCCGCCGGGCCGCCCGCCGAGTTCCCCGGCGGGCGCGCACTGTTCAGGCTCGATCCCGCCGTGTCCCACCTCAACCACGGCTCGTTCGGCGCGGTGCCGGTCCCCGTGCAGGAGGCCCAGGCCACCCTCCGCGAGGAGGCGCACGCCGATCCCGACGCCTTCTTCATCGAGGCCCCCGACCGGATCGCCGCGGCGCGCGCCCGCGTGGCCCGTCACCTCGGCGCCGACCCCGACGGCATCGCCTTCATCGCCAACGCCACCGAGGGCGCCAACCTCGCCCTCGACGCCGTCCCCTTCGCCGACGGCGACGAGATCCTGGTCACCGACCACGGCTACGGCACGGTCGTGGCGGCCGCCGCCCGCCGCGCCCCGATCACCACCGTCTCCCTCGACCCGTACCTGCCCGACGAGGACGCCGTACGCGAGACGGTGCTGGCCGGGCTGACGCCCCGGACCAGGGCCGTGGTGCTCGACCACATCAGCTCGCCCACCGCCCGGCTCATCGCCTCGCCCCGGCTGCTCGCCGAGCTCACCGCCCGCGGGATCACCACCCTCGTCGACGGGGCCCACGCCCCCGGCATGATCGCGGACCCGCTCGCCGGAGCCGCCGACTTCTGGTTCGGCAACCTGCACAAATGGGGGTACGCCCCCTCCGGCAGCGCCGTCCTCGCCGTCGCCCCCGCACACCGCGGCCGGGTCCGGGCGCTGGTCCCCTCCTGGGAGGACGCGCACGGTTTCCCCCGCTCCGTGGAGAACCGCGCCACCGCCGACTACACCGGCTGGCTCGCCGCCCCCGAGGGCCTGGACCTCCTCGACCGGCTCGACGCCGACAAGGTGCGGGCCCACAACGCCGCCCTGGCCGCCCACGGCGCGGCCCTGCTCGCCCAGATCCCGGGACTCACCCCGCTGCCGTACACCGAGGGGCTCGCCATGCGCGCCCTGCGGCTGCCGCCCGGCACCGCCGAGACCCAGGCGGAGGCGAGCGCCCTGCGCGAGCGGATCGCGGCCGGGCTGGGCGTCCGCGTGCTGATCTGGAGCCGGCCCGGCGGCGGCGGCATCCGGATCTGCGGGCAGATCTACAACCGGCCCGAGGAGTACGAACGCCTCGCCGCCGCGCTCCCGGCGTACCTGTAGAGGGCCTCAGCCGCGCCGGAGCAGGTACGTGTCCATGATCCAGCCCTTGCGGGCACGGGCCTCGGTACGGAGCTCCTCGATCCGGCCGGCGACCTCCGCGAGCTTCCCCGAGACCAGGATCTCGTCCGGGGTGCCCACGTAGGCCCCCCAGTAGATGAAGAGGTCCTGGTCGAGGTGGGCCGTGAAGGCGTGCCGCGCGTCCAGCATCACCACCACGTCGTCCACGTCCTGCGGCCAGCCCTCGGCCAGGCGCCGGCCGGTGGTGATCTGGACGGGCCGGCCGACCCGGTTCAGGTTGGTCCGGTGCCGGGCCAGCAGGGCGGAGACGCTGCTGATGCCGGGTACGACCTCGTGCTCGAAGGCCACCCGGCCCCGCTCCAGCACCTCGTCGAGGATGGCGAGCGTGGAGTCGTACAGCGAGGGGTCGCCCCACACCAGGAAGGCGCCGGTCTCGCCGTCCGCCAGGTCCTCGGCGATGAACCGCTCGAAGATCTCGGCCCGCGCGCTGCGCCAGCCGTCCACGGTCGGGGCGTAGTCGGCCGGGGTCCGGTCGCGGTCCGGGTCGCGGCCCTCCACCAGCCGGTGGCCGGGGCCGGCGTGCGCGTCGAGCATCGCGCGCCGCAGCCCGGTCAGATCCGACTTCTCCTCCCCCTTCTCCAGGATGAGGAATGCGTCCGCCGCGCCGATCGCCTTGACCGCCTGGAGGGTCAGGTGGTCCGGGTCGCCCGCGCCTATGCCGATCACTGAGAACTTCTTCACGCCGCTATTCTGCCCGTCATGCGTGCCGCCCTGTTCGTCACCTGCGTCAACGACGCGCTGTACCCGCGCACCGGCATCGCCGTCGTACGCCTGCTGGAGCGGCTCGGCGTCGGCGTGGACTTCCCGGCCGCCCAGAGCTGCTGCGGCCAGCCGCAGTACAACACCGGCTACCGGCGCGAGAGCGAGCCGCTGCTGCGGCGCACCGCCGAGGCCTTCGCCGGGTACCCGTACGTGGTCACCCCGTCGGGATCCTGCGCCGCGATGGTCCGTACCCACTACCCGCGCATCGGCCGCCAGGCGGAGCGGGAGGGGCGCGGCCCCGGGCTGACGGCGCTGGCCGAGGAACTCGTACCGCGCGTCTTCGAGCTGACCGAGTTCCTGGTGGACGTGCTCGGGGTGACCGACGTGGGCGCGTACTTCCCGCACACCGTCACCTACCACCCCTCCTGCCACGGCTTGCGGGCCCTCGGGCTGGGGGAGCGCCCGCGGCGGCTGCTCTCCGCCGTCAAGGGGCTCAACCTCGTCGAGCTGCCCGGGGCCGAGGAGTGCTGCGGCTTCGGCGGCACCTTCGCGCTGAAGAACCCGGACGTGTCGGCGGCCATGGGCACCGACAAGACCGGCAGCGCGGTGCGGACGGGCGCGGAGGTGCTGTGCGGGGCCGACAACTCCTGCCTGGCCCATCTCGACGGGATCCTGCGCCGCGGGGGAGAGGCGATGAGGACCCTGCACCTCGCCGAGATCCTGGCCTCGACGGAGGAGGAACCGCTGACATGAGCGGCACATTCATGGGCATGCCCGACTTTCCCGCCTCTCCCGACTTTCCCGCCTTTCCCGACGCGGCCCGGGAGGCCGTGGGGGACCCGGTGCTGCGCGCCAATCTCCGGCACGCCACCCACACCATCCGCGACAAACGGGCCCGGGCCGTCGCCGAGCTGGCGGACTGGGAGGGGCTGCGCGCCGCGGGGAAAGCCGTGAAGGACCACACGCTCCGCCACCTCGACCGCTACCTCGTCCAGCTGGAGGAGGCGGTCACGGCCGCGGGCGGCACCGTCCACTGGGCGGCCGACGCCGACGAGGCCAACCGGATCGTGACCGGGCTGGTGCTGGCGACCGGCCACCGGGAGGTGGTCAAGGTCAAGTCCATGGCGACCCAGGAGATCGGCCTCAACGAGGCCCTCGAAGCGGCCGGGATCGCCGCGTACGAGACCGACCTGGCCGAGCTCATCGTCCAGCTCGGCCACGACCGGCCCTCACACATCCTCGTCCCGGCCATCCACCGCAACCGGGCCGAGATCCGGGAGATCTTCGCGGCCGAGATGGGCCGCTGGGGCCGCCCCGCGCCCGAGGGCCTCGGCGACGACCCGCGCGAGCTCGCCGAGGCCGCCCGGCTCCACCTGCGCGAGAAGTTCCTGCGCGCCAAGGTCGGGATCTCCGGGGCCAACTTCATGGTCGCCGAGACGGGCACCATGGTCGTCTTCGAGTCCGAGGGCAACGGCCGGATGTGCCTGACGCTGCCCGAGACCCTGATCTCGGTGGTCGGCATCGAGAAGGTCGTGCCGACCTTCCGGGACCTGGAGATCTTCCTCCAGACGCTGCCGCGCTCGTCCACCGCCGAGCGGATGAACCCGTACACCACGATGTGGACCGGGGTGGGCCCGTCGCGCGGGGCGGACGGCGACGGCCCCACCGCCTTCCACCTCGTCCTCCTCGACAACGGCCGCACCGACACGCTGGCCGACGAGGTGGGCCGCCAGGCCTTGCGCTGCATCCGCTGCTCCGCCTGCCTGAACGTCTGCCCGGTGTACGAGCGCGCCGGAGGCCACGCGTACGGCTCGGTCTACCCGGGGCCGATCGGCGCCGTCCTCAGCCCCCAACTGCGGGGTACCGGCAGCGCGATCGACGCCTCGCTGCCGTACGCCTCCACCCTGTGCGGAGCCTGCTACGAGGTCTGCCCGGTCGCCATCGACATCCCGGAGATCCTGGTCCACCTGCGCGAACGGGTGGTCCAGGGCGGCCCGGTGACCCGCGAGGGCGTCCGCGTACGGATCCGACCGGCGCGGGGCCACACCGCCGAACGGGCCGCGATGCGGGCCGCCCGGCTGCTCCTGGACCGCCCCGGCGCGCTGCGCGCCGGGGAGCGGCTGCTGGCCCGTGCCAGGAGGCTGCGGCCGCGCCGGCTGCCGGGGCCCGGGCGGGCGTGGACGGACAGCCGGGAGCTGCCGGAGCTCCCGGCGGAGTCGTTCCGCACCTGGTGGGCGCGGGAGCGGGGGGACGGGGCATGAGCAGCAGGGACCGCATCCTGGGCCGGATCCGCCGGGCGGTGGCCGACGGCGGCCCCGGCCCCGCCGTCCCCCGGGACTACCTCCGCGTCCACGGCGCCCGTACCCCGGCCGAGACGGCGGACCTCCTGGCCGCCCACCTCGCGGAGTACCGCGCGCGGGTCCACCGTACGGACGGCGACGGGATCGCCGCGCTCATCGCCCGGCTGCTGGCCGAACGCGGCGCCCGTACGGTCCTCGTCCCGGCCGGTCTGCCCCCGCAGTGGCCGGCGGCGGCGGGGGCCGCCCGTATCGACGACCGGCCGGGGTCGAACCCGTACGAACTGGACGCGGTGGACAGCGTGGTGACCGGCTGCGCCCTGGCGATCGCCGAGACCGGCACGATCGTCCTCGACGGCGGCCCCGGGCAGGGCCGGCGCCGCGTCACCCTGATCCCGGACCACCACATCTGCGTGGTCCGGGTCCCGGAGCAGGTGGTGGACTCGGTCCCGCAGGCCCTGCCCCTGCTGGACCCGACGAGGCCGCTGACCTGGATCTCCGGCCCCTCGGCCACCAGTGACATCGAGCTCGACCGGGTGGAGGGCGTGCACGGCCCGAGGACCCTGGAGGTGATCCTGCTGACCGGACCAGCAGAATGAGTGCCATGCCCGCATACATCGCGCTCACCGCCCTCGTCGTCCGCGACTACGACGAGGCCATCGACTTCTACACCCGCGCCCTCGGCTTCACCCTCGTCGAGGACACCCCTCGCCCCGACGGCTCCCGCTGGGTCGTGGTCCGCCCGGACGGCGCCACCGAGGCGGCCCTGCTGCTGGCCCGCGCCAAGGACGAGGCCCAGAGCTCCCGGGTCGGGGACCAGACGGGCGGCCGGGTCGGGTTCTTCCTCTACACCGACGACTTCGCCCGGGACCACACGCGGATGACGGCGGAGGGCGTCCGCTTCCTGGAGGAGCCGCGCCACGAGGCGTACGGCTCGGTGGCGGTCTTCGAGGACCTGTACGGCAACCGCTGGGACCTCCTCGAACCCGCGTAGACCCCGGCGGGGCCCCGGCCCGGCACCGGCCCGCCCGGGGTCAGCGGGGGCCCGGCCGCTCCGGCGTGTCCGGCGGGGAGGAGAGCCGCGGCGCCTCGGCCGCCGCGTCGACCGCCGCGCCGGCCTCCACCCGCCCGGCCAGCGCCCGGGCCCAGCGGACCAGCCCCGGTACGTCGATCCCGTACGGGCCCCCGCCGCCGGCGCCATCCCCCGTGTCGGGCCCGGCCAGGGCGGTCGCCCCGCGGCGCAGCAGGCGCGACCCGCCGACGGCGTTCCCGCGCGCGGCGTGCGTGAGCCCGACCGCCAGCTGCGCGAGGGCCCGCCACAGCGGGGCCTCGGCCTCGGGCCCGGACTTCCAGGCGTCCTCGAACACCTCGTGCGCGTGGAACGGCATCCCGGCGTCCAGCAGCCGCTGCGCCTCGGCCACCGTCTCGGCGGGCGCCCGCACGATCCCCTCGGGCTGCCGCTCCACGCCCGGCTCCCCGTACGCCAGGGGCCGCCCCAGCCCGTCCCGCGGCCGCGCGCTGCGCGCCCGCCCCTCACCGTCCCGATCCCGTGCGTTCACCCCGCCATCCTGCCCGCGGCCGGAAACCCGTGCATGCGCACCCCTCTACGTGGGGTAATGTTCTGCATGTGCCGCCGGGACGGGGGAAACCCCAGATCAACGGCACAACGGGACGTGGCGCAGCTTGGTAGCGCACTTGACTGGGGGTCAAGGGGTCGCAGGTTCAAATCCTGTCGTCCCGACCATGCTTTAAGCAGGTCGGAGGTCGTTCTCTCAACCATGAGAGGACGGCCTTTCGTGCGTCCCGGGCCATGATGGCCGCACGTCCCATCCGTGGCCGGCCGGCCGGCCCTGGCGCTGAACGCCGGGGGCGCGGGGGTACGGAACCCGCCGCGGGTCTCGCGGGCCTGTGGACGCGGTCGCGTGGTGCTCGCGGTCACCACGCGGGGTCGGCGGAAGACGGGCCCCGCGAACGGGGCGTCAGGATCATCCTTCGTACGCGGGGTTGTGGGTGCCTGGTGCCGCAGGGCCGCGCCGGCCGCGCCGACGCGCGCGGAGATCGCTCGCCGGCTGCGGCCCCTCACGGTCGGTTTCGCGGTGTTTCCCTGAAGTTCTCCTGACGTGTCCCGACATGTCTACGACATGTCGCCGACGTGCGCCGGAGGCGGCGGCCGTCGGGATCCGGCCGTTCCGTCGGCTGGGGCGCGGCCCTTCCGCCGGGCCGGGAAGTCGTGTGCGGGCTAGGCCGCAGCGGGATCCGGGGCGGCTCGGGGCGGGGTCGGGGCGTATGGGTTTCGGCCATATTGGCGGACGCCAACCCCCTTGTGCAGTCCGGATCATGACCTGCTGTCAAGGGCCGTGCATAGAGACGCTAAGATTCCGGGCCGTTGTCATATGATCATTCGCTTTCGATCGTTTGAGGGTTCTGATGGTTCGCGTGGGATCGTCGCCCGGAAGTCCAGGGCCCACCTCACCCGTCGTTTGGGCGCTGCCCGCCCTGCTGACCGCCGCCGTCGCGGCGATCGCCGTGGTCCAGGTGTCCGCACCTGCCCGCACCCCCGTCGCCTGGATGGGAGCCGTCGCCTTCGTGGCCGTCGCCCTGTCCTGCGGTGAGGCCGCCCGGCGCGGCAAGTCGGTCGCCGCGCTGCGCGCGGTCGTCGCCGCGCAGGAGGCGGCCCTGCTCCGGCAGCAGGCCGAGACCGTACGACTCGCGCAGGAACTGCTGCCCGACGTCGTGGAGCGGCTGCGCAAGGGGGAGTTCCCCGAGGAGGTGCTCGCCTCCCTGGAGGAGCTCGACACCCACGGGCCCGGCCTGACACCGGAGTTCAGGGCGGCCCACCAGGCCGTGCTGCGCTCCGTGCTCGACGCCGTCGTCGCCGAGGAGGACCTGCGCGACTCGGCGCAGCGCGCCTTCGTCAACATCGCCCGCCGCGTCCAGGCCATCGTGCACCAACAGGCTCAGGAACTGCGGGAGATGGAGGACCGGCACGGCCGCAGCCCCAAGGTCTTCGGCGACCTGCTGCGGCTCGACCACGGCACGGCCCTCATCGGCCGCCTGGCCGACTCCATCGCCGTCCTCGGCGGGGCCCGGCCCGGCCGCCAGTGGAGCAAGGCCGTCCCGCTGTACAGCGTGCTGCGCGGCGCCATGTCGCGGATCATCGACTACCAGCGCGTGGAGCTGCACTCCGTCTCGCAGGTGGCCGTCGTCGGCCCCGCCGTCGAACCGCTCATCCACGCGCTCGCCGAGCTGCTGGACAACGCGACCCGCTACTCCCCGCCCCAGACCAGGGTCCACCTGACCGCCGTCGACGTGAACTCGGGCATCGCCGTCGAGATCGAGGACGGCGGCGTGAGCATGAGCGAGGAGGCCCGCAAGCGGGCCGAGCGCATGCTCCGCCAGGCACAGCAGGGCATCGACCTCACCGACCTCGGGGAGACCCCGCGCCTGGGCCTCGCCGTGGTCGGCCGGCTGGCGCAGGCGTACGACTTCCAGGTCTCGCTGCGCGCTTCGGCGTACGGCGGCGTGCGCGCCGTGCTCGTCATCCCGCAGTCGCTCATCACCACGGCCGCCGCCGCGACCGGCGTCGCCCACGGCATCGGCACCGCCTCCGGCCCCCGTGCCGCCCTGGCCCCGGCCGCCGCCAAGACCACCGCGGAGGCCGGTACGCCGGACGCGGGGCAGGAGCCGGCCCGCCCGGTCACCGGCCCCCGGATACCGGCCGCGCCCGACGAGGTGCCCGTCGTGACCGAACGGACCCCGGGCGGCCTGCCGCAGCGCCGCCGCAAGGCGCGCGCCGTGGCACCCGAGGCGCCCGAGGCCGACGGCGCCGGCGACCGGATCGTGGCAGCGGCCGAGGCGGCCGCGGAGCGCGCCGGACACGGCTATGCCGAGGAGGGCGGGTACGCGTACGGATCGGGACGCGCGCCCGAGCCCGCGCCGCAGCCGCAGCCCGAGGTCCAGCCCGGGATGTGGCTGGCCGCCTTCCAGGGCGGCCTGTCGGGGGACAGCCAGACCGCCGCGACCCGGAGCGGCGCGGCAAGCCAGAACACGGATGACTCGCCGGCCTCGGCGAGCAAGGGGGAACAGCCATGAGCCAGCAGCAGACCAATATGGACTGGATGCTCAAGGACCTGGCCGAGGGCGTCCCGCAGACCCGCCACGTCATCGTCCTGTCCGCCGACGGCCTGCGCATGGCGCAGTACGGGGCGGAGACCGACACCGCGGACCGGCTCGCCGCCGCCTGCGCCGGGCTGCAGAGCCTCGCCGGCGCGGTCGCCACCGAACTCCCGGGCAGCAGCGGGCGGATGAGGCTCGTCGTCATCGAGATGGACGGCGGCTTCTTCTACCTGATGGCGGCCGGGGCCGGCGCCTTCCTCGCCGTCCTGGCCGGCGAAGGCGTCGACGCCGGGCTGATGGGCCAGCGGATGCGCGACCTCGTCGCCCGGATCGGAGAACACCTGAGCAGCCCGCCGCGCCGCGACGGGCAGCCGGCGTGAGCAACCCGGGCGGGGACTGGGAGGACGGCACTCCCGAGCGGCTGTACGTGATCACCGGCGGCCGCAGTGGCGATTTAGAACCCAGCCACCTCGACCTCGTCACGCTGATCATCGCCAAGTCGGGGCCCAAGCCCGGGATGCAGCCGGAGCACGCGGCGATCATGCGGCTGTGCCAGACGCCGCTCTCGCTGGCCGAGATCTCCGCGTACCTCGGCCTGCCGGTGAGCGTGGTCACCGTACTCCTCGGTGACCTGCTCGCCGCGGGCCACGTGCTCTCCCGCCCACCCGTCGCCCCCGCCAAACTCCCGGACCTGGCACTGATTGAGGCAGTCATCGATGGACTTCGAAAGCTCTGAGCGGGCCACCGCGCCCCGGCGCGAGGACGCGCTGCCGGCCACGGCCGCCGCCGCAGTCAAGGTGGTGATCGTGGGCGGCTTCGGCGTCGGCAAGACGACCCTCGTCGGCTCGGTCAGCGAGATCCGGCCGCTCACCACCGAGGAGACGATGACCCAGGCCGGGGTCGGCGTCGACGACACGGCGGGAGTGGAGCGCAAGACCTCCACCACCGTGGCCATGGACTTCGGCCGCATCAGCATCAACGAAGAGCTGGTGCTGTACCTGTTCGGCACCCCCGGCCAGGAGCGGTTCTGGTTCCTGTGGCGCGGTCTGTTCGAGGGCGCGCTCGGCGCGGTGGTCCTGGTCGACACCCGCCGCCTGGAGGTCAGCTTCGACGTGATCGGCCGGCTGGAGGAGCGCGGGGTGCCGTTCGTGGTCGCCGTCAACTCCTTCCCGGACGCGCCCGAGCACCCCCTGGAGGAGCTGCGCTCCGCCCTCGACCTGCCCGCGTCCGTACCGCTCGTCTTCTGCGACGCGCGCCGGCGCGACTCCAGCCGCGACGTCCTGATGACGCTGATGCGCTACCTGCACTCCCTCGCCGCGACCCCGGAGGCATCGTGAGCACCACCCCCACCCACCAGCCGGGTCCGGCCGCGCCGCCGCCCGGCTGCCCCGCCCACCGGCTCTACGGTGCCGAGGCCGAGGCCGACCCCATGGGCCTGTACGAGAAGCTGCGCGCCGAGCACGGCGCGGTGGCCCCCGTCCTCGTCCAGGGGGACCTCCCGGCCTGGCTGGTGCTGGGCCACCGCGAGAACCTGGACGTGGTGCGGACCCCGTCCCGGTTCGCCCGCGACCCGCGCCACTGGCGGGACCAGCAGGAGGGCAACGTCCCGGCGGACCACCCGCTGACCCCGATGACCGCCTGGCAGCCCGCGTGCCACCTCGTCGAGGGCGTCGAGCACGAGCGGCTGCGCGGGGCGATCACCGAGTCCCTGGAGCGCTTCGACCGCCGCGGCATACGCCGCTACGTCAAGCGCTTCGCCGACCAGCTGATCGACGCCTTCGTGCAGACCGGGAAGGCCGACCTCGTCGAGGACTTCGCCGAGCCGCTGCCGATGCTGGTGATGACGCAGCTCGTCGGGGCGCCGGAGTCCTACGGACCCCGTCTCGTCGAGGCCGCCCGCGACATGATCCAGGGCACCGAGACGGCCGTCGCCAGCTTCGAGTTCGTCTCGGTCACCCTCCGCGAGCTCGTGGAGCGCAAGCGGGAGGTGCCCGGACGGGACTTCACCACCTGGCTCGTGGAACACCCCACCGCGCTCAACGACGACGAGGCCGTCGAGCACCTGCGGCTCGTAGTGATCGCGGCCTTCGAGACGACCGCCAACCTGATCGCGAACACCCTGCGCATGGTGCTCACCGATCGCCGCTTCCGCGCGAACCTGTCCGGCGGCCACATGACGCTCCCGGACGCCCTGGAGCAAGTCCTGTGGGACGAGCCCCCGTTCATGACGATGCTCGGACGCTGGGCCACCGGTGACACGGAGCTGGCCGGAACGCGGATCAAGGCCGGTGACATGCTGCTGCTCGGGCTGGCGGCGGGCAACGTCGACCCCGAGATCCGGCCCGATCTGACGGTGCCGGTCCACGGCAACCGCTCGCACCTGGCCTTCAGCAGCGGCCCGCACGAGTGCCCCGGACAGGACATCGGCCGGGCCATCGCCGACACCGGCATCGACACCCTGCTGACGCGCCTGCCCGACCTGGAGCTGGCCGTCCCCGAGGACGGGCTGCGGTGGACCTCCTCGCTGCTGTCCCGTCACCTGGTGTCACTCCCCGTACGGTTCACCCCGCGCGGGGCCGCCGTCACCGGCTCCACGCAGGTACCCGGAGCACACCGGCCGCCGGCCGCGCCCCCGGCCCCGCAGGCCGCCCCCTTCACGGAGGTGCGGCCCGCGGGCCAGGCCTCGTGGTGGTCGCGTCTGCTCGGGCGCGGCTGAGGCCGGGGGAGCCCGGCCGCCTCAGCGCGCCGGGGCGTCGAGCTGCTGCCACCACCAGGCGAGAGCCGGGACCGGCAGCGGCTCGGCGCTCGGGTCGCTGGGCGCATCGGTCCAGGTGATGTCGTACGAGGCCCCCTCGACCGGCAGCGCGTTGCGGTTGCGCGGACTGGCGTAGCGCGGCGCGCGGTCGTGGTACTCGGTGTCGCCCACGATCCAGTGTTCCAGCGCGGTGAGGTACCTGCCGAGCTGCTCGTCCGCACCCCGCGCCAGCTGCTCGCCCAGCCGCGCGAACAGCGTCAGCGAGCGGTCCCGCAGGGCGTACGCCGCGGGCAGCGCCTCGGCCGGCGTACAGCCGTGCTCCTCGGCCAGCACGTTGAGCAGGTTCTGCTCCAGCGGCTCGTGATGGTCGTCCTTGTTGTACGAGAACAGGTCGTTGTCGCACGCGACGATGAACCCGGCGGCTTCGGTCATGGCCTGGACGGGCGCCGAGTACAGCACGTCGGCCGGCACTTCTATGCCGGCCGCCGCCTCGCACCAGGTCAGCAGGAACCGCGTGCCGCCGATCCAGCTCCGGGTCGCCGCGAAGTCGTTCAGGCCCGGCATGGTGCCCCGCTCGGCGTGGGCGGCCTGCGAAGCGGCGCCGAGCACCCACTCCTGTATGCCCTCGGTGAACCGGCGCAGCTGGAACGGAGTGAGCACGGCCCGGGTGCGGGCCGCCAGGTCCTCCAGCGCGGCGCTGTGCGGCCCGGGCGGCAGCAGGCCGGTGCCGGGCGCCTCCAGGACGCGGATCAGGCGGGTTCCGTGGCCGACGACGGACGCGGTGGGCGTCGCGCCGGCGTCGGAGTCCTGCCAGTCGTCCGCGGCGAAGGCCCAGTAGCACCACTGGGCGAAGACCAGCATGGACTCCACGTCGCCGTGGGGGACGATCCGGCTGACGAGGTCGGCGCTGCGCGAGGCCAGTCCCCAGGCGCGCTCGGTGGCGTCCGGGTAGAGGCCGAACGCGTCGATCCAGGCGATGGACCGCTCTTCGATCTCGGCCGCCTTGGGATGGATCAGTCCCCGCTCGAACGGCCAGTAGAAGGGCGGGAGTTCCCAGCCGATGCGGGAGGGTCGGGCGTTGTCGCCGTACGCGGGGGGCATCGGTCAGCCGCCCCCGCCCAGACGGAACATCAGCAGGCGGGTCTCCAGCGCGTGGTCGCGCCAGATCCTGAACAGCTTGCCGTGCGTGATGGTGGACTCCTGGAGCCGTTCGCGCGACCAGGCGGAGGTGGTGGCCCCGGAGCTCTCGACGCGGTCCAGCTCGGCGGTGTTCCAGGCCATCGACTGCACCCAGAACTCGGCGACCCGGTCGGTGACGTCCTCGTCCTGCTCCAGTTCGAAACCGGCCGCCTCGGCGGCGGTGAGGTACTCGGTGAGGGTGCCGAGGCGTGTCTTGTAGTAGCCGTCGATGAACTCGGTCCACTCGGGCCGGCAGATGAAGTGCTCCTGGATGCCGAACCAGCCGCCCGGCTTGAGCGAGCGGGCCACGACCTGGAAGAGCCGCTCGCGGTCCATGTAGCCGGAGCTCTCGTTGGCGTACGCGGCGTCGTACTTGCGGTCGGCCGTGAAGTCGTGCACGTCGGCCAGGAGGGGGGTGACGAGGTCGGCGACGCCGGCCTGGCGGGCGAAGTCCTGGATCACGGGTATGTGCTCGCCGGCGACGGTGAGCCCGGTGACGGTCGCGCCGTGCTCCTGGGCCCAGTAGAGCGAGCCGCCGCCGACGCCGCAGCCGATGTCGAGGACGCTGGCGGGCGGGGTGGTGCAGGCTCCCCAACTGCGGGCCGCGTGCGCGACGATGGCCTCCTGGGACTCCACGATGCGGCGCTTGAGCACGCGTTGGGAGACCGTGGTGTTCGGCGTCTCGCCCGGGCCGAAGAGGCCCATGTGGAAGTGGACCCTGGGTCCGGGGCCGTACTTGTGGAGGATGTCGGCTGTCTTGCGGCTGTAGTAGAGAGGCACTTGGCTCTCATCGAACTCCTGGCCACCAGCGGGGGTCTGGATGACGAGGTTCCTGTCCATCGGTTCTCCGGTCCTGCGGTCGCGTGGGGGTGTTAATCGGCCGCCCCACTCTGCCCGTAAGCGATCGATAAAAGTCATCCATCACTCGGGTGATGAGCATAACCACAGCTGAAACGGCAACAATTCCGGCCATTTGATGTCACGTCAGGTGTTGGCCCGCCGGAATGAAACGGAATACCTGTCACGACGTCAGGCGGAATGCAGCGGGTCGGCGCCGAGGGCGGCGGTGATCTCCGCCGTCGTGCTGACCTTGCCGATGCGCGGGAAGATCTTGCCGAACGCGTGGGCGTGGGACGCGGGGTCGGTGTCGGCGGTGGCGTCCTCGGCGAAGACCAGCGAGTAGCTGTGCTCCCAGGCCGTACGGGCGGTCGACTCGACCCCGACGCTGGTGGAGATGCCGGCCAGGACGATCCGGTGGATGCCGCGGCGGCGCAGCTGGAGGTCGAGCTCGGTGCCGGTGAAGGCGCCCCAGTGCCGCTTGGTCACCACGACGTCGCCGAGGGCCGCGAGCTCGGCCGGGATCTCGGAGAACGCGGCGGGCGGAGCCGAGGCCGGGCCCGGGCGGTCCACGTCGGTGGTGGGCAGGTCGCCGCCGTCGGGCGACCAGGCGACCCTGACCAGCACCACGGGCAGCCTGCGGGCGCGGAAGGCCTCGGCGAGCCGGATGCCGTTGGCGAGGACCTCGGCGGCGGGCCGGGTGGTGGGCAGCGCCAGGATGCCCTGCTGGAGGTCGATGAGGACCAGGGCGGTGCCGTCGTCCAGGGACAGTGGCGAACGTTCGGTGCGGTCTGCTGCGGCGCTCATCCGGTCTCCCGAGGTCGGTCCGGCGTCAGGGTTCACGCCCATGTAACCCGCGGCGGCGCCGGCCCGCGCGTTCACGCGGCCGGTGCGGGCTCCGGCAGCCGCCGGGCCAGGGCCCAGGCGAGCAGCGGCAGCACGGCCAGGGGGAGCAGGGCGGCCCGTACGGACGTGGCGTCCGCGAGGGCGCCGATGAAGGGGCTCGCCAGACCGCCGGCACTGACCGTCAGGCCGAGCGTGACCCCGCCCGCCGTGCCCATGCGGGCCGGCAGGTAGTCCTGGCCCAGCGTCACCTGGAGCGAGAACGGCACGTACAGGGCGGCTGCGGCCAGCGCCGCGCACCCGTACACCAGGGGCAGCGGCAGGAACAGTACGCCCGCGACGGCGGGAGCCGCCGCCGCGTACGCCCGGCGGACGGTGGCGACGCGGCCCCGGCGCGAGGCCAGGCGGCCGCCCAGCAGGGTGCCGCCCGCGCTGCCCGCGAACAGGGCGAACAGCGCCACCGCCCCGGCGGTTCCCCCGCCGCCGCGCTCGCGCACGTACAGGGCGATGAACGTGCTCAGCCCGACGAACGCGACGGAGCGGACGACCACCACCAGCGACAGCCGCAGGAAGGCCCGCCGGTCCTCGGGCCCGGGCGCGCCGGCGGACGCGGCCGCCCGCGCCCGGGCCGCCCCGTTCCGCGCCGGCCGCGGGAGGTTCAGTACGACGCCCAGCGCGGCCGGGACGGCCAGCAGCGCCCAGCCCGGCGGCCCGGACACCGACAGGGCCCCGAAGACGAGCAGCGGTGCGCAGGCGAAGCCGATGTTGCCGCCCAGCGCGAACCAGCTCATCGCCGTGTGCCCGGGGCCGGCCGCCGAGGTGCGGACCAGCCGGGCTGCCGCCGGGTGGTAGGCGGCCACGCCCAGCCCCGACAGGGCCACGGCGGCCACGGTGGCCGGATAGCCGGCGTCCGCGCCGACGAGGGCGATGCCCAGTCCGGCGGCGGCGGTGCCCAGCGGGATCAGCCAGGGCACCGGGCGCCGGTCGGCCAGCACCCCGAACAGCGGCTGGACCACCGAGGACAGCAGGGAGGCGGCCAGCACGATCCCGGAGGCGGCGGCGTATCCGTACGCGCGCTCGGAGACGAGGAAGGGGACGAGCGCGGCGACGGCGCCCTGGTAGACGTCCACGCAGGAGTGGCCGGCCGCGTGGGCGGCGAGACGGCGGCGCCGTACGGGACGTGTCGCGGCGGCGGGCCGTCCGGAAGCGGTCTTCGACGGGTTCACCGGTCGAGGATCTCCCGCACCGCGAGCGGCCCGCTTCCGATAAATTGCCCGGTGATGCAGAAAATCCGCCACACCCCGCGGGCCGCGACCAGCATCCGCGCCCTCGACACCCACGTCGGGATCGACCCCCACCGGCACGACGACCACCAGATCGCCTACGCCGGTTCCGGAGTGCTGTCCGTCACCACCGACGCCGGCACCTGGGTGGCCCCCACCACCCGCGCCCTGTGGATCCCGGCCGGGACCGTGCACGAGCACCGCGCGTACGGGCGCACCGACCTGCACTCCGTCGGCCTTCCGACCCGGCTCAACCCGCTCGGCCTGCACACCCCCGCCGTGATCGCCGTGGGACCGCTGCTGCGCGAGTTGATCCTGGCCTACACGCGGGCCCCCGAGGGCGACGGCCCCGAAGGCGACGGCCCCGAGCGGCGCCGGATGCTCGGGGTCCTGCTCGACCAGCTGCGCGCCGCGCCCCTGCAGCCCCTGCACCTGCCCGCGCCCGCCGACCCCCGGCTGACGGCGGTGTGCGCCCTGCTGCACGCCGACCCGGCCGACTCCCGCACCCTGGCGGCCCTCGGTGCGGCCGCCGGCGCCGGGGCGAGCGAGCGGACGCTGAGCCGCCTGTTCCGCTCCGAACTCGGCATGACCTTCCCGCAGTGGCGCACCCAGCTGCGCCTGCACCGGGCACTGCGGCTGCTGGCCGTCGGCACCCCCGTCACCGCCGTCGCCCACCGCTGCGGCTGGTCCTCCGCGAGCGCCTTCATCGACGTCTTCCGGCGCGCCTTCGGCCACACCCCCGGAACCCACCCCGGCCGGCTGCCGTGAACACTCCTGCCGTGAACACTCCCTAGGGTCGCGCGTACCGCAGCTGGACCACGCCGTTGCCGAACGTGCGGGTGCCTTCCAGGCGCAGCGGTCCGGGGCCGGCGAACGGCGGGAACACCGGTGTGCCGCGGCCGATGCGCACCGGGTGCACGAGGAGCCGGTACGCGTCCACCAGGTCGTGGCGCAGGAAGGCGGCGGCGAGGTCGGCCCCGCCCACGACCAGGTCGCCGCCCGGGGCCTCCTTGAGCGCGGCGACCTCGGCCGGTACGACGTCCCGCACCAGCGTGGAGTTCCAGGCGAGGTCCTCCTGGCGCAGCGTGCGGGAGTACACGTACTTCGGCATGTCCCGCCAGATGCCCGCGAACTCCGCCTCCTCCGGGGAGGAGTCCGGATCGGCGTCGGCGGTCGGCCAGTACTCCGTCATCAGCTCGTGCGTGACCCGGCCGGTCAGGAAGCCGCCCAGCGGGCGGATCTCGTCGTTCATGAACCGGTGCAGTTCGTGGTCGACCATGTGCCAGGAGATGTCCCGGTCCGGTCCCTGCATGAAGCCGTCGAGGGACATCGACATCATGAGGATGATCTTTCGCATGCCGGACCACGCTACATACTGGCCGGTGTGAAGAGCGAAGACGGCGCAGACGACACGGTCCTGTTCACCACGGAGGGCCACACCGGGGTGATCACCCTCAACCGCCCCAGGGCGCTCAACGCCCTCACCCACCCCATGGTGCTGCGGATCACCGAGGCGCTGGCGGCCTGGGAGCACGAGCCCGCCGTCGTCCAGGTCCTCATCCGCGGCGCCGGCGAGCGCGGCCTGTGCGCCGGCGGGGACATCCGGGCCATCCACGACGACGCGAAGGCCGGCGGAAGGGCTTCCGAGGACTTCTGGCGCGACGAGTACCGGCTGAACGCGCGGATCGCCCGCTACCCGAAGCCGTACGTGGCCCTCATGGACGGGATCGTCATGGGCGGCGGAGTCGGCCTCTCCGCCCACGGCAGCGTGCGCGTCGTCACGGAACGCTCCCGCGTCGCCATGCCCGAGACCGGCATCGGCTTCGTCCCCGACGTGGGCGGTACGCACCTGCTCGCCCGGGCTCCGGGGGAGCTCGGCACCCACCTGGCCCTGACCGGGGCCGCCGTGGGCGCGGCCGACGCGCAGCTGTGCGGGCTCGCCGACCACTTCGTACCCGCCGCCCGGCTCCAGGAGCTGACCGCCGCCCTCGCCGGCGCCCCGGCGCACCGGGTGCTGCCGCAATTCGCGCAGCAGCCCGCGCCCGGTGAACTGGCCGGACGGCGCCCCTGGATCGACCGCTGCCACGCCGCCGACACCGTCGAGGAGATCGTGGAACGACTGTTCGGCGAGGGGGATCCGGCGGCCAAGGAGGCCGCCGAGACGATCCTGGCGAAGTCCCCGACCTCCCTCAAGGTCACCCTGGCCGCCCTCCGCCGGGCCCGCGGACTCGGCTCCCTG
Source organism: Streptomyces sp. NPDC002181 (assembly GCF_042890485.1). Lineage (NCBI taxonomy): Bacteria > Bacillati > Actinomycetota > Actinomycetes > Kitasatosporales > Streptomycetaceae > Streptomyces > Streptomyces sp. NPDC002181. Next base: position 318,247 of record NZ_JBIASC010000002.1, on the reverse strand, counting down.
GAGCGGGTGCTGGAGGAGGAGTTCCGGGTCTCCTGCCACGCCCTGCGCTCACCCGACCTGGTGGAGGGCGTACGGGCGCAGGTCGTCGACAAGGACCGCGACCCCCGCTGGTCCCCGCCCGCGCTCGCCGAGGTCACCGACGCGGAGGTGGAGCGGTTCTTCGCACCGCTCGGCGGAGCCCGCGAGCTGCGGCTGCCCTGAACCCGGAGGACCGCTCAGCGGTAGCCGGTCACATCGGCCGGCAGGCCCCGGTCCTGGACCTCGGCCAGGTACCGCCAGGCGTCCGGCCGGCTGCCGTCGAGGTCCGTGAATCCGTACTCCCGGGCCAGCTGCGCGCTGGAGAGCGACCGGCCGTTCCAGCGCGCCACCCCGGGGTCCGCCGCGAGCGCGGCGACGCCCCGTCCGACGTACGAAGGGGTCTCGGAGATGGCGAAGTGCGGCGTCCGCTCCAGGGCGTCCCGCCAGTTCTCCTCGCTCACCCCGTGGTTGTCCAGCATCATCTCCGAGCGCAGCCAGCCGGGCGTCAGCGCCACCGCGGTCGCCCCGCGCGGCCCGAGCTCGTGCCCGAGCGCGAACGCCATGCGCAGCACCGCCGACTTGGCGAGGTCGTAGAAGAACGAGACCCGGTAGTGGGCCGCGTTGTACTCGGCCGTGCCGTCGGTCATCTCCACCACGAGCCCGCCCGGTTCCCGCAGCAGCAGCGGCAGCGCGCAATGGCTGGTGATGGCATGGGTGTCCACCGCGAGCCGCAGGATCCGCAGCCCCTTGTCCAGGTCGTGCTCCCACACGGTGGCATTCCACTCGAACAGCTTCTCGCCGCCCCAGATGTCGTTCACCAACACGTCCAGGCGCCCCTGCTCGGCGTCGATCCGCGCGACCAGTGCCTCGACCTGCTCCGGCACCAGATGGTCCGCGACCACGGCGATGCCCCGCCCGCCCGCCGCCGTGACCAGCTCCGCGGTCTCCTCGACGGTCTCCGGCCGGTCGTACTCCGAACGGCTGCCGCGCGTACTGCGCCCGCTCACGTAGACCGTCGCACCCCGCGCGCCGAGCTGGACCGCGGTGCCCCGGCCCGCGCCCCGCGTGGCCCCGGCCACCAGGGCGACCTTGCCTTCGAGAGTCCGCCGTGCGTCCGCCATGACCCGACCCTACGCCGCCACCGCCCGCCGGGCGCGCCGGCGCGGCGGCCGCCATCCGGGGACGCCCGCGGAGGGGCTTGTCCAACCCGCCCTCCAGGCCGCACTGTTGCCCGAGATCCGCCCACTCGTCCAGACGGTCAGGAGACCCGGCTTGTCACCCGACAGCGCACCCGCGCCCGCGTACGTCATCGACCCCGCGGGCGGCTGCCCGCACGCCCTCAACGCCCGGCTGCGCGGCCGGGGCGCCGTGGCGGACGTGGTCCTGCCCGGCGGGGTGCCCGCTGCGGTCGTCCTCGGACACGAAGCGCTGAAGGAGTTCCTCGCCCACCCCGACGCGGCCAAGGACGCCCGGCACTTCCCCGCCCTGCACGACGGCACCATCGCGCCCGACTGGCCGCTGCGGGTGTTCGCCAACGCCCAGGGCATGCACACCGCCGACGGCGCCGACCACCGCCGGCTGCGCTCCCTCGTCGGCAACGCCTTCACCGCCCGCCAGGTGGAACGGCTGCGGCCGCGCATCGAGGAGCTGACCACCGCGCTCCTCGACGAGCTCGCGCGGGCGGCCGCCGAGGCTCCCGACGGGGTCGTGGACCTGCGCAGCCGCTTCGCGCTGCCCCTGCCCATGAGCGTCATCTGCGAGCTGCTGGGCGTCGACCCCGAGCACCGCGGGCGGCTGCACCACCTGTCCCACACCGTGATCATCGCCACCGACACCACGCCCGCGGAGGTGGTGGCCGCCGTACGGGAGCTCGTCGAGCTGATGGGGACGATCGCCGCCGCCCGCCGCGAGAGCCCCGGCGAGGACCTGACCAGCGCGCTGATCGCGGCCCGCGAGGACGACGGCGACCGGCTCAGCGAGGCCGAACTCATCGGCACCATGCGGCTGATGCTCGTCGCCGGCCACGAGACCACCCTCAACCTGATCGGCAACGCCGTCCGTGCCCTGTGCACCCACCGCGACCAGCTCGCGCTGGTCCGGGAGGGCAAGGCCGGCTGGTCCGACGTGGTCGACGAGACCCTGCGCTGGGACGCCCCGGTCAGCTGGTTCCCGTTCCGGTACGCCGCCCGCGACCTGACCGTCGGGGGGACCGTGATCCCGCAGGGCACCCCGGTCCTCGCCGGCTACACCTCGGCCGGCCGCGACGAGGCCTTCCACGGTCCGGACGCCGACCGCTTCGACGTGACCCGCCCCGCCGCCTCCCGCCACCTCTCCTTCGGGCACGGCGCGCACTACTGCGTGGGCGCCCCGCTCGCCCGCCTGGAGGCCACCATCGCCCTGGAGCGGCTCTTCACCCGTTTCCCCGACCTCGACCTCGCGGTTCCCGAGCCCGAACTCCCGTACCTGCACAGCTTCATCGGCAACAGCGTCGAATCCCTCCCCGTCCGGCTCGGGTAGCGGATCAGCCGCGGCCGTCGCCGGGCGGGGAGAGCTCCGTGCTCAGCCAGCCCAGCGCGTCCGGGTACATCGCCGTCCAGGTCTGGAAGTTGTGGCCGCCGGAGGGGCGGATCAAGGTCTTCACCCGGACCCGGCTGCCCGCCGCGGCCCGGCTGAAGGCCTTCAGCTGCGCCGGCGGGCTGTCCTTGTCCTGCGCCGAGGTGGCCAGGAACAGCCCCACATCGGCCTTTCCGCCCCTTCCGTCCCTTCCGCTCTTCCCGGCCTGGCGGACCAGCCAGAGCGGGCTGTTGCGCTCGCGCAGCACCGGATCGGACAGCACCTCCGGGTCCCCGGCCAGCGGGTCCGGGTCCAGGGCCGCGCCCGCCCGGAACACCTTCGGGTACTGGAGCGGCAGCTTGACCGCGCAGAACGCCCCCGTCGAGACCCCCATCAGCCCCCAGCCGCCCGGCTCGGGCAGGGTGCGGAAGTTCTTCGCGACCAGGTCCGTCACGTCCTCCGCGAGCCAGCTGGCCACCTTCCGCGTCGGCGTGTTGCTGCAGTCCGTGTTCACCCCGCCGGGGTACACGTCCGGGATCACCACGATGAACGGGTGCGCCGCGCCGACCCGGACCAGCTGGTCCAGCGTCCCCGGCATCCCGCCCAGGTCGGTCCAGGTGCGGGGCGAGCCCGGATACCCGTGCAGCAGGACCAGCACCGGGAACCGGGTCTTCTCCGCGCCCGGCACCCGGTACTCGGGCGGGGTCCACACGATCACCTGCCCGGCGAGTTTCGAATGCGAGCCGCGGAAATAGGTGCTCTGCGTACCGTCCCCGCCCTGGGTGAACCTGGCCCGGCCCAGCGGCGGCCCCGTCATCGCCGAGGAGTTCTGCGCGTTCTCCGTGCCCAGCAGGTCGTTCCACGAGGAGTAGAGCCCGTAGCTGCCGTTGATCCAGGTCGCGATCACCGCGATCGAGGTCAGCTGGCACAGCGCGATCATCAGCACCCGCAGGGGCCAGCGCACCCACCCGGGCCCCGGGATCCGGTTCCACAGCAGCAGCGCGGCGAGCATCGCGAACACGGTGACGGTGATCAGGGTGGCGAGGAACGCCGTACTGGTCAGCTCCACGAGGGCCGGCTCCTGACGTGCGGGTCGGTTTCCCAGGATGTCCGCATCATGCCTTCCTCCCGAGTCCCGGCCGGACACGCACCGACACCGAGTGCCACCCGGTCGCCCCGTCGGGGACGGTACCCGCGCGCACACCCGTCTGGACGGCCCCCGTACCGTCCGTGGCCCGGACCTCCAGCGTGTGCCGCCCGGGGGCCGCCTCCCACTCCCACACCCACTGCCGCCAGGTGTCGTTGCCGTCCGACGCTCCGAGCCGGGCCTCCTGCCACGGGCCGGCGTCCACCCGTACCTCCACCCGGGCGATGCCCCGGTGCTGCGCCCACGCCACCCCCGCCACCGCCACCCGCCCCTCCACCGGCTCGGCGGACGGGCGCGGGGTGTCGATGCGGGACTGCGTCTTGACCGGGCCCCGCTGTGCCCAGGACCGGCGCACCCAGTACGCGTCGTACGCCGCGAACGTCGTCAGCCGCAGCTCGGTCAGCCACTTGCACGCCGAGACGTACCCGTACAGGCCCGGTACGACCATCCGCACGGGGAAGCCGTGCGCGAAGGGCAGCGGCTCGCCGTTCATCCCGACGGCCAGCAGCGCGTCCCGGCCGTCCATCACGGTCTCGACCGGCGTGCCGAGCGTCATGCCGTCCACCGAGCGGGCCACCAGCTGGTCCGCGGGACCGCCCTGCGAGGGCGGCCGCACCCCCGCCTCGCGCAGCAGGTCGGCCAGGCGCACGCCGAGCCAGCGGGCATTGCCCGCGTACGGGCCCCCGACCTCGTTGGACACGCAGCAGAGGGTGATGTCGTGCTCGACGAGGGGGCGGGCCAGCAGCTCGCTCAGCCCGAATTCGAGCGGGTTCGAGACGCCCTCGCCGTGGATGCGCAGCCTCCAGGTGTCCGCGTCCACCCGGGGGACGACCAGGGCGGTGTCCACGCGGTAGAAATCCGCGTTGGGGGTGATGAAGCGGGAGATCCCGGGCACCGGCAGCTGCGCGCCGGGCGGTACCGGCGGCGCGGGAACGGCCGGCTCCGGCAGGACCAGGTCCGCCCGCGAGGCCGTCGCCCCGGCCGCGCCGTACGCGCCGAGCCGCCGCCCCGCGTACCCGATGCCCGCCGAGGCCACGAGGGCCGCGCCGACCAGCCGGCCGAAGCCGCGCCGGTCCATCGACCACGCCCCGCCCGGCGGCGCGCCCACCGGACGGGGCGTGGCGAGCGCGCCGACCAGTACGTACAGCACGCCGGCCGCGGCCACTCCGCCGGCCAGCGAAGGCAGCGCGTCGTGCCAGGTCGCCTCGGGCCGGCTGAGCGCGGCCGCCGCCCCGACCAGCCCGAAACAGCCGGCGAGCGCGATTCCGGCGGGCAGGTGCCGTACGGCCAGCACTCCGGCCAGGGCGGCCACCGCGGCCAGGACGAGGATGATCCCGAGGGCCAGCAGCAGTTTGTCGGCGGTGCCGAACTCCCGGATCGCCCATTCCTTGACGCCCACCGGCGTACGGTCGACCACGGCTTCGCCGACCGCGGTGACGGGGGAGGCCTCGGGCCGGACCGCCGCCGAAACCAGCTCGGCCACGGCCAGTCCGGCGCAGGCGGAGACCAGCCCGCAGACGGCGCCGCCCAGGACGCGGCGCCGCCGTCCCGGGTCCGCCTTCACAGGGGTCGTCATGGGCAAGTCACCGTCCGCCTCACCGTCGCCGTCTGCCCGGAATGTGAGCTTCCAGTGTGACTCCGGCCAGGGCGGACCTGCGCCCGGCCGCGCCCGTTCGGCTCAGCGCGCCGGCGCCGGTTCGGCTCAGCGCGCCGGCGCCGGCGGCACCCAGCGCCCGGTGCGCGGCGCCTTCACCCCGTACTCCGCCTTCAGCTCGGTGGGGATGGCGTGGTGCATGACCCGTCCCCGGGTGAGCGCGGACAGCTCGAAGCCGGCGAGCAGCGAGCCGGCCTTGTCGAGCGCCCACTCCGCGAGCGGACCGCTGTCCTCGATGGTCTCCAGCAGCCCCAGCACCACGGGGACCGCCCTGGCCGCCGAGTCCCACGGGCTGCGCGGGACCTCCAGCCAGTCGCCGATGGTGTCGCCGACCAGGAAGCGGACCGTGGCCGGGACCATCGGGTCGAAGAGGGTGCCGGGTACCACGTCCTCGTACAGCCGCAGCAGCTGGGCATTGAGGACCACGCCCTCGGGCGAGGGCCCGAGATGGCGCTCCAGGTAGAGGTCGCAGTACGCGCGCGCCCCGGCGAGGTCCTGCGGTACGGCCGCCATGTCGCAGCCGAGCAGCGCCGCCACGACCCGCCAGGCGTAGTAGTAGGCCTCCGCGCCCTCGTCGCTCATGTGGATGCCGAGCCGGTGCATGGCGTCGAGCACCAGCAGCGAGAAGAAGGTGTGCCCGGCGATCATGTCCTCCTGGCAGATGGGCAGGCCGTCCCGCTCCACGTCCCAGTGGCCGCCGTGGCGCAGGTGGTGGCGCACCGCCGCGTGCAGCAGCCGCACCTTCTGCACGGCGGGGATGAACTTGCCGCCCTCGGCGAAGGAGTCGGTCCGCATGAGGTACGTGACGAACTGGCCGGTGTTGGCCATCCGGCGGGAGGGGTAGGCGAGCGAGTGCGTGGAGGACAGCAGCCGGGCCATCCGGGGGACGGCGTAGCTGACGGGCATCGCGGCGAAGGACAGGCCGGTGTTGATGTGGGCGGCGTTGTCCATGAAGAAGAGCCGGGCCTGTTCCATGACGTCCCAGTCGACCCAGGCCGGGGGCAGGGCCGTGGTCTCGAAGTAGCCGCGTGCGGAGGCCGGTAGCCGTTCGGGGAGCGGGTCCCCGGCGGTGGTGAAGAACCGCATCAGCGTATTGAGGTCGCCCACCTCGCCGCGGTGCATCAGTGCGGCGACGGTCTCGTCGGCGAGCGGATCGCCCTGGGCGGCCAGGGCGTCGAGGGCGGCGTCGTCGTATCGGGGGCGCGGCGGGGCGGAGGCGTTCTCGGCGGTGGTCACGTGACTCGTCCTTCTCGTGTGGGGAGGGGGCGGGTTACAGCGAGCGCTCGGCGGCGGTGCCGGCGAGCTCGCGCAGCGCGGACCGCGCCTCCGCGGGCATCGGTACGGAGTCCAGTGCGCCGACGGCCCGGGCGATGCGCTCCCGGATCATGTCCTCGACCTGCTGCCGGGCACCGCAGCGCTCCATCAACGCGCGTACGGCGGAGGCCTCTTCGGCGCTCAGGTCGGGGCGGCCGACCAGCTTCGCGAGCAGCCGCCGGCCGTCGTCGTCTGTCGCGGCGACGGTCAGGGCGAGCAGCGCGGTCGGTTTGCCGTCCCGCAGGTCGTCCGCGTTCGACTTGCCGGTCCTGGCCGGGTCGCCGAAGGTGCCGAGCAGGTCGTCGCGCAACTGGAAGGCCTCGCCGAGCGGCAGCCCGTACGCGGAGAAGGCGTCGAGCAGGGCGCGCGGGCCCCCGCCGAGGGTGGCGCCGAGGTGCAGGGGCCGCTCGACGGTGTACTTCGCCGTTTTGAAGCGGGCCACCTCCAGCGACTCCGCCACCTGAGGGACCTGCTCCGCGCGGGTGCGGAGCACCTCCAGGAACTCGCCCGCCATCGTCTCGCGCAGCAGCGCGGCCCACAGGGGGACGGTCCGGGCCAGGTAGGCGCCGGGCAGCCCGCAGGAGCTGAACACGTACCCGGCGTAGCCCATCAGCAGATCGCCGAGGACCATCGCCAGGGCGGTGGAGCGCTGTCCGGCACCCGTACCGGAGGCGAAGGCGGCGTGTGCGGTGGGCCGGCCGTGCCGCATCCGGCTGCCGTCGATGATGTCGTCGTGCGTGCACGCGGCCGCGTGCACGAGCTCCATCGCGGCCGCGGCCCGGATCACGCCCTCGCAGTCGGGCTGTCCGGCCGCCCGCCAGCCCCAGTACAGGTACGCGGCCCGCAGCCGCTTCCCGCCGGCCAGCGAGCGCCGCAGCTGCCCCGACAGCGGCGAGAGTTCGGCGTGCAGTGCGAGCAGCGCCCGCTCCTCCTCGTCGGCCAGCCGGACCAGCACCTCGTCGATGCGCTCCTTGAAGCCGGTGTGGTCATGCACGCGGGTGGCCCTCGGAGGCGACCCGCTCGGCGGCCCGGCGGGCCATCGCCTCCAGATGGTTCTCCGTCGCCGCGCCCGAGCGGCGGGTGGCCAGCTCGCCGCGCTTGCGCAGCTCGACGACCCCGTCGGTGAGCAGTTCCCGCAGGTCGGACCGGCGCAGTGCCTCCTGGGCCCGGTCTGCGGACTGCCGTAACTGGTCGAGGGCCAGATCGGCGGCTCCGGCGGCCAGCAGCGCCAGCAGCTCCAGGGTCACGGGCGGGGTGCGGTCCTCGGCGGGCGGCGTCTCCTGGGACATGCTCGGTCCACTCCTGCTGGCGTCGGGCCGCGTGACGGCGTCGGAAGGGGCGGCCGCCGGATGTTCCGACGGCCGCCCCTGGTGGTCCTTCCGGGCCAGTCAACCGAGTGCGCGTCCCGCGCGTCCCACTTCCGGCGGTTTCTCCCCCGCACGGGTACCCCGATTCCCACGGCCGGGTGAGGATCGGCGCATCGTCCGGTGGCCGTCGCCGCGGGTGGTGTAGGGCTCAGCGGGCGGCCCCCTCCCAGGACTTCAGGGCGGCCGCGATGTCCGAAGCCAGGGCGTGCGGATCCCCGCTCGGGCCGTTGGCCCCGCTCGGGTGCCGGGTGGTGCGCCGGGCCCAGTCCTCCTCGTAGGCGTGCCAGTCGATCTCCCGGGGAGCCGCGCGCCGGACCAGGGACTCCTCCAGCGTCTCGAAGTAGGCCGCCCAGCGGGGCGCGTACAACTCCCCGATCAGACCGCTCCATTCGCGGTTCGCGTAGTCGTGCAGGAAGCCGCCCTCGCTGGTGCTGCGCCGGCCCCACACGCTCAGGATCGAGCGGGCGTCGTACTCGTACCGGTCCTGCTCGGCCTCGTCCGCACCCCAGGAGCGGGCAGCCGCCAGCCAGTCGCCGAGCAGGAAGTTCGGGTCGGAGCCCGTGACGGCGTCCAACCGCCTTTCCCCGTCCGCCCATTCGGCGGTCAGCGCGCGCAGCCGGGTCAGGTCCTTCGCCTCGTACGCGGCCTTGATCTTCGGCAGCAGCACGCGCGAGTGGTTGGCCAGGGCCTGCCGGGCCGTGTCCACGAGGTCGAAGCGGTACGCGCTGGAGCCGCGCAGCTTCGGATCCACCTTGAGCAGGTGGTCCAGGGCACGGCGCACCGCGTCGGCCGGGTAGCGCATCGACTTGGGGCTCCAGTACGCCGCGCCCACCGCGCTCAGGCCCGGCCGGGCGGTGAACAGGCTGTCCTGGGACTCCGACCACAGGCCGGAGGAGGTGCTGTAGGGGCCCGTGCGCAGCTCCTCCCAGGCGGCGGCGGCCTCCTTGTCGGCGCGCCCGTAGCGGCGGCCCGCGAAATCGGCGAACCACTTGCGCTGGTCGATCGTCCCCGGCTCCCAGGCGAGATCGGTGAACAGGTCGAAGGCGGCCGGGTTGGTGCCGGTGGCCTCCGGCAGATAGGCGATGCCCTTCAGCGCGCTGTGGGACTTGGCCCGCCAGGGGCCGAACCGCTCGATCCACACCGAGGTGTTCGCGCCGATGGTGGTGTGCCCGCCGAAGTTGTAGATCGTGCCCATCGCGTACGGGACCCCGCCCCAGCGGGCCTCGCGGTCCAGCTTGTTGTACCGGTCGGACAGCCCGTCCAGGATCAGCAGCTTCGAGGTGTCCACCCCCGCGAGCAGCTCCGCCTTCGGGCTGTCCTGCCAGCCGAGCACCGCCCACATCGCGCCCGGATGCGCGGCGTGCAGCGCCTTCTGGACGGCTCCGGCGGCCGCCTTCACGTCGACGGTGCCCACCGTCCCGCCCTCGTGCAGCGGGCTCATCCGGTACATGGCGCTGTCCCCGAACACGGCGCGCTGCTCGGCGTAGTACGCGGCGGCCAGCTTCCCGAACGCCGGGGAGGTCGGGTCCAGCCAGTCGGGCCGGTCGAAGCCCGCCCAGTCGCCCTGCGCCACCGTCTTCGCGCCCGTGTTGCGGGCGGCGAACCCGGGGGGCACCGTACCGAAGTAGCCGGGCAGCACGGGGGTCATGCCGAGCCCGCGCAACTGCTCGGCGATCCGCCCGCCGACCTCGGCGCGCTCCCGCATGAGCCGCTCCGAGACCGGGCCGCCGAACCCGCTCAGGTTCTGCAGCAGCCACCAGCTCTGGTGCCCGGGTCCGGGGATCCACTCGCGCAGTTCGGCGGCGGAGTAGCCGAAGCCCTGGAGCGCCCGGTAGTAGGGGTATTCGGCGCCGGCCTGGACGAACACCTCGTTGATGCCGTGCAGGGCGAGCAGGTCGATCTGCCGCTGGTGCTGCTCGAAGGTGCGGTACGCGCCCGAATAGCCGTCGTCGGTGTCGTTGAGGGCGTAGCGGTGCGGGACGAGCGCGCTGCGGGTGACCGGCGCCGGTACGGCGGGCAGCCGCGCGGGCAGCATTCCGATGCTGTCGCCGGGCCAGCCGATGTCCGCTCCGGCCACGTGCTGGAGGTACCAGCCGACACCGGTGAGCAGGGTGGCGCCGGTGGATCCGCGCACGGTGATCGCGCCGGCCGACCCGGACACGGTGAAGCGGTCGGCCCCGGCGGCCGGGTCCGGTACGAGGGTGAACTGGTCGGCGTGGTGCGGCAGCAGCCGCTCCAGCGCCTCGCGCGCGGGCCCGGCGTCGAAGGCCCGGGGCCCCGGCGCACCGGGCGGGCCGTCCGGTGCGTGCGCGGGCGCGCGGTCTCGTACGCCGGCCGCGTCGCCCGTACCGGCGGTACCGGCGAGGGCGGGGGAACCGGCGCCGAGGAGGGCCGCCAGGGTGGCGAGGGCGACCCGGCGGCGCAGCCGCGCGCGCCGCCGGGGCCGGAGTGGGGAGTTCGTCATGCGATGAGTCACCGATCCGTGTGATCAGACGGGCAGGGACCAGGCCTGGTCGACGCGGTGGTCGCCGCAGTCGCTCAGGCGCAGTCGCTCGGCCGGGGCGTCCGGGGTGGCGGCAGCGGCGGGAGCCGTCAGGCAGAGCCCGCCGGCGTCCTCGACCAGTGCTCCGTCCCGGCGGTGCGTCCAGCGCTGTCCCGGCTCACCGGGTGCGCAGGCGGCCAGTGCGACGGCCCCGCCCTCGCCCGCCGACAGGCACTTGCCGGTCAGGCGAACGCTCTCCTGCGGCCCGAGCACCCAGCGCTGGTCGCCGGCGGCGGTGCACGGCGCGAGGACCACCGCGCCCACGCCGGTGGTGTTGACCCCGTCGGCGCACTGGGCGCCGTTGCCGGTGATCTGCCCGGTCGGCACGGCCGCGCCGCACCCCTGGCGCGGGGTGAGCCGGAAGACCGCCGTGTCGTGCGCGGCCACCTTCCCCGTGAGGGAGGTCGAGACCTCGGCGCTCCTGCCGGTCCACAGGTCCTTGGCGTCGACCGTGCAGGAGTACAGACCGATGTCGGCGAGCGGTACGGAGATGTCCCGCGCGCTGCCGGACCGGTTGAGCACGGCGACGGCGCGGTCGCCGTCGGCCAGCGGGCGGGCCAGCACCTCGAAGGTGGCGTTGGCGGAGAGCACCGCGCCCTGGCGGCCCATCGGGTCCTGGTCCAGCGCGATCAGGTCGGTGTTGCCGAGGGCCGCCAGTCCCGCCGGGGTGAGCTTGGTGACGTCGGAGGACAGGATGAACGGGGCGGCCATCATCGCCCACAGGCCCACCTGGCTGCGGCCCTCCGCCTCGGTGAGCCCGGGGGCGCCCGCGATCAGGAAGTCGGGGTCGTTCCAGTTGCCGGGGCCCGCGTACCGGCCCAGCCAGCGGTTGTAGCCGTAGTTGCCGAGCACCGAGCTCCACCGGGAGGTCGCGGGCGCGGCGGGGTTGTAGACCTTGATGTCCTTGCCCTCGCGCCACAGCTGGCCGGTCTCGCCGACCCAGCCGAGGACCTTGTGCCAGTCGGAGCCGCCCCATTCGCCCTGCTGGAAGTAGGCGGGGGCCGAGGCCGAGAGCACCATGTCCCGGCCGCTGGCGCGCAGCCCCTCGGAGACGGCGCCGTACGCGTCGCGGTACGCCTGCTCCTTCGTCTTCCCGGGCGGCACCCACAGGTTGCAGCCGTCCATCTTGACGTAGTCGACCTTCCACGACGCGAACTGCCGGGCGTCCTGGGCGTAGTGGTCGGGGCCGCCGCCGTCGGGCGAGCCGCTGCCGGGGTAGCGCTCGCAGGTGAGGGAGCCGGCGTCCTCGTAGATGCCGAACTTCAGGCCCTTGGCGTGCAGGTACTCGCCGAGCCAGGCCATGCCGCGCGGGAACTTCTGCGCGTCGACGACCAGGTTGCCGTCCGCGTCCCGGCTCTTGGTCATCCAGCAGTCGTCGACGGTCACCGTGTCGTAGCCCTTGGCCGCGAGGCCGCTGGAGACCAGCGCGTCGGCGTTCGCGACCACCTTGGCCTCGTCGATGTCGCACATGTAGTGCGCCCAGTTGTTCCAGCCCATGGGCGGGGTGAGCGCGAGCGGGGCGTCCGAGGTGGCGTACGGCTCGGCCGTCGCCACGGTGGTGGGGGCGAGGCAGAACGCGAGCAGGGCGGCGGCTGTCAGACAGGGGAGCGACGCACGCAGGCGAGGCGGCACGGAGACTCCTTGAGGTGGGGCTGCAGTGCGCTCAGTGCAGCGGTGCGACTACCCTCTGTCAACATAAGTCGACGGTTATGGCTCAATGACCAGCAATATGGGCGTAGTCGGCGTCACACGATCGGGGAGTCGTGCGGGTGATACGCCGTATGTTCCAGTGGCTGATACGCTGTATCTCATGCCGAGGAGATCAGCGGCCCTGGACCGCGCGACGCCCGAGACGATCGCCGTCGCCGCCCTGCGCCTCATCGACGAGGAGGGGCCGCACGCGCTGAGCTTCCGCGCCCTGGCCGACCGGCTTGAGGTCTCCCACGCCACCGTCCAGCGCCGCTGCACCGACCTCGCCGGACTCCTCGACCTCTGCACGGAGCACCTCGCCGGACAGCTGCCCGAGATCCCGCCCGGGACCGGCTGGGCCGAGGCCGCCGAGCTGCGGTTCACCGCCCTCTACCGGCTGCTCGTCGCCCACCCCGGGCTGCTCGCGCTCCGCGGCGGCCGGCCCTGGCTCGGCCGCCAGCTGCTGGCCCGGCTGGTCGAACCGGCGCTCGCCGACAGCGTCGCAGCCGGGATGACGGCCGCCGAGGCGATGACCGCGTACCGCCGCATGTACCTGCTGACCCTCGGCAGCGCCGCCTTCGTGGACCACCGGGATCCGGCCGGCGCCACGGCCGCCTCGCGGGCGGCCCTGGCCGCACTGGACCCGGAGGAGTTCCCCGTGCTCACGGGCGGGCTGGCCGACGTACTGCCCGCCCTGACCGACCACGACGTGTACCACGGCGCACTGCGCCAGCTGATCGAGGCCAACCGGCCCGCCTGACCGAGGCCGACCGGCCCGCCGCCCGAAGGGAACCCCATCGTGGAACAGCAGCTCGACTACGCCGCCGTACGCGCCGCCGCCGGCCGGATAGCCGGGGCCGTCCGCCCCGTCGCCGTCGTCCCCGCCGCCGAGGGCCTCTGGTTCGCGCTGGAACACCTCCAGCACACCGGGTCCTTCAAGGCCCGGGGCGCCCGCAACTTCCTGGCCGCCCACCGTGACGCCGGGACCCTCCCGGAGGTCGGCGTCACCATCGCCTCCGGGGGCAACGCGGGCCTGGCCTGCGCCTGGGCTGCCCGTGCGGAGTCCGTCCCCGCGACGGTGTTCCTGCCCGTGGGCGCGCCGCGCGTGAAGGTGGAGCGGCTGCGCGGGTACGGGGCCGACGTACGGCTCGTCGGGGACCGGTACGCCGAAGCGCTGGCCGCGTGCGAGGAGTTCGCGGCGGGCAGCGGCGCGCTGAGCAGCCACGCGTACGACCACCCGCTGATCGCGGCGGGCGCGGGTACGGTGCTGGACGAGATCCGGGCGGGGCTGCCGGGGCTGGACACCGTGGTCGTCGCGGTGGGCGGGGGCGGGCTGTTCGCGGGTGTCGCGGCGGCGGCCCGTGAGCACGGCGTACGGGTGGTCGCGGCCGAGCCGGAGAACTGCCGGGCCCTGAACGCGGCCCTGGAGGCGGGCCGGCTCGTCGACGTGCCCGTGGACTCGGTGGCCGCCGACTCGCTGGGCGCCACCCGGGTCTCGGCGGCGGCGCTGGCCGCCGCGCGGGAGAAGAACGTACGGTCCGTCCTGGTCCCGGACCCGGCGATCACGGCGGCCCGGCGCGCGCTGTGGGAGGAGCACCGGATCGTGGTGGAGACGGGCGCGGCCACGGCCCTGGCGGCCGTCCGGACCGCGGCGCAGCCGCTGGGCGAGCGGGTGGCCGTCGTCCTGTGCGGAGCGAACACCGACCCGGGGGACCTGACGGCTCCCGAGAGGATCTAGTCCTCGTCCTCGTCCTCGCCCTCGCGCACGACGACCACCGTGCACGCCGCGTACTGCACCACCTGCTGGCTCACCGAGCCGAGCAGGACGCCCTTGAAGCCGCCGTAGCCCCGGGTGCCGACCACCGTCAGGTCCGCCTCCTTCGAGGCGTCCACCAGCACCTGGGCCGGCGAGCCCTGTTCGATGCGGCGGAAGACGGGCACGCCGGGTGAGGTGCCGACGGCCGAGGCCACGGTGTCCGCGAGACGCTGGCGGGCCGTCTCCTCGGCGCCGACCAGCTCGTCCGGGGTGCCGTGACCGACGGCGAACGGATTGGTGTTCCACTCCCAGCTCATGACGGCGTGTACCCGGCCGCCGATGGCCTTCGCCTGGGCCACGCCCCAGCGCAGGGCTTCCTTGGAATGGTTCGAACCGTCCACGCCGACGACGATCAGAGGCTCGATGGTCTCACTCACGGTGGGTTCCTCTCGTTTCGTCCGTATCGTCCTTGCCTCTTGTATACACGGGTGAGGGGGTCCGGCCTCGAACGGCGACGATCGTTGCGGGCGCGGAAGACTTTGGAGGACAGCGCGCGATCCCCGTGACTTGCGAAGCTCCGAGTGTCAGGAAGACCGGCGGGGCAGAAGGTACGGAGGAACGGACGTGGCACAGCGCAAGGGCTGTCTGATCGGCTGCGGGGTGGCGCTGGTGCTCGGCATCGCGGCCGTCGGGGCGCTCGTCTTCGGCGTCGGGAAGGTGGTGGACGCCGCGGGCAAGACCATCCTCGAACCCGGCGTCTACCGGTCCGTGAAGGTCGGCGACCCGGAGGACGCGGTCCGCGCGAAGATGCCGTCCGGTGAGAGCTTCATGAAGGACGCCCTGAAGTCGGGCGGTCCCGCCGAACCCGAAGGCAGCGTCTGCTCCTGGTACGTGTCCGCCGAGGACGGCGACGGGGAGACGGTGTACCGCTTCTGCTTCAAGGACGGAAAGCTCGCCGAAAAGGTCGAGTACCGGATGAAGTAGGGGAGCGGTGGCCGACCGGAGCCGCGTGAAGGCGGGGGAGGGCCGGGTCGCGACGGTCCGGGGGAGGCGGGCGAACTCCGCTTCGATCCAGGCCGGTACGGCCCTCTGCCGGCCCGGGTCGCACAGCGGCACGCGGAACACCAGCTGCCGCCGGGCGCGGGCGCTCTTCGCGGGCGTGGCCGAGCGCCGCCGCGCGGCGGTGAACGCCCCGCGCGCCAGGCCGTCCCACCCGGGCGGCGGGTCGGTGCCGACCACGCGGACGAGGGCGGCCATGTTGAACGTGCTGAGGATCCGGGCCTGTTCGTCGACGCGGCCTCACGGGCGAGGAGCTCGTCCTCGAACGGCCGCCAGACGGCGCGCGCTTCGCGCTGCGCCTCGACCGCGGGCTTCGGCTCGGTGGCTGCTGACCAGCGTCGGGTTCCATGGCCGGCGTGGCAGGTTCCGCCCCGGCGCCCTCCGACCGTGCAGGTCGGTGCTCTGGCTGCTGAGCTACACGCCGTGCGGGGCGTCCGCGACCATCCGAAGGCCGCATGTGCAACGGCATTTGGGCGGATGCCAGGTAAAGCGCATTAGTGCGGGGTCCGATGCAGTGCCGGTAAACAGTCAACATCCGCTGCCGGACGGGCGTTGTTATCGAATCGATATCGCGTTGAAGGCGGTTGGAACTAAAGCGCATCAGTCCAGGTTGTCGCGGTGTTGACTCAGGCGGTTTCCTCTGCCTCCACGGCCGCCGTCGGCATTCGGGACCCACCGGTACCCGCCCAACCGCACTTCGGCCGCATTGACGCGATCCGGCTTTGGGGTCAGCGTGGGCTGCGCGCTCCGGCAGAGAGGCCGGAACTCCCCCCGAAGGTGGCGACGATGACCCGTTCGAACGCGACCCGTACCGCCGTCGCCACGCTCGTGGCCGGCACGTTCCTCTCGGTCTCCGCCTGCGGGCTCGGCGGCGGCGCCGCGGACGTGGCGGAGGGCAGGAAGACCGGTGAGGTCTCCGGCGAGATCACCTTCCGCACCCTCCAGCTCAAGCCCAAGTTCACGGCGTACGTACAAGGAGTCATCGACGCCTTCGAGAAGAAGTACCCCGGGGCGAAGGTCAGATGGGAGGACGTCCCCGGCGACGGCTACAACGAGAAGCTCGTCGCCGACGCCCAGGCCGGAGCCCTGCCCGACGTGGTCAACCTCTCCACCGACTCCTTCCAGCTCCTCGGCGACCGCGGCCTGCTGGCCGACGTCGCGGGGCTCGACCCCGAGGTAGCCAAGGAGTACGTCCCCGGCGCCTGGGAGCAGTTCAAGCTCCCGGGGAAGGGCGACGGCGTGTACGCCTACCCCTGGTACGTGACCCCGGAGATCCTCACGTACAACAAGGAGCTCTTCGAGAAGTCCGGACTCGATCCGGCGCAGCCGCCGACCAGTGTCGAGCAGTTCTTCGACTACGCCGGCAAGATCGCCGCCGCGTCCGGCGGCCGGTACTCCGCCTTCATGGCCGACCCCAAGGGCCGCCTGCCCGGCGACTGGCAGAAGATGGGCGTGCCGATCCTGAACCCCGCGCAGGATCGTTTCGTCTTCGACACCCCCAAGGCCGTCGAGTGGGTCGAGCGGATGAAGGACCTGTACGCCAAGGGCGCCATGCCCAAGGAGTCCCTGCTCAAGTCCGACGACATCAACCAGCTGTACGGCGCCGGCAAGCTGGTCTTCGGCCCCGGCTCCCCGGGCTTCGTCAAGGACATCAAGCAGAACGCCCCGCAGATCTACGCCGGCACCCAGGTGGCGGGAGCCGTCACCGGGAAACTCGGCCACATCGGCATCTACGCCCAGTCGCTCGGCATCAGGAAGGACACCAAGCACCTGGACGCGGCCACCGAGTTCGCCAAGTGGGTCACCAACGGCCCCAACCAGGTGGAGTTCTCCAAGAACGCGACCATCTACCCCTCCAACGCCCAGGGCCTGGCCGATCCGCGCTTCGCGGACCGGGGCGACGGCACGGACGCCGAGACGGTGGCCCGCGCGGTCGGCGCCCGGGAACTGGCGAGCGCCGCGCTCGACGCCAACACCCCGGTCCAGTGGACCAACCAGGTCGGCGACGCCGTCGTCCGGGAGATGCAGAAGGCGATCCAGGGCGAGCAGGACCCGAAGGCGGCCGTGCGCAAGGCCCAGGAGGAGGCGAACCGGCTGCTCGCCAAGTCGGCCCGCAAATGACGCCGGGCCCCGCCCGCTCCGCCAGAGCGCGCCGCAAGGCCCTCGCGGCCATGGAGGCCGAGACCGGGCTGGTCCACCGGCGGTGGTGGACCCCCTACCTCTTCCTCGCCCCCGGCCTGGTGATGGTGGCCCTGTTCAGCCTCTGGCCGTTCGTCAACACCGTCGTGCTGTCCCTCACCGACGCCCAGATCCTGCGCGGCGGCGCCTTCGTGGGCTTCGACAACTACACCCGCGCCTTCGCCGACCCCGACTTCTGGACCGCCACCGGCAACAGCGTGCTGTACCTCGTGGTCGTCGTGCCCTGCCTGGTCCTGCTGCCGCTCGCCCTCGCCGTGCTCGTCCAGGCGAAGGTCCCCGGCATCGGGTTCTTCCGCTCGGCCTTCTACACCCCGGTGATCGCCTCGGCCGTGGTCGTCGGCCTGATCTGGCAGTGGGTGCTGCGCAGCGACGGGCTCGTCAACACCGTGTTCCGCAGGCTCAGCATCGTCTCGGAGCCGGTCCCGTTCCTGACCGACAGCACCATGCTCCTGGTCTCCGCCATGATCGTCACCGTGTGGAAGGGGCTCGGCTACTACATGGTGTTCTACCTCGCCGCCCTCGGGAACGTATCGCCCTCGCTCCACGAAGCGGCCGCGCTCGACGGCGCCGGCCCCGTACGCCGCTTCTTCAGCATCACCGTCCCCCAGGTGAAGCCGATGATGCTGCTGGTGGGCACCCTGTCGGCCATCTCCGCGCTGCGCGTCTTCACCGAGATCTACATCCTGGGCGGGGAGAGCGGCGGCCCCGGCGGCGGCGCCCGCACCCTGCCCTTCCTCATCCGGCAGGTCGGCCTCGGCTTCTCCGGCGAGACCGGCTACGCCTCCGCCGTCTCGATCCTGCTGTTCCTGCTGACCCTGGCCTTCAGCCTGCTGGGCCGCCGCCTGTCGAAGGGGGACGAGAGTTGACCACCACGCCCCGCGCACGGCTCGGGCTCGCCGCCCGGTACGCCACGCTGGTCCTGATGCTCGTCGTGATGCTCGGGCCGATCGTCTGGCAGTTCCTGACCTCGATCCGGGGCCGCACCGAGAACGTGTACGACGGGGTGCTGCCCCGGCGGCCCACCCTGGACAACTACGCCCTGGTCGCCGAGTCCTTCCCGCTGCTCCAGTACGTCGGCAACACGCTGATCGTGGCCGTCCTCGCGATCACCTCGAACATGCTCTTCGCGGCGATGGGCGGATACGCCCTCTCCCGGGCCGGGTGGAAGGGCCGCAAGTCCGTCTTCACGGTGCTGGTGGCCACCCTCATGTTCCCCTTCGAGTCCGTGATGATCTCGATGTTCCTGACCGTCCGCGAGATGGGCCTGGTCGACACCCTCATCGGCGTGTGGCTCCCCGGAGCGGTCTCCGTCCTCAACATCATGGTCATGCGCTCGGCCTTCCTCGCGGTGCCCAGGGAGGTGGAGGAGTCGGCGGTCCTGGACGGCGCCGGCGAATGGACCCGGTTCACCCGGCTGTTCCTCCCCGCCGCCAAAGGGGCCCTGGCCGTCGTCTGCATCACCAGCTTCATGGGCGCCTGGGACGATTTCCTGTGGCCGCTGCTGGTCCTCACCAACAGCGACCACTACACCCTCCAGCTCGGCCTGAAGACCCTGGCCGGCGCCACCACCACCAACGACCAGCGGATCGTCGCCGCCGGCGCGATGGCGGCGCTCTTGCCGATGATGCTGCTCTTCTTCGCCCTCCAGCGTTTCTTCTTCAAAGGAGTGGGCGAGGGAGCCGTCAAAATCTGAGTCCACGCGACCTGCCGTCCCGCGACCGATCCGCCGTCCCGCGACCGACCTGCCGTCATACGACCCCTCCCTCCCTTGGAGCAGCCGTCATGCACGACGACCGCAGCATCACCGAACACCGCCTGCGCCGGGTCCTCAAGGAGCGCATCAAGCCCGCCGTCCACTCCCGCCCGGTTCCGCTGGCGATCGGGCGCTGGGAGGCACCCGGCGAGCCCGTGCCGGTCAGCGAGGGGCTCGCGGCCCCGTACGGACCCTGCGCGATCGGCGAGACGTGGGGGCCCGCCTGGGGCACCACCTGGTTCAAGGTCACCGGCACCGTACCGGCCGAGTGGGCCGGCCGTACGGTCGAGGCCGTCCTCGACCTCGGCTTCGACCGGATGATGCCCGGGTTCCAGTGCGAGGGGCTGGTCCACCGGGCCGACGGGAGCGAGGTCAAGGCGCTGAACCCGTACAACGACTGGGTGCGGGTCGCCGATGCGGCGGCCGGAGGCGAGCAGGTCGAATGGTACGTGGAAGCCGCCTCCAACCCCGTCCTGGTCGACCACTCGGCCACGTACGAGGGGGACCGCGGCACCAGCGGTGACCAGCCCCTCTACCGGCTCGCCCGGATGGACCTCGCCGTCTTCGAGACCGACGTCTGGGAACTCGTACAGGACCTGGAGGTCCTCCACGACCTCATGACGCAGCTCGGCGAGGCCGACGCCCGGCGGTACGAGATCCTGCGCGCGATCGACGCCGCCCTCGACGCGCTGGACCTCGGGGACGTCCCCGGGACGGCGGCCGCCGCCCGTACGCGTCTCACCGGGGTGCTCGCCGCCCCCGCCCACGCCTCCGCGCACCGGATCAGCGCCGTCGGGCACGCCCACATCGACTCCGCCTGGCTGTGGCCGCTGCGCGAGACGGTCCGCAAGGTCTCCCGCACCACGTCCAACATGGTCAACCTGATGGACGCGCACCCCGAGTTCGTCTTCGCCATGTCGCAGGCGCAGCAGCTGGACTGGATCAAGACCCACCGGCCCGAGCTCTTCGAACGGATCAAGAAGAAGATCGCGGACGGGCAGTTCGTACCGGTCGGCGGCATGTGGGTGGAGTCCGACACCAACATGGTCGGCGGTGAGGCGATGGCCCGTCAGTTCCTTTACGGGAAGAAGTTCTTCCTGGACGAGTTCGGCATCGAAACCCGCAACGTCTGGCTGCCCGACTCCTTCGGGTACACCGCCGCGATGCCGCAGATCGTGAAGCTGTCCGGATCGCAGTGGTTCCTGACGCAGAAGATCTGCTGGTCGCAGGTGAACGCGTTCCCGCACCACACCTTCTGGTGGGAGGGCATCGACGGCACCCGGGTCTTCACCCACTTCCCGCCCGTCGACACGTACAACAGCGATCTGGGCGGCGCGCAGTTGGCGCACGCCGCGGCCAACTACCGTGAGAAGGGCAGGGGTTCACGCTCCCTGGTGCCCTTCGGATGGGGCGACGGCGGCGGCGGCCCCACCCGCGAGCACCTGGCCCGCGCCCGGCGCCAGCGCGATCTCGAAGGCTCCCCGCGCGTGGAGATCGAGCGGCCCGACGCCTTCTTCGAGAAGGCGCACGCCGAGTACGCGGACGCCCCCGTCTGGGCCGGCGAGCTGTACCTGGAGCTGCACCGCGGCACCTACACCTCGCAGGCCAAGACGAAGCAGGGCAACCGGCGCAGTGAATCGCTGTTGCGCGAGGCCGAGTTGTGGGCGGCCACCGCCGCCGTCCGGGTGCCGGGGTACGGGTATCCGTACGAGGACCTGGAGCGGATCTGGAAGACCGTGCTGCTCCACCAGTTCCACGACATCCTCCCCGGCTCGTCGATCGCCTGGGTGCACCGCGAGGCGCGCGCGACCTACGCCGAGGTACGGGAGGAACTGCGCGGGATCACGCTGGCCGCGCAGACCGCCCTGGCCGGGGAGGGCGCCGCCGAGCTGGTCTTCAACTGCGCCCCGCACACCCGGCGCGGCGTCCCGGCCGGCGGCGCGGGCCCGGCGCAGGCACCGGCCGGGTGGCAGCGGGTCACCGTGGAGGAGCGGCACGGCGGCGGGCACGTCCTCGCCAACGGGCGGCTTCTGGTGGAGATCGACGGGCGCGGGCTGATCGTGTCGGCGTACGACCTGGAGGCGCGGCGGGAGGCGCTGGCCCCGGGGGTGGCCGCGAACCTGCTCCAGATCCACCCCGACTTCCCGAACATGTGGGACGCGTGGGACATCGACGCCTTCTACCGCAACAGCGTGACCGACCTGGTGGAGCTGGACGCGCTGGAGGTGGCCGAGGGCGGCCCGGACGCCGTGACGGTCCGCGTCTCCCGCTCCTTCGGCCGCTCGGCCGCCGTGCAGTCGATCACGCTGCGGGCCGGGGCCAAGACCGTGGACCTGGTCACGGAGGTGGACTGGCACGAGACGGAGAAGTTCCTGAAGGCCGCGTTCCCGCTCGACGTGAAGGCCGAACGATCCGCATCGGAGACCCAGTTCGGACACGTGTACCGGGCGACCCACACCAACACGTCATGGGAGGCGGCGAAGTTCGAGATCTGCGCGCACCGGTGGATCCACGTGGAGGAGCCGGGGTGGGGTACGGCGATCCTCAACGACTCCACGTACGGCCACGACGTGACCCGCGACATGCGGCCGGACGGGGGTCAGACCACGACGGTCCGCCTCTCGCTCCTGCGGGCACCGCGCTATCCGGACCCGGAGACCGACCAGGGCGCCCACACCCTGCGGTTCTCGCTGGCTCCGGGCGCGCAGATCGCGGACGCGGTGCGCGAGGGCCACGCGCTGAACCTGCCGGAGCGGGTGGTGCCCGGCGCGGGCCCGGTCGCCCCGCTGCTGGCCGTGGACGAGGCGGCGGTGGTGGTCGAGGCGGTCAAACTGGCCGAGGACCGCAGCGGTGACGTGGTCGTCCGCCTCTACGAATCCCTCGGGGGCCGCGCGACGGCGTCCCTGACGGCCGGCTTCCCGCTCTCCGCGGCGTTCGAGACCGACCTCCTGGAACGGCCGCTGCCGGGTCCGGCCGTGGCCGCTCCGGCGGCGGACGGTACGGTCGCCCTCACCCTGCGCCCGTTCCAGATCGTCACGGTCCGGCTGCGCCGGGCCTGATGCGCACGAGCCCCCGCGGGGGTACCGCGCGTGGACGGGGTCGCACCGGTGACGTATGTTCCTGGCTGCCCGCCGGCCGCGTCGGCGGCCTTCGTCATGCCACCGTGCACTCGTGGGGGTTCCTCGTCATGTCCTTCGGTACCAGATCGCTGCCTCCGCTCGGTGCGCCGCCGAGCCGCTCGCTCCTCCGCTCGCCCCGGGGCCTGGCCACCGCGCTGACCGTGCTGCTGGCGTTGTGCGCGCTGACGCGGCTGCTCCTGCTGGCCGCCGACGCCGGCTGGTACCTGGCGCTCGACGGCACCCGGGACACGGATCAGGCCCGGCGGCTGTACACGATGGCGACGAGCGGGTCGCTGCTGGCGACGCTCCCCACCGCCGTGGTCTTCATCGTCTGGTTCCACCGGGTCCGGGTGAACGCCGGCGTCTACGCCCCCGAGCTGTTCCGCCGGGGACCGGGCTGGGCGGTCGCCGTCTGGTTCATCCCGTTCGTGGGCTGGACCTTCCTCGCCCACGGGGTCGCCACCAGCATCTGGGCGGCCAGTGCGCCGAAGCCGGCTCGTGGCGGCGCGCCCGTTTCCACGGCCCCCGTCACCGCCTGGTCGGCGACCTTCGGTGCCGCGATGCTCGCCTCGCTGGTCTCCGCCCGGATGGACGGAGCTGCCGGGACGCAGGCCGGGCTGCGCGATGCCGCGCTGGTCGCCATGGTGTCCGACCTGCTCTTCGTCGTGGCCGCCGGATGCGCCGTGGTCCTCGTGCGGAAGGTGTCGGCCCTGCAGGCCCAGAGGTGACCCGGCGGCGTGACCCGGCGGCGTGAACTCCGCCACTTGGTTATGCACCTAGTTGCACAATCGGCCCCTCCTCGCCTAGAACAGGTTCATCACCCCCGCGCGAGGAGGCGCCCCTCATGAGTTCCCAGAGCCGGTACCCGCACCTGCTGAGCCCCCTGGACCTCGGCTTCACCACGCTGCCGAACCGCGTGATCATGGGGTCGATGCACACCGGGCTCGAAGAGCACCAGGGCGGCTTCGAGCGGCTCGCCGCCTTCTACGCCGAGCGCGCCCGCGGCGGCGCCGGGCTGATCGTCACCGGCGGCATCGCCCCGAACGACGCCGGCCGGCCCTTCGAGGGCGGGTCCCGCCTCACCACCGAGGAGGAGGCCGCCGAGCACCGGGTGATCACCGAGGCGGTGCACGCCGAGGGCGGGAAGATCGCGATGCAGATCCTCCACTTCGGCCGCTACGCCTACCACAAGGACCTCGTCGCCCCCAGCGCCATCCAGGCCCCCATCAGCCCCTTCGTCCCGAACGAGCTCAGCGACATCGAGGTCGAGCGCACCGTCGAGGACTTCGTCCGCGCCGCCCGCCTCGCCAAGCTGGCCGGCTACGACGGCGTCGAGATCATGGGCTCCGAGGGCTACCTGATCAACGAGTTCATCGCCGCCGCCACCAACAAGCGCACCGACCGCTGGGGCGGCGCGTACGAGAACCGCATGCGCTTCCCGCTGGAGATCGTCCGGCGTACCCGCGCGGCCGTCGGCGAGGACTTCATCCTCGTCTACCGCCTCTCGATGCTCGACCTGATCCCCGGCGGCTCCACCCTCGACGAGGTCGTCCGCCTCGCCAAGGAGATCGAGTCGGCGGGCGCCACGATCATCAACACCGGCATCGGCTGGCACGAGGCCCGCATCCCCACCATCGCCACCTCCGTCCCGCGCGGCGCCTACACCTGGGTCACCAAGCGGCTGATGGGCGCGGTCTCCGTCCCCCTCGTCACCAGCAACCGCATCAACACCCCGGAGAAGGCCGAGGAGATCCTCGCCGACGGCCGCGCCGACCTGGTCTCCCTGGCACGCCCCTTCCTCGCCGACGCCGACTTCGTCGCCAAGGCCGCGGCCGGCCGCTCCGAGACCATCAACACCTGCATCGGCTGCAACCAGGCCTGCCTCGACCACACCTTCAGCGGCAAGATCACCAGCTGCCTGGTCAACCCGCGCGCCTGCCACGAGACCGAACTCGTGCTCTCGCCCACGAAGCTGAAGAAGCGCGTCGCCGTCGTCGGCGCCGGCCCGGCCGGCCTCGCCTGCGCCGTCTCCGCCGCCGAACGCGGCCACGCCGTCACCCTCTTCGAAGCCTCCGGCCACATCGGCGGACAGCTCGACATCGCCCGCCGCATCCCGGGCAAGGAGGAGTTCGAGGAGACCATCCGCTACTTCGGCACCCAGCTCGCCGCCCACGCCGTCGACGTCCGGCTGAACACCCGCGCCGAGGTCGAGACCCTCCAGGACTACGACGAGGTCGTCGTCGCCACCGGCGTCACCCCCCGCACCCCCGACATCGAGGGCGTCGAGCGCGCCAACGTCGTCAGCTACCTCGACGTCCTGCGCGACGGCGCGCCCGTCGGCGAGCGCGTCGCCGTCGTCGGCGCCGGCGGCATCGGCTTCGACGTCGCCGAGTTCCTCACCGACAGCGGCGAGGGCGCCTCCCAGGACCCCGAGACGTACTTCCGCCACTGGGGCGTCGACACCGCCTACGCCGGCCCCGGCGGGCTCACCGCCCCCGAGCGGCCCGCGCCCCCGCGCCGGGTCCACCTCCTCCAGCGCAAGACCACCAAGGTCGGCGCCGGCCTCGGCACCACCACCGGCTGGATCCACCGGGCGGAGCTCAAGCACCGCGGTGTGGTCTCGGTCGCGGGCGCCACGTACGACCGGATCGACGACGAGGGCCTGCACGTCACCGTCGGCGAAGAGCAGCGGCTGGTCCCGGCCGACACGGTGGTGCTCTGCACCGGCCAGGAGCCGCGCCGGGAGCTGTACGAGGCCCTGCTCGCGGCCGGCGCCCGGCCGCACCTCATCGGCGGCGCCGACGTGGCCGCCGAGCTGGACGCCAAGCGGGCGATCCGCCAGGGCACGGAGCTGGCCGCGACCCTCTGACCGGCCTCCGGAACGCCGAGGTCACCGAAGGGAGTTGTGGCGTCCGGGCCCCGGCCGCCACAATCTCCGGGTGACCTTGACACCCGCAGACGCAGACAAGATCCTCGCCGACAACTTCGCCCCGTGGGTGCTCGCCCTCGGGCTGACCGTCCAGGAGACGGGCGAGCGGCACGCCGTACTGCGGCTGCCCTGGTCCGAATCCCTCGCCCGGGACGGCGGCGGCCTCTCGGGGCAGGCGCTGATGGCGGCCGCCGACACCGCCACCGTCATCGCGATCTCCGCCGCGCGCGGGGCGTACGGCCCGATGACCACCGTCCAGCAGTCGACCAGCTTCCAGCGGCCGGTGGTCGGTGCGGACGTGCTGATCGGGGTCCGGGTGACCAAGCTGGGCAAGCGCATGGCCTTCGCCGACATCACCATGACCCCCGAGGGCGCCGACGAGCCCTCCGCGACGGCGTCGACGGTCTACGCCCTGCTGGGCTGAGCCGGGTGGCGGACCCGGTCCATCCCCCCTCGCTCTGGCGCAACCGCGACTTCAACGTCTTCTGGCTCGGCCAGGCGCTGTCCGTCCTCGGCGGATCGATCTCGCTGCTCGCGCTGCCCCTGCTGGTCCTCGACGCCACCGGATCCCTGGTCCAGATGGGCCTGCTCACGGTCGTCTCGGGGGTCGGGGCCATCGCGACCGGCCTGTTCGCCGGGTACGTGGTGGACCGCACGGACCGGCGCCGGCTGATGATCGCCTGCGATCTCGTGCGCGCCCTGCTGCTGGGCGCGGTCCCGCTCATCTGGCTGGCAGGGCCCCGGGTCTGGCTGCTGTACGTGCTGACGGCGCTGGTCACCGTCCTGAAGACGCTCTTCGACGTGGCGTACGTGACGGCGGTGCCCGGCCTGGTGCCCACCGAGCACCTGACCGCCGCCAACGCGCGGATGACGGCGGCCTTCGCGTTCGGGACCCTGTGCGGGCCGGCCGCGGCGGGGTTCATCGCCGCGGCGGTGGGCCCGGACTGGGCGCTGGGGGTGGACGGGGCGACCTTCCTGGTCTCGGCCGCGAGCCTGCGATGGGTGACCTTCGGCCGGGCCGGGGACGGCGACGGGCACGGGCATGAGCACGGGCACGGGCACGGGCACGGGCACGGTGCTTCGCGGGACCACGGGCCGGCGCCCGGGAAGCTGCGCGAGATGTTCGTGGAGGGGTTCCGCTTCCTGTGGGCCCATCCGGTGCTGCGGGCGCTGACCGTCCTGCTCACGCTGCTGACCTTCGTCACCACGGGCGCCACCGACCTGCTGATCTTCCGGGTCCAGGAGGAGCTGGGACAGAGCAAGGCCACCGTCGGATTCGTCATCGCCCTGAGCGGGCTCGGGATCGTCGGCGCGGCCCTGGCCGCCGCGCCGCTGCGCCGGGCCCTCGGCTTCGGGACGTGCTGGCTGGGCTCGGTCGCCCTGATCGGCGGGGCGGTGGCGGTGACCGGAGTGAGCGGGAGCCTGCCGGTGATCACCGTGGCGGCCGCGGTGTTCATGTTCGGGCTCACCCTCGGCGCGGTCTGCTCCCTGACCCTGCGCCAGGAGGTGACCCCGGCCGCGTTGCTCGGGCGGGTCACCTCGGCCTTCTGGACCGTCCACGGTGCCTCCGGTCCGGTGGGCGCGGCGGCCCTCACCGTGCTGGCCGGCCGGCACGGGGTGCCCGCGGTCAGTGTGGGCGCCGGGGCGTTCTGCCTGCTCATCGTCGGGGCCGGGCTGCTGACGCCGCTGCGGGGAAGCCGGGCCGGGTCCGCGCCGGCCCGCGCGGCGCGCGCACAGGGTGCGGGTCTGGGATCGTGGAACGCGGGGGAGCGTACGGAGGAGAGCCATGTCCGGACAGTTCGAGGCGACCGTCGAGATCGACCGGCCCGTCGGGGAGGTCTTCGCCTACCTGGCCGACGGCCGCAACGACCCGCAGTTCAGCCCGAGGGTCCAGGAGATCAGCAAGACGCCCGACGGCCCCACCGCAGTGGGCACGGTCTTCCGCAGCACGGTGAAGGACGCCGGGATGAAGACGGGCCGTGAGTTCCGCATCACCGGCTTCGAGCCGGAGAAGCTGGTCCGCTGGACGGAGCAGAGCAAGAACCTGGTCACGGCCGAGGGCGGATACGACTTCGAAGCCCTCCCCGGCGGCCGTACCCGGGTGCGCATCTTCAACACCCTCGAAGGACACGGGTTCGGCAAGCTGCTGGTGGGCCTGGCCGCGAGCGCGGCCCGCAAGGACGCGCCCGACTTCGGCCGCCGGATCAAGGCCGCCGCGGAGGCGTCCTGACCGGCGGCCGGAGCCGTCAGGCTCAGAACCTCCCGTCCGCCGGGACCGGGAAGCGCCGCGGCGACTGCGGGGCGATCTCCGAGCGGCGTTCCTGCGCGCCCGGAGCCGTCCGGCAGGTCACGTCCCGGGCGGGCAGCCTGCCCGTCGCCAGGTAGGCGTTGACCGTGGCGTTGGCGCAGGAGTTCGGGTCCGCCAGGTACACGCCGTGGCCCTCACCGCCCAGCGCGAGCACCATCCGCGAGCCCGCCAGCGCCTTGTGCATGCCCTGCCCGCTGGCCAGCGGGGTCTGGGAGTCCCACTCGTTCTGCACGGTCAGCACGTTGGTCTTCGTCTTCATGGCCGTCGGCGGCTCGATCGGCCGCTGCCAGTACGCGCACGGCTTGATGTTGGACGCGAAGTCCCCGTACAGGGGGTACTTCGCCTTGTCGCGCGCCGCCTCCCGCTGGTACTGCTCCGGGTAGCGGGGCCATTCGGTGTCCCCGCACACCACGGCCCAGAACACGGACGTGCCGTTGTCCGAGGCCGGCTCGGCGGCGGGCTTGAGCAGCCTGCGCTGCGACTCGGTCAGCCGGACGGGTTTGCCGTCGGCCGCGTCCTTCAGCGCCTTGACCAGGGGAGCCGCCTGCGAGGGGTAGAAGAAGAGACCGCGTGCGGTGCGGATGTCATCGCCCGTGACCTTGGTGCCCTCGAACTCGATCGGCTGCAGGTTCGCGCGGGCCACGAGGTCCCAGAAGGTCTTGGAGACCGCGTCCGGGGTCTCGCCGAGCCCGTAGTCGCCCGAGCGCTCGGCCGTCCACTGCGCCCACCGGTTGAAGGCGGGCTCCGCCTCGGTCGCCCACACCTGGATCATGCCCCGCCAGATGCGCTGGGGGTCCACGCCGCTGTCCAGCACGAAGCGGTCGCTGCGGTCCGGGAACATCTGCGTGTACACCGCGCCCAGGTAGGTCCCGTACGAGTAGCCGACGTAACTGATCTTCTTCTCGCCCAGCGCGGCGCGGATCGCGTCCATGTCGCGCGCGGTGTTGCGGGTGGTGATGAACGGCAGGACCGAGCCCGACTTCTCGCGGCACTTGTCCGCGACCGTACGCGCCCAGGCCACGTCCGCGGGGAACGTCTCCTCCTTGTACGGCCGGTCGAAGTTCTGCTCGGCGTCGGTCATCCCGCAGGTGATGGGGGTGGACGCGCCGACCCCGCGCGGGTCGAAGCCGATCAGGTCGTACTGGTCGCGTACGTCCTTCGGCATCAACTCGTCCATCATCAGCGGCAGATCGAGCCCGCTGCCGCCCGGCCCGCCGGGGTTGAGCAGCATGGCACCGTGCCGCTTGGCCGGGTCGGCGCTCTTGATCCGCGATATCGCGAGGTCGATCGTGCGGCCCTGCGGGCGCCGGTAGTCGAGCGGTACCTTGATCGTCGCGCACTCGTACGAGGCGGGCTGATCGGAGCTGCAGCGCTGCCACGCTGGCTTCTGCGGCGTGTACTGCGCGGCCGGGGCGGCGGTGGCCCCCGTCGCGGAGAGCAGCGGGACGGTGGTCGCGACGAGACCCGCGGCGGCGAGCATGGGTGCGAGGCGTTTCATTTTCACGAAGAGCCGATTCCTTCCGTGAATGCGATGGCCTCACCACCTTGTTGTACGAGGGCCCCCCGGCGAATCATCCCGGAGGGCCGGTCGGCATGCGTCTCACGAACGAGCTCACATCCGGACAATTGGCCGACACGCGGGCGGAATTGCTGCCCGGCCCGCTCGGCAGGACATCCCCCCGGGGGCGGTCAGGCGCCGCCGCTGACCCGCTCGATCGCGACCATCGCCGCGTCGTCGCCCAGGCTGCCGCCCGGGGAGTGCGCCAGCAGGTCCGCGCAGAGGTGGCGCAGCAGGGCGTCCGGGCCGTCCCCCGGCCAGTCGGCGGCCCGCTCCGGCAGCGGGTAGAAGGCGCCCCCGGCGTCGCGGGCCTCGATGACGCCGTCCGTGTAGAGCAGGATCATGTCGCCCGGCTCGAAGGAAAAGGACTGCGGGGCGAAGCCGGTGTCCACGTACTGCGTCAGGCCCAGGGGCGGCGCCGGATGGTCCACCTCAAGGGGGATGACCCGTCCTCCCCGCAGCAGCAGGGGCGGCGGGTGCCCGCAGCTGATGAGACGTACGGTCATCTCCCGATCGGGGATGTCGAGTACCGCCGCCGTGGTGAACGCCTCGCCGGGATCTTCGGGCTGCTCGCCCGCACCGTCCGGGTCCGCGGCCACGGCCGACTCCAGGTACGCGACCAGCGTCGGCAGGTCCGCCTCCTGGTGGGCGGCGGCCCGGAAGGCGCCGAGCACCAGCGCGGCGTCCCCGACCGCCTCCAGGCCCTTTCCGCGGACGTCGCCGACGATCAGGCGGGTGCCGTGCGGGGTGCGGGTGGCGGCGTACAGGTCCCCGCCGATCTGGGCCTCCGCCTCCGCGGCCAGGTACACGGAGGCCAGGCGCAGCGGGCCCATCCGGTCCCGCAGCGGCCGAAGGACCACCTCCTGCGCGGCCTCGGCCACCGAGCGCAGCTGCGTCAGCTGCTTCTCGTGGACCTCGCGCAGATGGGCGAAGAGGGTGACGAAGATCGAGATCAGGACCAGCGCGATGATCTGGAAGGTGTGGTTCAGGTCGGTGGCGGTGGTCCGTACCACGGCGACCGTCACCTGGGCCGCGACGGCCACCGCTCCGACGAACCCCGTCATCCGGGGGCCGGCGAACGAGGCGGTGACCGCCGGTGCCGCGACCAGGAACGGACCCAGGTGGACATCGGGCGGAGCCAGCACGTCGACCACCGTGACGGCCGCGATCAGCGCGAAGGGAACCGCCAGCAGGGGCAGGCGCGGTTCGCCGACGTGGCGCAGGCTCGGATGCGGCGGCCGATGGTCCATGACTCCTGAATACACCGCGGCCATTGTTCCCGCGCTCCGTCGTACGGCCGTATCGGCGGGCGGCTGCGCTGCCGGTCCGGGGGAGTGGGGGGAGGATGGGAGCACCCCGGGCGCGGACCCGGGGCGTGGAGACCGAGCGGGCCGGTGCGCCGCCCCCGCGGCAGTGGACGGGAAGGAGCGCCCGGCATGAGTACGGCGGACGCCTCCCCGGCCGCCCCGGAACCGGCGCGGCCGGGCTCCGCTGCCCGGCCCTCCGGCGCGGAACCCTCCGGCGAACTCGCCGTCGACCCCGCCACCGGGCCCGGCCTCCTCGACGTGCTCGGCGTCGCGGGGGTCGTCCTCGACGCGCAGGGGCGGATCACCCTGTGGAGCCCGCAGGCCGCGGAGCTGTTCGGCTACACCGCGGGCGACGCGCTCGGGCAGTTCGCGGCGGAGCTGCTCGTCGACGAGCCGAACCTGGCCATGGTCCTCTCCCTCTTCGACGAGGTGATGACCGGCAGCGGCTCGTGGGCCGGGGCGTTCCCCGTACGGCACAAGGACGGCACCACCCGCCTGGTGGAATTCCGCAACATGCGGCTGGAGGACAGCGAGGGGCGGCTCTACGCCCTCGGCATCGCCTCCGACCAGGCCACCGTGCGGCGCGTGGAACGCGACCTGGCCCTGTCCATGCGGCTCGTCGCGCAGTCCCCGATCGGCCTGGCCGTCCTGGACACGGAACTGCGCTACGTCCTGGTCAACCCCGCACTGGAACGGATCAACGGGCTGCCCGCCGCCGGGCACATGGGACGCCGCGTCCACGAGGCCCTGCCGCATGTGGACACCGAGTCCATCGAGGCGGCCATGCGCGAGGTGCTCTCCACCGGCCGGCCGCAGCTGAACCGGTTCACCACCGGCCGTACGCCCGCCGACCCGGACGAGGACCACGCCTGGTCGCTCTCCCTCTACCGGCTCGACGACCCGGCAGGGCGGCCGCTCGGGGTCGCCGCCTCCATCGTCGACGTCACCGAGCAGCACAAGACCTCGACGGCCGTCGCCCTGGCCCGACAGCGGCTCGCCCTGATCGCCGACGCCTCCGTACGCATCGGCACCACGCTCGACCTCGGGGTCACCGCGCGCGAGCTCGGCGACATCGCCGTGCCGCAGCTCGCCGACCTCGCCACCGTCGACATCCTCGACGCCGTCCTGACGGGCGACCACCTGCCCGGGGCCCCGGCCGACGAGACCGTGCGCTTCCGCGCCCTCGCCGTCAGGGCGGCCCGCCCGAGCCCCGCCACCCTCGCGGTCGACCCGGTCGGCTCGATCGCCCGCTACGACACCACCCGGGTGGTCACCCAGTGCGTACGGGCCGCCCGGCCGGTGCTGGTGGCGCATGTGACGGAGGCCGATCTGCCCAGCGTCGCCCGCGACGCCGATGCCGCCGCCCTCCTCGCCGCGGCCGGGCTGCACTCGTACCTCGCCGTACCGCTCATCGCCCGCGGCGAGGTCATCGGCGCCCTCGGGCTCCAGCGCACCGACAACCCGCTGCCGTTCGACCACGACGACGTCCTGCTCGCCAGCGAACTCGCGGCCCGCGCCGCCGTCTGCATCGACAACGCCCGCTGGTACCAGAAGCAGCGCCGCGCCGCCCTCACCCTCCAGCGCCACCTGCTGCCCCACCACCCCACCCCCACCCCGGGCCTGGAGATCGCCTACCGCTACCAGCCCGCCGAGGCGGCCGGCGAGGTCGGCGGCGACTGGTTCGACGTCATCCCGCTGCCCGGGGACAAGACCGCACTGGTGGTCGGCGACGTCATGGGCAGCGGCATCAACGCCGCCGCCACCATGGGCCAACTGCGCACCGCCGCCCGCACCCTGGCGGAGCTCGACCTCGACCCGGCCACCGTCCTGACCCGGCTCGACCACACCGCCACCGGGCTCGGGCACACCATGGCCACCTGTGTGATCGCCGTGTACGACCCGCACCGGGGCCGGTGCCGCATCGCGACCGCCGGCCACCTGCCGCCCGTACGCACGAGCCCCGGGCGGCCGCCAGAGCTGCTCGACCTGCCGACCGGCGCGCCCCTGGGGGTCGGCGGTGTGCCCTTCGAGGCCACTGCCCTGGACCTGGACGTCGGCGACCAGCTCGTCCTCTACACGGACGGGCTCGTGGAAACCCGGGACGAGGACATCGACATCCGGATGCAGGCGCTCACGGCTCTGCTCCACGACCCGGCCCGTCCCCTTGAGGAGACCTGCGACCTGCTGCTGTCCGAGCTGCGCCAGCCGGAAGGCCGCGACGACGTGGCCCTGCTCGTGGCCCGCACCCGACCCCTGCCCGGGGCTCCTCAGAGCTAGCGCTCGCGAACGGTACCAGCCTTTAGGGGCGTTGACCGGATGTTTGTCCATTCGTGATGGTCCTTCCAAACAGGCACCACAACTGGCACTAGCGTCCCGTGGCACCCGGGGAGCGCGGGTGCATTGGACACGGGCAACTGCCGGAGCCCGAGCCGGCGCACCCCCTCCCGGTCCACGCAGCAAGGAGGCACAGTGCTGTCTTTCCGTCGGTCGGCCGTCGGCAGCATGTCGGTGGCATCGAGACACGTGATGGCGACGGGCGTCGTCATCGGCGCCCTCGCGTTCACCCTGATCGCGTTGCTGATCCCCGTGCAGAAGTTCGGCGGGTCGAACGCCTCGGCTGCCACGGCTCCGGCGGCCGAGGACGACGGCGCCGGCATCCAGAGCACGGCCTTCGGGCCGCTCACCCCCCAGGACCGGGACTTCGTCCGCAAGGTGCGGCTCGCCGGCCTGTGGGAGCTGCCCGCGGGCCGGCAGGCCCTCCAGCGCAGTACGCGGCCCGCGATCCGCACCGCGGGGGAGCACCTCATCGAGGGCCACACCGAACTGGACCGCAGGGTCATGGAGGTGAGCCAGGCCCTCGGCATGGAGATCCCCAACCAGCCCAGCGCGCAGCAGCAGGGCTGGCTCGACCAGATGGACAGGGCCCAAGGACCCCAGTACGAGCAGCTGTTCGTCCAGCTGCTGCGCAGGGCCCACGGCAAGGTGTTCGCACTCGTGGCCCAGATCCGGGCGCAGACCCGCAACTCCCAGGTGCGGGCCCTGGCCACGGACGCCAACAACACCGTCCTGGACCACATCACGGTCCTTGAGGCCAGTGGGCTCGTCGACTTCGACGGCCTCGCGGACGCCCCGTCGGGCGCCCCCTCCGCGCCCGCCCCCGGCGCCTCCTCCCCCTATTCCCGACCGACGAAGTGAAGTGATCGCATGAGTCAAAAGGGCCACAAACGCCGTCTGCGGCCGAAGCACAAGATCCTCGCCGCGATGTCCGCCCTGGTCCTGGGCGGCGGCGGTGTCGTGATCGTCTCTCAGGGCGCCTTCGCGGGACAGGATTCCCGCAGCGCTCCCGTGACCGCCACCATCGACTGCCCGGACGTGGGCGACAAGCTCGACAACGTCCCCGACCAGGCACGCAAAGACGTGGACGCGAACCTCGCGCAGCTCGACACCCAGGTCGCCGACGCCTACAAGCAGCTCTCCTCCGGCCAGGCCAAAAGCAAGGCGCTGCTCGGCGGGCTGAAGCAGCAGCGCGACAAGACCATCACCGACCTGTCCGACACCCTCGGGAAGGCCGGCCAGAAGCCCGCCGGACTGCAGGGGCTCAGCGGGTGCGTGATGAAGGAGGCGGCGGCCGCCAACCCGGCGGACGAGCCGGCCCTCGCGAACGGCGCCGACGGCGCAGCGAAGCAGGGAGCCCCCCAGCAACAACAGCAACAACAGCAACAGCAGCAGGCCAAGGGCGGCCCGGCGCGCAGCGACTTCGTCGCCATCGGCAACGTCAAGCCCAACGTGCGCAAGCCCGCGGCCCGCGGCGGCGCCTCCACCGGATCCTTCGCCGTGCAGTGCGGGCGCAACGAGAACGGCCACTTCAACCCCGACAACGTCATCGTCGCGCCCGGCGTGAGCAACGGCGCCCACCACATGCACGACTACGTCGGCAACAAGACCACCGACGCCTTCTCGACGAACAACAGCCTCGCCCAGTCCGGGACCACCTGCACCAACGGCGACCAGTCGACGTACTACTGGCCCGTGCTGCGACTGCGCGACGGCAAGGCGGAGAAGGACGCCAAGGCCCCCGGCGGCGGCCAGGACGCGAACGTCGGCACGATCCTCAAGCCGAAGCAGGTGACCATCGAGTTCAAGGGCAGCCCCGTCAGCAAGGTCGCCGCGATGCCCCGCTTCATGCGGATCATCACCGGTGACGCCAAGGCCCTCACCAACGGCAACGCCAACGCGAACGCCTCGTGGAGCTGCACCGGCTTCGAGAACCGCCAGCTGAAGGACAAGTACCCGGTCTGCCCCAAGGGCAGCGACGTCGTACGGACGTTCAACTTCCAGAGCTGCTGGGACGGCAAGAACATCGACAGTGCCAACCACCGCACCCACGTGGCCTTCGCCGACAACAACGGCAACTGCAAGAAGGGCTTCAAGGCCATCCCGCAGCTCGTGCAGCGGATCGTCTACAGCGTGCCCCCCGGCTCCCGGTTCGCCGTGGACAGCTTCCCCGAGCAGCTGCACAAGCCGGTGACCGACCACGGAGACTTCATCAACGTCATGTCGAACGGCCTGATGGCCGGTGCGGTGCGCTGCATCAACGACGGTCGCGCCTGCCGCTGAGAACTTCGGGGCGGCGCCGCCCTCCCACCTCCCCCCGCGTCGCCCCGAGAGAGCGGTGCCGGTCCGAAGCCGACTTCGGGCCGGCACCGCGTACGCGTTTGTGCCACCGACCAAGGGGGCCCGCGCACGGGCCCTGAGACCCACACGAGGAGTGCCATGTCCGGCTCTCGTCACACCACCCCTCCCGGACCGCGTCCGGAACCCGACCCCGATCCGGAACCCGAACCCGAACCCGGTTCCGATCCCGTGTCCGGTTCCGAGCCCTCGGACGGGGACCTCATACGGCGGCTCAGGGCGGCCTACGCCGCCGGCGACGGCGATCCGGCCGTCTGCGAGCGCCTGTACCGGCGGCACAGTGCCGCCGCTTTCGCATGTGCGCGCCGCTGCTCCCGGTCCCCGCAGGACGCGGAGGACCTGGTCTCGGAAGCGTTCATCCGCACCCTCCAGGCCGTCCGCTCCGGATCCGGGCCGCAGGACGAATGGCGTCCGTACCTCCTGTCGGTGGTCCGCCGCACGGCCGTCGAGTGGCGGGCCCGCGCCGGCCGGACCGTGCTGACCGCGGACATCGAGGCCTGGTGCCGGCCCGGCCCCGACGGGGACGACCCGCAGCGCCGGTTGCTGGACGGCGAGGACCGCCGGCTCGTCGCCCGTTCCTTCCAGGCCCTGCCCGAACGCTGGAAGGCCGTCCTCTGGCACACCCTCGTCGAGGACGACTGCCCGCATCCCGTGCCCCTGCTGCTCGGCATCACCCCCAGCGCCGTGACCTCGCTGGCCTTCCGGGCCCGGGAGGGTCTGCGCGAGGCGTACTTGCGTGCCCATCTGGACACGGCCGCCGACGACCGGTGCCGCCACTTCGGCAGCCTGCTGGGGGCGGTGATCCGGCGCCGCGGGAGCACGCCGCGCGGCCGCGGTCTCGCCCGGCACCTGGCGGCCTGCCGGTCCTGTTCGCGTGCGTACGCCGAACTGCTGGACCTCAACGCCGCGCTGCGCGCCGGAGCGGAGTCCGCGGTGCTTGTAGGCCTGTAGGACGGTGGGGCCGGCGAGCCCGGCCCGGGTCCGGGCCCCGACGTACGGCGGCCCCGGTCCCCCTCCGCTCCGCGGGGGCGGGGGAGGGGACCGGGGCCGAATCCGTGTCTACGGGGGGAGGGTAGGGGGCGGGGGAATGCGGGTCGGGGCCGGGGGAGGGCTACAGGCCGTTGACGCGGGCCATGCGCCCGACGCCCAGCGGCCGGAAGTCGGTGGTCGCGACGCGCACCTTGCGGCCGATCCGCGAGTTCTGGCGGCGCACCTGCGCCATCAGGCGGCGGCTGCGCAGGGCCATTTCGAGCTCGAACCGGGTCCGCGGATCGCGCAGGCCGGGTCCGAAGAGCTTTTCGAGCTGCCGCATGCGGTAGCGCACGGTCTGGGGGTGGACGCTCAGCGCCTTCGCGGCCTCGGGGGCGCCGCCGCCCTCCAGCCAGGCCAGCAGGGTGACTTCGAGCCGTTCGCTCTGGCGGGGGGTCAGGTTGGCCAGCGGCCGCAGCCAGCGTGCGGCCAGTGCGTGCGCCAGGGGCTCGTCCTGGAGCAGCATGAGGGTGGAGAGGTGGTCGTCGACGAAGAGGGCGCGCGCCTCCAGGCCGGGCCGGTTGGGGGTCAGGGACAGCAGTCGCAGGGCCCACCGCAGGGAGGAAGCGGTTTCGCGGGGGGCGACGGGGTGGCCCACGGCGGCGAACCGGCCGCGCAGCAGGGCCTCCAGGGAAGCCCGGGTCTCCGGGTCCGGGCTCGGGACCAGCAGGCAGGGCTGGCCGCCGACCATGCCGGCGAGTCCGTCGTCCAGGACGGCCGCGAGCTGCTGGGTCTCGCCGGGGGTGGCGAGGGCGATGGCGCGTATCTCGGCCGGGAGCGGCCAGCCGGCCGCCGAAGCCAGCTCGGAGAGCGCGATTTCAGCCATGGGCATGTCACTTGTGAGGGCGGAGAAGAGCTCACGCCTCGCGCGTTCGGAGCGGGTCCCGAGACCGTCGCGGGGGACGACCGTCAGGGGGGACAACTGCCCTCGCTGGCGGGGGACCCGGATGCCGGTCGGCGGACCGCGGTGCTCATCGTCCTCGCCCTCCTCCTCTTCCTGGTCCGGGTGCTCGTGCTCGGCGGCGTAGTCCTCCTCTTCCTCTTCCTCGTCGGGGTGGGCGTGTTCCGTCACCTTGCTCTTCTGCTGAGGCGCGGGTTCGCGGTACCCGAGGGCGGTGAGCAGGGCCACTTCGAGCCGCTGTCTGACCACCTCCTCGTCAAGGTCGTCGACGAGGGCGGAGAACCCGGGGAGCTCCTCCCTCAGCTCCTCCACCATCCCGGCGGTCAGCGCGGGGAGTTCCCTGCGCACGACCCGGGTCCATTCGCCTCGGGGACGGGCCCAGATGCGGTTCAGAAGTTCGCACATTGTTACCTCGTTCATGCCGGGGTACGGCCTGCCCCGTGGGAGGGTGACAAGCCTGTCGAGGTCGCCTTCCTCCCCCCTCTGCGCCAGTGCGGACGGGGGAGTCGAGCACCTCGTACACCCTCCAGGAGAGTGCCATCCACTTGCAGTCCCGCGGCTTTGCCTGAGCTTTGCCGACGGGGAGGTGTGATGGCGGACAAGGCGTAACTCTTGTTGCCACCGCACCGTTGGAAGGGAATCTTCCGGGGCTGTCCGGTGTGACGATGCCACGCGCGCCAGAACTTGTCACGATTAGATAAATACTGTGGAGGCGTTGCGAAGGTCCACGATGCTTCTGCACTCCGGCCCCAGCTCCCGGTCGGCGGACCTCATCTCCCGCCCGCCGCGGAGCAGTTCCGTCGACCACCCCGGGCGCCGAGTGCGCGTGGAGTGCCTCGGGCCTGGGCGTATGGGAGAACTACATGCCCCTGTCCCCAGCCCGTGCGCCCCGCTCACACCGGGCGCGCCGCACCAGACGCCATGCCGGCGAGGCCGTTGCCGCGGCCGCCGGCCGGCGGGCCGTGCGGCGGCCGCCCCTGCTGTCCCCGGCCGGAGGCGTGCGTCCCGCCACCCTCGTCCTCGCCGCCCTCACGGGCCTGCTCGCCCTGTCCGTGGCGGCCCGGGCGGGCGCCCTGAGCCACTTCTGGGACTTCCTGGACTTCGGGGCGGGCGTCCTCTCGCTCGTCTCGCTCACCTCTGCCGTCCTGTGGGGCCTCGCGGCCACGGACCGTACGGTGCTCACCTCCGGGCACCGGCTGGTCGCCCAGGCGGCACACCGCGGCCTCGCCGTCGCGGGGCTGGGCTTCCTGCTCCTGCACATATGGGTCAAGGTCGCCGAGTCGCAGACGGGCATCACCTCCGCCTTCCTGCCGTTCACGGACCAGGACCAGCCGTTCCTCATCGGCCTGGGCACCCTGGCCGGATACGTATTCGTCTCCACGGCGATTTCCGGCGCCGTTCGCAGCGCCTTCGCGACCAAGGGCCGCTCCCTGTGGTGGCGGGCCCTGCACTTCGGCGCGTACCCGGCGTGGGGCGCGTCCCTGGTGCACGGCCTCAAGGCCGGCCGCCCCGCCAGCGCGTGGGTGACCGTCTCGTACGCCCTGTGCCTGCTCGGGGTGGCCGGCGTGCTCGCCGTGCGGCTGCGGGCGAGGCTGCGCGCCGCGCCCGTAAGGCCGGTCGCCGTGTCCGCGGCCACTCCTCAAGGCGCGCCGCCGCGGCCCAAGAGGCCGCCGCAGCGGTTCGTACGGCAGCCCGCGGAATGGGCCGCCGAGCGGCTGACGGCGCGGCTGGCCCGGCAGTCGGACCGGCGTTCGGTCGCCCCGCAGCCGGATCCGCCCGCCGCACCGGCGAGGAGTCCCTTCGTGCCCTCCCCCCGGCAGGCCCTGGAGCCCACGACCGAGGTCCTCCCGCCGTACGGTGCGACGCCGTACGCACCGTCGTACGGCAGCGGCGCGTACGGCGCCGACACGTACGACACCGTGGTCATCCCCAGCGGCATCGCGGCCGGGCCCGGAACGGACCGGCCCGGCGGGTCGTACGACGGGATGCGGGGCCGTCAGTGACCTCGATCGTCGATCCCGCACTCGGGTGCGTCGGCCAGCCCAGGCTGCTGGCCGGACTCGACGTGCTGCCCCGGCTCGACCGCGCCGATCACTCCGTGGTGCACGGCCCGTTGCCGCAGTACACCGCGGGCGATCTCGTGGAGCTCGCCGAGGGCATCGACCTGCGGGGCCGCGGGGGAGCGGGTTTTCCGTTCGCCCGCAAGCTCAAGGCGGTCATCCGGTCCGCCCGGACCAAGGAGGGGCGGACCGCCGTCGTGGTGAACGGCACCGAGGGGGAGCCGAGCTGCCTCAAGGACGCCGCCATGCTGCTGCACTCCCCGCACCTGGTGCTCGACGGAGCCCTGCTGGCGGCCGACGCGATCGGCGCCGAGGAGGTTGCCATCGGGGTGACCAGGGACGACGTGGAGCAGTCCCTGCGGGCCGCCGTCGCCGAGCGCGGCGTGGCCGGCAGCCGCCTGCGCGTCGGCCGGCTTCCCGAGCGCTTCGTCTCGGGAGAGGGGACCTCGCTCGTGAACGGCCTCAACGGAGGGGCCGCGATCCCCAACGGGCAGAAGGTCCGGACCAGCGAGCGGGGTCTGAGCGGACTGCCGACCCTGCTGTCCAACACCGAGACGTACGCCCAGCTCGCCATCGCCGCCAGGATCGGGGTGACGGGATTCCGCTCGGTCGGCCTCGAGAGCGAGCCGGGCACCGTCATGCTGACGATCAGCGGCTCGACGGTGGTCGAGGCGCCCCTCGGGACCTCCCTGGCGTACGTCCTGGAGCTGTGCGGCTCCTCCCCGGGCCAGGGCGTCCTGGTCGGCGGGTACCACGGCAAATGGCTGACGCCGGCGGCGGCGCGGACCGCCCTGCTCTCCCGGGAGTCGCTCTCCTCGCTCAAGGCCACGCTCGGTGCGGGTGCGGTCCTGCCGCTGCCCGAGGACACCTGCCCGGCCGGCGAAGTGGCCCGCGTGATGCGCTGGATGGCGGACGAGACCGCCGGCCAGTGCGGCCCGTGCGTCAGAGGCCTGCCCTCGCTCGCCGATGCCGTGGAGGCTCTGGTGGCGGGGGGAGGCCGGCCGGCCCTGGAGGCGGTGGAGGCGCGGATGCGGGGAGTGCTGCGGCGCGGTGCGTGCAGCCATCCGGACGGCACCTCGGCGTTCATGGCCTCGGCGCTCGCCGTCTTCCCCGACGAGATGCGCGACCACGCCCTGGGCAGCGGCTGCGGACGCCGCGTGCTCGGCGCGCTGCCCCTGCCGGAGGACGAGAACCCCGAACGGCTCGTCGTGGACTGGACGCTGTGCAAGGGTCACGGGCTCTGCGTGGACGTGCTGCCCGACGTGGTGCGGCTGGACCGGGACGGCTATCCGGCCGAGGCCGTCATGTCCGTCCCCGGAAGGCTGCGGCCGATGGCGCTCCGCGCCGTGCGGCGCTGCCCCGCGCTCGCGCTGCGCATTCAGGAATGAGCCGGCGGTAAACGGCCGCCGGTGGCGGGAGTTCACGGGTTAGCGCGATCTGATAAATTCCCGCCCATTCGAATTCGGTGAACCCGTCAGGCCTTATGAATAAGGCAGTAGACGAACCCCCCGGGTTCAACCCGAAGGAGTGATCGTGAACAAGACGCGTCGTATCTCAACGGTCGGATCGGTGGCCGCGGTTCTGCTGCTGGCGGCAGGTTGCGGCAGCAGCGACAATGGCGCCGCACGCAACACGAATTCCGTACAGCCGGCGGGCGCGGGCAAGGCCCTCGGAGGCGCGTACGACACGGGCTACGGAGCGGGCGGCTACGGGGCGGGCGTCGCCGGCGCCGGCTCCGGTTCGGGCTCGGACGTCGGATCGGGCTCCGGCAAGGCGGCGTCGGCCGGGCAGCTGTCCGTGCGCGACATCGCGAGCGTGGGCAGCGTGGTCACCGACAGCGCCGGGATGGCCCTCTACCGCTTCGACAAGGACACCCCGCAGCCGCCCAAGTCGAACTGCGACGGGGACTGCGCCACGGTGTGGCCGGCCGTACCGGCCGACGACGCCTCGGCCGCCGCCGGCATCGACGCGGCCCTGATCGGCTCCGTCGACCGGACCGACGGCAGCAAGCAGCTGACCCTCGGCGGCTGGCCCGTGTACCGCTACGCGAAGGACACGAAGGCGGGCGAGGCGAAGGGCGAGGGCGTCGGAGGCACCTGGCACGCACTGGCGCCGGACGGCAAGAAGGCGGTCGACAAGAAACAGAAGGCGGACGGCAATACCGGTAGCGGAATGGAAATGGGGGCGGGGGCCGCGGGCATGAACATGAAGTCGGGCGCGGAACTCTCCGTCGCCGACAATGAAAAGCTCGGCAAGATACTGGTGGACGGCCAGTGGCGCACGCTCTACCGATTCGACAAGGACAGTGCGTGGCCGATGAAGTTCGGCTGCCTCGGGGCCTGCCTGGACACGTGGAAGCCCGCCGCCGCCATCGACAAGGCGAAAGCCGAGGGAATCGCCGGCAAGCTGGTCGGATCGGTGAAGCGGCCCGACGGCAGCGAACAGCTCACGATCGACTGCTGGCCGGTCTACACCTTCACCGGGGACACCGAACCCGGCCAGGCCAACGGGCACAACAAGCAGGGGCTCTGGTTCGCGGTCACCGCCGAGGGCAAGAAGGTACCGCCGACGGCGTAGCGAGCCTTCCACCCCCCTCCGACGCAACCCCGGCCCCGAACCCTGTGAGGCAGTCAGCCATGCCCCGTCCACCGCGTCACGCCGCTTCCGCCGCCGCCGCTGCCGCCGTGCTGCTCGCGACGCTGCTGTGCGGAGGCTGCTCCGACCGGGCGGCGGCCGGTCAGCGACCGGCCGACGGCTCGTCCGCCCCGGCCCCGGCCTCGACCGCCCGCCCCGCCCCGCTCCAGGAGATCGGCGCCGCCCTCGGCTGTACGCCGGAGACGACGGTCGACGCGGAAGAACTGCGAGAGGGGGCGTGCGGTTCGGGCCAGGAGGGCTTCCGGATGGCCACCTTCACCAGCGAGCAGGGCCGCCGCACCTGGCTGAACGAGGCCCAGATGTACGGGGGTACGTACCTCGTCGGCCCCACCTGGGTCATCACGGCGGCCTCCGCCGAGGCCCTGGCCGGCGCCCACACCCGCCTCGGCGGAACCATCGAAACCGTCTCCGGTCACGGCGGCTCCCCGCAGGACATGCCCCACGACATGCCCCACGACATGCCCCAGGACATGCCTCACGACATGTCCCAGGACCCCACGCGCGGCGCCTCACCCGGCTCCTCCCACGCGGGCGGGCACGACTCCCCCGGTCCCGCCGCGTCCTGAGGAGGCGTCCGGCCCGGCACCGCGATTAATTGCGGTGCCGGGCCGCTGCCGTGTCCCTAGACTCGCTCCCGTGCCGCCACGGGACGTGGTGCGCACTCAGCCGACGAGAGGGGAGCCGGGCCGTGTGTCACCGCATCGCCGTGTTCGCTCCCCGGTCCCGGTACGACGTGATCCTGGTGTCTCCGTCCTCCCGATGACGGCTGCGCGGCCGCCATCGGATGTCCGCGACGACTGACACGACACGACACGGCACGACCTCCCTCCCCAGTACGTTCGCGTACGCCCGGGCGAGCACGGCCGCGCCCTCGTCCGCCCCGGCCCCTCGTGTGCCCGGGCACATCCTCCTTCGTCCGGAATTCGCGCCGCCCTCTTCTCGACCGACCGGAAAGACCCGGGCCATGCGCACCCACCCGCACACCTCGACCACCGTCCGCAACCTCGGCATCCTCGCGCACGTCGACGCCGGCAAGACCACCGTCACCGAGCGGATCCTCTACGCCACCGGGGCCACCCACAAACGCGGCGAGGTCCACAACGGCACGACCGTCACCGACTACGACCCCCAGGAGCGCGACCGAGGCATCACGATCTTCGCCGCAGCCGTCAGCTGTACGTGGGACGGCCACCACGTCAACCTGATCGACACACCGGGACACGTCGACTTCTCCGACGAAGTGGAACGTTCCCTGCGCGTACTCGACGGTGCGGTCGCGGTGTTCGACGCCGTCGCGGGCGTCGAACCGCAGAGCGAATCGGTATGGCGGCAGGCCGACCGCCACGGCGTGCCGCGCCTCGTGTTCGTCAACAAGATGGACCGCGTCGGAGCCGACCTCGACCGGGCGGTCGCGTCCGTACAGGAGCGGCTGCACGTCGCCGCGCTGGTCGTCCAGCTGCCCATCGGGCAGGAGGACGGCTTCCGCGGGACGGTGGACCTCGTGCACATGCGCGCACTGGTCTGGGGCGAGGAGCCGGACTCGTTCACGTCGGGTCCCGTACCCGAAGCCCTCTACGAGGAGGCGCGCGCCCGCCGACGGCTGCTGGAGGAGCGGGTGGCGGAACTCCACCCGGCCGCCCTGGAGGAGTACTGCGCCACCTCGGAGCTGTCCGCCACCACGCTGACGGCCGCCCTGCGCGACCTGACGCGCGGCGGTGAGGGCGTCGTCGTCCTCTGCGGCTCGGCCTACCGCAACCGCGGGATCGAGCCGCTGCTCGACGCGGTCGTCTCGTACCTCCCCTCGCCTGCGGACATGCCGCCGGTACGGGGAACCCGGGGCGCCGCGGTGGAGGAACGGGCCGCCGACCCGGCGGCGCCGTTCGCCGCGCTCGCCTTCAAGGTGAACGCGACGGCGACCGGCCGGCTGACCTGCCTGCGGATCTATTCGGGAACGATGAGGAAGGGGGACACCGTG
Organism: Streptomyces sp. NPDC002181; assembly: GCF_042890485.1. NCBI lineage: Bacteria > Bacillati > Actinomycetota > Actinomycetes > Kitasatosporales > Streptomycetaceae > Streptomyces > Streptomyces sp. NPDC002181. The sequence continues at coordinate 274,663 of NZ_JBIASC010000002.1, read as the reverse complement.
CTGGACTCGGCCACCGGCCGGACCGAGCGCATCGGACGGATCCTGCGCGTCCAGGCGGACCGGCACGCCGAGGCGGACCGGGCCGTGGCCGGGGACATCGTCGCCGTCGTCGGGCTCAAGGGCACCCGCGCCGGGTCCACGCTGTGCGCCCCCGGGGCGCCGCTCGTCCTCGAACCGCCCAAGGCCGCCGCACCCGTGGTGTCCGTGGCGGTCGAGGCGGGCGGCAGCGCCGAGACGGGCCGCCTGTCCGCGGCGCTGGCCAGGCTGGTCGAGGAGGATCCGTCGCTGGTGGTGCGGACGGACCCCGAGACGGGCCAGACGGTCCTGTCGGGGATGGGCGAACTGCACCTGGAGGTGGCGGTGGAGAAGATCCGCCGCAGCCACGGACTGCGGATCGCCGTGGGCCGCCCCCGGGTGGCGTACCGGGAGACCGTCGTGCGCGGGGTGTCGGGTCTCGTGTACCGGCACGTCAAACAGGACGGCGGCGCGGGCCAGTTCGCCCACGTGGTCCTCGACGTCGAGCCGTTGGCGACGGGCGCGGAACGGGCCGGCGAGGGCGTCTTCGAGTTCCGGACGGCCGTCGTCGGCGGCCGGGTGCCCCAGGAGTACGCCCGCGCCGTCGAGGCGGGCTGCCGGGACGCGCTCGCCGAGGGGCCCCTCGGCGGTCATCCGGTGACCGGACTGCGGGTGACGCTGACCGACGGGGCCACGCACTCGAAGGACTCCTCGGAGATGGCGTTCCGGGCCGCGGGCAGGTTCGCGCTGCGCGAGGCCCTGCGCGCCGCCGCGATGGAGCTGCTGGAACCGGTGGCCGAGGTCGTGGTGACCGTACCCGACGACGCCGTCGGCGGGGTGCTGGGAGATCTCGCGGCCCGGCGCGGACGGGTCTCGGGCTCGGCCGCGCGGGCCGGGACCACGGCGGTCACCGCCACCGTGCCGCTGGCCGAGCTCTTCGGCTACGCGTCCCGGCTGCGCAGCCGCACCCAGGGCCGGGGCACGTTCACCGCCCGGCCCACGGGCTACGCCCCCGTGCCGGAGGCGGCGTACCGGCAGGCCCCGGCCGGGTAGCACGCGCCGGGCTCAGCCCTTCCCGGAGGAGGCTCCGGCCTCCTCCGGGAACCCCTCGGGGAAGGGCTGTTCGGCCCAGATGGTCTTGCCGCGGGCGTGGTAGCGGGTGCCCCACAGCTGGGCCAGCTGCGCCACCATGAACAGCCCGCGCCCACCCTCGTCGGTCTCCTCCGCGCGCCGGACGTGCGGGGAGGTGCTGCTGCCGTCCGAGACCTCGCAGATCAGCTCGCGGTCGCGGATCATCCGCAGCTGGATCGGCTCGCTGCCGTACCGGATGGCGTTGGTGACCAGTTCGCTGACCACCAGCTCCGTGGTGAACTCCAGCTCCTCCAGGCCCCATACGGCCAGTTGCCGCGTCGCGAGCGTACGGGCGCGGGCCACGACCTCGGGCTCCGCCGGCAGGTCCCATGTGATGTGGTGCTCGGCCGGCAGCTCGTGCAGGCGCACCATGAGCACCGCCACGTCGTTCTGCGGCAGTACCGGGAGCAGCCGGCCGATCACCGCGTCGCAGGCCTGGTCGAGTCCGTCCGGCGGGGTGAGCGCGATGCCCGCGAGCGCCTCCGGGAGGCGTTCGAGGCCGAGGTCCACCTCCCGGTCGGGGGCCGCGACCAGGCCGTGGCTGTAGAGCACCAGGACGTCCCCGTCGTTCAGCGTCATCTCGGCGCCCTCGAACGGCGATCCGCCGAGGCCGAGCGGCGGACCGGCGGGCAGGGGCACGATGGCCGGCCGCCCGCCCACCGGCGCGAGCACGGGCGGCGGATGGCCCGCGCAGGCGACCTCCAGCTGCCGCGTGATCGGGTCGAAGACGGCGTACGCGCAGGTCGTCCCGGCCGCGCCGCCCCGCCGCCCGCCGGCCTCCTCGTCGCCGTGCTCGTCCACGAACCGGTGGATCTGGTCGTCCATGTACGAGAGCAGCTCGTCGGGGGAGAGGTCGAGGTCCGCGAGGGTCCGCACCGCCGTGCGCAGCCTGCCCATGGTCACGGCGGCGTTCAGACCGTGCCCGTGCGCGTCGCCCGCCACCAGCGCCACCCGCGCCCCCGACAGCGGGATCACGTCGTACCAGGCCCCGCCCAGCTCGGCCTGGCCGTGCGCGGGCAGGTAGCGGGTCACGGCCTCCAACGCGCCGAGCACCGGCAGCCGTTGGGGCAGCAGGCTGCGCCGCAGGGCCAGGGCCGCGGTCCGCTCGCGCGTGTAGCGGCTCGCGTTGTCGATGCACACGGCCGCGCGGGTCGAGATGTCCTCGGCCAGCAGCACGTCGTCCGGTTCGAACCCGTGGGCGCGGGAGTGGCGTACGAAGACGGCGGCGCCGAGCACCGCGCCGCGGGCGGACATCGGTACGAGCAGCCAGGAGTGGACCCCGTACGCACGGACCCGCTCGGCCTGCGCCGGGTCGACCGGGGCGAGCTCCGCGATCAGCTCCTCGCCGGTCAGCAGCAGGGGTTCGCCGCCGGCCATGGCCCGGGTGAACAGCGAACCCGGCCCGGTGGTGAAAGGGTCGGGATCGCCCGTCGCCACCGCCGCCTTCACCGGGATCCCGGGCGCGGAGGAGGTCGCGGCGCGCAGCAGGGTCACGCTCTCGCCCACCGGGCCGACGAGCGGCTCCTCGCCGCCGAAGACCAGGGCGGGCAGGTCGACGTAGGCGTGGTCGGCGAACTCCGGTACGGCCACGTCGACGAGCTCCTGGGCCGTGCGCAGCACGTCCAGGGTGGTGCCGATGCGCGTGCTCGCGTCGTTGACCAGCGCCAACCGCTCCCGCGCCCGGGCCCGTTCGGTCACGTCGGCCACGGTGTGCGCGAGCGCGATCAACTCGCCGGAGCTGCTGCGCAGCGGGAGGATGGTCTCGGACCAGACGTGCTGCCGGTCGGGATCGCCGCGCAGCAGGCCGCGCACCTCGGTCTGCACCAAGGCCTCACCGGTCTCCAGGACATGGCGCTGGCGCGCTTCGAGGGCCGCCATGTCCAGCAGGTCGGGCGGGGCCACCTCGGACATCGTGCGCCCGACGAACTCCTCGTTCGCGAAGCCCGCGCCGCGCCGCAGGGCGTCGTTCTGCGCGATGAAGCGCAGCTGCGTGTCGAAGACGTCGATGAGGAAAGGGGACTCGGTGAACAGCCCCCTGATCAGGGCCTCGCTGAGCTCGCGCCGCCGCGTGGCGTCGGTGTCGGTCGCCTGGACCAGCCACTGCCGCTCCCCGGCGGTGGACATCATGGGCCGCGCGTGGAGCGCCACCTCGACCTGGCGCCCGCTGCGGTGCCGCAGCACCGCGTGCCCCGGCCCGGAGCGCGCGAGCAGCAGATCGGCCCCGCGCAGCCCGTGCACCTCCCGGGCGGTGTAGCCCAGCAGCCGCTCGGCCCCCGGCCCCCACCCGATGACCACCCCGTGCGCGTCGAGCAGGGCGTACGTCTCCTCACCCGGTTCCGCAACCACGCCGGAGGCATCGTGGAACACCGGGTCGTGCATCACTGCGCCCCACTTCCCGATCCGCGGAACGACTCACTGCGTACTGTTCCGATTATCGCTCTGAGTCACCACATGTGCAGCCTGGGTCGAGCCCCGCCGGAGCCGCCCCGCACCCCGCCCGCGGACCCCTCGCGTCCGGCCTCTGACATCCGGGTATCGGAGCAGGTCAGCGCGGTCCTGCCCATGAGCGCTCACGAATGCCCACGATGGGCCCAGGGCCTGCCTCCCGGACGCCGGCGGTCGGGCTCGGGCTCACCGCGGCGCTGGACCTCCTCGGGTTCGACTGCCGGCGCAGTGACGGCGACACGGCCGCCGATGCGGAGACCCGGCTCCGGGCCGCCGCGGCCGAAGGACCGGTCCTGGTGGGCCCGTTGGAGATGGGCCTGCTGTGGCAGGAGCCCGGCTCCGGCACCGCGGTCGGCGCCGACCACTACGTGCTGGTCGTGGAGGTCGACACGGACGTCGTCGTCTTCCACGATCCGCACGGCCACCCGTGGGCGACGCTGCCGATGTCCGACTTCCTGGCGGCATGGCGCGCCGAGGAAATCAGCTACGTGGAACGGCCGTTCGTCCTGCGGTCCCGGTTCATCCGCACCCGCGACGTCACTCCGGCGCAGGCCGTGCGTGCCTCGCTGCCACGGGCATTGCGGCTGCTGGAGGCGTGCGAGAGCGGGGCCGCCGGCATGTCCCCCGCATCGCTCGGCGGCGGTGCCGCTCTGGAGCGACTCGCCGATCTGGTGGCCCAGGGGCTCGACGAGGGCATCCGGGGCGTGATGGCGCGGTTCTCCGTACGGGCCGGGGCGCGGCGCCTGTCCGACGCGGCCGTCTGCCTGGCGGGGCTGGGATGCGCCGGTCCGGCCGAGGTGCTGACCCGGCAGGCCCGGATCCTCGGCGCCCTGCAGCTCCCGCTGATCACCGAGGACGACGCCGCTCTGGAGGCGGGGCTGCGGCGGCTCGCCCCGACCTACGCGGAACTCCGTGAGGCACTCGCCAAGGAGCTGGCCGCGGAGCGCGAACTCCGCCCTGCAGGCACCCCGGCTCGTGCGTAAGGCCGGACGGGTGCCGAAGCCCGGAACCTGCCGCCGGGCTGAAAGACTTGGGGAGGGCTGACCGAACTTGTGAACGGTTGTAGGCTGCCGGCACCGCCCTTGACCTGCGTGAAGCAGGCAGGGAGCAGACATATCGGGAGTTTTCGCATGCTTCGTACCATGTTCAAGTCCAAGATCCACCGGGCCACCGTCACCCAGGCCGATCTGCACTACGTCGGCTCCGTGACCATCGACGCCGATCTCCTCGACGCGGCGGATCTGCTGCCCGGGGAGCTCGTCCACATCGTGGACGTCACCAACGGGGCGCGCCTGGAGACGTACGTGATCGAGGGCGAGCGCGGTTCCGGCGTCATCGGGATCAACGGCGCCGCCGCACACCTCGTGCACCCCGGGGACCTCGTCATCCTCATCAGTTACGCACAGGTCGAGGACGCCGAGGCAAGGGTGTTGAAGCCGCGCGTCGTCCACGTCGACGCGGACAATCGCATCATCGAACTGGGCGCGGATCCGTCCGCCCCGGTACCGGGAACGGACCAGGAGCGCAGCCCCCACGCGGTGGCTGTCTGAGGGGAGTCGGGGACCATGTCGCAGACCGAGGCCGGGGCCATCGAGTTCAAGGACGACCGCGAGGCGGGGCGGCTGCTCGCCGTCGAGTCCGGTGAGGTGGTCGGGCTCATCGCGTACTTCGTGCTCGACGCGCGGCCCCACGCCCTCGTGGCGGTGCACACCATCGTCGAGCCCGGGCACGAGGGCCGGGGGATCGCCGGGGACCTGGTGAAGTCCTTCTACGGGATCGCCGCCGCCGAGGGGGTTCCCGTGGTTCCGCTGTGCCCGTACGCGGCCGCCTGGGCCGGACGCCACCCCGAGCAGGCGCCCGAGGCGCCGGCCGAGGTGGTCGCGGCGGCCAAGGCCCAGCTGGCCGCCAGCCCCGACCTGTGGTGACGCGCCTGACCCTGCTGCACACCTCGCCGGTCCACGTGCCGGTGTTCGACGCCCTGCGGGACCGGGACCACCCCGGGGCCGTACTGCGCCACCTCGTGGCGCCGGAGCTGCTCGACCGGGCCCGTGCGCAGGGTCCGGACGCGGCGGCTCCGGGCCTGCGGGCCCTGCTGGCCGGCTCCGTCGGGCCGGTCCTCGTGACCTGCTCCACCATCGGCGCCGTCGCGGAGTCCCTGGCGCCGGAGCTCGGCGTCCCGGTCCTGCGGGTGGACCGGCCGATGGCCGCGCAGGCCGTCCGTACGGGCCCGCGCATCGCGGTGCTCGCCACCGTGGAGTCCACGCTGGCCCCGACGGTCGCCCTGCTGAGGGAGGAGGCCGACCGGGCCGGCCGCCCGGTGTCGGTCACCACGCACCTGATCGCGGAAGCCTGGTCCCGCTTCGAGGCGGCCGACACCGCGGGCTACCTCGCCCTCGTGGCCGGGGCGGCGGACCGCGTCACGGAGGCGGACGTCATGGTCCTGGCCCAGGCCTCGATGGCCGACGCCGCCCTCCTGGCCGGTACGTCCGTCCCGATCCTGGCCAGCCCGCCCCCCGGTCTGGCCGCCGCCGTCCAGGCGGCCCGCCGGGGCCCCGTTCGTCCGTGACCCCGCACGGGGGCTCGACCGGCCCGCGCATCGGGCGTACGGAGGGCGTACCCGGGCGGATGCGGGGAAGGTGGGAGTCATGGTGCGAAACGCAGAGATGACGGAGCCGCCCGTGCCCGAGCCGGATCCGATTCCGCCGCCCGGGCCCGGCCCCCGGCCCTTCCCGGATCCCGAGCCGGTTCCGCGGCCCGTGCCCCCGGTACCGGGGCCGGTGCCCGAGCCCGATCCGATCCCGCCGCCGCCGGGGCCCGCGCCGATCCCGCAGCCCGGGCCCCTGAGCGGCAGGACGCCCGCCGGCTAGGCCGTACGGACCTCGGAGCGGTCGCCGCTCCAGAGGGTGTGGAACGTGCCCTCCCTGTCGGTGCGCCGGTAGGTGTGCGCCCCGAAGAAGTCGCGCTGGCCCTGGGTCAGGGCCGCCGGGAGCCGCTCCGCGCGCAGCGCGTCGTAGTACGCGAGCGAGGCGGAGAAGGCCGGCACCGGGATGCCCTGCGACACCGCGGCCACCAGCACGGCCCGCCAGTCGTCCTGGGCCTCGCCGATCTCCTGCGCGAAGCCCGGGTCCGCCAGCAGGCTCGGCAGGTCCGGCTGCGCGTCGTAGGCCGTACGGATCCGGTCCAGGAACGCCGCGCGGATGATGCAGCCGCCCCGCCACAGCGAGGACACCGCGCCCAGGTCCACGCCCCAGCCGTACTCCTCGCTGCCCGCCTGGATCTGGTGGAAGCCCTGCGTGTACGAGACGATCTTCGAGGCGTACAGGGCCTGCTCCACCCGGGCGGCGAACGCGTCGGCCGCCTCCGCCGACAGCGGCGCGGCCGTCGGGCCCGCGAGCCCCCGCGCGGCCTTACGCAGGTCCGCGTGGCCCGAAACCGCACGGGCGAAGACGGCCTCCGCGATTCCCGACACCGGAACGCCCAGGTCCAGCGCGATCTGCACGGTCCAGCGGCCGGTGCCCTTCTGCTCGGCCGCGTCGGCCACGACGTCGACGAACGGGAGCCCGGTCTCGGCGTCGGTGTGGGCGAGCACCTCCGCCGTGATCTCGATCAGGTACGAGTCCAGCCGGCCCCGGTTCCACTCGCGGAAGGTCTCCGCGATCCGCGCGGGGGAGTACCCGGCGACATCGCGCAGCAGATGGTAGGCCTCGGCGATCAGCTGCATGTCGGCGTACTCGATGCCGTTGTGCACCATCTTGACGAAGTGCCCGGCGCCGTCGGGGCCGACGTGCGAGACGCACGGCGTACCGTCCTTGGCCTTCGCCGAGATCTTCTCCAGCATCGGACCGAGCGACCGGTACGACTCGGCGGAGCCGCCCGGCATGATGCTCGGGCCGAGCAGCGCGCCCTCCTCACCGCCGGAGATGCCCGCTCCCACGAAGTGGATGCCCTGCTCGCGCAGCTCCTTCTCGCGCCGCCGGGTGTCCTCGAAATGGGCGTTGCCGCCGTCGATGATGACGTCGCCCGGCTCCAGCAGCGGGGCGAACTCGTGGATCACGGCGTCGGTCGGCTCACCGGCCTTCACCATGATGATCAGACGGCGCGGTCGCTCCAGCGCGTCCACGAACTCCTTCGCGGACTCGGTGGCGACGAAGGAACCCTCGTGCCCGAACTCCTCCACCAGGGCGGTGGTCTTCGCGGCCGTGCGGTTGTGGACGGCGACCGTGAAGCCGTTGCGGGCGAAGTTCCGGGCGAGGTTGCTCCCCATCACCGCGAGCCCGGTGACGCCGATCTGGGCGGTGCTGCTCATGCATGCGCTCCTGAGTGCTTCGATGTGCGGGTGGGAGCGACGCTACAGGGGCCGGAACGGACAAAGCCGTCCCGCCATGCGAAAGAATGTCAACTTCCCCCGGCGTGCGCCCTGTTGCGCCCCTTGTCATGCCCTGATCCCGCCGTTAGGTTGTGCGGTTCCTGATGTCTTCAATGGGGGCTCCCATGGGTGTACGGGGCCGGCACCGCCGGTACGTGCCGAGCAGCATCAACCGCGCCTCGCTCGTCGTCACCGCCGGTGGCGCAGGGCTCGCGCTCCCTCTGATCGGCGCCGGAACCGCCCAGGCCGCCTCGGTGGACACCTGGAACAAGGTCGCGGACTGCGAGTCCACCAACAACTGGCACATCAACACGGGGAACGGCTACTACGGCGGGCTCCAGTTCAGCCAGAGCACGTGGCGCGCCTTCGGCGGCACCGCGTACGCCGCCCGCGCCGACCAGGCCACCAAGGACCAGCAGATCGCGGTCGCGGAGAAGGTCCTCAAGGGGCAGGGCCCGCAGGCCTGGCCGGTGTGCGGGAAGCAGGCGGGGCTCTCGCGCGGCGGCCCCGCGGCCGCCGTCTCCCCGCAGGGCCAGAACCAGGGTCAGGGCCAGGGCGTGAAGGTCCAGGTGCAGCGCAAGGAGGCGAAGCCCGCCGCTCCGCCGGCCACCACGCCCCGTCCGACGGGCACCTCGGTCCTGCCCAACCCGTACGTGGTCGCGCCCGGGGACTCCCTCTCGGCGATCGCCACCAGCCAGCAGGTCGAGGGCGGCTGGCAGGCGCTGTACGAGACCAACCGGACCACCGTGGGCAGCGATCCGAACCTGATCTTCCCCGGTCAGCGGCTCACCCTGCGCGTGACCGCCGCACCGGCCCCGCCGACCGCGCCGCCCGCGCAGAACCCAGAGAAGCCGCCGCGGACCGCCGAGCCGGTCAAGCCCGTGGAGCCGAACGCGCAGAAGCCCTCGCAGAAGCCCGCCGAGAAACCGGCGGAGAAACCGGCCGAGAAGCCCGCCCCCGCACCCGCCTCAGCGCAGCAGCAGCCTGCCTCGGGCGGCTTCGTCGCCCCCGTGGACGCCTCCCTCGGCACCGCGTACCACGTGGCCGGTTCGTCCTGGTCCAGCGGATACCACACCGGCGTCGACTTCCCGGTCGCCACCGGAACCTCCGTCAAGGCCGTCGGCCCCGGCTCCGTCGTCTCCGCCGGCTGGGCCGGTGCGTACGGCTACCAGGTCGTCATCCGGCACGCCGACGGCCGGTACTCCCAGTACGCCCACCTCTCGGCGCTCGGGGTCAAGGCCGGGCAGCAGGTCTCCGGCGGGCAGCGGATCGGCCGCTCCGGCTCCACCGGCAACACCACCGGACCGCACCTCCACTTCGAGATGCGCACGTCCCCCGGCTACGGCTCCGACATCGACCCCCTGAAGTACCTCCGGGGCCGCGGCGTCAGCATCTGACGGGGCCGCGGCATCTGACCCCCGTACGTGCGGCGGCACGACCGCGAGCAGGATCAGGCCTGTCGCCGCCAGCACGCCGCTGGCCAGGGCCGCCGCGGTGCCCGCCGCACCGAACCGGAAGCCCTCGTCGAAGAGCGAGATGCCGACCGCCGCCGCGACCACCGGATTGACCACGGTCAGCGTGGCCAGCGGAGCGGCCAGCCCCGCGCCCCGGTAGGCGGCCTGGGAGAGCAGCAGCCCGGCCGAGGCCAGGGCGGCGATCGCCGCCAGATCCGGCCACATCGAGCCGAGCGGGCCCGGGGCGAAGGCGAATTCCTCGGCCACCGACTTCGTGAACACGGAGGCCATGCCGAAGGCAGTACCGGCCGCGACCGCCAGCAGCACGCTGCGCAGCACCGGCCGGTCCGCCCGGTGCATCCGGTGCGCCGCCAGCATCAGCGAGGCCACCGCGGTCCCGGTCACGATCAGCAGCAGCCACCGCTCCGCAGCCGGCAGCGGCTGGTCCGCGGCTCCGTCCCCGCCGGTCAGCGCCAGCAGCCCGGCCAGCCCCACCGTGGCCAGCACCGCGCCGCGCCAGGCCGCCGCACCCGCCCGGCGGTGTACGAAGAGGGCCGCCATCGGCAGGGCGAACACGATGGTCAGCGCACCGAGCGGCTGGACCAGGCTCAGCGGGCCGTACGCGAGGGCCACCACGTGCAGCAGCGCGCCCAGGCCGTTCAGCCCGACCGCGCACCACCAGCCGGCCCGGCGCAGCGGCGCGTACGGGCGGTCGGGGGTGCTCGCCGCGACCTGTTCCTGGACGATCGCGCCGCCCGCGTACGCGACGGCGGACACCAGGCAGAGCAGGACCGACAGCGCAAGGGCACTCATGATTTCCACAATGCCCCACCCCAGCGGCCTATTCCTCCCCCTACAGGTGGTCACCAGTCATACCCGAGGCATACTCCAGAAGGATTACGGGGCCGGCGGCGGATTCCCGCCGCACGCCGCCCACGGTGACCGCCCCGTCGCGGTGCGTGAGAGGCCTCCCCACGGGTTTGGTTCCGGGCGCGTCGGATCCGTACAGTAGCGGTTTTGAGGACTTCCGCAGCAGGCGGACGCGGACGAGTGAGCAAGGAACGGCAGCGGCCATGACGGTGACCGAAGACAACCACGTGAGCGCGGACGACCACGCCTACGGGCCGGGCATCGACCCCGAGCGGCTGGCGCTCTGCCTCAGCGTCCTGGAGGAACTCGACAAGATCGACGTCGACCACCCCGACGCCATCACCGTACGCCGCGCCACCGCGGGCCTCTACCGCACGGTCAAGCAGCGCCGCCGCCAGGAGCGCCGCGCCGCGAAGACCGCCAACGACAAGGCCGTCACCGAGGCGACCGCGACCGGCTCCGCCGAGCGCATCGACGACGAGACCGAGGGCATCCTGCCCTCCTCCGTCACGGAGGCCGGCCGGATCGCCGGGATACTCCAGCGCCCGCGCTCCTGCTACATCTGCAAGACGCGCTACGTCGAGGTCGACTACTTCTACCACCAGCTCTGCCAGCCGTGCGCCGGCCACAACCGTGCCAAGCGCGAGGCCCGCGCCGACCTCACGGGCAAGCGCGCGCTGCTCACCGGCGGCCGCGCCAAGATCGGCATGTACATCGCGCTGCGGCTGCTGCGCGACGGCGCCCACACGACGATCACCACCCGCTTCCCCAAGGACGCCATCCGCCGCTTCAAGGCGATGGACGACTCGGCGGAGTGGATGCACCGCCTGGAGGTCGTCGGGCTCGACCTGCGCGACCCGGGCCAGGCCGTGGCGCTCGCCGACCAGGTCGCCTCGGCCGGTCCGCTCGACATCCTGATCAACAACGCGACGCAGACCGTGCGCCGCCTGCCCACCGCGTACGCCGCGCTGGTCGAGGGCGAGAGCGCCCCGCTGCCGGCCGGCGAGCTCCCCGCCCACCACGTCATCGGCGCGTTCAACTCCGGCGCGGTCGACGGCCTGGCGGCCCTGCCCGTCGGCGTGAGCGGGCTCGACGCGCAGAAGGTCGCCGACCTCGCCCTGGTGGCGGGCAACGCCAGCATCGAACGGCACCTCGACGGCACCGCCATCGACGCGGGCGGCCTGCTGCCCGACGTCGTCGACAGCAACACCTGGGTGCAGACCATCGACCAGATCACCCCGGTCGAGCTGCTCGAAACCCAGCTGTGCAACTACACGTCGCCGTTCATCCTGATCAGCGCGCTCCGGCCGGCCATGGCCGAGGCCGCCCGCAAGGCCTCCAGCGGGCGCGCGTACGTGGTCAACGTCTCGGCGATGGAGGGCGTGTTCAGTCGCGGCTACAAGGGCGCGGGGCACCCGAACACCAATGCCGCCAAGGCCGCGATGAACATGGTGACGCGGACCAGCGGCCAGGAGATGTTCCAGGCCGACGGCATCCTGATGACCTCGGTCGACACCGGCTGGATCACGGACGAGCGCCCGCACTTCGACAAGCTGCGCCTGGCCGAGGAGGGCTTCCACGCCCCGCTCGACCTGGTCGACGGCGCGGCCCGGGTCTACGACCCGGTCGTGCGCGGCGAGGCCGGCGAGGACCTCTACGGCGTCTTCCTCAAGGACTACGCGCCCGCCAACTGGTAGACCCGCCCCCGTCACGCGCCCGTGCCCCGGCTCCTTCGAGGGAGCCGGGGCACGGTCGTCTCACGGCGTGCGCTCGTACGCCCGCGCCGCCACCAGCTCCAGGACCGGACGCCAGTCCTCCATCACGCCCGCGTCGAGCCCGACGACCTTGCCCGCGTCATCCGCTTGGCGCAATGTCACCGCCGCTTCCGCGTCGGGGTCGGCCGCGAAGGCCCGGACCTCCGCCTCGTCCATGAGCCCGCCCTGCGCCCGCAGGGTCAGCGCGCTCTGCGGGGACAGCGCCCGGCCGGGCTCCACGGCCGCCAGATAGCGCTTGGCCGGCACGTGCAGCCTCACGAGCCGGGCCACCCGGTCGCCGAGCAGCGGACGGACCGCCTCCGCCGCGTGGTCGGCGTGTCCCGCGTCGTCACCGGGGAAGAGCAGGTGGCCCAGGTCGTGCACGAGCCCGGCGACTTGGAGCTCCTTGTCGAACGGATGCGAACGGCGCAGCAGTGCCGCAGTCTGGAGCCCATGATCGTGCAGATCGACCGGGTCTCCGCTGCGGTCGGGCGTGTCCCACGCACCGCGACACGCGAGCAGCAGCTCCATCAGCTCCCCGACGCTGTCGACCCTCGGTACCCCCGGCACTCCGGACCTCGCCGCCACCGTCGCTCCCTCCGCCGCCCGTACCCCAGCCGTGCCACCGGCGTCGAGCACACCACCCGACCGGGTCCCATCGGCGTACGACTTCCTGAACTCGCGGCGAAATCAAGCCGTCGGGCGGATTTTGCCAATCCATCGAGCGGGGGCGCGCTCATATGTGTACTCTGAGTGGCACAGAACGGCCGTATCCAGGCCACGCTCCACCAAGGCGCCACCGCGTCCGGAAACCCTTTATCCCTTGTGCCCGGCGCGCGGCTCGCCCGCCGGGTTACGCGACACAAAGGAGTGCGCGGTGACAGACACGACGACGAAGTCCGAGGAGAAGCCGAGGACGTACCAGGGGGCGCGGTTCCGCACGCGCGCCGAGGAACTCGGAAGCCTCGAAGTCTGGGCCCGGTCCGCCCCGATCCGACTGGCCGGCTACGAGGACGACCTGGCGGAGCCCCACATCCTGCCCGGCATCGACTAGTACGACCGACACGCGCGCCCCCGAGCCGACCGGCCACGGGGGCGCGGTGCTGCGGTGAGCGGCCCCTCGCCGCGCCGACCGTCCGGGACTGCGGAGAGGTTCCCGTGAGCCGTACGCCGTGAGCGTCATCGCTGTCGGCGATCAAGACTTCCGGCCGGCCCCCGGCCCCGGCACGCTGGCTCGCATGAAACTACTGATGCTGGGCGGTACCGAGTTCGTCGGACGCGCTATCACCGAAGACGCCCTGGCGCGGGGCTGGGAGGTCACCGTCTTCCACCGCGGCCACCACGCGCCGCCGCCGGGCACCTCCGCCCTGCACGGCGACCGCACCGCGCCCGGGGGCCTGGACGCCCTCGCGGCGGGGGAGTGGGACCTGGTCGTCGACACCTGGAGCGGCGCCCCGACCGCCGTGCGCGACAGCGCCCGGCTGCTCGCGGGCCGCGCGGGACGGTACGCGTACGTCTCCACCCGTTCCGTGTACGCCTACCCGGCCCCCGCGGGCCTCGACGAGCAGGGCTCCCTCGTGGAGGGCTCGCCCGATGCCGACTCCGTCGCCTACCCGCAGGACAAGCGGGGCGGTGAGCTCGCCGCCGAGGCGGCCTTCGGGGAGCGCGCCCTGCTGGTGCGCGCCGGCCTGATCCTCGGCCCGTACGAGAACGTCGGCCGGCTGCCCTGGTGGCTGAACCGCGTCGCGCGCGGTGGCCCGTTCCTCGCGCCCGGCCCCCGCGACCTGCCGATCCAGTACATCGACGTGCGCGACCTCGCCCGCTGGACCCTCGACGCCGCCGAGGCCGGCCTCGGCGGCGCCTACAACCTGGTCTCCCCGCCCGGCCACGCCACGATGGGCAGCTTCCTCGACGCCTGCGTCGCCGCGGCCGGGGGCGTCGCCGAACCCCGCTGGACGGACGCCGCCGCCATCGAGGCGGCCGGCATCGAGCCCTGGACCGAACTGCCCGTATGGATCCCGGAGGGCGAGGCGCACGACCACATGTGCCGCGCCGACGTCGGCAAGGCCCTGGCGGCGGGCCTGGTGTGCCGCCCCGTCGAGGAGACGGTGGCCGACACCTGGACCTGGCTGTCCTCGATCGGGGGCGAGGCGCCCCAGCGCCCGGACCGCTCGACCAAGGGGCTCGCGTTCGAGCGGGAGGCCGCGCTACTCGGGCTCTGACCAGGAGGCCTCGGCGAGACGGGTGGGCGGCAGGTACTCGCGCAGCAGCGTGCGGTGCCACCAGGCGCCCGTCTCGCGCAGCTCCCGCCAGGTGGTGAAGCGGTAGCGGTACAGCCGGGCCCTCACGTAGAGCGGCGGGGCGTCGGGGAAGGGGTTGTGGCGCAGCAGCCGCAGCGTGTCCCGGTCGCCCGCCAGCAGCCGCTCCACGAACGGCCCGAACCAGTCCCGCGCGTAGCCGGGCGAGAGCGCCGCGAACCACATGAGCCAGTCCAGCCGCAGGTGGTACGGGGCGAACTGGCGCGGAATGGAGTGCAGATCACCCGGTTTGCCCTTGAACCCGTACTCCCGCCACTGCCCGTCCTCCCGCGGTACCGGGTCCGCCGTCCCCTCGACCACCACCTCGTCCCGAATCCGGCCCACCGTGCCGAAGGCCCCGTAGGTGTTGACCAGGTGCAGGGAGTCGAAGGAGCGGTTCATCACCTGGCGCCTGGAGACCATGTTGAGCACCGGATGCCGGCTCAGCACCAGCACCAGCGCGGTCACCGCGCACACCAGGACCGCGAACCAGAGCGGCGCCGGGCGCGAGGCGGCGGCCGGCGGCGCCCCCGCGAGCCCGGTGAAGTCGACCGCCGACAGGGCCACCGTGATGGTGATCCAGTTCAGCCAGGCGAAGTTGCCCGAGAGCACCAGCCACAGCTGCGTCGCCACGATGATCCCGGCCGCGTACGAGGCCACCGGCTGCGGAGTGAAGAGGAGCACGGGGACCACCAGTTGCGTCACGTGGTTGGCGGCGCACTCCACCCGGTGCACGGGCTTCGGCAGATGGTGGAAGAACCAGCTGAGCGGCCCCGGCATGGGCTGCGTCTCGTGGTGGTGGTAGAGGCAGGTCAGATCGCGCCAGCAGGAGTCCCCGCGCATCTTGATCAGCCCCGCGCCGAACTCCACCCGGAAGACCACCCAGCGCAGCAGCCACAGCACCAGCACCGGCGGTCCGACCCGGGAGTTGCCGAGGAAGACCGCGAGGAATCCCACCTCCAGCAGCAGCGACTCCCAGCCGAACGCGTACCAGGTCTGGCCCACGTTCACGATCGACAGGTAGAGCAGCCACAGCAGCGCCCACATCCCCATGGCCGCGGCCAGCGGGACGAGGTCCCCGGCCCCGGCGGCCAGGGCCGCGGCCACCGCCGCCCCCGCCCAGGCGCAGCAGGCGAAGAGCCGGTCCGAGTAGTGCAGCCGGAACAGGCTCGGGGCGCGACGGGACGGCACGTACCGTACGTAGCGCGGCACGGGCAGCATGCCGTGCGCCCCGATCAGGGCCCGGAACTGGAGGGCGGCCGCGAGGAAGGCGAAGACGTACACGCCGGCGAGGGCCCGCTGGAAGACCAGCCGGCCGAGCCAGTAGCCGGGCGCCGTGAACCAGTCCATCCCCTCCAGTATCGGGCGGATCAGGCAGCGGCGGCCAGCTTGCGCAGAGTGCGGCCCAGCCATCGGGCGTAGCAGTGCTGGAGGAAGGGGATCACGGGGCCCGCGAGCCGGGTGTACCAGGCGGCCGGCCGGCTGAAGGCGGCCATCTCGAACCACACCGTGCCGTCCGGGTCCCGGAACACCATGAAGGACTCCTCCCCGCACTCCGGGTGGCCGGCGAGCGTGCCGTACGCGAAACCGATGCGCGCGGGCTCGTACGCCGTCCAGATCACCTCGCACGGGGCGCTGATCCGCAGCGGCCCCCAGCCGATCCCGACCACCACCCGGCTCCCGGGGCGGACCGCGTCGTGGCCGGCCCGGACGAGCATGCCCGATGCCCGGTGGGCGCCGAAGGTGGTGACGGCGGTTCCGGCGGCCTCGAACGCGGCCTGACCGGTGCCGATGCGCGCGCGGTGGTGCAGGTGGTGGTACCCGGCGGGCAGCGGCCGCCGCCGCGTCGCACCCCGGTCGGGGTAGTTGACGGCGTCACGGCCGGTGCTGCCGGTGCTGAGGAGGCGGGTCACGGCGTGGTCTCCATTCGGTCGAGGGTCAGCCGGCGCCAGGCCAGCAGCGCGCACAGGGCGAAGCCGAGGGCGTTGCCGAGACCGTGGGTCGCGGCCGTCCAGGTCACAGTGGGGTGTACGAGGCCGGTGGCCTCGCCGAGCGCCCACCACAGGGCGAGCAGCATGGTGGCCACCAGCACCGCGGCCGAGGTCGCCAGCAGCGCACCGGTGGTGCGGTCGCGGGCGTCCGGCCGGATCTCCCGCCAGGTCAGCAGGGCCACCGCCCACATCCCGCCGGTCAGCACCACCGCGCCGACCAGCTCCGCCCAGTCGTCCACGAAGTAGCCGAGCAGGACCAGCAGGGTCCCGCCGGGGACGCTGTACGCGGCCCAGCGCCCCAGGGCCGTACCGCCGGGCGTCTTCGCGGTGGCCCGGCAGACGAGCCCGGCGACCAGGGCGGCGGTGAAGCCGGCGAAGTGGAAGTGCGGCACCGTCAGCGCCAGGATGTCCAGGTCGAAGCCGAACAGCCGGTACCCGGCGCGCTCGGCGACCAGGGCGGTCCCGGCGACCGCCGGCGAGAGCAGTGCGGTGAGCACGGCGATCTCGGCCGGAGCGAGGCGGCCGCCGCCGGCGGTCGGCGACCGCGGGGTCCGCAGCAGCCGGGCCGGGGCACGGCCCGCGAGCGCCAGGGTGGCGGCGGCGTACAGCGCGGCGAGTGCCGTGGCGATCGCGCCGCGCGGCAGCCAGAGGCACAGGGCTCCGGGGGCGGCGAACAGCGGCCAGACGCGGGCGGTTCCGCGCAGCCCGGCCGGGTCGATCAGGCGCAGGCCCGCGGGGATCACGTAGAGCATGCCCAGGGTGACGATCAGATGCACCAGTACGGTCATGGCGGGCTCCCCTCCGCGCGCGGCCGAACGCTTTGAACGCGTTCAACTCACGGTCGCGACCTTACGAGGTTCCTTGAACATGTTCAAGACCCGGTCCCTTCCGCCCGCCCGCTCCACCCCCGTTCCACCCCCGCCTGTGCGCGCCGCTCCGGTTGCGGCCCTCCCGTGGATACGGCAGACAGGAGGGAGCAACCGGGGCGAAAGGGAGATTCACGTGCACGTACCGACACCTCGTCAGGCTCCACGCCGTCATACACCGGTCCGCGCCGCCCTCTTCACGCTCCTCGGTCTGCTCGCCGCGGCGTGCGGCGCCCCCGAGGAGCCGCAGAGCGCGGCCGGCCCGGAGAGCCAGGAAGTCCTGCTCCAGCCCGTGGGGACGGCAGGTCCCGACCCCTTCACCGCCACCTCGGCCACCGGCGAGTCCGCCCCCGCGCAGCCTCCGCTGCCCAACCCGACCGGCCAGGGCATCCGGACCGTCGGCGCGGCCACCCCCGGCCTGTACGCCGGCACCAAGCGGCTCGGCAGCTGCGACGTGGAACAGCAGCTGCGCGCCCTCACCGAGGACGACGCCAAGGCCAAGGCCTTCGCCGAGGCCGTCTCCGTCGAGACGGCGAAGCTCCCCGAGTTCCTGCGCGGGCTGACCCCGGTCGTCCTCCGCGCCGACACCCGGGTCACCAACCACGGCTTCCGCGGCGGCAAGGGCGAGGCATTCCAGTCCGTCCTCCAGGCCGGCACCGCCGTCCTCGTCGACGACCACGGCATGCCCCGGGTCCGCTGCGCCTGCGGAAACCCGCTCCAGGCACCGCGCGCCCCCAAGGGCTCCCCCGCGCTCAAGGGCGACCAGTGGAGCGGCTACCAGGCCCAGCAGGTCATCGTCATCGAACCGACCCCGCACCCGGTCAAGAGCCTGGTCCTCGTCAACATCGCCGACAACACCTGGATGGAGCGCAAGACCGGCGACGACGGCGCCCAGGACGCCGTCCCGCAGCCCGTCCCCGCGTTCGACCCGGCCAACGGCATCCCCACCGGCCCCGTGACCCCGCCCGCGGCCGCCGCGCCCGAGCCGTGCGCCCCGCCCGAGACGGACGCCGGCGCCGGGACGAACGGCCTGGCCAGGACGGCCCCGCCGGCCCCGCCGAAGCCGCAGGCCGGTCCCGGCGGGGTCCCGGCCCCCGAGGCCACCGACTGCGTACCGGCCCGGAGCGAGCAGACCGGGCCCGACCAGCAGGCCCGGCCGGACCGGCCCGCGCAGCCCTCGCCGGCGGCCCCGCAGAAGCAGCGCCCGGGGCAGCCCCCGGCCGCTCCGCGGTCCGACGTACCGCCGGACCGGCAGGGCGACGCACCCGCGGACGCCTTCGGGGGCCCGGGGCTCGCGCCGGAGGCCGACGGCCCGATGCCGCGGCGGCAGGACCAGGGGGACCCGTTCTCCCAGGGGGACCCCTTCGCCCAGGGCGACCCGTTCACCCAGGGCGACCCCTTCGGCAGCGGCGACGACCCCTTCGCCCCGTCCGGCCAGGACGCGCCGTACGACCCCTTCGGCGGCCCGGACCGGCAACAACCGCTCGCGAACCCCGCCCGCTCTTTGGGGAGCGCCTGACGGACCCCTGTGTCATGGTGGATCGGTGCCGACCACCGTATCGCTGCCGGACGACTGGCCCGCACACCCGGACCGGTCGCTCTCGCTGAACCGCATGGGCAGTTTCGACTGGGACCTGGAGACCGGTCTCCTGCACATGGACGCAGCGGCCCTCGGGGTGTACGACATGACGCCCGGGGACTACGACGGCCGGCCCGAATCCCTCGCCCCGCGCGTCCCGACCGCCGAGGCGACGCGGCTGGACGCGCTCGTCTCCAGCGTCCTGAAGAGCGGCGACGACAGTTACGGCGCGTACTTCCGGATCCGCACCCGGGACGGGGAGCTGCGCTGGACCCACACCCAGGGCCGGGTCATGCGCGGCTCCGACGGTCGCCCGTTCCGCATCATCGGCATCGTCCGCGACGCGACCGAGGAGCTCAGCCACTCGGCTGAGCGCCTCGGTCTCGACGAGGAACGGCGCCGTCAGACCTCGGTGGTCGAGAGCACCACCGCAGCCCTCGCGCACGCCCGGACCGTGCGGGACGTCATCGACGTCATCGGCGACGCCCACGGCCTGGAGCGGCTCGGCTCGATGGGCATGGTGATGGGGCTGGTCGAGGCCGGGCGGATCCACCTCGTGGCCGAAGGGCCGGCCGACAGTTTCGTACCCGGCACCCGCTACACCCGGATCGACGAGCAGTACCCGATGAGCGAGGTCGTGCGCTCGCTGCAACCGCGCTTCCTCGACTCCGCGGAGGAGTTCGCCGAGGGCTATCCCGACCTCTGGTCGAAGATCTCGTCCATGGAGATCTCGGCCGCCGCCTACCTGCCGCTGATCGCCCAGGCCCGCCCGATCGGCGCGATCGGACTGCTCTACCAGGACAAGGACGGATTCACGCAGGACGAGCGGAACCTGCTGATCGCACTGGGCAGCAGCATCGCGCAGAGCCTCCAGCGGGCGATGCTGCTGGAGCAGGAGCACGACCTGGCGGAAGGCCTCCAGCAGGCGATGCTCCCGCGCCGGATCCCGTCGGTGCCGGGCGCGGAGATCGCCGTACGGTACCGGTCCGCCCGGATGGGCCAGGACATCGGCGGCGACTGGTACGACGTCATCCCGCTGCCCGGCGGCCGGGTCGGGGCCGTCATCGGCGACGTCCAGGGCCACGACACGCACGCGGCCGCGGTCATGGGACAGCTGCGGATCGTGCTGCGCGCGTACGCCGCCGAGGGGCACGCGCCGGGCACGGTCATGGCCCGGGCCTCCGTCTTCCTGCACGAGCTGGACACCGACCGCTTCGCGACCTGCACGTACGTCGAGGCCGACCTCACGACGGGCGTCCTTCAAGTGGTCCGCGCCGGGCACATCGACCCGCTGGTGCGCACCCGGGACGGGGACTGCCTGCGCCTCCCGGTGGAGGGCGGCATGCCGCTGAGCCTGTCGGCGGAGTTCGGCCGCCTGGAGTACCCGGTGACCACCGTGGAACTGGACCCGGGGGAAACCCTCGTCCTGTGCACGGACGGGCTCGTGGAACACCCCGGCGCGGACCTCGACGACGGGATCCGGCTCCTCACCTCGCTGGTACGGAGCGGGCCGACGGACCTCGCGCGGCTGGCCGACCGGCTGTGCGAGGTGGTCGACGAGCGCGGCGGCGACGACGACATGGCGCTGCTCCTGCTGCGCCGCCAGGCGGAGGACGCCCCGCAGGGCGGCGGCCGCCTCCAGCAGCACGTGGCCCCCGGGGACCCGGAAGCCCTGGTCGCGGCCCGCCACATGATCGGCGCGGCGGTACGGGCGTGGGGTGCGCGGGAGCGGGCCGACGAGATCGAACTCGTCGCGGACGAGCTCATCGTGAACGCCCTGATGCACACGGAAGGGCCGGCCATCGTGACCCTCCGGGTCCTGGCGGGCCCGCAGCGGCGCCTGCGCGTCGAGGTCGAGGACCGCTCCAGCGCCCTCCCGCGCCGCCGCGAAGCGGGCGAATCCGGTGTCTCGGGCCGCGGCCTGATGCTGGTGGACCGCCTGGCGGACGTCTGGGGAGTCGAACCCCGGGGCAGCGGCAAATGCGTCTGGTGCGAGTTCGTGATGTCCTGAGCCCGCGTCCGGGTAGCCGGGGCGGGGGCCCGGGGGCAGGGTGGGGGTATGCCCGAGTTGCCCGAGGTCGAGGCCCTGCGTGAGTTCCTCGACGAACACCTCGCCGGGCGGGTGGTGGAGCGCGTCCTCCCGCTCGCCGTCAGCGTGCTCAAGACGTACGACCCGCCGCCGAGCGCCCTCGAAGGGCAGCCGGCCGGGGCCACCGCCCGCCACGGGAAGTTCCTGGCGATCCGGATCGGAGAGCTCCACCTCGTCACCCATCTGGCCCGGGCCGGCTGGCTCCGCTGGCAGGAGGCCCTGCCCGACAGGCCGCCGCGCCCGGGCAAGGGGCCGCTGGCCCTGCGCGTCGCCCTGGAAGGCGGCGGCGGCTTCGACCTCACCGAGGCCGGTACGCAAAAACGCCTCGCCGTGTACGTCGTGCGCGACCCCCGGGAGGTGCCCGGCATCGCCCGCCTCGGCCCCGACCCGCTCGCCGACGCGTTCGACCGGGACGCGTTCGCCGCGCTCCTCGCGGGGGAGCGGCGGCAGATCAAGGGCGTGCTGCGCGACCAGGGCGTCATCGCGGGCATCGGCAACGCGTACAGCGACGAGATCCTGCACGCGGCGAAGGTCTCCCCCTTCAAACTGGCCGCTTCCTTCGACGAGGAGCAGGTCACCCACCTGTACGAGGCCGTCCGGCGGACCCTGGGCGAGGCCGTCGAGCGCGCGCACGGCGTGGCCGCCGGGAACCTCAAGGCCGAGAAGAAGAGCGGGCTGCGGGTGCACGGCCGGGACGGGGAGCCGTGCCCGGTGTGCGGGGACACCGTCCGTTCGGTGTCGTTCGCCGACTCCTCGCTCCAGTACTGCCCCACCTGCCAGACGGGCGGCAAGCCGCTCGCCGACCGCAGGCTCTCCCGCCTCCTCAAATGACCGGCGCCTGCGTAGACTCCGGCCCCATGGCCGACCCGCACCCGCCGCACGCGCAGCAGTCGCCGTCGCCGCCCCGGCGCGAGATCGTCACGGGGGTGCCCCGCGCCGCGCGGCGCCGCCCGCCCGCGCACACCCCGGCCCGCTCGGAGATCTCCGAGCAGACCACCCTGGGTGCCACCTACGTCCGGGCCCTGATGCGCAGCCAGCTCAGGGCGGGACTGGGCGCGCTCGGCGTCCTCGCGCTGCTCGCCGGGACGCTGCCGGTGCTGTTCGCGCTGGAGCGCTCGGCGTCGGGACCGCTGGTCTGGGTGTCCCTCGGCCTGGTCGCGTACCCGGTGATGTGGCTGATCGCCCGGTGGTACGTCACCCGGGCCGAGGCCAACGAGGCCGATTTCACGGGCCTGGTGATGGATCCGGCCGAGGCGCCGGGCACCCACCACGTGCCCGGCTGAGCCTTCCCGCGGTCCCGTCAGAACAGGTGCATCGCCAAGTGGCCCAGCGGCAGGCCGAGCTGCCAGGCCGGCGTCCACACCCGCGCGTTCTCGTCCAGCCCCGCCGGGGCGTCGTCGTGGCCGTGCCGCCCCGGGTCCAGGTTGGTGGCGAAGAGTTCGGTGCGGTCCAGCCAGCGCCAGGCGGCCCGGGCCAGTTCCAGGTCCGGGTCCTCGCTACTCCCGCGCTCCCTGGCCTCCTCGCCCAGCGCGAGGAACCGGGTGTCCACCCAGTCGCGCCAAGGGTGCCCGTACGCCGTCAGCGACATCCATTCGTCGAGCTGCGAGACCACCCGGATCCCGGAGAGCTCGCCGGCCGCGTCGGAGAGGTAGATCGTCAGCGCGAGCGTGTCCCGCCCGGCGCGGAACTCCAGGGTACTGACCGGGATCAGCCGGCCGGTGCGCAGCAGTTCGTCGGCGATGTACTCCGCGTAGAGCCATGCCATGGGCACCGCGAGCCCGCCGTCACTGGTGCCGTTCGTACCCTCGGGCTGCACCGTTCCACCTTCTCCCGCGCGTCGAGCTTCCCGTCGTCAGCCATGAGCCTTCACCGAGCGACTCGCGGAACGGGGGATGTTTACCCAACTTGAACGCTCTGAGGCCGATTTCGATGCGTTTTGTGTCCGATCCGCGTGCATTCGGTTCGTTCAGGCGCCGAGGCCGTACCCGTATCCCTGGAGCCCCTTCTTCAGGGCGCGCAGGGCGTAGTACGTACGGGACTTGACCGTTCCGGCCGGAATTCCGAGCTCCGCCGCCGCTTCGGCCACCGAGCGGTCCTGGAAGTAGACCTGCATCAGCACCTCGCGGTGCTCCGGCCCGAGCGAGCCCACGGCCCGGCGGACGTCGATCGCCGTGACCGAGCCGGCCACCGCGTCCTCGGGCGCCGGTGCCTGCTCCAGCCCCTCCGGGTCCACCTCCTGCGGCCGGGACAGCCGCGCCCGGCGGGCGTCGATCGCGAGGCGCCGGGCCACCGTGAACAGCCAGGGCCGCATGGAGTCGTGAGCGCTCTCCAAGACCTCGGGGTGCTGCCACGCACGCACCAGCGTCTCCTGCACGAGGTCCTCGGCGCGCTGGGAGTCCCCGGCCGTGAGCCCGAGCAGGAAGCCGAACAGGGCCCGCCCGTGGTCGCGCTGGAGTTCGGCCAGCGCCTCGGGGTCCGTGCGCAGGAGGCTGGGGGAGAGGGGCACGGGTGGCTCCTTCCTGGGTCCGTTCGGCTCCGACGCACCCACCCTCACCTGCACGGAGCGCCCCGGGAACCGTCCGGTCCCGCTGTTGCGCCCAAGCGCCCGGGTCGTCCGGTGGGCGGCCGCGCCCGGCGGTGAACGGTCGAACGGCTCGGCGAACGGCCGCCGGGTGGGGGCGGCGCCGCGAGGGCGCGGTGGAGCCGGCGGCCGAGTGGAGCCGACGGCCGACTGGTGACGTCCCCCTCCATGGATTACAGATGGTCAGATAGTCCTACTAATGAGAGCTGGCTCAGATGACCAAGCGCACCCGGCAGGCCCTCGCGCTCCTGTCGGCGGTCCTGCTGGCCGCGGCCGCCGCAGGCTGCTCCTCCGGCAAGGACCCCGCACCCGCCCGCCTCGGCAACCCCCGAGCCCCCTCGCCGTCCACCGGCTCCGGGGCCCACTCGGCCCCCGCCGGCGCCGCCAAGGGCTTCACCCTGGTCGCCTCCGGCGACGTGCTGCCGCACGACTCGGTCATCAAGCGGGCGGCGGCGGACGCGGACGGCGACGGCCATGACTTCAGGCCGATGTTCTCCCTGGTCAAGCCGGTGGTCTCGGCCGCCGACCTGGCCCTGTGCCACATGGAGACCGTGTACGGGGAGGACGGCGGCCCGTTCACCGGCTACCCGGCCTTCCAGTCTCCGCCGGAAGTGGCGGACGGCCTCAAGGACGCCGGGTACGACGGCTGCTCCACGGCCTCGAACCACACCCTGGACGCCGGGTCGGAGGGGCTGAAGCGCACCCTCGACAAGTTCGACGCGGCCGGGCTGAAGCACGCGGGCTCGGCCCGTACGGCGGCCGAGGCGGCCACGCCGACCATGTACACGGCGGGCTCCGCGAAGGTCGCGCACCTCGCGTACACCTACGACACGAACGGCTACCCGATGCCGGAAGGCCAGCCGTGGGCCGTCAACCTGATGGAGAAGGACAAGATCATCGCGGATGCGCGGGCCGCCCGCAAGGCGGGCGCGGACGTGGTCCTGGTCAGCGTGCACTGGGGCACCGAATGGCAGACCGAGCCGGACGAGAAGCAGCTCTCGCTCGGCAAGGAGCTGACGGCCTCGCAGACCGGCGGGCGCCCCGACATCGACATGATCCTGGGCACCCACGCGCACATCCCGCAGGCCTACGAGAAGGTCAACGGCACCTGGATCGTCTACGGCATGGGCGACCAGGTCGCCGGCGAGATGTTCAACCACTCCGGCGCCCGGGACATGCGCGGCAACTACGGCTCGATCGGCCGCTTCACCTTCGCCCCGCCGGCCGCCGAGGGACAGCGCTGGCAGGTCACCAAGGCCGAGTTCGTCCCGCAGATGATGGACCTGTCCGCCGGAAAGGTGGTCAACCTGCCCGCCGCCCTGGCCGAGGACCCGGGCGACGAGGCGTACGAGAGCGCGCAGGACGCCGTCAGCGAGGCCGTCCTCGGCCGCGGCGCGGCCAAGGACGGCCTGACGATGGCGCGGTAGCCCGCCCTCGCCGTCGGGGAACGCCGGTCACGGAACCACCGTGACCGGCCAGCGGCCCGCCTTGACCAGGCGCACCGCCACCGAGCCGACGATCCGGTGCCCGGCCTGCTCCGAGGCGCCGACCACCACCGCGTCCGCCTTCAGCTCGTCCGCCGCGCTCACCAGCCCCGCGTACGGGTCCCCGCGGAAGGTGTGGAACTGCCAGCGCACGTCGTAGACGCCCTTGACCCGCTCCGCCGCCTCCCGGATCTCGGCCACCAGCCCCTCGGCGATCTCCCCGGTGGTGTCGGCCACCGGCGCGCCCATCGAGGCCCCGGCCGGCATCACCGGCTGGACGTACACCAGCGCCAGCAGCGCGTGCTGGCGCCGGGCCAGCCCCGCCGCGTACGCCGCCGCCCGCAGCGAGCTCTCCGACCCGTCCACCCCGGCGAGGATCACCTTCGGGCCGTCCGTACCGCGTTCGAATCCCGTGTTCACGTGCTCAGTCACGTCATCGAGGTTAGGCCGTGTCCCCCGGGTTCACGGCGGGGCCCCTGCGCTTCGCCGCGCGCCGAGGCGCGGGCCTCCCTACAGTGCGAACCATGAGTGCCACCGTGGAGGAGACCCGGGGCACCCGGAACCGCTTCCTGAACCGGGTGCCCGACGCGTTCGCCGCGTTCTTCGGAACGCTCGGACTGCTGTGCGCCGTACTGGCCCTCTCCCCGACACTGCGGCACCTGCTGCGGCACGTCGTGCGCTTCCTCGACGCGATCGTGGTGCCGGTCAGCGCCAACCTCGCCTACGCCGTCTTCCTCTTCCTGCTCGCCGCCGCGCTGGGCACCCGCAAGAAGGTCGCCTGGTGGATCGTCGTCACCTATCTGGCCCTGCTCATCCTGGTCGACGTCCTGATCATCGCCGACGAGTACTACTGGATCGGCGGGCCTTCGATGGCCCTCTCCGTCGCCGCCCTCGTCGTCCTGATCGCCGCCCGCAAGGAGTTCTACGCCGCCTCCCGGCCCGGCGCCTTCTGGCGGGCGATGCTCGTCCTGGGCCTCGGGCTGCTCGTCGCCGTACTCGTCGGCTGGGGGCTGGTCGCACTGTTCCCCGGCACCCTGCCCAAGGGGCAGTGGCTGGACTGGGCGGCCCGGCAGGTCTTCGGCGGCCTCGTCTCTCCCCGCCAGTTCGACGGCCAGCCGCCCCGCCCGCTGTACTTCTTCCTCGGCCTCTTCGGCGCCCTCGCCCTGCTGAACGCCGCCTCCACCCTGTTCCGCTCGCAGCGCCTGACCGCCGCCCTGCACGGGGACGAGGAGCCCCGCATCCGCGCCCTGCTCGGCGCCTACGGCCGGGGCGACTCCCTCGGCTACTTCGCCACCCGCCGCGACAAGGCCGTCGTCTTCGCCCCGAACGGCAGGGCCGGCGTCACCTACCGCGTCGAGGCCGGCGTCTGCCTCGCCAGCGGCGACCCGGTCGGCGATCCCGCCGCCTGGAGCGCCGCCGTCGACGCCTGGCTGACCGTCGCCCGCCGCCACGGCTGGCAGCCCGCCGTCATGGGCGCCTCCGAACAGGGGGCGACCGCGTACGCCCGCTCCGGCCTCGGCGCCCTCCAGCTCGGCGACGAGGCGATCCTGCAGGTCGCCCACTTCGACCTCGACGGCCGCGACATGCGCGTCACGCGCCAGGCCGTCAACCGCGTCAAGCGCACCGGTGCCACCACCCTCATCCGCCGCCACTCCGCCCTCAGCGAGGAGGAGATGCAGCGGATCATCGAGCGCGCCGACACCTGGCGCGACACGGAGACCGAGCGCGGGTTCTCCATGGCGCTGGACCGGCTCGGCGACCCCGCCGACGGGGACTGCCTGCTCGTCGAGGCCTTCGACGCCCAGGGCGAGCTGATCGCCCTGCTGTCCTTCGTCCCCTGGGGCAAGGACGGCATCTCCCTGGACCTGATGCGCCGCGACCGCAACGCGCCCAACGGGGTCATGGAGTTCATGGTCGCCGAGCTGTGCGCCGCGGCACCGGGCCTCGGCGTACGCCGGATCTCCCTGAACTTCGCCGTCTTCCGCTCCGCCTTCGAGGAGGGCGGCCGGATCGGCGCCGGGCCGGTGCTCAAGCTGTGGCGCAAGCTGCTGCTGTTCTTCTCCCGCTGGTGGCAGCTGGAGGCCCTGTACCGCTCGAACGTCAAGTACGGGCCCGAGTGGTACCCGCGGTTCCTCTGCTACCAGGACGCCGGCTCGCTCGCCCGGGTCAGCCTCGCCTCCGGCATCGCCGAGGGCTTCGTCTCCGTACCCAGCCTGCGCAAACTGTGGGGCAACGCGCACGCCAAGGGGCTCACCGCTCCCGCCAGCACCGAGGGGCTGCCCTCCATCGACTCCCTCGCCCTCGGCCTCGTGGGGGCGGAGGCCGAGACCGCGTCGCGGGCCGAGCGGCTGCCGGAACAGGTCCGCGTCCGCCACGACAAGATGGAGCGGATCCGGGCCGCCGGCATCGACCCGTACCCGGTCGTCATCAGCAGGCGGACCCACACCGTGGCCGGGCTGAAGGCCGCGCACCCCGCACCCGCGCCCGGCACCCGCTCCGGGGAACGGGCCACGCTCGCCGGCCGGGTGATGCTCGTACGCGACCTCGGCGGCGTGGTCTTCGCCGTCCTGCGCGACTGGTCCGGGGACGTGCAGCTGATGCTCACCCGCGACGAGAGCGGCGCCGCCGTACTGGACTCCTTCACCTCCCAGGTCGACTTCGGCGACCACGTGGTCGCGAGCGGCGAGATCGGCGCCAGCCGCAGCGGCGAGCCCTCCCTCGTGGTCTCCTCCTGGCAGCTCACCGGCAAATGCCTGCGCCCGCTGCCGGACAAGCGCAAGGGTCTCGCCGACCCGGAGGCGCGCGTGCGGCGCCGCTACCTGGACCTGGTCGCGAGCCCCGAGGCGCGGGACGTCGTACGGGCCCGCTCCGCCGCCGTCCAGGCACTGCGCCAGGGGCTGCTGGACCGGGGATACCTGGAGGTCGAGACCCCGATGCTCCAGCAGATCCACGGCGGGGCGAACGCGAGGCC
Source organism: Streptomyces sp. NPDC002181 (assembly GCF_042890485.1). Lineage (NCBI taxonomy): Bacteria > Bacillati > Actinomycetota > Actinomycetes > Kitasatosporales > Streptomycetaceae > Streptomyces > Streptomyces sp. NPDC002181. The sequence goes on along the minus strand of NZ_JBIASC010000002.1, from coordinate 246,770 downwards.
CTTCCGGACCCACATCAACGCCTACGACCTCGACCTGTACCTGCGGATCGCGCCCGAGCTGTACCTGAAACGGCTGTGCGTCGGCGGCCTGGAGAAGGTCTTCGAGATGGGCCGCACCTTCCGCAACGAGGGCGTCTCCTACAAGCACAACCCCGAGTTCACGATGCTGGAGGCCTACCAGGCCTTCGCCGACTACGACGTGATGCTCGACCTCACGCGCGAGCTGATCCAGGGCGCCGCGACCGCCGCCTTCGGCTCGCCCGTCGCCCACAAGGCGGGCCCGGACGGCAAGCTGGCCGTCCACGACATCTCCGGGCTCTGGCCGGTCAAGACGATGTACGGGGCCATCGGCGAGGCACTCGGGGAGGAGGTCGACGCCGACACCGAGGAGCACGTGCTGCGCCGCCTCTGCGACCGGGCGGGCGTCCCCCACAAGCCCGAGGACACCCGCGGCGACGTCGTCCTGGAGATGTACGAGCGGCTGGTGGAGGAGAGGACCAAGCTGCCCACCTTCTACAAGGACTTCCCCACGGACGTCTCCCCGCTGACCCGGCAGCACCGGCGGGACCCGCGCCTGGCCGAACGCTGGGACCTGGTCGCCTTCGGAACCGAACTGGGCACCGCGTACTCGGAGCTGACCGACCCGGTGGAGCAGCGGCGCCGGCTCACCGCCCAGTCGCTGCTCGCGGCGGGCGGGGACCCGGAGGCGATGGAGCTCGACAACGACTTCCTGGACGCCCTGGAGTACGCGATGCCGCCGACCGGCGGCCTGGGCATCGGCGTCGACCGGCTGGTCATGTTCCTCACCGGCCTCACGATCCGCGAGACGCTGCCGTTCCCGCTGGTGCGGCGCGGCTGAACGGGTGAGGGGCAGCGCGCGCGTACGCGCCTCTCGACATCTGCGGGGATGTCGTTGATACGTAGTAATAATGAAAAATGACGAGCCGACAGTAGGGCGACGCGTGCTCCTGCGCACCGCCGTCTTCCTCGGAGTCGCCGCCGCCTCCGGGCTGCTCACCGGCGGCGAGACCGGCGCGCCCGGCCAGAGCGCGGCGGGCGGCGCACCCGGTGCGGGCCTCGGCGGCGCGGCGGGCGGCGGCCCGGGGCCCGGCGGAGCCGCCGGACCGGGCGGAGTCCGCGCCCTGCGCCCGCAGGCGCCCGGGCAGGCCGCGTACCGGCTGAGCCCCATGACCGCCGAGGCCCCGCTGCGGCCGCCCGCCGCGCGGCCGGCGGTACGGACCCGGCCCATCCTCGAACTGCCCCCCGACGCGAGCACGGCGAGCGCCATGGTGCTCACCTTCGACGACGGACCCGACCCGCGCTACACGCCCGCCATCCTGGACACCCTCGCCCGGTACGGGGTCCGCGCCATGTTCTTCGTCTGCGGGGAGATGGCCACCGACAACCGGGACCTGCTGCGCCGGATGGCCGCCGAGGGCCACCTCATCGGCAATCACACCTGGACCCATCCGCTCATCCCCACGCTGAGCCGGCCCGCCCTCGCCTCCGAGATCGCCCGGACGAGCGAGGTCGTACAGCAGGCGGTGGGCGAGGCGCCGCAGTGGTTCCGGGCGCCGTACGGGGCGTGGAACCGGGCGGCGTTCGAGATCGGGGCCGAGCTGGGCATGGAGCCGCTGGCCTGGACGGTGGACACCCTGGACTGGAAGGAGCCGGGCACCACCACGATCGTCTCGAACGTCCTCAAGGGCGCGGCGCCCGGAGTGATCGTGCTGAACCACGACGCGGGCGGGGACCGCTCGCAGAGCGTGCGGGCGGTGAGCACGTACCTGCCCCAGCTCCTGGCGCGGGGCTACCGGATGACGCTGCCGAAGCTGCCGCCCCGCTGAGGAAGGTCCTCCTCGGCGGGGCGGCGGCGCGTGCGCGGCGGTGTGCGTGCGGGTGCGCGTTCGCGCGGTGCGGCGGCGGTCCGCCGCCGCTCAGCGCGCCTGCACCATCCGGGCGAAGACGACGACGTTGCCGTCGTACCCCTTGGCCTTGGAGTAGCCCCCGCCGCAGGTGATCACCCGCAGCTCCGCGTGCCCGTTGTCCCCGTACACCCGGGCTCCGGGGAACGTCTCCTTCGAGAAGACCTCCACCCCGTACACCTCGAACACCGCCGTGGTGCCGTCGTACCGCTCCACCTCGATGTGGTTGCCCTTCTGCAGCGAGCCCAGGCCGTAGAAGACCGCCGGGCCGCGTTCGTTGTCGACGTGGCCGACGATCACCGCCGAGCCGCGCTGGCCCGGCGCGATGCCGTTGAGGTACCAGCCGGCCAGGTTCGGGTCCTGCGGGGGCGGGGCCTCGATCCAGCCCTGCGCGTCCAGCCCGACGGTCATCACCGGCGCGTCCACCTTGATGTTGGGGATGCGGATGCGCTGGACCGACGAGTGCCCCAGCGGCGCCACCTCCGGCCGCGCATCGCCCTGCTGCTGCATCGGCTGCTCACCCTGCGCGGGCGGATCCGGCGGCAGCTGCCGGGCCGGCACCCCTACCGCCGCGGCCGCGGTCGGCTGCGGAGGCCCGTCGCCGATGTCCGCTCCGTTGCGCATCATGGCGAGGCCGCTGAGCATGACCAGTGCGAGCACGCCCCAGGGGGATCGTCTTCTCGGTGGCTGCTCGCTCTCGTCCTCGGTCATGGCTCTCCCTTCCCGACGCGGGGGTCCCGACCCGCGTTCCTGTCCCACCCCTGTACGCCCTTCCTCACGCACGCTAAGGCTGCGTGCGCAAGACGGCGATCGCTGAAGGGCGAACGGGTGGCGGCACGGCCGGAAGGGGTGCGCCCATCCAGGTATTCGTCACATAAATGCCTGACGGGTCGTGACCTGCGGATCCGTCAGCTGAGCCGCGCGCGTCTCGGCGTGTCGCTCAACCTTGCGGCCCAAAGCCGGAAATGCGCTGGTTGCGAGCCGCCCCGAGGGTTCGACGTGGGAGGCGTTCTCGTCGATCTTCCCGGGCGACCGCTCCGGGGCGCTTCCCGCTGGAGGTTCCACCATGCGTGTTCTCCGCGCCCTCACCGTGGCCGCGGCGGCCGTCGTCGCCGTCGGGCTCAGTACCCCGTTCGCCACCGCGAACCCGTCGGACCCGTTGGGCGGGGCCCCGTTCGGCGGATCCCCGTCGGGAGGACTGCCGTCGGGCCAAGGCGGCAACAACGGCAACAACGGCAACGGCGGCAACAACGGCAACGGGCCGAGCAATGTCACCGTCAACCCGTACAAGGTGCACCAGGGCTCGACGATGCAGGTCAGCGCGGCCGGCTGCCGTCACGGCGGCACGGTCTGGTCGCCCGGCAACTTTCCCCAGACGAACCTGTCGGCCGGCTCCATCGGGTTCGCCACCGTCCGGATCTTCAACCACGCCTCGCCGGGCAACCACACGCTGTCCGTCAAGTGCCACGACAACAGCCTGGTCGCCACGCACCGGTTCACGATCAATCAGGCCAACGGCGCACACGGCGGAATCGGCGGCTCGTTCGGCCCGTCCACCGCCGAGACCGTCATCGGGTCCAGCCTGGTCGGCGCCGCGGCCCTGGGCGCGGGCGTGCACGTGATGCGCCGCCGTCCGCTGCGCGGGCGGGCCTGACGGCCGGGCCTGCCCGGCCGAACCCTGGCCGAGCCCTTCGCGGTCAGCAGTGGCCCGGGAACCGCCGGTCGCCCCGATTCCTCGCCGGGACTCGGGGCGACCGGCGGTCGGTGCTCCGGGGCGTGCAGCGTGAGGTGTGAGGTGTGAGCGTGCGGCGCGCGCTGCCGTACGTGACCGGCGCAGCCGGTCAGTGGCCGCGGGCGGCGGCGCGGCGGCGCAGGACGTACGCCGTACCGCCGGCGGCCGCCAGGAAGAGCGCGGCGCCCGCGCCGAGCTCCCGGGGATCCATTCCGGCCACGCTGCCGCCCAGACCGCCGCGTACGCCGAGGGAGGCGCCCTGGGAGGCCGCCGCGGTGGCCGTCGACGTGGAGGTGGAGCTGGTGGTGGGCTTGGTGGTGCCGCCGGTGATGGTGAGGTCCGCCGAACGGTTCACCCCGTTGCAGGTGAAGGTGACGGAGTAGACGGCTCCGCGCCGGGCATCGCTGTCCACGGTGATTCGGGCGGTCTTCCCGCGCTCGATGACGACCGTGTCGAAGACCCCGGATGAGACGGTGGCTTCGGCGACGTTGCAGCCGGGGACGGAGACCACCGCCTGGCCGCCCGGAGCGACCTGCGACGGAGTGATCGCGACGGCGAAAGGCGTGATGGGCTCGGCCGCGGTCGCGGAGGGCGCGCCGAGGGCGCCGAGCGCGAGTACGGCGCACGTGGCGCCGGCGCTCAGCAGGGCTGTGGCGTTGCTGCGTATCGCACCCATGGTTGATCTCCGGATCCCCGAGGAGCAGCCGCGGAACGGTTTCCGCACGTGGGGGGTCGTGCGCCTCGATGTCCGACACGCTAGGTCCGGGTGCGGTGACCCGCGATCAGGAACGGGCGAATGGGGCACGGGCGTAGGCCGAACCGGGGACGGTGGGCCCGCCCCCGGTTTGCGGGCGCGGCGGTCCGCCCGGTTCCGGGCCCCCGTGGTCGCCCGGCTCCCGGCCCCGTGGTCGCCCGGCCCCCGGCCCCCCGCCCCGCGCCTCAGTCGCCGAGCGGCAGATGCGGGAACTGTGCGAGGAAGGGCTCGGCGGTCGCCGCGACACCGCGTCCGAACGGTGCGTCGAAGTCCCAGATCAGGAACAGCAGGAAGGCGATCAGCGCACTGAACAGGCCCGCCAGCAGCAGTTCCCGGAACGAGCGGCGGATCTGCAGGGTGAAGACCAGGCCGACCGTGACCAGCGCCCCGGCGATCAGCCCGAACCACACCACTCCCGGCATCGTCGCCCCGGCGCTCTGGCCACGGGCGTTGCGCGCGTCGTCCACGATCGCGACCTGGTCCACCAGCGGCTGGTAGGCCTGCCCCTCGTGATCGGTCTGCGGTTCGTAGTCCGTGACGTCACGGCGGATACGTTCCAGCAGCTCACCGCTGCGGTCGGTGAGATCGCCGTGGTCGGCCATCTCCTTCCACTCGGTGTCCACCACGTACGTCACGTACGCGTCGACGTCGGAGCGGATCTTCTTGCGCACGTCGGCCGGGTAGACCTCGGAGCGGACGCTGATCTCGTGCAGGGCCTGCGCCTCCTGGCGCACGTACTCCTGGGCGGCCCCTCGGCCCTCCCAGACGCCGGCGATCGCCAGGCCCAGCACGATCGCGTAGATCACGCCGATCATCATCGTCATGTACTCGATGACGTCGGGGGTCTCGCTGGGATCGTCGTCGTCTCCGATCCGCCGTTGGTTGAAGAAGGCGATGGACAGCACCACGGCGCAGGCCGCCGCCATCGCGAGGGCCAAGACGAGCCATTCCGACAAGATGACTCCCAAATCGGTCACGAAGTCTGGTGTGCGGGGCGGTTCAGCGCGGGCGCAGCGCGACGATCGCGAGCACCGCGGGAGCCGCGGTCATCAAGGTGAAGGTCACCGGTGAGATGTGGTGCTCGGGCCGCTTGACGGCCGCCGTGTGGTACGAGGGCCTGGCCACCGGCCTCTTCGGGGGCGGGGGCGGCGGCGGTGTCACCACGGGGGTGGGTGCCTTCACTTGGAGCACCGGTGGCGGCACCGGCTTCGGCGGGGCCGGCACCGGCTTCGGCTGCGGCTTCGCCTGCGGAGGCGGCGGGGGCGGCGGCGTGGGCTTCGGGGCGGGCGGCGGCGGAGTCGGCTTGGGCGGCGGCGGCGTCGGTGTGGGGGTCGGCGTCGGTGTCGGTGTGGGGGTCGGAGTGGGGGTCGGCTTCGGCGGGCAGGGCGGGGGAGGCGGCGGCGGGCAGTGGTGTCCGCCGTGTCCGTGGTGGCCTCCGTGCCCGTGGCCGTGGCCGTGGCCGTGGCCGTGGCCGTGGCCGTGCCCGCGCCCCGGGTCATGTCCGTTGCCGGGGCCGCTGCCCCGGCCGTCGGGTGCCCCGTCGCCGTGATGTCCGCCACCCCGGACGCTCGCGGCGGCGCCGCTTCCGGCGGTCGCGACCAGCCCGGGGGCGCTCGCCCCGTCTCCGGAGTCGATCGTCGCGTAGGCGCTGCTATCAGCCACGGCCGGCGTGGCGGACAGCGCCGCCCACAGCAGGACCGGGACCACCAGCAGGCGTCTGGTAGAGGCTCTGTTCACCCGGGGAGCATGGGCTCACGTGCGCCCGCGCACGCGGTGCCCGGCCATGGTTCGCCTGAACGGGTGGCACGAAGACCGTAGAGGTTTAAGCCACGGAATGAAGAATTCCGATCATCTGCCTGCACATTATCAAAAGCGACTTGTCGGTTTCGGTCATTCACCGCGGGAGGGGTCGCCGAGGCCTTTGGTGTGTGATGAAGAACGGATCACCAATTTCCGCTTTTGCTCGCTCCGTTGGGCAATGATCAGTACATTCGGCTCGGACAGGCGTCCGATCCCGGACGACCGCGCAGGATTACGGCTTGGAGACCCCGATGGAGCGCCCCGCCTGGGCCCCGCCAGGTATCGACATATCGGTGCCGAGCGTGTCCCGCATCTACGACTACTACCTGGGCGGCTCCCACAACTTCGAGGTCGACCGCCAGGCCGCCCGCCGCGCCATGGAGTTCCTGCCGGGCCTGCCCAAGATCATGCAGGCCAACCGGGCGTTCATGCGCCGCGCCGTCCGCTACGCCGTGGCACAGGGCGTCACCCAGTTCCTCGACATCGGCTCCGGCATCCCGACCTTCGGCAACGTCCACGAGATCGCCCAGGCGGCCAGCCCCGAGGCCCGCGTGGTCTACGTGGACCACGACCCGGTGGCCGTCGCGCACAGCCGGGCCGTCCTCGCCGGGGACGAGCGCACCGGCATCGTCGCCGCCGACCTGCGCAAGCCGCAGGAGATCCTCGCCGCTCCCGAGGTCACGCAGCTGATCGACCTCGAACGCCCGGTCGCCCTGCTGCTCGTCGCCGTCCTGCACTTCCTGGAGGACTCGGACGACCCGTACGCCGCCGTCGCCGAGCTGCGCGACGCGCTGGCCCCGGGCAGCCTCCTCGTGCTCACGCACGCCTCGTACGAGGGGATCCCGCTCTCCCAGGAGGTCGCGAGCGGCACCGTCGGCGTCTACCGGGACATCCGCAACCCGCTCGTCATGCGCAGCGGCGAGCAGATCGGCCGCTTCTTCGACGGATTCGAGCTCGTCGAACCCGGCGTCGTGTCCATGCCGCTGTGGCAGCCCGAGGGCATCGAGGACCCGGAGGACGGCGGGGACCCCGAGGACCCGTACGCCTTCTCGGGCTTCGGCGGAGTGGGACGCAAGGCGTGAGATCCACGGCCGCGGTGCCCTCCGGCACACCGACCCCGAAGAACGAGGGGCCCGCTCAGGCAGCGGAGCCCACCGCTCCGCCGACAGGCCCGCCGACACCGGCGGGCCTGTCGGCGGGCGCGGGTCCGGCCGCACTGCGGACCGGGCTGGAGGACCGGATCGGGCGCTTCGCGACCATCTGGGGACGGGCGATCTTCCCCGTCACCGCGACCTCGCTGACCCGCGTCGAGTTCGAACAGCACCTCATCCCGCTCGCCCGGACCCTCGCCGAGGCCCTGCACGCCCGGCCCTTCGACGCGGGCGTGGCCCAGCGGGTGGGGGCCGAACTCGTCGCGGTGCACTGCACCGACCCGGAAGCGCTCGCCGGCACGCTCGGCGTGGTCGAGTCGTACCTCGTGCTCTACTGCGGCCCCGACGGGGTTGGCGTGGAAGGCACCGAGGAGTACCGCTCCCGCTGCGCCCGGCTCCAGCACGGGATCGCGGCCGGATTCGCCCGCGCCCTGCGCGAGCGCACCCTCAAGGAGCAGGAGGCCATCGCCCGCTCCGCGCTGACCGCCCGCATCGACGCCCAGCAGGCACTGCACGCGAGCGAGGAGCGCTTCAAGGCGGTCTTCGAGGGCGCGGCCGTCGGCATCGGAATCGCCGACCTCGAAGGCAACATCCTTGAGGTCAACGACGCGCTGCTGCAGATGTTCGGTGGCATGGGCGGGCACATGCAGGGGCGCAACGTCAGCGAGTGGGGCCACCCCGACGACGCCCCGCACGTATGGCGGATGTACGGCGAACTCGTGCGCGGCGAGCGCGAGAGCTACCGGGTGGAGAAGCCGTACTACCGCCACGACGGGACCGTGCTGTGGACCAACCTGACGGTGTCGCTGCTGCGCGACGCCGAGGGCGTGCCCCAGTACCAGCTGGCGCTGATGGAGGACACCACCGAGCGCCGGCTGCTTAACCTGCGCCTGCGCTACGAGGCCACCCACGACGCCCTGACCGGGCTGCCGAACCGGACGCTGTTCTTCGAACGCCTGGAGAAGGCCCTGAGCGGGGCCGGCGGAACCCGCTTCGGGCTGTGCTACCTGGACCTGGACGGGTTCAAGGCGGTCAACGACAGCCTCGGCCACTCGGCGGGCGACCGGCTCCTGGTGGAGGTCGCCGACCGGCTGCAGAGCTGCGCGACGGGCCCCGGCGAGGTCGTCGCACGCCTCGGCGGAGACGAGTTCGTGGCCCTGACCACCGGCTCGGACACCGAGGAGAAGGTGACCGAACTCGCCGTCCGGATCCTGTCCGCCCTGTCGGTGCCGATCCGCATCGAGGGCCGGGAGCTGTCGGTCCGCGGCAGCATCGGCATCGTGGAGGGCCCGGCCCGCGAACGCACCCCGGCGGAGGTGCTGCGCAGCGCCGACATCACCATGTACCGGGCCAAGGCGGCCGGCGGCAACCGCTTCGAGTTCGCCGATGCCGAGGCCGACGCCCGCGCCATCACCCGGCACGGCCTCACCAACGCCCTGCCGGCGGCGCTGGAACGCGGCGAATTCTTCATCGAGTACCAGCCGCTGGTCCACCTCCACGACGGCAGCGTGCACGGCGCCGAGGCCCTCGTCCGCTGGTCGCACCCGCAGTACGGGGTACTCGGCCCGGACCGCTTCATCCCGCTCGCCGAACGGACCGGGCTGATCGTGCCGCTCGGCCGCTGGGTCCTGGAGGAGGCCGTCCGCCAGGCCCGCAACTGGCAGCGCCAGCACGGCGGGTCGGCCCTGCGCATCAACGTCAACCTCTCGCCGACCCAGCTGCACCACCCCGGCCTGGTCGCCGACACCGTCGCGGTGCTGGAGAACTCGGGCCTCGCCCCGGGCGCCCTGTGCCTGGAGGTCACCGAATCGGCCCTGATCGGGGCCGACGACGAACTCCTGGAACCGCTGCGCCGGCTCGCGGCCCTCGGCGTGGACATCGCGCTCGACGACTTCGGCACGGGGTACTCGAACCTGGCCAACCTGCGCCGCCTCCCGGTCAGCGTCCTGAAGCTGGACCGCTCCTTCACCAAGGGGATGCAGCAGCAGCCCGCCAACCCGGTCGACGTCAAGATCGTGGAAGGCATCGTCGCCCTGGCCCACAGCCTCGAACTCGCGGTCACGGTCGAGGGCGTGGAGACCGGCGCCCAGGCCGCCCAGCTCCGCGATCTCGGCTGCGACACGGCCCAGGGCTGGTACTACGCCCGCCCCGGCGCCCCCGACCGCATCCACACCCTCTCGCTCTCGGACGCCGTGCCCACACCTTCCTGACGCCCGGCGCCGGCCCGCCCGCCCCTGGTCAGTCCAGGCCGGCCTCCGTCCCCACGCCGGGGGTGCGGACGGCCGCGATGACCCGGTCGTACCGCCGCGCCGTATCGGCCACGACCTCGACGGCCACCGGCAGGCGCTCCGCCTCGTACGCGTCGAGCACCTCCTCCCCGCCCGGCCCGGTGAGGGCGGCGGCCAGGGTCCGCCCCAGGGCGGCCGCATCCTCGATGCCGGTGTTCATGCCCAGCCCGCCGGCGATGGGATGGACGTGCGCGGCGTCCCCGGCGAGGAAGGCCCGGCCCGCGCGCATCCGGGTGACCACGCGGACACTGACCCGCCAGGCGGAGAGCCAGGTGGGATCCGCGAGCCGGATCCCCGGTATCCGGGCGTGCCGGTCGAAGAGGCGTTGGAAGCCTTCCAGCGAGGGCGGCAGGGGCTCCCCCCGCTCGTCCTGTTCGGGGGAGGCCTGCAACTGGAAGGTGTCGGTCCCGGGCATCGGGCAGAGCATGATCCCGCTGCCGTCCGAGCTGAACCACTGGTGCCAGAAGTCCCGGCTGAGCCCGGGGGCGCGGACGTCCCCGATGACCATCGCGGGCTCCTGCGCCGAGTTCCCTTCGAAGGGGATGCCGAGCAGCTTGCGGGTGGCGCTGTGCCCTCCGTCGCACCCGGCGAGATAGCGGGCCCCGATCACGGTGCCGTCCGCCAGCTCCGCGCGGACCCCGGCCGCATCCTGGGCGATTCCGGCGAGCCGGGTCCCGTACTCGACCGCCACGCCCAAGGCGCCGAGCCGCTCGCGCAGCGCCTCCTCGATCTGCCACTGCCCCAGCAGCAGCCCGTTGCCGCCGACGGGCGTGTCGTTGACGTGCGCTCCGTCGAAGTACTTGCGCAGGACCACCTCGTCCTGGCCGACGGCGGTGAGGGACTCGGCCACGCCGAGCTTCTCGAAGATCTCCACACTGCCCGGCCGGAGCCCCTTGCCGCGGGACTCGCGGTGCGGCCCGGAGCGCTGGTCGATGACGCGGACGGCGGCTCCGCGCAGGGCGAGGTCGCAGGCCAGGGTGAGTCCGGTGGGGCCGGAGCCCACGATCAGTACGTCAGTCATCGGATGTCCTCTCGGGTCGATCTCCGGTCTCGTCGATGTCTCAAGGAAAGCGGCTCCCGACCAAAAAAGCAACCCGGTCAAGAAATTAACCGAGTCACGATCCTGTGCTATCCTCGCGGTATGGAGAAGACGACGGGTCTGCGCGAGAACAAGAAGCTCCGTACGCGTCGCCAGTTGGCGGCCACGGCGCTGGAGCTCTTCATGGAGCGGGGCTTCGATGCCGTGTCGGTGGCCGATGTCGCCGCCGCGGCGGAAGTCTCCAAACCGACCCTGTTCCGGTACTTCCCGAGCAAGGAGGACTTGGTGCTCGACCGGTTCGCGGACCACCAGGACGAGGCGGCGCGCATCGTGCGCGACCGGCCCGCCGGCCAGACGCCGGTGGGCGCGGTCCACGCGCACTTCCTGGAGGCCCTGGCCGAACGGGATCCGATCACCGGGCTCTGCGACCACCCCGGCGTTCTGGCGTTCCAGCGGCTGCTCTACTCCACCGCCAGCCTGGAGAGCCGGATGTCCCACTACACCGACCGCGAGGTGGAGCTGCTCGCCGCCGTGCTGGAGGCCGAGTCGGTCCGGCCGCTCGCCGCGCGGCTGGCGGCGACGTATCTGGTGGCGGTCCGCCACGAGCTGGGCCGGGAGAACTACCGCCGCATGGACGGCGGCCAGAGCGCCGACGCGGCGCACCCGGCGGCCGTCGCCGATGCCGACCAGGCCTTCGCGATGCTGGCCGACGGGCTCGACAAGACCCTCCCCGGAGCCGGAGCCGGAGCCGGAGCCGGAGCCGGAGCCGGAGCCGCAGCCGGAGCCGGGGCGGGGGCGGGGGCCGGGGCGGGGGCCGGGGCTGGATCCGGGTCCTGACGCCCGTCCGCGTGGCCGCAGGCACGCATCCGGCAGGGGCGCGGCGGCCTCAGCCCAGGAGGATGCGCCTCAGCTCGCGGGCCGCGCGCGGGGGTGCGACGTCCGTGCGGTGCGCCAGGGCGATGGTGCGGCGCAGCGGAGAGCCGGCGAGCGCGGTCGCGCGCAGCCCCGGGCCGCCGTGATCGACGACCATCGCCGGGACCACCGCCACGCCGAGCCCCGCGCGCACGAAGCCCAGCACCGCGTCCATCTCCCCGCCCTCCACCGTGAACACCGGCTCGAAGCCCTCCGCGCGGCAAGCGGCCACCGTCAGATCCCGCAGGTCGTATCCGTGGCGGAACATCACCATCGGCTCATCGCGCAGCGCCGACACCGTCAGAGGTCCGCCGCCCGCGGGCGGCGGCAGCTCCGCCGAGGAGACCACGACCAGGTCCTCCGTCAGCAGCTCCACCGTGGTCAGCGCCGGAGCCGAGGGCGGCAGCGGCAGTGCGATGAGAGCCAGGTCCAGCGCTCCGCGCGCGAGTTCCCGTACGAGGTCCAGCGAACCGCTTTCCTCGATCAGCAGCTCGATCCCCGGATGCGCGGTGTGGAAGGCGCGCAGCACACCCGGCAGCAGCCCCGTGCACACGCTCGGAGTCGCCCCCAGCCGGACCCGCCCCCGCCGCAGCTGCGCCAGCTCCTGCACCTCCAGCCGCGCCGTGTCGGCGTCCGCCAGGATCCGCCGGGCCAGCGGCAGCAGTGTCTCGCCCGCGTCCGTCAGTGCGATGTTCCCCCGCGCCCGGCTGAAGAGTTCCGCCCCCAGCTCCCGTTCCAGCGACTTGATCTGCTGCGACAGCGACGGCTGGGCTACGTGCACCCGCTCCGCGGCCCGGCTGAAGTGACGGGTTTCGGCGACGGCCACGAAGTACAGGAGCTGCTGGAACTGCATCGCCCCAGGATACGCCGTGCATAGGAAGCCCCTATTGACATAAGCGCCATCATGTCTTGGACCTCTCGGGACTTTGGTCCTTACCTTCGGTGGCATGGCTCTGGCAACGCGGACGGGCCGACGGCCGTCCACCACGCGCACGCTCTGGGACTCCACCGTCGGCAAGAAGTCCGTGATGGCGGTCTCCGGGCTGATCATGCTCGGCTACCTGGTCCTCCACATGCTCGGCAACCTCAAGATCTTCTTCGGGCCCGACGAGTTCAACGGCTACGCCCACTGGCTGCGCACTCTCGGATCCCCCTTCCTCCACCACGAGTGGGCCCTGTGGATCGTGCGCGTGGTGCTCCTCGCCGCGGTCGTCGGCCACGCCGTGTCCGCGTACCAGCTCAGCCGCCGCGACATCAAGGCCCGCCCGGTCAAGTACGCCCACAAGCGCCGCCGCGCGAGCTACGCCACGCGCACCATGCGCTGGGGCGGCATCATCCTGGCCCTGTTCATCGTCTGGCACCTGCTCGACCTCACCACGCTCACCGTCAACGAGCGCGCGTGGGCCGGCCACCCCTACGAGAACGTCCTCTCCACCTTCTCCACCTGGTACGGGAACGCGATCTACATCGTGGCGATGGCCGCCGTGGGCCTGCACGTCCGGCACGGCTTCTGGAGCGCCGCCCAGACCCTCGGCGCGGGCAGTGCCCGCCGGGACCGGACGCTGAAAATCCTGGCCAACGCCCTCGCCCTCGTCCTCTTCGCGGGCTTCGTCTCCGTCCCCGTCGCCGTCATGACCGGAGTGGTGAGCTGACATGAGCACCGACTACACCCACTACGGCACCGGCGAGCCGATCGCCGACACCAAGGCCCCCGAAGGCCCCATCGCCGAACGCTGGGACCGCCGCCGCTTCGAGGCCAAGCTCGTCAACCCGGCCAACCGCCGCAAGCACACCGTCATCGTCGTCGGCACCGGCCTGGCCGGCGGGGCGGCCGGCGCCACCCTCGCCGAGCAGGGCTACCACGTCGTCCAGTTCTGCTTCTCCGACTCCCCGCGCCGGGCCCACTCCATCGCCGCGCAGGGCGGCATCAACGCAGCCAAGAACTACCGCAACGACGGCGACTCCGTGCACCGCCTCTTCTACGACACCGTCAAGGGCGGCGACTTCCGCGCCCGCGAGTCCAACGTCCACCGCCTCGCCCAGATATCCGTCGAGATCATCGACCAGTGCGTGGCCCAGGGCGTCCCCTTCGCCCGCGAGTACGGCGGCCTCCTCGACACCCGCTCCTTCGGCGGCGTCCAGGTCTCCCGCACCTTCTACGCCCGCGGCCAGACGGGCCAGCAGCTCCTCCTCGGCGCCTACCAGGCGCTGTCCCGGCAGATCGCGGCCGGCAACGTGGAGATGCACGCCCGCACCGAGATGCTCGACCTGATCACCGTCGACGGAGTGGCCCGCGGCATCGTCGCCCGCGACCTCGTCACCGGGAAGATCTCCACCCACTACGCCGACGCCGTCGTCCTCGCCTCCGGCGGCTACGGCAACGTCTTCTACCTCTCCACCAACGCCATGAACTCCAACGCGACCGCCGTCTGGCGGGCGCACCGGCGCGGCGCCTACTTCGCCAACCCGTGCTTCACCCAGATCCACCCCACCTGCATCCCGCGCACCGGCGAGCACCAGTCCAAGCTGACCCTGATGAGCGAGTCACTGCGCAACGACGGCCGCATCTGGGTCCCCAAGGCCCAGGGCGACACCCGCCCCGCCGCCGAGATCCCCGAAGACGAGCGCGACTACTACCTGGAGCGGATCTACCCCTCCTTCGGCAACCTCGTACCCCGCGACATCGCCTCCCGCGCGGCCAAGAACGTCTGCGACGAGGGCCGCGGCGTCGGCCCCGGAGGCCAGGGGGTCTACCTCGACTTCGCCGACGCCATCCGCCGCATGGGCCGGGACAAGGTCGCCGAGAAGTACGGCAACCTCTTCGAGATGTACGAGCGGATCACGGCGGAGAACCCGTACGAGGTCCCCATGCGGATCTACCCCGCCGTGCACTACACGATGGGCGGCCTGTGGGTCGACTACGACCTCCAGACCACCGTCCCCGGCCTCTTCGCCATCGGCGAGGCCAACTTCTCCGACCACGGCGCGAACCGCCTCGGCGCCTCCGCCCTGATGCAGGGCCTCGGCGACGGCTACTTCGTGCTCCCCTCCACCATCAACGACTACCTGGCCCGCCACCCGCACCAGGACGCCGTCGACGACACCCACCCCGAGGCCGCCGCCGCCGTAAGGGAGGTCCGCGACTGCCTCGCCAAGCTGCTCGCCGTCGACGGGGACCGCACCCCGGACTCCTTCCACCGCGAGATCGGCGAGCTCATGTGGGAGTACTGCGGCATGTCCCGCACCGAGGCAGGCCTGCGCAAGGCCCTCGCCCGGATCCCGGAGATCCGCGAGGAGTTCTGGCGGCGGATCAAGGTGCCGGGCCGCGGCGAAGAGTTCAACCAGTCGCTCGAGAAGGCCAACCGCATCGTCGACTACCTGGAGCTCGCCGAGCTGATGTGCCTCGACGCGCTCCACCGCGCCGAGTCCTGCGGCGGCCACTTCCGCGAGGAGTCCCAGACCCCGGACGGCGAGGCCGCCCGTCGCGACGAGGAGTTCGGCTACGCCGCAGCCTGGGAGTACCAGGGCACCGGCGCGGCCCCCGTCCTGCACAAGGAAGACCTCGTCTTCGAGTACGTCCACCCCACCCAGCGGAGCTACGCATGAGGCTCAACCTGCGCGTCTGGCGCCAGCAGAACCCCGACACCCCCGGCGCCATGGTCACGTACGAGGTCGACGGCATCTCCCGCGACATGTCGTTCCTGGAGATGCTCGACACCCTCAACGAGGACCTCATCCTGCGCGGCGAGGACCCGGTCGCCTTCGACCACGACTGCCGCGAGGGGATCTGCGGCGCGTGCAGCCTCGTGATCAACGGCGACGCCCACGGCCCCGAGCGCACCACCACCTGTCAGCTGCACATGCGCTCCTTCGCCGACGGCGACACCATCGACGTCGAGCCCTGGCGGGCAGCCGCCTTCCCGGTGGTCAAGGACCTCGTCGTGGACCGCGGCGCCTTCGACCGGATCATCCAGGCCGGCGGTTACATCACCGCCCCCACCGGCTCCGCCCCCGAGGCCCACGCCACCGCCGTGCCCAAGGCCGACGCGGACTCCGCCTTCGAGCACGCCGAGTGCATCGGCTGCGGGGCCTGCGTGGCGGCCTGCCCCAACGGCTCCGCGATGCTCTTCACCTCCGCCAAGGTCAACCACCTGAACGTGCTGCCGCAGGGCTCGCCGGAGCGGGAGACCCGGGTGCTCGACATGGTGGCCGCCATGGACGACGAGGGGTTCGGCGGCTGCACCCTCACCGGCGAATGCGCCACGGCCTGCCCCAAGGGCATCCCGATGCCCTCCATCGCCGCCATGAACCGCGAGTGGCTGCGGGCGGTCCGCAAGCATGGAGGAAGCTGAGAAGTACCTGTGAGACGCGGATAACGGACTCCTGGTCCTTGCGTGAAAAATGAACGAAGGGAAAGGTGGACGTGAACGAGGCATCCGCCCCTGCCTGCCGGACGGCACCGCAAACCCCCGCCGGGTACCGTCCGCATCCTCGGGTGCCGCACACCGGCGCCGTCTCGCGAGGTCGTATATGCAGGGCCTGTCCCGTCTTCCCCTTCCCGTCGGCCTGCGCCGGATCGTACGGACCCTGCGCCGGCCCGGCGGCGTACCGAGACAGCCGGACGCCGCGCAGCGGGAGCGCACCGGGAACGGCGGCCGGGCGGTGCCACCGCCCGGCCAGGCCCGTGAGGACGAGCTCCTGGAGAAGGTCCCGGGCCTGGTCCGCCACCGCGGCCGGCTCTCCCGGGTCCGCGACGACCTGCTGCCCGCCGGAGCCCGGGACGGCAATCTGAGCGCGGTCGCGGACGCACTGGACGCGGCCGCGGTCCCGTACGGGCTCGTCCCCGACGGGGAGCTGCGGCACCGGGTGGCCATCGGCCCGGGCGACCGCGCGGCCACCCTGAAGGCCTGCGCCGAGGCCTTCACCGGGCTCCCGGTGTACGCCCGGCTCCTCGGTGACGGCGACAGCGACGGTGACGGCGACGGCAGCGGAGCCGCGGGGCCCTCGGAGGTCCTCGCCGAATCGCTCCCCGAAGCGGTCGCCGCCCACGAGGGCCCGCTCACCGGCGCCTCTCACCCCAAGGTCAAGGGCATCCGGCTCTTCCAGCCGGTCGTCACCTCCGGCAGGACGGTGGCCTACGGTCCCGAGACCGGCTGCGACGTGGAGTTCTGGGAGACCCCCGAGTCGGGGACCGGCGCGATCGCCGGCCTGCGCGAGACCCCGTACGGCTGGTGGGTGCCCACCCTCGACGCCACGGCGACCACCCGCGTCGGCGATCGCGACCACCCCGTCGTCGACGCTTTCGCGGGCCGCTTCCCCGACGACATCGACTTCCCCGTCGACGCCGTGATCACCTGGGTCGACGCCGCCGACCCGGCCTGGCGCCGCCGCCGGGACCGGGCCGCGGCGGCCGCGGCGCAGGGCTCCGGGCGCGTCCCCGTCGACCTCGCCGAGAACCGCTACCGCGACCGCGGGGAACTGCGGTACTGCCTGCGCTCCATCGCCGCCCACGCGCCGTGGATCCGCCGCGTCTTCCTCGTCACCGACGACCAGACCCCGCCCTGGCTGGCGACCGACCACCCCCGGATCACCGTGGTCGACCACCGGGACCTGTTCGCCGACCCCGCCCACCCGCCCGTCTTCAACTCCCACGCCATCGAGAGCCGGCTGCACCGCATCCCCGGCCTCGCCGAGCACTTCCTCTACTTCAACGACGACATCTTCCTCGGCCGTCCGCAGCGCCCCCAGAACTACTTCCTCGCCTCGGGACTGCCCAAGGTCTTCCACGACCAGCGGGCCGTGGCCCCCGGCGCCCCCGACACCGACTCCGGCGACGACGTCTTCACCGCTTCCCAGAAGGCCACCCGCCGCGCGGTGGAACAGGCCGTCGGCCGTACCTATCCGCACATCCTGGCCCACACCCCGTATCCGCTCAGCCGCTCCCTCTTCGCCCATGTCGAGGAGCGGCTGCCCGGCCGGCTGACCGGCATCAGCCGCTCGGTCTTCCGCAGCGCCGACGACCTCGCCCCCGTCACCCTCGCCTCCCACCTGGCCCTCGCCGACGGCCGCGCGGTGGAGGGCGAACTGCGCCACGCGTACGTCAGCACCGGCCGGACCGAGGAGATCGACCGGCTGCCGGACCTGGCGGCCGAGCGCCGCTCCGACGCGTTCTGCCTCGCCGACGACGACACCGGCGCCGGTCTGTCGCCCCGGGAGCAGCAGCGCGCGGTCACCGCCTTCCTGGAGGCCTACTTCCCGGTGCCCTCTCCCTACGAGAGGTGAGAGCCGTACGGGGAGCCTCGGCCGATCGGCTGATCCGATCGGCCGACCGGGCACTCATGACGGCCGTACGCCGCGCCGCGCCGCGGAGCCGTCCGGCCGGTGGGGGACAGTGGGCCCCATGCCAGAAGCCCCCGCCGGGTCCGGACCGCGCCGCCGCACCCTCCTGGCGGCCGCCGCCCTCGCCCCGCTCGCGCTGGCCGGCTGCTCCTCGGAGGACCCGTCCGGGAACGCCGCCCACGGCCCGCGAGCCGCGTCGAAGGACGCCCTGGTCATGGTGATCCGGCACGCGGAGAAGCCCTACGCCGGGGACCTGGGCGAGGACGAGGACGGCAACGAGGACCCCGGATCCCTCGCCGGGCGCGGCCGCCGCCGGGCCGAGGAACTGCACCGCCTCTTCCCGCCCGCCGGTGGTTCGACGCTGCCGCGCCCCGCCGTCGTCTTCGCGGCCGGCGGCCCGGCCGGCGCCGGAGGCAGGCCCCCCGCCCGCTGCCGCCAGACCGTCGAGCCGCTGACCACCGCCCTGCACACCCCGCTGCGCTCCGAGTTCGGCATCGGCGCCGAAGAGGCCCTGGGGCGGGCCGTGCTGGCGGCCCGGATGCCGGTGCTCGTCTGCTGGGAGCACACCGGCATCCCCCGCCTGATCCACGCGCTCGGCGCCCACCAGGTCCTCGGCGTCCCCGCGGGCTGGCCCGACCGCTACGACCTGGTCTGGGAGTTCACCCGCCGCGAGGGCCGGTGGACCTTCCGCGAACTGGCCCAGCACCTGCTGCCGGGCGACGCGTAGGCGTCACGGCCGCACGGCCCCCAGCGCCCGCGCGAGGTAGCCCGCCGTCCGGCCGGCGCCCGCGGCCGCCACCTCCGCCGGGGTGCCCGCCGCGACGATCCGGCCGCCGTCCGTGCCGCCGCCCGGGCCGAGGTCGACGACCCAGTCCGCGCCCGCCACCACCTCCATGTCGTGCTCCACGACCACCACGGAGTGCCCGGCGTCCACCAGCCCGTGCAACTGCCGCAGCAGCACCCGCACGTCCGCCGGGTGCAGCCCGGTCGTCGGCTCGTCCAGCACGTACAGGGTGTGGTCGCGGCGCTGCCGCTGGAGCTCCGCCGCCAGCTTGATCCGCTGCGCCTCGCCGCCCGACAGCTCCGTGGCCGGCTGCCCCAGCCGCAGGTAGCCCAGCCCGATCTCCTCCAGCGCCCGCAGGCTGCGCGCCGCCGCCGGGACCGGCGCGAAGAAGGCCGCCGCGGACTCCACCGTCAGGCCCAGTACCTCGGCGATGTTCAGCCCCTCGTACCGCACCTCCAGGGTCTCGGTGTTGTACCGGGCCCCGGCACACTCGGGGCACGGGGCGTACGTGCTCGGCAGGAACAGCAGCTCCACCGAGACGAACACCTCGCCCTGGCAGGTCTCGCACCGGCCGCCCGCCACGTTGAAGGAGAACCGGCCCGCCTTCCAGCCGCGCGCCCGTGCCTGCGGAGCCGCCGTGAAGAGCCTGCGCACCACGTCGAAC
This sequence comes from Streptomyces sp. NPDC002181, assembly GCF_042890485.1. Classification (NCBI taxonomy): domain Bacteria; kingdom Bacillati; phylum Actinomycetota; class Actinomycetes; order Kitasatosporales; family Streptomycetaceae; genus Streptomyces; species Streptomyces sp. NPDC002181. Next base: position 227,382 of record NZ_JBIASC010000002.1, on the reverse strand, counting down.
AGCCCCGTGTACGTGGCCAGGTTGGAGCGCGGTGTCCGGCCGATCGGCTTCTGGTCCACCTCCACCAGCCGCCGCACCGGGAACCCCGGATCCGCGATCCGCTCCCCGACCTCCCGGGCGAGCACCTGGCCCACCAGCGTGGACTTGCCCGACCCCGACACGCCGGTGACCGCCGTGAACACCCCGAGCGGGAACTCGGCGTCCACGCCCCGCAGGTTGTGCCGCTCGACCCCGGTGAGCCGCACCGACCCCCTCGCCGCCCGCACCGGGCGCCGCCCCGGAACCGGCCCCGGTTCCGCCCCGCCCGGCCCGAACAGGTGCCGCGCCGTCGCCGATTCCGCCACGCCCGCCAGCCCCCGCGGCGGACCGCTGTACAGGATCCGCCCGCCGTGCTCCCCGGCCAGCGGACCCACCTCCACCAGCCAGTCCGCGTGCCGCACCACGTCCAGGTGGTGCTCGACCACGAACACCGTGTTCCCCGCCGCCTTGAGCCGGTCCAGTACGCCGAGCAGCGCCTCGGTGTCGGCCGGATGCAGCCCGGCCGACGGCTCGTCCAGTACGTACACCACCCCGAACAGCCCGGACCGCAGCTGCGTCGCCAGCCTCAGCCGCTGCAGCTCTCCCGCCGACAGGGTGGGCGCGGTGCGGTCCGGGCTCAGGTAGCCGAGTCCGAGCTCGACGACCGGCCCGATCCGGGCCCGCAGGTCCTCGGCCAGCACCCGCGCCGCCTCACCGTCCGGGGACGCGGCGGCCAGTACGGCGTCCAGGGCGGTCAGCGGCAGCGCCGCCAGCTCCGCGATCGTACGGCCCGCGAACGTCACGGCCAGGGCTTCCGGCCGCAGCCTCCTGCCTTCGCACACCGGGCACGGGGAATGGGTCAGGAACCGCTCCGCGCGGGCCCGCAGGGTGGCGCTCTTGCTGTCCGAGAAGGTCCGCATGACATGGCGGCGGGCGCTCATGTACGTGCCCTGGTAGGGCCGTTGGATCCGGTCCGCGTCCCGCACCGGATGCACCGTGACCACCGGCTGCTCCTCGGTGAACAGGATCCACTCGCGGTCCTTCGCCGCGAGCTCCCGCCAGGGCGCGTCCACGTCGTGGCCGAGCGCCTCCAGGACGTCCCGGAGGTTCTTGCCCTGCCAGGCCCCCGGCCAGGCGGCGATCGCCCCCTGGCGGATCGACAGCCCGGGATCCGGCACCAGCAGCTCCTCGCTGGTGCGGTGGACGCTGCCGAGCCCCTGACAGGAAGGGCAGGCCCCGGCCACGGTGTTGGGGGAGAAGGCGTCGGAGTCGAGCCGCTCGGCGCCCGGCGGGTAGGTGCCGGCGCGCGAGTACAGCATCCGCAGGGAGTTGGACAGCAGGGTCACCGTGCCGACGGAAGAGCGCGAGCCGGGGGATGAGCGCCGCTGCTCCAGCGAGACCGCGGGCGGCAGCCCGGTGACGGAGTCCACCTTTGGGGCGCCGATCTGGTGGATCAGGCGGCGGGCGTAAGGGGCCACCGACTCGAAGTACCGGCGCTGGGCCTCGGCGTAGAGCGTGCCGAAGGCCAGGGAGCTCTTGCCGGAGCCGGAGACGCCGGTGAACACGGTCAGGGCGTCGCGCGGGATGTCCACGTCGACGCCGCGCAGATTGTGCTCCCGGGCGCCCCTGACCCGTACGAAGGAATCGGGCCGGGCGTCGGACGCGGTGGAGTGGTGCATTCGCCCCAGTTTACGGGCCGCTTCCCGGGGCCGCCCCCGGTCAGGGAGCGGTCAGGGACGGTCAGGGACCGGTCAGCCCCGCCACCCGGGCCAGCCGCTCGAAGGAGTCCAGCAGCGCCGCGCGGTCGTACGTGGACGTGGTGACCAGCAGCTCGTCCGCGCCCGTCTGCTCCGCCACCTCGGCGAGCTGCTCCGCGACCTGCTCCTCGGTGCCGTGGACGTGCCCGTCGAGCCCGCTCTCGTACAGCTCCCGTTCCTTCGGGGTCATGGCGAGTGCCTCCACCTCCTCCGCCGGGCGCAGGGGCGGGAAGCTGCCCCGGGTGCGGGAGTACGCGAGGGACCAGGCCTCGGGGAACAGGATGCGCCGGGCCTCCTCCGGGGTCCGTGCCACGGCCACCGTCCCGGAGACCACCACGTACGGTTCCGAGCCGCCGGCCGAGGGACGGAACTCCGCGCGGTAGCGGTCGACGACCTCCTTGACCCGGCCGCGGGAGCGCAGGTCGCCCACCACCAGCGGCAGCCCGGCCCGGGCCGCGATCCCGGCGCCCTCGCCGGTGGCCAGGACGTACGCCGGAATCCGCAGCCCCTCCGCGGGGCGGGCGTGCACCTCGGGATGCGCCTGCTGGGTGCCGTCCAGCCAGCCCAGCAGCTCCGCCAGCTGCTCCTCGAAGCGGTCGGCGTCCTGCGTGTCGCGGCCCAGCGCCCGCCGAATCCCGCCGGTGAAGCCGACCGAGCGGCCGAGGCCCATGTCGATCCGGCCGGGGAACAGCGATTCCAGGACCCCGAACTGCTCCGCGACCACCAGCGGTTGGTGGTTGGGCAGCATGACCCCGCCCGTTCCGACGCGGATCCGCCGGGTGGCCCCGGCGACCGCCGCGGCCAGTACGGCGGGCGCGGAGCCGGCGACTCCGGGGACGCTGTGGTGCTCGGACACCCAGAAGCGGTGGTAGCCGAGCCGCTCCGCCGCGCGGGCGAGCTCCACGGTGTCGCGCAGGGCCTGCGGGGCCGGGTGCCCCTCGCGGGTCCGGGACCGGTCGAGGATGGAGAGTTTGCGGATCACACAGACCTGTAACGCACGGGCGCCGAAAGGATTCCCTGCCTACTCTGACCCGCATGAGTGACAGCAACGACCGCCGGCCGCTGGCCGTCTTCGACATCGACAACACCCTGGCCGACACCGATCACCGCCAGCACTTCCTGGAGGACCGGCCCCGGGACTGGGACGGCTTCTTCGGCGCGGCCCCGGCCGACCCGCCGCTGGCGCGCGGGGTGGCACTGGCGGTGGAGCAGGCGGCCGACTGCGAGGTCGTGTACCTGACCGGGCGCCCCGAGCGGTGCCGGGCCGACACGGAGGAGTGGCTGACGCGGCACGGGCTGCCCGAGGGCCGGGTGTGGATGCGCGGGAACCAGGACCGCAGGCCGGCCCGGACCACCAAGCTGGAGGTGCTGCGGCGGATCGCGCGGGGGCGGGAGGTGCGGATGCTCGTGGACGACGACGAGCTCGTCTGCCAGGCGGCGCGCGCCGCGGGCTTCACGGTGGTCCTGGCGAACTGGGCGGCGGACGCGCCTGAGCTCAAGTCCGCCCAGGAGGGTGAGGGCCGGACCTGATCCGAGGGCCGGACCGAACCGCGGGCCGGACCGAACCGCGGGCCGCACCCGGTCCGCGGGCCGCACCCGATCCGCGGGGCGCCCCCGGGCCGGCGCGCGCCCCGGCCCGGGGGCCGCGCGGCCGCGCGCCACCGCCGGGGTTCAGTCCTCGCCGTCGAGGCGGAACCCGACCTTGAGCCCCACCTGGTAGTGCGCCACCGTGCCGTTCTCGACGTGCCCGCGCACCTGCGTGACCTCGAACCAGTCCAGGTTGCGCAGCGTCTCGCCGGCCCGGGTGATGCCGTTGCGGATGGCCTGATCGATGCCCTCGGGGGAGGTGCCGACGATCTCGGTCACCCGGTAGGTGTGGTTCGACATGGGTTCTCCCGACGGTGGGTGGGCTTTTGCCTCGTTCCACGGTGCCCCAGTAAGTCCGTCTCCGCGAACTTTGCGTGAACAGTCCTGAGCGAAAGGGCCTTGACCCACCCATTGGTCTATGCCAATTTCAAGCCATCTCCGAGACCGGACCGGACTCCAGAAGGTGACCTTCGTGAAGATGCGCTTCCTCGCCGTGTGCACGGCCCTCGCGGCCGCGACCGCCCTCACCGGCTGCAGTCAGCTGGCGGGATCGGCGGGAGGAACGCAGAAGGTGACGCTCTGGCTGATGAAGGGCAGCGCCTCGGAGGACTTCGTCACGAAGTTCACCTCCTCGTTCGAGAAGGAGCACCCCGGCGTCGACCTCGACGTCAGGATCCAGGAGTGGACGGGCATCGGCGAGAAGGTCAACGCGGTGCTCGCGGGCAAGGGCACCGAGAGCGCCGACGTCATCGAGGTGGGCAACACCCAGGTCGCCCAGTACATCGAGACCGGCGGCCTGTCCGAGCTCACCCTTGAGGGCCTGCGGGAATGGGGCAGCAGGGACTGGCTCAAGGGCCTCGCCGACCCGGGGAGCATCGACGGGGCACAGTTCGGCGTCCCCTGGTACGCCGCGAACCGCGTGGTGATCTACAACAAGGACCTCTTCGCGGACGCGGGCATCAAGACCCCGCCCAAGAACCGGCAGGAGTGGATCCAGGCCACCCAGAAGCTGGACAAGGGCGGCCGGCAGGGCATCTACCTGCCCGGTCAGAACTGGTACGTCCTCTCCGGGTTCATCTGGGACGAGGGCGGCGAGCTCGCCGTCGAGACGGGCAGCGAATGGGTCGGCACCCTCGACGACGACAAGGCCCTGGCCGGCATGGAGTTCTACAAGCAGCTCCAGGCCCTCGGCGACGGCCCCAAGAACGCCGACGAGGAGACGCCCCCGCAGTCCGGGGTCTTCGCGAGCGGCGAGGTCGCGCAGATCATCGCCCCGCCCGGCCAGGCCGCCGCCATCGAGGCCGCCAACCCGGCCCTCAAGGGCAAGCTGGGCTTCTTCCCGATCCCGGGCAAGACCTCCGACAAGCCCGGAGCCGTCTTCACCGGCGGCTCCGACCTGATCATCCCCGAACGGACGAAGCACCGCCGCGAGGCCGTCGACGTGATCACCGCGCTGGTCAGCGAGACCTGGCAGACCGAGCTCGCGCGCACGATGAGCTACGTACCGAACAAGGCCTCCCTCGCCCACGTGGTCGACGGCAACGAGGGGGCCGCGAGCATGGCACCGGGAGCCGCCCAGGGCCGCGCCACCCCGAAGTCCGCCCGCTGGGCCGAGGTCGAGGGCAAGAACCCGATCAAGCCCTACATGACCGCCGTACTCACCGGAGAGGACCCGCGCCGGGCCGCCAAGGAGGCCTCCGTCATGATCGGCAAGGTCCTCAACTCCGACCGCTGACCCTCCGTTCGAGCGGACGCCGAGCGCCGCCGCGCCCGCCGAGTTCAGCGTTCGCACATCCAAGGGCCGCTGAGCGGTCATGTCGAATCCAGCCGGTCACGGAAGAAGTAAAGGAGCCAGGCCGCACCACCTGCCGGCCTGGCTCCCGTGCCCGGATCAGGAGCCGCCATGACCATCGCCCCCCTGTCCCCGTCCACCCTTCCCCCCACCGCGACCTCGCCCGTCACCCCCCTCCTCACCACCGCTGCCGTCCCCGCGGCCGCACCCGTCACGGCCCCCGCTGCCCTCCCCGCCACCCCCCACTACACGGTCCGCCTCGCCCGCGACGAGGACGAGGTACGCGCCGCCCAGCGCCTGCGCCACCTGGTCTTCGCCGGGGAGCTCGGCGCCCGCCTCGACGGGCCCGAGCCGGGTCTCGACTCCGATGCCTTCGACGCGTACTGCGACCACCTCCTCGTCGTCGAGGAGGAGACCGAGCAGGTCGTCGGCACCTACCGGCTGCTGCCCCCGGAGCGCGCCGCCGTCGCCGGCCGCCTCTACTCCGAGAGCGAGTTCGACCTCTCCGCCCTCGCCCCGATCCGCCCGGACCTCGTCGAGGTCGGCCGCTCCTGCGTCCACCCCGACCACCGCAACGGCGCCGTCATCGCGCTGATCTGGGCCGGCCTCGCCCGCTACATGGACCGCTCCGGCCACAACTGGCTCGCCGGCTGCTGCTCGATACCGCTCGCCGACGGCGGGGTCCTGGCCGCCGCCACCCGTGAGAGCGTCCTCACCCGCAACCTCGCCCCCGAGGAGTACCGGGTCACCCCGCACCTCCCGTGGAGCCCCGGGGGCATCGCCTTCCCGCCGCGTGTCGAGCTGCCCCCGCTGCTGCGCGGCTACCTGCGCCTGGGCGCCTGGGTCTGCGGCGAGCCCGCCCTCGACGCCGAGTTCGGCTGCGCCGACCTGTACGTCCTGCTCTCCCTGCGGCGCACCAACCCGCGCTACCTGAAGCACTTCCTCTCGCTCGTCCCGGCCGCATGAGCGTCTGGCTGCCCACCTCGCCCTGCACCCCCGAGGCCTGCGCCGGCCACGAGGGGGAGCGGGCGAGCCTCGCCCGCGCGGTGCTCCGGCTCACCACCGCCGTAGCCCTGGTCCTGCTCGGGATCCTGGGCTTCCAGCCCCTGCGGCTGCTCCCCGACCGCCCCCGCCGGACGCTGGTGCGGGCCTGGGCGACCGCCCTGGTCAGGGCCTTCGGCATCCGGCTCACCGTGCACGGGAGCACCGGCCCGGGCGGCGGCCGCCTGATCGTCGCCAACCACGTCTCCTGGCTGGACATCCCGCTCGTCGCCGCCGCCGTGCCCTGCCGGATGCTGGCCAAGAGCGACATCGGCAACTGGCCGGTCCTCGGACGGCTGTCCCGGCAGAACGGGACCCTGTTCATCGAACGGGACCGGATCCGCGCCCTCCCCGCCACCGTCGAGACCATGACCCGGGCCCTGCTGGCCGGCGACCGCGTCGCCGTCTTCCCCGAGGGAAGCACCTGGTGCGGGCGCGCCCGGGGGACCTTCCGGCGGGCCGCCTTCCAGTCCGCCCTGGACGCACGGGTCCCCGTACAGCCCGTGCGGCTCGCCTACCTGCTGCCCGACGGGAGTCCCGCCGGGGCCCCCGCCTTCGTCGGGGACGATCCGCTGACCGCCTCCCTGTGGCGGATCGCCCGGGCCCGCGGGGTACGCGCCGAAGTACGGCTGCTGCCGCGGATCCCGCCGGGCCGGCACGCGGACCGGCGGGAGCTCGCGGCCGCGGCTCAGGCCGCCGTCGCCGTCGCGTCCGTCCCCGTCGTACCCGTCACCTCCGCCGTTCCCGCCTCCTCGCTCCTCGCGGGCGTGCCGGCCCAGCCGAACTCGCCCTCGGCCACCGCCAGGGACAGCGCGAAGCGACCCTCCGCATCCGTCCACCACTGAGTCAGCTCAAGACCGGCCTCGGCGAGTTCCTTCCGTACGCCCTCCTGGCGGAACTTCGCCGAGACCTCCGTCAGGATCTCCTCACCCGCCGCGAACGGCACCACCAGATCCAGCGCCCGTACCTTCACCACCAGCTCCGACCGGGCCCGCAGCCGCATCTCGATCCACTCCTGCTCCCGGTTCCACACCGCGACGTGGCGGAAGTCGTCGGTGCGGAAGTCCGCGCCCAGCTCCCGGTTGACGACGGCCAGCACGTTCTTGTTGAACTCGGCCGTCACCCCCTGCGCGTCGTCGTACGCGGCCACCAGCACGCCCTCGTCCTTGACCAGGTCCGTCCCCATCAGCAGGGCGTCCCCGGGCGACAGCATCGCCCGTACGGAGGCCAGGAACTCGGCGCGCTCCGGCGGCAGCAGGTTGCCGACCGTGCCGCCGAGGAACACCACCAGCCGGGGCCCCGGCGCCTCCGGCAGCCGCAACGGCTTCGTGAAGTCGGCCACCAGCGCGTGCACCCGCAGCCCCGGGTGCTCGGCCAGCAGCGTCCGCGCCGCCCCCTCCAGGGCGCTCCCGCTCACGTCCACCGGGATGTACGTGTCGAGCGCGGGCATGGCCTCGATCAGGTGCCGGGTCTTCTCCGAGGAGCCGGAACCCAGCTCCACGAGCGTGCGCGCCCCGCTCGCCGCCGCGATCTCACCGGCCCGCGCCAGCAGGATCTCCCGCTCGGCGCGCGTCGGGTAGTACTCGGGCAGCCGCGTGATCTCCTCGAAGAGTTCGCTGCCCCGGGCGTCGTAGAACCACTTGGGCGGCAGCACCTTGGGGGACACCGTCAGCCCGTGCAGGACATCGGCGCGCAGCGCGGTGTCGGCGGAGTGCTCGTCGAGGGTGCGGGTCAACTGGAAGTCGCTCACGGGGAGGTCTCCTTCAGCGGTGTCAGGTCGACCCGTGTGGCACGGGCGGTCAGCAGGGTCCGGTCGGGTACTTCGCACCAGCGGGCATCGTCGTCGTAGGGCTCGGACGCCACCACCGTGCGCTGCGCCTGTGCGTCGGCCAGGTACCAGAGCGAATCGCCCCAGGCCGTCGCGGCGATGCCGTCGCCGTCCGTCAGCAGCAGGTTGAGGCGGGAGCCGGGCGCTGCCGCCGCGAGCTCCCGCACCGGTTCGGCCAGCGCCGTGCCGAGGTCGTCCCCGTGCTGGAGCCGGTGCTGCACGAGGGCCCAGACCAGCGCCGAGTCCGTGCTCGCGGCCAGGGACAGCAGCTCCGCGGGGGGCAGGGAGGCGGCGAGCGGCGCCGCCGCGTCCGGCCAGTCCCGTACCGCGCCGTTGTGGCTGAACAGCCACGGCCCGGCGGCGAACGGCGCCGCGGCGGCCTCCCCGTCCGCCCCGAACACGGTGGCGTCCCGTACGGCGGCCAGCGCGGCCCGCGTACGGACGACCCGGGCCAGATCGGCGAAGTTGGCGTCCCCCCAGACGGGCCCGGACCGGCGGTAGCGCGCGGGGACCGGGTCGCCCTCCGCGTACCAGCCGACACCGAAGCCGTCGGCGTTGACCGTGCCGTGGCGCTGGCGGCGCGGCTCCCAGGACTGCCGCACAAGGCAGTGCTCGGGCTCGGTCAGCAGCCGGGCCAGGGGTATCTCCAGCCCCACGAAAGCGATGTGACGGCACATCAGGCATCCCTCGCGGTCCGGAACCCGGAGAAGATCTGCCGGCGCACCGGCAGGTCCCAGTTGCGGAACGTGCCCCGGCAGGCCACCGGGTCCACGGCGAACGAGCCGCCGCGCAGCACCTTGTGCTCCGGGCCGAAGAACACTTCCGAGTACTCGCGGTACGGGAAGGCGCGGAACCCGGGGTAGGGCAGGAAGTCGGAGGAGGTCCACTCCCACACGTCGCCGATCAGCTGGCGCACACCGAGCGGGGACGCCCCGGCCGGGTAGCTGCCCGCCGGGGCCGGGCGCAGGTGGCGCTGGCCGAGGTTGGCGCGGTCCGGGGTCGGGTCCTCGTCGCCCCAGGGGTACCGGGTGGAGCGGCCGGTGGCGGGGTCGTGCCGGGCGGCCTTCTCCCACTCGGCCTCCGTGGGCAGCCGGCGTCCCGCCCAGCGGGCGTACGCGTCCGCCTCGTACCAGCTGACGTGCAGTACGGGCTCGTCGGCGGGCACCGGCTCGGTCGCGCCGAAGCGGCGGCGCAGCCACTGGCCGGCCTCGCGGTGCCAGAACAGCGGGGCCTCGATCCCGTGCCGGTGGATCTGGTCCCAGCCCTCGGGGGCCCACCAGCGGTCGTCGCGGTAGCCGCCGTCGGCGATGAACGCCTGGTAGGCGGAGTTGGTCACCGGTGCCGTGTCGATCCGGAACGCCCCGACGTCCCGGGTGTGCGCGGGCCGCTCGTTGTCCAGCGACCAGGGCTCGGCCGAGGTGCCCATCGTGAACGGGCCGCCGGGCACCAGGACTTCGGTGAGCGCGGGCGGCGGTCCTTCCGGGGGGTCCGGTTCGGGCGCGGTGAGCACCGGCTCGCCGCGGCGCAGCTGATGGGTGATCAGCATGGTCTCGTCGTGCTGCTGTTCGTGCTGGGCGATCATCCCGAACGCGAAGCCGTCGTCCAGCAGGGCGGAGCCTTCGAGCGCCGTGCGCTCCAGCAGGTCGAAGACCCGGCCGCGGACCTCGGCCGTGTAGCGGCGGGCCTCCGCCGGACCCAGCAGGGGCAGGTTCGGCCGCTCGGCGCGGGGGTGGCGGAACGCGTCGTAGAGCGGGTCGATCTCCGGGTGGAGGGAGTCGTGGCCGGCGACGTTGCGCAGCAGCCAGAGCTCCTCCTGGTTCCCGATGTGGGCGAGGTCCCAGACCAGCGGGGACATCAGGGGGGAGTGCTGGGCGATCAGGTCCCGGTCGCTCACGGCGTCGGTGAGCAGGGCCGTGCGCGCGCGGGCGGCGGTCAGGGCCGTGAAGGCCCGCTCGCGCAGGGCCGCGGGGGTCGGGCGGGCGGGTTCGGCTGCAGGTGATGCGGTCATGAGCGGGCCCCCGTCGCGGTGAGCTGCAGGTATCCGTCGTCGGCCGGGCAGCGGCCGCGCAGTGGGAAGCGTTCGGTGAAGGCGCCGACCACGTCCTGGACGTGTCGGCTCGCGCCGAGGCGCGGCAGCGCCTGCGCGGCGGCCCGGAAGCAGGCGGCAGCGGCCGTGCGCAGCTCCGGATCGGCCAGGCCGTACCGGGCGGCGGACTGCCACAGGGGATTGCGCGGCGAGGGCCGGGGCCCGTGGGTGTCGGCCAGGGCCTTCGCGGCCCGGTACGCGCTCTCGGCCGCCTCCGGGTCGTCGAACAGCGCGTGGACGACGGCGACCGGTACCAGCCAGCCGTCGTCGCCGGGCTGGGCGTCGATCATCCGGAACTCCAGGTGCCCGCGCGGGCGCACCGGCGGGAACAGCGTGGTCAGGTGGTACTCCAGGTCCTCGGCGGTGGGCGGCCGCAGGCCGTCCGGGCCCGGGGCGCCCCCGCTGCCGCGGCCGCCGGCGGCTTCGCCGGCGCGGAGCCAGTCGCGGAAGGTCAGCCCGCGCGGGACCGGCCACGGCCCGTCCCCTTCCGACCGTACGCACATCACCTCGGTGTCCAGCGCGTGCCGGGTCCAGCCGGCCCGCGGTTCGGCGTCCGGCGGCGGGGCCAGCGAGCGCCGGGCGTCGAGGTCGTTCCAGATCCCCTGCCGGGAGCACCGCCATCCGGCGTACGGGCCCTCGTGCGCGGGGGAGTTGGCGAAGGCCGCCACGAACACGGCGCCCAGCAGGTGCGCCAGCCGCCAGCGCCGGCCGTACCCGAGCGGGCCGGGTTCCTCGTACCCGGCGTCCACGCAGACCTGGACGGAGGCGGAAGAGCACATCATGGCCCGCCCGGCCGGGCCGGTGCGGTCGAAGTAGGTCTCCATCGCGTCGTAGCGCGGGCTGCACAGCAGGCGGCTCAGCGGCCGGCGTGGATCGCGGCCGGTGCCGCACAGGACCAGGCCCCGGGACCGCAGGGCGGCCCGCACGGCGGTCAGGTCGGCCTGGAGGCCGTCCACGCAGCCGGAGAGGGAGGAGGCGGGAGCGGAGCTCAGTTCCAGCTGGCCGCCGGGCTCGATGGTGAAGCGGGAGTTCAGGGGCAGGGCGCGGGCCGCGTCGTGCGCGGCCGTCAACCGGTCGGGCGGCAGTATCTCGCCGGGCCGCTCGGCGTCCAGTACGAGCCATTCGAGCTCGGCGCCGAGGGTGCGGGGCGGGCCCGTTTTGAAACAGATGCCGTGGACGAGGTCCTCGGCGGCGGTTTCACTGAGAGTGGGCGCGTCGCCCGGGGCTAGGGGGTCTGGTGGCGCGTACGAGTCCTGTGGCATGGCAGGGTCTCCTGTCCACGGGTGTGACCTGACCATGCCTACCTACCCGTCCTTGCCGGCCCGAAAAGGGGGGAGCGGGCCACCGCGCGGAAAACCCTTGGCCGCGGGTGGTTCCTGCCGTCGATGATGGCGGCGTGAGCAGCAGATTGCGCGAGATCGCGCGGGAGAACGCGACCATCGTGGCGGCCGGCGGGTACCGGACGCGGTCGGGGCGGCAGGTCTCCCTCGCCGCCGCCCTGGCGGAATCCAGGGCCGGAACCAGGATATATGGGCCAAACCAGGTCATTCCAGACGAGGAGCTCCCCGCCGGACGGTACGGGACCGTCGTCGAGGTGACGCCGGAGAGCAGCACGGTCGCTGCGCGCAGGCTCGCCGCGGACGCCCCCGGCCCGGTCTCCGGGGCGGGGGTGGCCGCCTTGAACTTCGCCTCGGCCCGCAATCCCGGGGGCGGCTACGTCCGCGGGGCCAAGGCCCAGGAGGAGGCGCTGTGCCGCGCCTCGGCCCTGTACGAGACGCTGCTGGAGGCCCCGGAGTACTACGAGGTCCACCGCGCGGGAAGGAGCACGTTCTACACCGACCGGGTGATTCACTCGCCCGGGGTGCCCGTCTTCCGCGACGACCGGGGCGAGCTGCTGGAGGCCCCCGTCCGGGTGGGTTTCCTGACCTCCCCGGCTCCGAACGCGGGCACCATCCGCCGCCAGGAGCCGGAGCGCGCCGCCGAGATCCCGGCGGCGCTGGCTCGGCGCGCGGAGCGCGTCCTGGAGACGGCGGCGCTGCACGGGTACCCGCGGCTGGTGCTGGGGGCGTGGGGGTGCGGCGTGTTCCGCAACGATCCGGCGGAGGTCGCCGAGGCCTTCCGGGCCCTGCTGGCCGGTCGTTTCGCGGGGGTCTTCGAGCGGGTGGTGTTCGGGGTGCTGGACCGCGACCCCGCGCCGCGGGAGGCGTTCGAACGGGCCTTCGCCGGGTTCGGCGCGTAGGTCCGGCGGTGCCGGCGTGCGCGGCGGCCGGCCGGAACGGCCGGCCCGGCCCGCCTACCGCCAGCCGTAGCGCTCGCGGAGCCGGTTGACGACCAGCTGGAACCTGCCCCGGTCCAGGGCGCAGGCCTCGCGCCGCATGCCGTCCTCGTGCACGCGCAGCACCCGGTCCACGTCGACCCAGGACTCCCGTCCGGCGCCGTCCCAGGGTCCGGTTCCGATCGGCACCCACTCGCGGTCGTTGTCGTGCCGCTTGCTGGACAGCTGTACGGCGAGCAGCGTGCGCCCGCCCGCCTCCCGGGCGACGACCAGCACCGGGCGGTCCTTGCCGCGCCCGTCGTTCTCCTCGTACGGGACCCAGGTCCACACGATCTCGCCGGGGTCCGGATCGCCGTCCTTGTCGGGCGCGTACTCGGTGCGCACGGGCCCGATGGCGTGCGGATCGGCCTCGGTGGTGGCGGTGGCCCCGCCGCGCCCGGGCTGCTCGGCGGGGTCGGAGCTGTGGTGGGAAAGTGCCGTCATGCGGCCGAGGTTAGTGGTTCGGGCGGCCGGCCGGGGCGCGGTTCAGTCGGTGACGAGGGCCATGACGAGGCCGTCGTACCCCTTGCTGCCGACGGTCTGGAGGGCGGTCGCGGTCAACTTCGGGTGTTCGGCGATGAGTTCGGTGAAGCGGCGGACGCCCCGGACACGCGGGTCGGAGCTGTCCGGGTCGACGACGGCGCCGTCGCGGACGACGTTGTCGCCGATGATGACGCTGCCGGGCCGGGTCAGTTCGAGGGCCCACTTCAGGTAGTCCGGGTTGGACGGCTTGTCGGCGTCGATGAAGACCAGGTCGAACGGGGCGAGGCCGGTGAGCTGCGGCAGCAGGTCGAGGGCCGGGCCGCGCCGGATGTCGACCACGTCCGCCAGCCCGGCCCGGGCGACGTTCGCGGCGGCCACGTCGGCGCAGTGCGCGTCGACCTCCAGAGTGACCAGCCGCCCGCCGGTCGGCAGGGCCCGGGCGAGCCAGATGGTGCTGTAGCCGCCGAGGGTGCCGATTTCGAGGATGGTGCGGGCGCCGCGGATCCGGGCGAGGAGGTGCAGCAGCTTCCCCTGGTTCGGGGCGACCTGGTGCGCGGGCAGCCCGGCGGCCTCGGCATCCGTGTTGGCGGCGGCCAGCGCCTCGTCCTCCTCCACGAGCAGTCCGTCGAAGTAGTCGTCGACGGCCGTCCACGTCCGCTGCCCCATGAGCTCTCCCGATCCCCTCGACCCGCTTGTGAGTTCCCAAAAGGAACTTACATGAAAGCGGCTCCTTTCGACAGGTCGTCTCTCGGCAGGCCGTCTTTCAGCAGGCCGTCGCGGAGATGTCCGCGGCCGCCCGCAGGCCCTCCCGGTGTGCCCGGGTCGTGGCCATCAGGCCGTCGAGGGCGTCCCGGGTGCGGATGAGATCGGCGATGTGGCCCGAGAGCCGGTCGCGCTCCTGCGCCATCCGCGTCAGCGCGGTATCGGAGGCCTCCTCGCTGGGCGAATCCACGCACGGCAGCAGTTCGGCGATGGTCCGGCTGGACAGCCCCGCGGCGTACAGCCGCTGGATGAACACGACCCGCTCCACCCCCTCGTCGGTGTAGTGCCGCTGCCCACTGGCGCTGCGCGTGCTGGCGAGCAGGCCCTGTTCCTCGTAGTAGCGCACCGACCGGACGCTGACCCCGGCCCGCGCCGCGAGCTCCCCGATACGCATCTCGCCCTCCCCGGCTGTGAGTTGCGGCACACAGCTTGCCTCTGACGTCAATGTCAGGTTTTAGCGTAGCCGCCGTGCCCGACACACGGGCGCCGCGGACAGCAAGGAGCTCTACGGTGACGACGCTTTTCGACAGCCATCGACTCGGTGACCTGACCCTGCCGAACCGGGTGGTGATGGCCCCGATGACGCGGTTCCGGGCCGCCGCCGACGGTCTGGCGACACCGTCGATGGCGACGTACTACGCCCAGCGGGCCACCGCCGGGCTGATCGTGACCGAGGGGGTGCAGCCGAGCCTGATCGGCCAGTCCGGCCCGGGGACCCCGGGACTGCACACCGACGAGCAGGTCGACGCGTGGCGCCCGGTGACCGCAGCGGTCCACGCCAACGGCGGACGGATCTTCGCCCAGATCATGCACGGCGGCCGCGTCTCGCACCCCGACACCACGGGCACGCAGCCGGTCGGGCCCTCGGCCGTCGCCGCGGTGGGCGACGTGTTCACCGCGGCCGGACCCCGTCCCGCGCCCGTACCGCGCGCCCTGGACACCGCCGAGGTGCCCGAGCACGCCCGCTCGTACGCCGAGGCCGCCCGGCGCGCCGTCGACTCGGGCTTCGACGGGGTCGAACTGCACGGCGCCAACGGCTATCTGATCTCGCAGTTCCTCTCCTCCAACGCCAACCTGCGCACGGACCGCTACGGAGGCTCGGTGGCGGGCCGGATCCGGTTCGCCGTCGAGGCGGCGGCCGCCACCGTCGACGCCGTCGGCGGGACCAGGACCGGCATCCGCCTCTCCCCGGGCGGCACGTTCTGGGGCGTCGCGGAAACCGAGGTCCCCGAGCTCTACGCGGCGCTGCTCGCCGAACTCGCCCCCCTCGACCTGGCGTACGTCCACCTCGAAGCGACCTCCGGCGAGGACGTGCTCCTCGGCCTGCGCCGCGCCTGGCCGGGCACCCTCATCGTGAACCCGACCCTCCCGATGGGCCCGAAGCAGACCGGCCGGACCGACGCGGACCACTGGCTCGGGCTCGGTGCCGACCTCGTCAGCTTCGGCCGCGCCTACATCGCCAACCCCGACCTGGTCGAGCGACTGCGCCTCGCACTGCCCGTCGCCCCCGCGGACGAGGCCACGTTCTACAAGGGCGGCGACGCCGGTTACCTCACTTACGGGTCGTACCAGCACACGCACTGACCGCGCGCCCACCCTCCGCCTCCCCCCCCGCCGCCACGTGCGGGCAGACGGGCGAAACGGGCGCGGCGGGGGTTTCCGCGGGGGGAGCGGGTCGTTACGGGACGAGGAAGGGAGGTCCGCCATGCCCGCACACGGACCCGAGAAGCACCCCGCGGCGACCGAGCTGGACGCCCGCTACAGCTCCGCCCTCAACCCCCGCCCGGGAGCCGCGGACGTCACCGCCACCGACTGGGCCGAGGCCCTGCGGCAGTTGGAGGGCGCCGAGATCTTCTGGGCGTCCACGGTGCGGGCCGACGGCCGGCTGCACGTCACTCCCGTGATTGCCGCATGGCACGACGGGGTGCTGTACTTCTCGACCGGCCCGGACGAGCAGAAGGCGAAGAACCTCGCCCATGACGGCCACTGCGCACTGACCACCACCACGGGTGGGAACTCCCTCACCGAGGGCCTCGACCTCGTGATCGAGGGCACGGCCCGGCCGGTCTCGGATCCGGCGGCGCTGGAGGAGGCGATCACGGCGTACGAGACGAAGTACGGCCCCCACATCACCTCCTCCGAGGGCACCTTCCACGGCATGGGGGACGCGCTGCGCAAGGGCGACGCGGTGGCCTTCGCACTGCCCCCGTCCACGGCCTACGGATTCGGCCGCGACAACGGCGTCTACACCCACACCCGCTGGACGTTCTGAGCGACGGCGGAGAGCCGTCGCCGGGTTCGCGGCGACGGCTCTCCGGCGAGGGGGTCAGGGGTGTCAGGGGCAGCTGGTGCGGGTGTCGCCCGGGTCCGTGGTGCAGGTGTCGGTGCCGGGGCCGCCGTTGGCGCTGTCGTTGGCGGAGACTCCGTCGGTGGTGGTCAGGCGGTCGTTGCCGTAGTCGCCCGTCAGGGTGTCGTTGCCCGGGCCGCCGTTGACGGTGTCGTCGCCGAAGCCGCCGTCGAGGTTGTCGTTCCCGTAGCCGCCGTACACGGTGTCGTTCCCGTAGCCCGCGCGGATCGTGTCGTTGCCGCCGAGACCGCAGATCACGTCGGTGAAGTAGCCGCCGGTCAGGGTGTCCGCGCCGACGGTGCCGATGATCGTGCACCCGTGGGCGTTGTTCACCGAGGTCGTAGCCGCCCTCGTGTTGTTCGCGGTCGACGGGTCCTGCTGCGCCGCGCTCACGACCGCCGTGTTCGTGATCGTGCCGGTGGACCGCGGCTCCGCCGTGATCGTGACCGTCGCGCTCGCGCCCGGGGCCAGGGAGCCGAGGGCGCAGCCGGTCCCCGTCGCCGTCGTCGTGCACGTACCCTGCGAGGCGGCCGCCGAGGTGAGGGCCACCCCGGCGCCGCTGAGGGTGTCCGTCAGCGTGACGCCGGTCGCGGTGGCGGTGGAGGCCGCGGAGTTGGAGACCGTCACCGTGTACGAGGCGCGGTCGCCGATGCTCACGGTGGCCGCGGGGGCTTGAGTCACCGACAGGTCCGCGCTCGGCGGCGGGGGAGGCGTGGTGCCGTCGCCGCCCTGGTAGCGGGCGAGGGCGAAGGCGAAGCCCGCGCCGAAGCCCGCCGCGACGATCTTGCCGTCCGGCTGTACGAGCACCCCGCGGGCCTCGTCCCAGTCCTGGAAGCCCGTGACCACGAAGCCGTCGCCGCCGAAGCCGGTGTCCACCGTGCCGTTGGTGTTGAAGCGGGCCAGGCCGAAGTCGTTGGCCTCCTGGCTGTTCGGGTCGTCTGCCTGCCCCGCGATGACGATCTTGCCGTTCGGCTGGAGCGCCAGGGCGTTGGCGCCTCCGCCGTCACCGGGGAAGTGGACCGAGGTGCGCCCGGCGGTGCCGAAGCCGCCGTCGGGGCTGCCGTCGGCGTTGTAGCGCAGCAGGGCGACGCCCACCGCGCCGGATCCCGCGGCGACGATCTTGCCGTCCGGCTGCACCGCCACGGCGTTGCCGAACTCGGTGCCGCCGAAGTTCGCGGTCACCATGCCGTCACCGCTGAAGGACGGGTCGAGGCTGCCGTTCGGCAGGTAGCGGGCCACGCCGATGTCGAAGTTGGTGTTGCCCACGTACCCGACCGCGACGATCTTTCCGTCCGGCTGGAGGGCCATGCGGCGGGCGATGCCGCCGGCGTCCTGGGGCGACGCGGGCGTGAAACCGGCGACGACCGCGCCGTCGCCGCCGAGCCCCGGGTCCAGGTGTCCGGCGGTGTCGAGGCGGACCAGGGCGAACCCTCCGCCGCCGCCCTTGCCCGCGGCGATGATCTTCCCGTCGGGCTGCACCGCCACGTCCGCGCCGTCCGCGGACCCGCCGAACTCCTCGACCCGTACGAGGCCGCCGTCGCCGAAGCCCGAGTCCAGGCTGCCGTCCGTGTTGTAGCGGGCCACGGAGAAGAAGCAGCAGCCGCCGCCCTCCTCCGGGACCTCGGTGGTGCCCGCCACGACGATCTTCCCGTCCGAGGGCTGGATCGCCACCGCGTTGGCGGAGTGGGACCCGCCGCCGAAGTCGCTGGTCACCGTGCCGTCCCCGGCGAAGCCGGAGTCGAGAACGCCGTCGGCGTTGTACCGGGCGAGCGCGAAACCGGCCTCGCTCAGCCCGACCACGACGAGCTTGCCGTCGGCCTGCCGCGCGATGTCGTGGCCTTCCGCGTATCCGGGGAACGCGGTGACCACCCGGCCGTCGGGTCCGAAGGACGGATCCGGATCGCCGGGCGCGGCCAGCGCGGAGCCGGGCAGCGCCAGTACGAGCGCCAGGCCGAGCGCGGCGGCCAGCACCCCGGTCCTCCCGCCGGTTCCGCGGCGGCGCCGCGCAAGTCTCAAGTGTGCGTGGGTCATGGGCGTACCAACCTCCGGCCTCGCGGGGTGCAGGGAGCAGCGCACAGCTTCGTACGGGAGCCCGCCCGCGCCCCGCGAGACGTGCCGTGCCGCGCCCGCCCGGCCCCGGGAACCACCCCGGCGGGGGAGCGCGCGGGTGGTGATCGCCGGGGTGGGCCGCGTACTCAGCGGGCGGCGGCCCCGAACCATTTCGGCAGGTGGGCCAGCAGATCCCGCTGGTCCTCGCCCACCCACACGACGTGGCCGTCCGGGCGCAGCAGTACGGCGGGCACGTCCAGTTCCTCGCTGACGTCGACTACGTGGTCGACCCGGTCCGACCAGCCGGCCACCGAGAGCCGGCCCGTCTGATCCAGCAGCAGGCCCCGGCCGCCGTGCGTGAGCCCGTAGAGGCGGCCGCGCCCCAGCGCCACGTCCCGCATCCGCCGGCCGAGCAGTTCACGGCCGCCGCGGGCCCGGTCCTGCCCCCGGTCCTGGCCGGAGCCGTGGCCCGGGCCCTCGGCCTCGCCCCCGTTCTCCCCCGTGCTCTCGCCCTGGCCGACGTCGTAGCGGACGGAGATCGCGGTGATCTTCTCGATCAGGTACCGGTTCACCTCCTCGAAGTCCACCAGTTCCGCGAGCAGTCGGCGTACCGCCCGCGCACCCGGCTCCGTCGACATCAGCTGGATCTGCGCGCGGGTGTTGTCCAGTACGTCGGCGGCCACCGGGTGGCGTTCCGCGTGGTAGCTGTCCAGCAGCCCCTCCGGTGCCCAGCCGGCGATCTCGGCGGCCAGCTTCCAGCCGAGGTTGAACGCGTCCTGGATGCCGAGGTTGAGCCCCTGCCCACCGGTCGGCGGGTGGATGTGCGCCGCGTCACCGGCCAGCAGTACGCGGCCGACCCGGTAGCGCTCGGCCAGCCGCGTCGCGTCGCCGAAGCGGGAGAGCCAGCGCGGCGAGTGCGCGCCGAAGTCCGTGCCCGCGAAGGCGCGCAGCTGCTGCTTGAACTCGTCGAGGGTCGGCGCGGCGGCCCGGTCCTCGGCCACTCCCTCGGCGGGCGTGACGACGCGGTAGAGGCCGTCGCCCATCGGCATGGCGCCGAACCGCAGCTGCTTCCGGCGGACTTCGGCCACCACGGAGGCCACCGTCTCCGCCGGTTCGGCCAGCTCCATCACGCCGAGCAGGGTCTCGACCCGGGAAGGCTCCCCGGGGAAGTCGACGCCGAGCAGTTTGCGGACCGTACTGCGGCCTCCGTCGCAGCCGACGGCGTAGCGGGCGCGCAGCCGCGTTCCGTCGGCCAGCTCGACGCTCACCCCGTCGCCGTCCTGGCTCAGCCCGACCACCTCGCGGCCGCGCCGGATCTCCACGCCGGTCTCGGTGGCGTGCTCGGTCAGCAGCCGCTCGGTGACCTCCTGCGGGATGTGGAGGACGTACGAGTGCGCCGTGTCCAGCCGCTCCGGCCAGCAGGTGCCGAGCCCGGCGAAGAAACCGCCGACCCTGAACTGCCGGCCGAGCGGGAGGAACCGCTCCAGCAGGCCGCGCTGGTCCATCACCTCGATGCTGCGTGCGTGCAGGCCTTGGGCGCGGGACTGACGGGTCGGCTCCGCCTCCTTCTCCAGCACGAGCACCCGCACGCCGTGCAGCCTCAGCTCACAGGCCAGCATCAGGCCGGTCGGCCCGCCGCCGACCACGATCACGTCCATCAAGAAAACCCCCGGTTGCGTTGAAAAGGCGCAGGTGGTCGACGATTGTGCGGGGTGGCGGGGGCCTTGCGGCAAGCCCCCTGCTGCGCTATATGTTGAGAGTGGCAAGGAGTGGGTTACCTCCTTGCCCTTCTTTTTTGAATCAATCCGGTCCGGGCGGGTGGGACCGGGCGCCGGCGGTGGGAACGATCCGGCGGGCCGCCTCGTTCGTCCGGCGTCCACCGCTGTGTACCGCGTACCGCAGGAGTGACGTGCCCGAGACCTCGTCCAGCCCCGGCCCGCCCCCTCTCCCGCCGCTCGCCGCCCAGGCCGAGCGCCTGATCGAGCTCGGGGTGCACGAGCTCGCCCGGATCCCCGCCGATGAACTGCGCGCGTTCGCCTCCGCGCAGGACACCGGCGGCGGCTACGGCGACGACGTCCTGCTCGCCGTCCACCCGGAGCGCGCCCCCGCCTCCGCCCTCGCGCCGCTGCTGCGCCGCGAGGACAAGCCCGGCTTCGTCGTCACCGACATGCCCGACGTAGACGGCTTCGGCCCGCTCGACGCCGTCGAGCTCCCCGAGACCCCGCTGTACGTCGTCACGGGCGTCGACCGGGGCGACCACATGTCCAACTGGAGCCCCGAAGAGGCACTGCCCGCCCTCACGAAGCAGGAGCGCACTCCGCTGCTGCTCACCGAGGGCATCCACTGGGTGCTCCAGCAGCCGGCCGCCCTGGAGCGCAACCGCTGCTTCATGACCATCGGCTCCCGGCTGCGCAAGGCGAACGGCGCCCTGGACGCCCGCACCCCGGCGATCTGGATCAGCAACGGCACCGGCCGGGACGGCCGCGAACGCCGCGAGGCCCCGAAGGTCGGCTGGTGCTGGTGGGGCAACCGCCACACCTGGCTCGGCTTCGCCTCCGCGACGAGCCGCACACCGTGACGCACGAGGGGTGACCGGAAGGCCGCTGTGCTGCAATCGACGTATGCAGCTTGAGGAACTCCGCGAACTGCTGGCCCGGCACGCGCGCCCGGACTGGAGCACCGACATCGAGGGGGTTCGCGTATCGAAGATCGAGAGCCCCCACCCGCCCACGCCGGCCACGTCCGGCACGGTGCTGGCCGTCATCGCCCAGGGGACCAAGCGGCTGGCGCTGGGCGAGCAGGTGTACGAGTACGGGGCCGGCCAGTACCTCGTCGCCTCGGTGGACCTGCCCATCACCGGCAACTTCACCGAGGCGAGCCGCGAGGAACCCGCCCTCGGGTTCGGGCTGACCCTGGAGGCGTCCGCCATCGCCGAGCTGCTGCTCGCCGGACCCGGTGACGCCGTACGCACCCCGGGCGGACCGCACCCCGCCATCGCGGTCAGCGACGCCCCGCCGGAGCTGCTCGACGCGGTGGTCCGGCTGCTGCGCCTGCTGGACCGGCCGCGCGACCGGGCGGTGCTCGCCCCGCTGGTCACACGCGAGATCCTGTGGCTGCTGATCACCGGCGAGCAGGGCGAGACCGTACGGCAGCTCGGTCTCGCCGACAGCAGCCTCAGCCACATCGCGCGGGCGGTGCGCTGGATCCGGGAACACTACGCCGAGCCGTTCCGCGTCGAGGACCTGGCCCGGCTCACCGGCTTGAGCGTGTCCGCCTTCCACCGCAACTTCCGGACGGTGACGGCGATGAGCCCCATCCGCTTCCAGAAGCAGATCCGCCTCTCGGAGGCGCGGCTGATGCTGGCGACGCGCTCAGGGGACGTCACCGGTGTCAGCCTGCGCGTCGGCTACGAGAGCCCGTCGCAGTTCAGCCGCGAGTACCGCAGGCAGTTCGGCGCCTCGCCCAGCCAGGACGCCGCCCTGCTGAGCCGTTCCGCACGCGCCCGGGCGGACGCCCTGCCCTGAGAGGAATGGGCAAGGACGCGGGAGGATCTTTCTTTCGGCGGTGCGCTGCCGGCTGGTTGCCTTGAAGTGTCACATTCCGGGTGGAGCGTACGTACTCCACCGCTTGAGCGGGAGGCACATCATGCAGGTAGCCGTGGTCACGGGCGCGAGCTCGGGCATCGGACGCAGCGCGGCGTTGCGGATCGCCGCACGGGGCGTCGGGGTCGTCCTCACGTACGGATCCGACCGGCAGGGCGGCGAAGACGCCGTCGCCGAGATCGAGAAGCGGGGCGGCACCGCCGTGGCGCTGCCACTGGACATCGCCGACACCGCAGGCTTCCCCGCGTTCCGCGAGGCCGTCGCCGACGCGCTGCGCGCCACCTGGCAGCGCGACACCTTCGACCACCTCGTCAACAACGCGGGATTCGCGGGCCAGTCGATGATCGAGGACACCACCGAGGAGCTCTTCGACCGGCTCGCCGACGGCCTGTTCAAGGGCCCGTTCTTCCTCACCCGGGAGCTGCTGCCGCTGATGGCCGACGGCGGGGCGATCGTCAACACCACCAGCAACTCCGCGCTGCCGCACGTGACGGCACCCGGGTACTCGGTCTATGCCTCGCTGAAGGGCGCCGTGACCGTGCTGACCCGCTACATGGCCAAGGAGTTCAGCCCGCGCGGCATCCGCGTCAACTCCGTCGCACCCGGCGCGACCCGCACCCGGTTCGCCGACAACGCCTTCGAACGGCACCCGGAGATCATCCCGGAGCTGGCGCGCGAGTTCGCGCTCGGGCGGATCGGCGAACCGGAGGACGTCGGCATGGTGATCGCCACCCTGGTCTCCGAGGAAGGCCGCTGGATCACCGCGCAGAACATCGAGGTCTCCGGCGGACAGAACCTCTGAGGTGACCGGTTCCGGTGTGCCGGTGCCCGGTGCCCGGTGCCCGGTGCCCGGTGCCCGGTGCCCGGTGCCCGGTGCCCGGTGCCCGGTGCCCGGTGCCCGTGGCGGTGTCGCCGGACGCCGGGCCCGAGAGCGGCTGGAGCGGCTAGAGCGGCTGGATCCAGCCCTCCAGCGAGGCCATGAAGCCGTCGAAGTCGTCCCGGTGGATGGTGTGTCCGGCGCCGGCGACCGACCGCACTTCGAAACCGCGCTCCTCCAGCAGCGAAGCCCGCTCCGGGGAGATCAGGAAGCTGGGGTCGGCGAGCTGGACGAGCGAGGGGACCACCGGCGCCGCCGGCAGCAGGTCCGTGCCGGACAGCCGGCCCAGGCCGAGCACCGTCGCCTCGTCCCACACGGCGAGGGTCTCCAGCTCGATGTCGATGTCCGCCTCCTCCCAGCGCGGGTTCATCTCCCGGATCCGCTCCCTGGAGGCGGACTTGAACTGCGCGAACACCTCCGGGCCCATTCCCCCGGCGGGACTGGCCAGGTGCCAGGCCGGGTCGGAGAACACCGCGCGCTTCGGCCTCAGCCGGTCCACGGCCAGCGAGAGGGTCAGCCCGCCCAGCGAGTGGCCGATGGCGAGGTCGGCGCCGGCCGGCAGGGTCTCGACGAGGTCCTCGGCGAAGAGCGCCGGATCGTACTCGCCCCGCCCGCTGGCGCCGTGGCCGCGCAGGTCCACGGCGATGACGCGGTAGCCGCGCTCGGCGAGCGCGGGGGCCACCCGGCGCCAGGTCCGGTGGTCGGCCATCATGCCGTGGATCAGGAGCGCGACGCGGTCGCCCTGGCCCCAGGTGTGGGTGTGCAGCTGCACGGTGAAGCCTTTCTCGGAGGGTTCTGGAAGGTTCTGAGAGGGTTCGGCGGTCGCGGAGGCTCCCGGGAGCTCAGCGGACGCTGCGGATCGGCTTCACCGCAAGGGCGCCCGCCACCGCCAGGACCGCCGCGACGATGAACAGCGCGGTGTAGCCGCCGCTCACCGAGACGATCACCGAGGCGATGAACGGCGCGATGATCTGCGGCCCCGCATTGGCGATGTTGAGCACGCCCATGTCGCGGGCCGCGTCCTCCGCCTTCGGGAGCACCATCGTCACGAGCGCCGTGTCGACGGCCATGTACGAACCGAACGCGAGCCCGTTGACGGCCGCGAAGGCGAGCATCGCCGTCCAGCTGTCCGACACGGCCGGGATCACGAGCGCGACGGCCGACAGCAGGGCCGAGGCGCCGACGAAGAGCTTGCGCCGGTCGAGCCGGTCGGAGAGGTACCCGCCGAGGACCGTGGAGACCACCATGGCGACGCTGGTCAGCGGCATCAGCACCGCCACCGCCTCCTCCGGCTCCATCCCGGCGGGCAGCACGGTGTGGTCCTGGAGGATGTACAGCTGGTACCCGCTGACGGCGAAGTACCCGAGGACGAGCAGCGCCCGCCCGATGAAGGCCCAGCGGAAGTCGTGGTCGCGCAGGGCGCCGGTGAACGCGGCCAGTTGCTCCCTGGCCGGCAGCGCGGCGCGCGCCGGGAGGCGCTCCTCGCGGGTGCAGGCGGTGAACAGGACCGCGGCGCCCGCCACGACCGCGCCGAAGAGGAGGTAACCGGTGCGGTAGTCGTCCGAGAACGCGGCGCCGATCAGCGCCCCGAGGGTGGAGCCGAAGGGCAGGCCGAGCCCGACGGCGGCGGAGGCCTTGCCGCGCGCGGACACCGGGACCCGGTCGGGGACCACGGAGGTGACGGCGGCCTGGTAGACGTTCATGACGGCCTGGCCGAGGCACCAGGCGATCGTGATCAGCAGGATCGTGTCGGCGGCGCCCAGCAGGAACATCGCCGGCAGGGCGGCGATTCCGCCGCCCAGGATCCAGGGGTTGCGCCGTCCGCTGCGGTCGGAGAGGGCGCCGGCCACCGGGTTGAAGATCGTGGCGAAGATCGCCGAGACCCCTGCGATCAGGCCGAAGTTGGCGACCTTGGCCGCCGGGTCGACGTCCTCGACCTGGAGGGCGAGAAGGACGCCGCCGACGCCGATGTAGAGCGTGTACATCGCGCTGTTCGCGACGAGCAGCAAGGGGAACAGGCCGCGTCCGGGAGCGCGCGCGGCGCCGGTGGCGGCCGGTGCGGCGGACGCGTCGTCGGGGGTGGCTCCGGTGGTGCCGGTGCCGGAGGAGGAAAGGGCCACGGTGCCCTCCTGGGCGGGTTCTTCGTGCGGATGAGGGTGGGGTCGAGCTGGAGTGGAGCTGAGGTGGGAGGTGCGGGAGGGGGTGTCGGGAGGCGTGGGAAAGGAGTGCCGTGACGGGTGCGGCGCGGGGTGCGGGGAGGGTCCGGGGAAGGTGCGGGGAGGGTGCGCGCCGCCCTGTCGCTGCGGCGGGGGTGCGTCGGATCACGACAGGACGGCGGCACGACGGGACACGGTCGGACACGTGCGGGAGCACCCCCGGGGAACGGGATGTGACGCCCGGGTTACACGTGTCAATGAATCGTGTAACCACTGTGTAGCATTCGTTTCCGGCCATCCGCTAGCCCTCGGGCGCAATCGGTCTGGAAAGATGCCACGGCAATGTCACAGTCATCGAAACCGCCGCAGCCGGCCCCCGTGCCGACCAGCGCCGACGTGGCCCGTCTCGCCGGAGTGTCGCGCGCGACCGTCAGTTACGTCCTCAACAACGCGGAAGCCGTACGCATCAGCGAGCCGACCCGCCGCAAGGTCCGCAGGGCCGCCGAGGAACTCGGGTACGTCCCGCACGCCGCCGCCCGCAGCCTGCGCGCCGGACACACCCGGATCGTGCTGCTGCCCACCTCGCACGTGCCCATCGGGCCGCTCTACAGCGCCTTCCTCAACGAGCTCCAGTGGTCGCTGCGCCGCCTCGACTACACCGTGGTCCAGTACGGCAGCCTCGGCCTCAGCGGCGACGAGGCGGCCCGTGCCTGGGCCGAGCTGCGCCCGGTCGCGGTGATCTCGCTCGGCGAGATCACCCTGTCCGCACACAACGTGGCCACGCTGAAACGGGCCGGCGCCCGTGCGGTGATAACGATGGGACCGGTCGGCGTCCCCGGGGCACACGCCCTGGTGATGGACCAGAGCGAGGTCGGCGCCCGGGCCGCCGCCCACCTCGTCGAGCGCGGGCACCGGCGGATCGGCGTGGCCGTCCCGCAGGAGGAGGGGCTGGAGCTCTTCTCCACCCCGCGGCTGGAGGGCGCCCGCTCGGTGGCGGGCGCCGAGATCGAGGCACTGCCGATGGCGTACTCGGAGGAGTCGGCCGCCGCGCTCGCCGCCCGCTGGCGCTCTCTCGGCCTGGACGCGGTGTTCGCGTACAACGACGAGTACGCGATGCTGCTGATGCGCGCGCTGCTGGACGAGGGGCTGCGGGTCCCCGAGGACGTCGCCGTCATGGGTGCGGACGATCTGCTCATCGGCCGTCTGCTGCGGCCGCGGCTGAGCACCGTGCAGATCGAGCTGCCGACCGGGGACCACCTGGCCGAGCTGGTGGACCGGGCGGTGCGCGAGCCGTCCGAGATCACGCAGCGGCAGGACCTGATCTCGGCGGTGGCCGTCCGGCGGGAGTCGACCTGACGGCCGAGACGGCCGCGACAGCCCGGCGGCCGCGTTGGCCGCGACGGCGCGTGCATGGCCGGCAGGGGGCCGTTGACAGGCGGTGACCTGCGGACGGAGACTTCGGGCGCGCCCCACCGGGCGCGCCCGGCGTCCGACCGGTGCCGACCCCGGCGCCGCCCCGGCGCCGCCCGTACGGATCCGCCCAGGAGAGCCCCCATGAGCATCCGCACCGCCCGCGACGGACGCACCGTCCGCGACGTCTACGTCGTCGACGCCGTCCGCACCCCGATCGGCAAGTTCGGCGGAGCGTACGCCGGGGTCCGCCCCGACGACCTCGCCGCGCACGTCGTCCGCGCGCTGGTGGACCGTACGCCCGACCTCGACCCCGCCCGCATCGACGACGTGGTCTTCGGCGACGCCAACGGCGCGGGCGAGGACAACCGCGACGTGGCCCGGATGGCCGTCCTGCTCGCCGGGCTCCCGGTGTCCGTCCCCGGGGTCACCGTCAACCGGCTCTGCGGCTCCGGCCTCGAAGCGGTGATCCAGGCCGCCCGGGCCATCGCGCTGGG
Organism: Streptomyces sp. NPDC002181; assembly: GCF_042890485.1. Lineage (NCBI taxonomy): Bacteria > Bacillati > Actinomycetota > Actinomycetes > Kitasatosporales > Streptomycetaceae > Streptomyces > Streptomyces sp. NPDC002181. The sequence goes on along the minus strand of NZ_JBIASC010000002.1, from coordinate 200,776 downwards.
CGACGCCTCGGTCGCCGTCGCGGGCGGCGTGGAGTCGATGAGCCGGGCCCCCTGGGTGGTGCAGAAGCCCGAGCGGCCCTTCCCGGCCGGCCACCAGCAGATGTGGTCCACCACCCTGGGCTGGCGGATGACCAACCCGCGCATGCCCGCGGAGTGGACGGGCTCGCTCGGCGAGGGCGCCGAACTCATCGCGGAGAAGCACGGCATCACCCGTGAGGCCCAGGACCTCTTCGCCCTGGAGAGCCACCGCAAGGCCGCGGCCGCCTGGGCCGCCGGGCAGTACGCGGACGAGGTCGTCGCGTACCCCGGCGTGGACCTCGTACGCGACGAATGCATCCGCGAGGGCTCCACCCCCGAGGCCCTGGCCCGACTGAAGCCCGCCTTCCGCACGGACGGCACCGGTACGGTCACGGCCGCGAACGCCTCCCCGCTCAACGACGGCGCCGCGGCGCTGCTGCTGACCGACGAGGAGGGGCTGGCGGCCACCGGCCGGGAGCCGCTGGCCCGGATCAGCGCCTCCGCGGTCACCGGCATCGAGCCGCAGCTCTTCGGCCTCGGCCCGGTCGACGCCGTACAGCGGGCGCTCGCGAAGGCGGGCCGGAGCCTGGCCGATCTGACGACCGTCGAGCTCAACGAGGCGTTCGCGGCCCAGGCGCTGGGCTGTGTCGCGGCCTGGCCGGAGCTGGACCCGGCCGTGCTCAACCCGCGCGGCGGCGCCATCGCCATCGGGCACCCGCTCGGCGCCTCCGGGGCCCGGCTGGCCGGTTCGGTGGCACACCAACTGGCCGCGGCCGGCTCGGGTACGGGCCTGGCGACGCTGTGCATCGGCGTCGGGCAGGGCATCGCGCTCGTCCTGGAGCGCTGAGCCGGAGCACCGAACGCCCGTACAGCGCCGCGCCGTCGATCGTTTCCGGTCACGACGGCGTGTCAACTGCCCAATAACAGAACAGATGTGGTGCCTCCGGTCTGGCACGATGGCGCGTGCTGCCGCCCCCCGCCCCACCCATCCCCACCGGAGGCCCCGCGCCATGCCGCTCCTCGAACCGACGCTCTGGCAGGACGGACCGACCCTCACCGGGGGCCCCGCCCCGGTCGTAGAACCCGCCACCGGCCGCACCCTGGCCACCCTCGCGCTGGCCGCGCCCGCCGACGTCGCGGAGTCCGCCGTACGGGCCCGGGCCGCCCAGGAGGCCTGGGCGCGGACCGGCCACACGGAGCGGGCCGCCGTCCTGCGCCGCGCCGGAGACCTGTTCGCCGCCCACGCCGAGGAGCTGCGGGACTGGCTGGTGCGGGAGTCGGGCTCCATACCCGGCAAGGCCGACTTCGAGCTGCACGTCGCCGCCCAGGAGTGCTACGAGGCCGCCGCGCTGGCCTCCCGGCCGGCCGGGCAGGTGCTGCCCAGCGAGGCGCCGCGGCTCTCCTTCACCCGCCGGGTCCCGGCGGGCGTGGTGGGGGTGGTGGCCCCGTTCAACGCGCCGCTGATCCTGTCGATCCGCTCGGTCGCCCCGGCCCTCGCCCTCGGCAACGCGGTGCTGCTCAAGCCGGACCGGCGGACCGGTGTCTGCGGCGGCCTCGCGCTCGCCGCCGTCTTCGCGGCCGCGGGACTGCCGGCCGGGCTGCTGCACGTGCTGCCCGGGGGCGCGGAGACCGGGGCGGCGGTCGTCGCCGATCCGCTGGTCCGCGTGGTGTCGTTCACCGGGTCCACCGCCGCCGGGCGGATCGTCGGGGAACTGGCCGGCCGTCATCTCAAGCGTGCCCACCTGGAGTTGGGGGGCAATTCGGCGCTCGTCGTCCTCAGGGACGCCGATGTGGAAGCCGCCGTCGCGCAGGCCTCCTGGGGATCGTTCTTCCACCAGGGCCAGATCTGCATGACGGCCGGCCGCCACCTCGTCCACGCCTCGCTCTACGACGAGTACGTCGAGCGGCTCGCCGCGCGGGCCGAGGCACTGGCGGTGGGGGACCCGTACCGCGAGCGGGTGCACCTGGGACCGCTGATCGACCGCGGCCAGCTGGAGCGGGTGCACGCCCTGGTCGAGGCGAGCACGGAGCGGGGGGCCAAGCTCGTCGTCGGTGGAACGTACGAGGACCTCTTCTACCGGCCGACCGTGCTGGCGGGCGTCGCCGACGACACCCCCGCCTACGCGCAGGAGGTCTTCGGCCCGGTGGCGCCCGTACGGTCCTTCGTGACGGAGGACGAGGCGGTGGCCCTGGCCTCGGCCGGCCCGTACGGACTCTCCCTGGGGATCGTGACCCGGGACGCGGCGCGCGGGCTGGAGCTGGCCGGACGGATCCCGACCGGGATCGCGCACGTCAACGACCAGACCGTGAACGACGAGGCCGTGGCCCCCTTCGGCGGGGTCGGCGCCTCCGGTACCGGGGCCCGGTTCGGCGGTGAGGCGAACCTGGACGCGTTCACGGAGCTGCGCTGGACGACGGTCCGCTCGACTCCGGCGGGGCACCCCTTCTGAGACGGCCCGCCCGCGGACGCTGCGGAATGCGTGGGGCGCGCCGATCGTTCAAGGTGCATACAAGGCAATCAGGAGGTCTGGAACCGTGGCTACTGTCGAGCTCACCAAGGAGAACTTCGACCAGACGGTCAGCGAGAACCCGTTCGTGCTGATCGATTTCTGGGCGGGATGGTGCAGGCCCTGCCTGCAGTTCGCCCCGGTCTACGACAAGGCCTCGGAGGCCAATCCGGACCTGGTGTTCGCCAAGGTGGACACGGAGGCGCAGCAGGAGCTGGCCGCGGCCTTCCAGATCACCTCGATCCCGACGCTGATGATCGTCCGGGACCAGGTGGCGATCTTCTCGCAGCCCGGCGCGCTGCCGGAGGCCGCGCTGACCGACCTGATCGGACAGGCGCGGGCGCTGGACATGGAAGAGGTGCACGCGAAGATCGCCGCGTCGCAGCAGGACGGCCGGACGGGTACCGCGGAGGCCTGAGCGAGGACCCGACGCGCCGACGGCGCGCCGATCCGCAGGCCACGCCGCCGCGCGTCTGCGGCGCGGCCCACGGTCCGCACGTAAGGTGACGGGGAACAAGAGCCCCTGGAACCACGGATGGTGACTGTGTCGGAAGCGGTGGAGTACGACGTCGTGGTGCTCGGCGCGGGACCGGCCGGCGAGAACATCGTGGACCGGACCCGCGCCGCCGGGCTGAGCACGGCCCTGGTGGAGGCCGAGCTCGTCGGCGGCGAGTGCTCGTACTGGGCCTGCGTACCGAGCAAGGCGCTGCTGCGCCCGGCGCTGGCCAGGGCCGAGGCCCGCCGGGTGCCCGGGCTCGCCGGCTCGGTCCAGGGCCCGCTGGACACGGCGGCCGTGCTGGCGCACCGCGACTACTGGACCTCCAGCTGGAAGGACGACGGTGCGGTCGACTGGGTCGAGTCGACCGGCGCCCACCTCTACCGGGGTCACGGCCGCCTCTACGGCGTCCGCAAGGTCGCCGTCACCAGCCCCGAGGGCGAGCACGTGGTGCTCGCCGCCCGGCACGCCGTCGTCGTCGCCACCGGCACCCGCGCCGTCATCCCGGACGTGCCCGGGCTCGCCGGGGCGCGGCCGTGGACCAGCCGCGAGGCCACTTCCGCCCAGCACGCGCCGGGCCGGCTGCTGATCGTGGGCGGCTCCGTGGTGGCCGTGGAGATGGCCACGGCCTGGCAGGCCCTCGGCTCCCGGGTCACGCTGCTCGTACGCGGCTCCGGACTGCTGCCGCGAATGGAGTCCTTCGCGGGGGAGCTGGTCGCCGAGGCGCTGCGCGAGGCCGGCGCGGTGATCCGTACGGACGTCTCCGTCGAGGCGGTCGTACGGGACGGTTCGACCGGGCCGGTCCAGGTCGTACTGGAGGGCGGCGAGATCCTGGAGGGGGACGAGCTGCTGATGGCGACCGGCCGCACCCCGCACACCGAGGACATCGGGCTGGAGACCGTCGGGCTGACGCCCGGGGGCTGGATCCCGGTCGACGAGAGCTGCCGGGTCGAGGGCCACGACTGGCTGTACGCCGTCGGCGACGTGAACCACCGTGCGCTGCTGACCCACCAGGGCAAGTACCAGGGCCGCATCGCCGGGGCCGCCATCGCCGCCCGCGCGGCGGGCGCCCCGGAGCTCGACACCGGCCGCTGGGGCGCGCACGTGGCGAGCGCCGATACGCAGGCCATGCCGCAGGCGGTGTTCACCGACCCGGAGGCGGCCGCGGTGGGCCTCACCCTCGCGGAGGCCGAGCGGGCGGGCCACCGGGTCCGCGCCGTCGACTACGACCTCGGCAAGGTCTCGGGCGCCGGCCTGTACGCCGACGGGTACCGGGGCCGGGCCCGGATGGTCGTCGACCTGGACCGGGAGGTGCTCCTCGGGGCCACCTTCGTCGGCCCGGGCGCGGCCGAGCTGCTGCACGCTGCCACGATCGCGGTCGCGGGGGAGGTGCCGATCGCGCGGCTGTGGCACGCGGTCCCGGCGTTCCCGACGATCAGCGAGATCTGGCTCAGGCTGCTGGAGACGTACCGGGGGTAGCGGATTCCACCCGGTCGGCGCGGCGGTAGCTGCCGCCGTCCCGGGTGCGGGTCAGCAGGCCCGAGGTGATCAGGTAGCGCCGCAGCGCCGAGCAGTCCTCGTGCACCGTGCGCAGCGCGTCGTTCACCTCGGGCTCCGTGTAGGTCCGGCCCTCCTCGAAGAGGGTCTCGGCGAGGTGGGCGAGCAGCTGCTCGCGGCGGGCGACCTTGCGGGGGACGGCGATGAGCCGGCCGCCGGAGAAGAGGTCGGCTACTCGGCGCTCTTTCTGTGACATGACAGCGACCCTCTCCGACATCCCGCGCGTCCGGCAACGCATTTATGCCCTCGGCCGGGGCTCGGGACCAACTCCCCTTAAAAGTGACGGTCGTTCATCTTACTGAGCGGTAGACCTCGCCAGTACCCTCCCCGTGACCGCTTCCTGCCCCACGGAGGAGCACGCATGCGACGTCCCACCGCTCGCCTGAGAACCGCCTTGGCCGCCGGGGTGATCGCCCTCGGCGCCGCCCTGCTCACCCCGCCCCCGCCCGCCGCGGCCGCCGATCCCGTACCGCTGCCCATCGCCGACTACTGCGGCGGCCAGTGCGCGGACATCCTGCCGCCCGGACAGAACGGCAACGCGACCCTCGCCCAGATCCTCCTGCACAAGGCGTTCGGCACGATGCCGGCCCACGCCTCGGACCAACTGGCCCGCTACGACTCGCTGGTGGCCGGATATCCGGGGCTCACCGACGCCAAGGTCAACGACTTCTTCAACGACGCCTCCTTCGGCGTCCCGGCCAACCAGGTCGAGTCGGCCACCAGCCCGCGCGCCGACGTCACCATCACCCGCGACAAGAAGACCGGCGTCCCCCACATCAAGGGCACCACCCGCTACGGGACTTCCTACGGCGCCGGATTCGCCGCCGCCCAGGACCGCCTCTGGCAGATGGACCTCTTCCGCCACGTCGGCCGCGGCGACCTGACCCCGTTCGCCGGCGGCGCCCTCGCCAACCAGGGCCTGGAGCAGCAGTTCTGGCCGCAGGCCCCGTACACCGAGGCCGATCTCCAGGCGCAGGTGGACCGGATCCGCACCACCGAGGGCGACCGGGGCCGCCTCGCAATGGAGGACGCGCAGGCGTACGTCGACGGGATCAACGCCTATCGCGTCCAGTCCAAGAACGGCCGCTACTTCCCCGGGGAGTACGTGCTCACCGGCCACATCGACTCGATCACCAACGCCGGCGAGATCCAGCCGTTCAAGGTCACCGACCTGATCGCCCTCGCCTCCGTCGTGGGCGGGCTCTTCGGGGGTGGAGGCGGCGGCGAGGTGCAGGCCGCGCTGTCCCTGCTCGCCGCGCAGCAGAAGTACGGCCTGGAGGAGGGCACCCGGGTCTGGGAGTCCTTCCGCGAGCGCGACGACCCCGAGGCCGTGCTCACGGTCCACGACGGCAGCAGCTTCCCGTACGCGCAGAAGCCCGTGAACCCGCAGGGCACCGCGCTCCCGGACCCCGGCTCGGTCACCGCCGAGCAGCTCGTCCACGACCGCACGGGCGCCGCGGCCACGGCGGCCGCAGTGAACCCGCCCAAGCCGGTCAAGCAGAGCATGTCCAACGCCCTGCTCGTGTCGGGGGCGAAGACCGCGAGCGGCCACCCCGTCGCCGTCTTCGGCCCGCAGACGGGCTACCTCGCGCCCCAGCTCCTCATGCTCCAGGAGATCCAGGGCCCCGGCATCAGCGCCCGCGGCGCGTCCTTCGCCGGGGTGAGCATGTACGTCCAGCTCGGCCGCGGCCAGGACTACGCCTGGAGCGCCACCTCCGCCGGGCAGGACATCACCGACACCTTCGCCGTCGAGCTGTGCGAGCCGGGCGGGGGCACGCCGACCACCGCGAGCGCCTCGTACCTCTACCGGGGCACCTGCACCCCCATGGAGAAGCTGGAGCGCACCAACGCCTGGAAGTCCTCGGTGGCCGACCCGACGCCGAGCGGCTCGTACCGGATGCAGGTCTGGCGGACGAACTACGGCATCGTCACCCACCGCGCCACCGTGGCGGGCAAACCCGTGGCTTACACCGCGCTCCGCTCCACGTACCGGCACGAGGCCGACTCGATCATCGGCTTCCAGATGCTCAACGACCCCTCGTACGTGACGGACGCGCGGACCTTCCAGCAGGCCGCCGAGCACATCGGCTACGCCTTCAACTGGTTCTACGCCGACGCGCGCGAAGCGGCCTACTACAACAGCGGGTTGAACCCGGTCCGGCCGTCCGGGGTCGATGCCGCGCTGCCGATCGCGGGCAAGCAGGCGTACGAGTGGCAGGGCTTCGACCCGGCGGCCAACACCGCCGCCTACACCCCGCCGGCCGAGCACCCGCAGTCCATCGGGCAGGACTACTACGTCAGTTGGAACAACAAGCAGGCCAAGGACTACGCCGCGGCCGGGTTCGGCATGGGCTCCGTGCACCGCGGGGACCTCCTCGACCAGCGGGTCAAACCGCTCGTCGCCGCGGGCGGGGTCACCCGGGCAAAGCTCACCCAGGCCATGGCGGACGCGGCCGTCACCGACCTGCGGGCCGAGAACCTGCTGCCCGAGCTGCTCGCCGTGCTGCGCAGCGGACCGGTCACCGATCCGGCGGTGGCCGCCGCGGTCGACAAGCTGGCCGCGTGGCAGGCGGCGGGCACCGAGCGCAAGGAGACCGCTCAGGGCTCGAAGACGTACGCGTACGCCGATGCCGTCCGGATCATGGACGCCTGGTGGCCGCTGCTGATCGAGGCCGAGTTCAAACCGGGCCTCGGGGCGCCGCTCTACGACGCCCTGCGGGCCTCGCTGACCGTGGACGAGGCGCCCAACGCGGGCCACGGGCCCACCGGTTCGCACGCCGGGTCGGCGTTCCAGTACGGCTGGTGGAGCTACGCGGACAAGGACCTGCGCACGGTGCTCGGACGCCCGGTCGCCGGTCCGCTGGCCAAGGCGTACTGCGGCGGCGGCTCGCTGTCCGCGTGCCGCGACGCGATGGCGGCCACGCTCAAGCAGGCGGCCGCCGCGACCCCGGCGTCGGTGTACCCGGCCGACGGGACCTGCGCGGCGGGCAACCAGTGGTGCGCGGACTCGATCGTGCAGCGTCCGGTGGGCGGCCTGAGCCACCCGCAGATCAACTGGCAGAACCGGCCGACGTACCAGCAGGTGGTGGAGTTCCCGGCACACCGCTGAGCCCCGTACGGGCAGAGGCCCGCCGGCCCCGGATCGCTCCCGGGCCGGCGGGCCTCCTCATCAGGTCCGTTGCCGTCTGTCAGGGGCCGTCTCTCAGGGGCCGACGGTGATCTGCTGCGCCGGGTCGGTCGTGTCGCTGACCTTGTACACGGCGTTGAAGACGGACGAGGTCGCGCTGGTCGGACAGCCGAACCCGCCGGTGACCGTGACCGGTACGGAGGAGTTCGTGAAGGTCAGGCTCGGCGGGGCGCCGTTCGCCCAGGTCCCGGCGACGTTCGCCGGCGCGGTCGGTGCGGCGGTGACCGTACAGGTGGCGAGGCCGGACGTCTGCACGACGAGCCCGCCGGTCGGGACGGTCATCGTGGCGGTGATCGGGGAGCCGTCCTGCATCGACACCGACCAGGAACCACTGGTGGTGACCGTCGGGGTCACGCCCCAGATGCTCGACGTACAGGAGCTGTACGTGGGCGGGGAGATCGGCGACGAGACGGGCCCGGAGGCGTTCTGGTTCCCGGGGGCGGCCGGGACGGTGCCGGTGGAGACGGAGACCGTACAAGTCACGGTCACCGAACCGGCCTTGAGGGTGGCCTTGCCGCTGAGGGTGGCCTTGAACGAATGCCCGGCCGGGGTGACGGTGGTCGATCCGGCCAGCGGCGCGGGCGCGGCGGTGGCGGTGACCGAGGCCACCGACAGCGCTCCGGCGGCGGCCAACCCGAGGGCGAGCGCGGTACGCGTGCGACTCATGGCTGTGCTCCTTGGGGATCGGGGTGCGCGGTGGTGCCGGTTGGGGTGGTTCGCGTGGGGGTGGGGGACTGCGGTTCGTGCGGCTCGGAGGACTTGGAGGGTTCGGGGGGCTCGGAGGACTCGGGGGGTTCGGGGGGTTCGGGGGAGGGGCGCCGGGCGCCGGCGTTCGGCTGCCAGGCGAACATCAGGCCGCCGCCGAGGATCCCGAGCAGGGTGCCGATCAGGAACCCGCCGAGGTTCGACATGATCAGCGCGGCGGTGGCGATGAGCGTGGTGAGGACACCGGCGAGGCTTCGCTGGGCGGGCGAGAACCAGGCGGTGAGGCCGAGCACGATCATGACGATGCCCATCAGGACGGACGGGATGCCCGCGATGCCCTGCTGGAGCATCACCTTCAGCGGTGCGAGCGGCAGGGCACAGATCTCGGCCCCGGCGAGGATCGCGAAGAACCCTCCCCAGAACGGCCTGCTCCGACGCCACTGCCGCCACCGCCGCCAGAGGCTCAGAAGCATTCCTTCTTGCCCTTGCTGATGTTCATGCTGAGCCCGGAGAGCTTGAAGGTGCCCGCGTTCGTGGCCCAGGCCGTCTGCTGCAGATCGGTGATGCTGACCGTGTCCGCCTGCTGGGCGAACAGGTCCTGCATGCCCACGGCTTCCGCCGGCCCCTTGTCGAGGGTGGAGGCGTCGCGGCCGATCTCGATGTTGCTGAACACGGCGTCGCCGGCGAGCTGGGTGGCGTCGACGAAGAGGTTGCTGGCCTCGACGGGGGCCTTCTTGCCCGCGGTGAGGTTGAGCGAGATGTCGCCGACGACCGGGAGCGTGGTGACGACCGACTGGCAGAGGCTGTGGAGCTTGGCCTCCTTGATGGCGGTGACCGCCACGGGGATGAGCTCCTCGCGGGCGTTGACGTCGATACTGCCGTACTGGGCGAAACCCTCGCCCTCCAGGCTCGTCGCCGACACCTTGAACTGCTGGCCCGATACCGCGAAGGAGGCGGCGAGCGCGCCCTGGGCGAGGGCGATGCCGAGGCCCGCGGTCACGGCGATGGCGGGGACGGTCAGGACGGCGAAGCGGCGCCAGCGGACGCGGCCGCCTCCCTCGCCGTCTCTGCCCTCGTCTCTGCCGGGCGGGGCGGAGGAATCCGATAAGTTGGGGGAATCTGCCATGAGATCGTCCCTTATTCCGGCTGTGCACCGTTGTTACCGACGAGTTGAATGTAAGAGTGCCAATGGGGGTTGGCAAGGTTGTTCGACCGTGCCTTTTCGGCCGACTCCTACCGGTCGGTTACCAGTTCCCGGGAGGGCTCACGCGTCCTTGCGGAGCAGTTCGGCGACCTCCGCCTCCACCCGCCGCGCCATCGCGCGGGCGAACTCCGAAGCCACGACCTCGCCCGCCACCGGACGCAGCGCGGCCACCGCGTCCGAGACGTGATCCAGTTGGGTGGCCGAAAGCCGCTCCAGTCCGTCCGGTCCGATCACATGCCGCCGGAACAGTCCGACGAACCGGTCGGCGACCGCGGCCGCCTGCGTCTGCACGAAGTCCCCCGCGTCGAGGATCTCCGCGAGCGGTACGCCCTGGCGCACGAGCGTGAGCGTGGCCTCCAGCAGCCGCCTGCTCCGGTGCGTCACCCGGTCGCCGTCGATCCGTACGTACCCCAGCTCCGCGGCGCGCCGGGTGTCCTCGGCCGTCCCCGCCGGGCCGAACAGCTCGCGCAGCTCGGCGAGGGACATGGTCACCGGCTCCTCGTGGACCCAGTCGCGGGTCATCGCCCGCTCGAAGCCCAGGAGTTGGGACAGGCCGCCGCCGGCCTCCCAGGCGTGCAGCAGCTCCGCGATGCCGTTGACGGTGTACCCGCGCCCGAGGAGGTCGCTGATCAGGCGCAGCCGGGTCAGGTGGTCCGCGGAGTACCAGGCGATGCGGCCCTCGCGGCGCGGCGGCGGGAGCAGCCCGCGTTCCTGGTAGTAGCGCAGGTTGCGCACCTTGACGCCGGCCGCGCGGGCCAGGTCCTCGCGGCGGTAGCGCGGGCGGTCACCGGCGCCGTCCGCGCTGCCGTCCGTACGGCTCGGCGCGTTGCCGTCCGTACGGCTCGGCGCATTGCCGTCCGTACCGTCGTCTTCTCGTACCTGGCTGCTCACGCGGCCGAGTGTAGGACGAACCGGGGGAGCTACCGGCGGGTGTACCGGCAGGTCACATGGGGCGCGGCCGCTCTTCCTGCTTGACCGCCCGCAGCACCACGAACTTCGGTTCGCTCGCGGCGACTTCGCTGTTGCCGAAGAGGCGGCGCAGATGGGTGTGGTAGCCCATGTGGCGGTTGGCGACCACCCACAGCTCACCGCCCGGGCGCAGCACCTTGCGCGACTGGGCGAACATGCGCAGCGCCGTCGCGTCCGTCGTCGCCTGGTGGGAGTGGAACGGCGGGTTGCACAGCACCAGGTCGACCGAGCCCGGGTCCAGCATGGCCACGCCGTCGCCGACCAGGAAGTCGGCCCGCTCCCGCTCGCGCTGGACGTTGGCGCGGAAGGTGGCCTTGGCCGAGGCGACGGCCTGGTACGACTCGTCGGTGAAGACGATCTCGGCCTTGGGGTCGGCGACCGCGACGGCCGTGCCGACGATGCCGTTGCCGCAGCCCAGGTCCACGACGCGGGCGCCGTTCGTGTTGTTCGGGATGCTCTGGAGGAAGAAGCGGGTGCCCACGTCGAGCCGGTCCGCGCAGAAGATGCCGGCGTGGTTGACGGCGGTCAGGCCGGAGCCCGAGCCCGCGTCCTCGTCCAGGGTGTACGTCACCGGCCACGGGTCGACGGCGCGCGTCGAGGTGGCGCTGGGCGTGCAGAAGATCAGCCGGGCCTTCTTCTCGGCGAGCGAGGTCCTGGTCGGGCCGAGGATCTTCTCGAAGAGCTTCAGCGTGGAGGTGTGGATCTCCTTGACCATGCCCGTGCCCACGACGACCGTGCCGGCGTGCACGTGCGGGGCCAGCCGGTACAGCTGGTCCTCCAGCAGCGCCAGGCTCTTGGGCACGCGTACGAGCAGTACGTCGATCCGCTCGGGCGGCGCGTCCTGCGTGGTCAGCAGCCGCACCGTGGACTTCGCGGTGCCGATCCCGGCACGGTCCAGGTTGGCGGCGGTGCCGGCCCGGGCGAGGTAGGAGTCGGTGATCTGCGCGGGGTGGTACGCGGCCAGGGCCGTGGTGAGCGCCCCCCAGCGGTCCCCGAGGATGGTGATCTGCCCGGCGCCGGCCAGGTCCACCGGGCCGTGATCGCCCGTACCGGCGTCGAGGTGGCGCAGCAGGTACTCGTCGGCGGCGTCCCAGGCGCGGAGCTGGTCGCGCGGGTCTTCGGGGAAGCGGGTGAGCTCGTAGGAGCCGAAAGGCGTGGTCAGACGGTTCATCGTGACCCCAGGCTAACCGAGGCGGCGGCCCGGCTCCGCACCATCCGCTCACTCCTCGGGGAACTCGCCCGCCATCGCGGCGGCCATCCGCAGGTGGGGGCGGGCTTCGCCGGCCCGGCCGCGGCGCTCCAGCGTCCGGCCGAGCAGCAGGTGCGCGTAGTCCTCCACCGGCCAGCGCTCCAGGAGGGCGCGGAGCTCCTCCTCGGCGCGCGAGAGCTGGGCGGAGTGGTAGTAGGCGCGGGCCAGCAGCAGCCGGGGCGCGAGCTGCTCGGGGGCCTCCTGCGCCAGCGCGCACAGGATCTGCGCGGCCCTCGCGTACTCCTTCGCGTCGAAGAAGAGCCGGGCGCGCTCCCAGCGCTCGGCAGCCGTGCCGTGCTCGAAGTACGTCGTCGGCGCGTTCATGGGGCCCCTTCCGCCGTTCAGGTGATGTCTCCGCACGCCCCAACACGTGAGGGCGGCCGGACATTCCACCGAACGCGGCGCGGGCGGCGGTACTAAGTTGTGCCGTATGAGCAATCTCGATCGCCAGCCCGCTCTCTCCGCCTGCGGCGGCCGCGGCTTCGTCGTCGCCGAACCCGTGCGCGAGCTCCTCAGCCCGCGCACGGTCAAGCTCGGCGAGTCCACCGAGGTCCGCCGACTCCTGCCGAACCTGGGCCGCCGCATGGTGGGCGCCTGGTGCTTCGTCGACCACTACGGTCCGGACGACATCGCCGGCGAGCCCGGCATGCAGGTCGCCCCGCACCCCCACTGCGGTCTCCAGACCGTGAGCTGGCTCCACGACGGCGAGGTGCTGCACCGGGACAGTGTGGGCAGCCTGGAGACGATCCGCCCGCGCGAGCTCGGCCTGATGACCTCCGGCCGCGGGATCAGCCACTCGGAGGAGAGCCCGCGCTCGCACGGCCGCATCCTGCACGGGGCCCAGCTGTGGGTGGCCCTCCCGGAGGAGCACCGGCACGTGGACCCCCACTTCCAGCACCACGCCGAGCTCCCGCACGTGACCGCCCCGGGCCTGACGGCGACGGTGATCCTGGGCAGCCTGGACGGCGCGACCTCGCCCGGTACGGCGTACACCCCGATCGTGGGCGCGGACCTGACCCTGGCGGCGGGCACGGAGACCCGGCTCCCCCTGAACCCGGACTTCGAGTACGCGGTGCTGTCGATGTCGGGCGAGGCCCACGTGGACGGCGTCCCGGTCCTCCCGGGCTCGATGCTCTACCTCGGCTGCGGCCGCACGGAACTCCCCGTCCGCGCGGCCTCGGACGCAGGCCTGATGCTCCTGGGCGGCGAACCGTTCGAGGAGGAGATCGTGATGTTCTGGAACTGGATCGGACGGTCACACGATGATATCGCGCAGGCCCGAGAAGACTGGATGAACGGGTCGCGATTCGGTGAGGTGAAGGGCTACGACGGCCCTCCGATTCCGGCCCCAGAGCTTCCCCCAACCCACCTGAAGGCGCGAGGAAGGGTGCGTTGACCTGCTGGTTTGTGCGCGCGAGGGCTGGGTGTGGTAATCGCGCCCGGCCCTCCGGTTTTGGTTTCGCAGGGGAGGCTGTCGAATGCGGGGCGAGAGCCTTCGGCGCCGACGGTCGAGTCTCATGTGTCGCAGGCTGTAACCAGGTTTGGTCGGACGAATGCTGACCTTTTGCTGACTTTACTGACGAGTAGTTAGATCTGGTTGCCGGCTGCGTCGCCGCCTCTTGGCGGTCAAGGGCGATGGTGGTCGCCGCCGGGCCGTCGCCTCCCACCACCCTGGCGGCGAACCATGCCGGGGTCTGCGATCCATGGATGAGGGGGGCGGGTTAGTGCGCGGCGGGTGTTGTGCACAAGTGACAAGACATTGCTCGGCCGGTCCTCTTCGCCGCGCGGAGCTGGAAACGTCGTGTGAGAGCGGGAAGCCTACGGCTCCGATGTGACGGGGCGTTCCAGTGGAGTGCCCTCTTTGAGGAATCGGGTGACCGCGTCCATGCGGTCGGAGAATCCGACTGGTGTGTGGTCCGCCAAGAGGTCGAGGTGATCGGCGGGCCAAGCTTGGGGGTTGCCCTTCAGCAGCACGAGGCGCTGGTCGAAGGCGTAGTCCGCGCGCTCGATGCGCTGCACGAGCGACAGGGCATGCTCCAGGCCCTGCTCAGAGCCGCCGACGGCCTGCACCAGGACTGTTCGCTTGGGCAGGTTGATGCGCGCGGTGGGGCGTACCTTGGCGCCGCGGGGGAGCTCCACGGTGGGGCGCCGGTCGTAGGCGATGCGGGCATCGTCGAGGTACGCGTAGAACTGACGCACGAGCTTGCTGTCCCGGTCAGGGGCTGCGAGCCATCGCAGGCCGTCGGTGGTCAGCATCGCACTACTGATGTCCGATACGAGCGTCGCCGCCTGTTGCAGGGGCCGGCGGCCAACGATTCGTCCGTCTACTTCGCTGAGGCGGAATGCGCTGAGTGTCTCGGTCCAGGCGGTCGCTGCTCGGGTTGGGCCCCAGACGTCGACTCCAGCATCGGCCAAGCGAGAAACCATGGTGCCGCCGTCGCTGGCCAAGGCGTCGTCTCCGGACACTTGGAGAAGGACGGTCAGGCCGTCTCCGTCAGCGAAGTACGAGCGTCCTGTGAGTGCGACGGATCCCGGGCGGCTTGCCGGTGCGATGTGCCAGCAGCGCAAGTCCTCGGTGAGGCGAGGGTCGAGGGGGGAGGCGCTCATGGGTATTCCTCGAATCCCTCTAGCGGCGGGGCCGGTATCGGCGGCGTGGGCGGAACCCAAACGTAGCCTGCGGAGATGTCCATCTTGCATTCCAGGACGAAGTCCCTGACGACGCGGTCGTACTCTTCGTCCATAGAGGTGAGCGTCGCATTGGCGATCGGGTCCGGCGCGTGACGGATGTCGTCCGGGGCGTAGACGTCCCGGTTGCCTCGCTGTTCGCTCCACCTGTGTTTGTGCGTGCGATTGATGAAGTGCTCGCCAGTTTCACGGTCGAGGTGTGTCCCCCGAACATCGAGGCGGCGGAGGACCGTGCGGCTTCCGGGGTGGAGGAGTATCAGGCTGTACTCCCACGGCTTGTCGAGGCCTATTCGGAAGCGGAGGTCGAGGCGGCAGGAGAGATCGGTGCGGACAGGAGTGTTCGCCTCGACGTGGATAGGGGAGTACGCGCGACGCGGAGCATTCTTCTGTTTCCACCGGAACGGAAGGTGGAGAGCGCCTCCGACCTTGCCCCCGAGGATCTTGTCGGCCAGGGCATCGATCATCACGTCGTCAGGGTCCATGCACTCCCCCCTCAGCATCGAGACGACGAACATAGAACCAGCACCACGGGATTGATAGTGGAACGGATCAACGTCTTGCGTCTTCCTCAAGGTCTTCGGCCACACCCCGCGCGAGCCTCCACCGCTCCAGCAAGCCGCCGGTGGTCTGGGCTCGGTCGACGCGGAGGGCGGTTCCTCTGTGCGTCGGCGCTGGCAGCAACTTGCCGACCGGGTTCGGAAGTCTGCGCAGTCGCCGTGACAGCCGCCGACACCAGAGAGCCGCGCCGTATGGCTCAGCAGATTCTTCGTCTGCTGGTGGTACACGCGCCACACCCGTCCTGAGCAGGCAAAATGAAGCAATCTACCTTCGATGGCTCGGTACTGGCCCGCATCTGGCCCGGATCGTGGTCGTGGGGGAGCCCAGGCCCCGACCTGGGGCCCGACGCCCTCGCGTTGGGGCTCCAGCGCCCGATGGCGGACACGTCACTGACCAGGTCGTAGACCCGGGCGGCGCGGCATCGACCCAGCCGTGCCGGGTGAAGGCGAAATCCGATGTGTCCAGGACCCGCTGGTGCCTATCCACGCCAGGGTCAGGCTGTGCGGTCGGGCCCCGCCCATACTCGGATCCATGAAAGCAAAAGTGCGGCTCGGGGAGTTCCTGCAGACGCGGCGATCCCAGCTGCAGCCGGAGGATCTCGGGATACCCGACTACGGCGAGCGGCGCCGGGTGCAGGGTCTTCGACGCGAGGAGCTGGCGTCGCTGGCGGGTGTCAGCGTGTCCTACTACACCCGGCTGGAACAGGGGCAGTCCCTGAACGCCTCACCGCAGGTGCTGGACGCGATCGCACGGGCCCTGCGGCTGGAGGAAGCCGAGCGCCTGCACCTGCAGAACCTGGCCCGATCCTCGGCCACGGGCTCGGTACGAGGCCGCCGGCCCGCCCTGGAGCGGGTGACCGAGGCGACCGGCCAGCTGCTGGAGGCACTGGTCCACGTCCCGGCCATCGTGACCGGCCGCCGCAGTGACGTCCTGGCATGGAACCGGCTGGGCCATGCGCTGTTCGCCGGACACCTGGACCCGGGCACCCCGGACCGGCCGGCACAGCGGCCCAACATGGCCCGGCTGGTGTTCCTCGATGCGCACACCCGTGACCTGTACGCCGACTGGCCGGCGAAGGCCAGGGCCGTGGTGGGGAATCTGCGCCTGGTAGCGGGCCGGCACCCGGACGACACCGCGCTCCATGCGCTGGTGGGCGAACTGAGTGCGAAGAGCGCGGACTTCGCCTCGATGTGGGCCGACCACCGCGTCACGGCCTGCGCCGTCGCGACCTACGAGATGCGGCATCCGCTGGTCGGCCCGCTGACCGTCACCCAGCAGACCCTGAGCCCAGGCCAGGACCCGGATCAGGGGCAGAGCATCGTGGTCGCCACCACCGAGGCCGACTCGCCCGCGCGGACCACGCTGGCCCTCCTCGCCCAGGTCACCCCGCAGCACGACCCGGCGCGCCCGGGAGTCCGGGCCGGGTCCGGCTGACCCGGCCCACACCATCGGACGCCGCACAGACGTCCGCGAGTGCCCGTCCGTCCCTCCACTCGCCCCGGTACGAGCGGCCACCGGCCGCCCCTCCCTGAAGCCATCCCCAACCCCCGCGCGTCGGCGTACCGCTGCCGCATGCCCGAAAACAGTGAAGGAACCATGTTCAAGAACACGTACACGTGGTCCAAGACCGCCACGGCAGCGTCCGTCGTACTGACCGCGGCAGCGGTCCTCGCGGCCACCCCCGGCGTCGCGTCAGCCCTCTCCGCCCCGCTGAGCTGCGCACGCATCGCCACGCACTTCGACCTGGCCCGGCACCAGACGCCGGAGAACATCGCGCTGGCTCCCGACGGCAGCGCGTACGTCACCTTCGCCGCCGCCCGCCAGGTCGCCCGCATCACCCCCGGGGGATCCACCCGGATCCTGGCCACCCTGCCCGCACCCGCCGACGGCGGCATCCACACCCCGGTCCTGGGCTTCGCCCTGACCACCGGCATCGTCCGTGCACACGACGGCACCCTGTACTTCCTGTACGCCACCGGCACCTCCGAACTGACCGGCCTGTGGCGCCTGCGCCCCGGCGGCACACCGCAGCGCATCGCCGCGCTGCCCGCGGCCGGCCTGCCCAACGGCCTGGCCCTGGACCCGCGGACCCGGACCCTCTACGTCACCGACTCCGTCCTCGGCACCATCTCCAGTGTGCCCACCACCGGCGGCACCCCCCGCACCTGGTCCGCCGCCCCCGAACTGGCCTCCACCGGATTCCTCGGCGCCAACGGGCTGAAGATCCGGGGCGGGGCGCTGTGGGTCACCAACCTCGACCGGGGCGTCGTCCTCCGCATACCCGTCCAGCGCGACGGTCGCGCCGGCCAGGTCCAGACCCGGGCCACCGGCCTGGCCGGGATCGACGACTTCGCCTTCACCGGCCACGGCGACCAGATCCTGGCCGCCCTCAACGGCCCCGGCGAGGTCGCCCTCGTCCAGCCCGACGGCACCCACTCCACCGTCCTGACCGCCGCCGACGGCCTGCAGAACCCCACCTCCATCGCCCTGCGCGGCGACACCGTCTACGTCCTGAGCGCCGCGTACGTCACGGCCAAGGACCCCAACCTCCTCCTGGCCCACCTGAACGGCTAGCCCCAATGTCGTGAGGGTCCATCAGGATTCATGGCACTCGCCACCCGCCGTTGCGGCCGGTGCGACGGTCCCCGCAGCCGACGCCACATCGGCCGAGGCGCTGATCGCGGTTCTTGGAAACGTTCGGTGCTTGGCCGCGGCATCGCTACGCCTCCGAGGGTGTGGCCGGCCGCGTCGCGTAACGGTGGCGCATGGCGTCGCTGGCTGCGGGGCCTGCGGTGAAGACGTAGGTGTCGCTGTCGTCGAGCCGGCGGCCGGTCTTGGCGTCGACGACGACGGGCTCGACTTCCTCGCCGCTGTGCGCGTTGACGAGGATCATGCTGCGTTCGGCCGGTGTGAGGCGGGAGTTTCCCCACGCGGCCAGGGCGACGATCACCGGTCGCAGGGAGTGTCCGAGTTCGGTGAGGACGTACTCGTGACGCACGGGGTTGGTCTGGTAGGGCCGGCGCTCCAGTAGTCCGTCCGCGACGAGGGTTTTAAGCCGGGTGGTGAGCATGCTGGAGGAGATGCCCAGGCTCTCCTGGAACTGGTCGAAGCGGGTGTAGCCGTCGAAGGCGTCGTGGAGGATCAGCAGCGTCCACCACTCGCCGACGTGTTCCACCGTCGTGGACAGCGGGCATTCCCGGTCCTCCAGCCTGATCCGGCTTGCCAAGGCGACCATCCCCTCAGTTACTGCTAAAGTCGAAGTTAGTGACTTCCATTTTAGCAGTAACAAGGGATGGGGCGCCCTCTGCGCCCCGCACCCGGGAACGGAGCACAGCGTGACCGCATCCATCAGCGAATCTCTCGAAGGCCGGCGCGCTCTGGTCACCGGAGGCACCAAGGGCACTGGAGCCGCCATTGCCCGGCGTCTCGCCCAGGTCGGCGCGACCGTACTGGTCACCGCCCGCAGCCGCCCCGACGACGTGGAGGAGAAGACGTTCATCACCGCCGACCTGTCCACCGCCCAGGGCGCCGCAGACGTAGCCGCCGAGGTGGGGGCCCGCGTGGGAGGCGTCGACATCCTGGTCAACACCCTCGGCGGGTCCGAGGCACCGGCCGGCGGGTTCGCGGCGCTCGGAGAGGACGACTGGGCGAGGGAGCTGAACACGAACCTGCTGGCCGCCGTTCGTCTGGACCGCGCGCTCCTGCCGCACATGATCGCCACGGGCAAGGGCGCAGTCGTGCACGTCACCTCGATCCAGCGCCGCATGCCGCTGTGGAACGGAACTCTGGCCTACGCCGCAGCCAAGGCCGCCCTGACCACCTACAGCAAGGGCCTGGCGAACGAGGTCGCCCCGCACGGCGTCCGCGTCAACACCGTCTCGCCCGGCTTCGTGCAGACCTCCGCCGCCGACAACCTCATCGCCCGGATCGCACAGGAGGCAGACATCACCCAGGAAGCCGCGCTGGGCCGGCTCATGGACTCCCTGGGCGGCATCCCTCTCGGCCGCCCCAACCGGCCCGAGGAGGTCGCCGAGCTCGTCGCCTTCCTCGTCTCCGACCGCTCCTCGGCCATCGTCGGCGCCGAACACGTCATCGACGGCGGCACCACCCCCACCGTCTGAACCCGCCACCACACCGAGGAACGTCATGCACGACAGCCAGCCCCGAACCATCACCCCGGACACCCTGCCCGAGGTGATCACCCGCTACCTCACAGCGCACCGCGCCCACGACACCGCAACCGCAATCGCGGCGTTCACCCGCGAAGCCACGGTGATCGACGACGGCAACACCTACGAGGGCACCAAGGCGAT
Organism: Streptomyces sp. NPDC002181; assembly: GCF_042890485.1. Lineage (NCBI taxonomy): Bacteria > Bacillati > Actinomycetota > Actinomycetes > Kitasatosporales > Streptomycetaceae > Streptomyces > Streptomyces sp. NPDC002181. The sequence continues at coordinate 181,328 of NZ_JBIASC010000002.1, read as the reverse complement.
CGAGGGGTGGCTCGGCCGATCCGCCACCGAATTCACCTACACCATCCACCTCGCGAACGCTCAGCAGACCGACGCGACCCACTACATCGCCACCCACCACCTCGAAGGCAACTTCCCCGGCGGCACCATCGATCTGCGCTACCAGTTCGCACTCCGTGGCAACCTCATCGAACGCCTTGTCATCGAGCCCTGAGTCCGCTCACCTGTTGCCGCCTGCGCGACAAGCCCCGCTCACCCAGGGGCGCCCTCCCAGCCGTGCCCAGTATCCGCCCGACCGCCGGGCCAGCCCGCGGTGCTGCCCGCCGGACTGGACGTAGCCGTAGACCTCATGACTGGTCTGGAGCCCGTTCACGACGGGCGGTTAGCTCGTGGAGGTCAGCCGCCTGGAGATACTCGATCGTCGCCTCGGTGTCCGACGTGATCTCGGCGAGCTCCCGGGCAGACGGTCTCACTTGGCTCTGACATCAAAGTCATCAACGTCGACAGGCTCCCGCTCCACTTCGACGCCGAGCTGCCGCGTGTGCCCGGGGCCCGTGACAGCCCGGCTCGAGTGGCACTGGCGTCGGGCCAAAACATCCCGGTCAGTCTGGAAGGGTTGGCCCGGCGCAAAACCTGTGCCGGAACGCGTACCACCTCCGTCGACCGGGAGAGAAGCATGACCATCAAGGACATCGGGCCCGAACCTCAGAGTTTCGACCTCGAGCAGGCGACGCTGGAGAACACCAGCTACCGCTCGGTCGCCTGGTCCGGGAAGTACCTCCAACTGACCCTCATGTCGATCCCGGTGGGCGAGGACATCGGCCTGGAGGCGCACCCGGAGACCGACCAGTTCCTCCGGCTCGACGCGGGTCGCGGCCGCGTTCAGATGGGCAGCGCGAAGGACCGCCTCGACTTCGATCAGGAGGTCGAGGACGGCTGGGCGGTCTTCGTACCCGCCGGCACGTGGCACAACGTCACCAACACCGGGGACGAGCCCATGCAGCTCTACGCCGTCTACGCCCCGGTCCACCACGCCCCGGGCAAGATCCACGCAACCTTCGCCGACGCGGAAAGCGACGAAGGGTCGGGCAACGACGAACCCCCGACCTGGTCGGTCCAGCCCACCCACCACCCCGCGGACAAGCACGCCTGACCACAGTGGGGACCCAGGAGAACAGACGAGCACCAGGTCGCTGACCTGGGCTCCGCTATGGAGCGGATGCCGGACCCGGATCGGCTTCCGGCACACGATCCGCTGACCGGGTCCGGTCGGTCCTCGCGGTATGCACCGCGCGTGGCGCCGGTTGCCGCGCAGTCCTCCCGCGACGACACCGCAAGCCCGGTCCCCCTCACCCAGAGGGAGCCGCCGATCGCCGGCGGGTGGCACGCGAGGCGCCATCGCGGCCTCAAGGCGCTGGCCGACGTCGGCGCGGCCCGGGAGGTGCTCGGCGGCGATCGTGGGCGTCGCCACCTCGGGCCGTATCCGCCCCGCACGACCACGTCCACCCGCTGCACCCCGCGCTCCGACCGGGCGGACCCAGTCCGGTCCCAGTCCGGTCCCGGTCAGGGACGGGCCGGGCCGGTTCCCGCGAGCACCTCGGGGCGCAGCAGGGAGGTGAGCCGCTCGGCCGGCAGCAGCCCCCGTTCCAGGACCAGCTCGGCCACGCCCCGGCCGGTGGCCAGGGCCTCCTTGGCGATGTCGGTGGCGGCGGTGTATCCGATGTGCGGGTTCAGGGCGGTCACCAGGCCGATGGAGTTCTCGACGGTGGCGCGCAGCATCTCGGTGTTGGCGGTGATGCCGCTCACGCAGCGTTCCGCGAGGGTGAGGCAGGCCGCGCGCAGGTGAGTGACGGACTTGGACAGCGAGTGCAGGATGACCGGCTCGAAGGCGTTGAGCTGGAGCTGTCCGGCTTCGGCGGCCATGGTGATGGTGATGTCGTTGCCGATGACCTCGAAGGCGACCTGGTTGACGACCTCGGGGATCACGGGGTTGACCTTGCCGGGCATGATGCTGGAACCGGCCTGGACCGGGGGCAGGTTGATCTCGCCGAGTCCGGCGCGGGGCCCGGAGGACAGCAGGCGCAGGTCGTTGCAGGTCTTGGACAGCTTGACGGCGACGCGCTTGAGGACGCCGGACATCTGGACGAAGGCACCGCAGTCCTGGGTGGCTTCGACCAGGTCGGGAGCGGTGACCAGGGGCAGGCCGGTGATGTCGGCGAGGTGGCGGCGGGCGGCCTCGGCGTATCCGGCCGGGGCGTTGAGACCGGTGCCGATGGCGGTGGCGCCGAGGTTGATCTCGTGGATCAGTCCGAGGGCCTCCGCGAGTCGGCTGCGGTCCTCGTCCAGCATGACGGCGAAGGCGGAGAACTCCTGTCCGAGCGTCATCGGCACGGCGTCCTGGAGCTGGGTGCGGCCCATCTTCAGGACATCGTGGAACTCGGCGGCCTTGCGGGCGAAGGCGTTCTGCAGGACGGCCATGGCGTCGAGGAGACCGCGCACCGCGAAGACGGTCGCGATCCGCACGGCGGTCGGGTAGACGTCGTTGGTGGACTGGCCGAGGTTGACGTCCTCGTTGGGGTGCAGGTGTCCGTACTCGCCCCTGGAGTGGCCCAGCAGCTCCAGCGCGCGGTTGGCGATGACCTCGTTGGCGTTCATGTTGGTCGAGGTGCCGGCGCCGCCCTGGATCACGTCGACGACGAACTGGTCGTGGAGCTCGCCGCCGCGGATCTCCTGGCAGGCGGCGACGATGACGGCCGCCTTCGTGGGCTCCAGCAGGCCGAGTTCCCCGTTGGCGAGGGCCGCGGCCTCTTTGACGGCGGCGAGGGCGTCGATCAGGTGCGGGTAGGTGGAGATGGGCGTGCCGGTGATGGGGAAGTTCTCGGTGGCGCGCAGGGTGTGGACGCCCCAGTAGGCGTCGGCGGGGACGTCGCGGTCTCCGAGCAGGTCGTGTTCGGTGCGGCTGGAGGCGGTCAAGGCGGTCACGGGTGTACGGATCCTCTTCCTGAGGTGAGCGGATCGAAGGTGGGGAGAGGGGCAGGCGGGTGTCAGGCGGTTGCGGTGACGGGGGCGCCGGGCGGGTTCAGGGCCGCTACCGGCCGGATGCCGCCGACGGTCCGGCCGCCACCGGTGACGGGCTCGCCCGTGAACCCGGCGAGCAGCCGGGGCTCGACTCCCGCACGTGCGAGGGCGGCGGCCGTCACTGCCGTACGCGCGCGGTCGGCCCCGTCGGCGACCTTCACGGCGACGGCCCGGCCGTCGGGCAGCGCGGCCACCTGGACGCCCTCGAAGCCGTCCTTGGCCAGCAGTCCGGGCACCGCGCGCATCAGTGCGGCGGTGTCCCGCCCGGTACCGGAGGCCATCTCCGGGTGGAGGCGCAGTGCGTTCGCCACACGGTGCTCGGCGGTGTCCGGGGCGGCGGTGGCGATGCGGGCGGCGGCGCGGGCCAGGCCGTGCAGGGACACCGCGAACAGCGGGGATCCGCAGCCGTCAACGGTGACGTTCGCGATGTGCTGGCCGGTGAGCTCCTCGACGACCTCGGCGATCGCCCTCTGGAGCGGGTGGTTCGCGTCGAGGTAGCTCTCCAGGGGCCACCCGGACAGCTTGCACAAGTACAGCATCGCCGCGTGCTTGCCGGAACAGTTCTGGGCGAGCCGGGACGGCCCGCGGCCCTCGCGCAGCCAGGCGTCGCGGACGGCCGGGCCGTAGGGCAGGTCGGGGACGTTGCGCAGGTCGGCCTCGGTGAGACCGGCCAGCTCCAGGACCAACCGGACACCCGAGAGGTGGTGCTCCTCGCCGGAGTGACTGCCCATCGCGAGGGCGAGCAGGGCTCCGTCGAGCGGCAGGCCGGCCCGCACCATGGCGACGGCCTGGACCGGCTTGAGTGCCGAGCGTGGATAGCAGGCGGCCTCGATGTCTCCGATGCTGGTCCGGACCTCGCCCTCGCCGTCGAGGACGGCGACGGAACCGTAGTGGACCCCCTCGATCATGCCGCCCCGCATGACGTGGGCGACGGGGGCGTGCCGGGGCTCGCGGATCGCGGGCGCGTCCGCGGGGAAACTGCTGCGCATCACTGCCTCGTTCTGTGGTGGGTCGCTGCTGACCGGGTGGCGACCGGCACCCCCGGGCGCAGGCGGACGGGCGGGCGTCCGGCTCAGCCGTCGCTCCGGGCGGCGGCGCGCGCCACGCGGCCGCGGACCGCGTACCAGCCGGCGACCAGCGCCGCGGCGATCAGCGGTACGCACAGCACGGTGGTGCGCCCCGCGCCTCCGTCGGCGTACATGAGGACCAGGACGGAGGCGAGGAAGGCCAGCGTCACGAGTTCGGTCCAGGGGGAGCCGGGCAGGCGGTAGGAGGGGCGGGTGAGTTCACCGTCGCGGGTCTTCCGCCAGAAGAGGAGGTGGCAGACCATGATCATGCCCCAGGTGGCGAGGATGCCGATCGCGGCGAGGTTGAGGACGATCTCGAACGCGTCGGCGGGGACCACGAAGTTGAGCCCGACGCCCAGGACGCACATGCCGCTGGTGAGGAGGATGCCGCCGTAGGGGACCTGGGTGCGGCTGAGCCGTGCGGTGAACTGCGGGGCGGAGCCGTTGACGGCCATCGAGCGCAGGATGCGGCCGGTGGAGTAGAGGCCGGAGTTGAGCGAGGACATGGCCGCGGTGAGGACGACCAGGTTCATCACGTCGGCGGCCGCCGGGACGCCGATGTGGGAGAGCACGGTCACGAACGGGCTCTGGCCCGCGCTGTAGCTGCTCCAGGGCATCAGCATCGACAGCAGGACGACCGAGCCGACGTAGAAGAGGCCCACGCGCCACATGATCGAGTTGATCGCCTTCGGCATGATCTCCTCGGGCTTCTCGGTCTCGCCGGCCGTGACGCCGACCAGTTCGACGGAGGCGTAGGCGAAGACGACGCCCTGGATGATCAGCAGCATGGGGAGCAGGCCGTTGGGGAATATCCCGCCGTTGCCGGTGATCAGGGCAGGGCCGGGGACGGCGCCGTCGACGGGGTGCCGGGTCGCCAGGAGGAAGATCGCGATCCCCATGAAGACGACCAGGGCGCCGACCTTGACGATGGCGAACCAGAACTCCAGTTCGCCGAAGATCCGCACCGAGATGAGGTTCACGGTGAGGACCACGGCCAGGGCTATGAGGGCGATCACCCACTGGGGGACATCGGAGAACAGGTGCCAGTAGTGGGTGTATGTGGCGACGGCGGTGATGTCGGCGATGCCGGTGGTCGCCCAGTTGAGGAAGTACATCCAGCCCGCGGTGTACGCGCCCTTCTCCCCCATGAACTCACGGGCGTAGGAGACGAAGGCGCCGGAGGACGGCCGGTACAGGACCAGCTCGCCGAGCGCGCGCACGACGAGGAACGCGAAGATCCCGCAGACGGCGTAGGCGATGAACAGGGAGGGCCCGGCCTCGGCGAGGCGTCCGCCCGCGCCGAGGAAGAGCCCGGTACCGATCGCGCCGCCGATGGCGATCATGTTGACGTGGCGGGGTTTCAAGGACTTGCTGTAGCCGGTGTCACCGGCGTCGACGTGACGGGTCGTGGGGCGCTTCTCGTCTTTGAGGAACTGCTCGCTCACGCCTCGGGTCTGCCTTCTGTAGGGGCGGTCGTGCGCTGGGAGCGCACGATGTCGGTAAGGGTCGTCTCGACCCGGAGCAGGTGGTGGGACATGGCCTCCACCGCGTCGTGCTCGCTGCCGTCGGCCAGCGCCTCCAGGATCGCCCGGTGCTCGCAGTTGGACTGCTCGCGCCGGCCGCCCAGTTCGTTGAGGAAGGTCGACTGACGCGCCAGTGCGTCGCGGATCTCCTCGATGACGCGGCGGAAGACGGGGTTGCGGGAGGCCTCGGCCACGGCCAGGTGGAACACGGTGTCCATCGCCACCCACGCGGTGGTGTCGGTCTCCTGCTCCATCCGGTCCAGCAGATGGCCCAGGTGGTCCAGGTCCTCGGGGGTGCGGCGCAGCGCTGCGTACCCGGCGACCGGGATCTCGACGTGCCGGCGCACTTCCAGCAGGTCGCTGGCGGCGTAGTCGCCGAAGGTGGGCTCATCGACCGTGTTCGCCAGGACGAACGTGCCCTTGCCGCTCTTGGACACGGTCAACCCCATGGCCTGCAGGGCCCGGAGGGCCTCCCGCAGCACGGGTCGGCTGACCTCCAGGGTGCGGCACAACTCGGCTTCCGAGGGGAGCTTGTCGCCCACGGCGTACTCACCGCGCTCGATGGCGCTGCGCAGGTGGCCGAAGACCGCTTCCATGGCACTGACGCGCCGCGGAAGGGGGCCACCTGTCTGGCTGTCTGACAGGTTCACGGTGTGATCCTGGGGGGTCCGCCCCGGGGTGTCAAGGCACCTGTGCCGGGAAAGTCCGGCCCGGCGCGTTTCGCACCGTGCGCGTGTTCCGTCCGGCCGTCCGTGCAGGACCGGTACCTCCGGCGGAGCCCGCGGCAGCCACCAGGGCCCGCATGACCGGCGCGCCGTCGCCCATCTCCGGGTGCCACTGGACGCCCACGGCGAAGCGGTGCCGGGTGCTCTCGATCGCCTCGACGGTGCCGTCCGCCGCACGGGCGGCGACGACCAGTCCCGCGCCGAGGCGGTCCACCGCCTGATGATGGTGCGTGGCAACGTGGTGCGTCCCCGGCAACAGGGCGCCGACCCGTGTCCCGGGTACGGTGGTCACGGCGTGGGAGCAGAAGTGGCCCCGATAGGGGTTGTGGCCGTCGTGGCCCACCCGGTCGGGCAGGTGCTGGATCAGGGTGCCGCCCTCGTGTACGTTCATCAGCTGCATCCCCCGGCACACCCCGAGCACGGGTATGTCGCGGGCGAGGCCGGCAGCCAGGACGGCCCGCTCCCATGCGTCGCGCTCGCGCACCGGCGGCCCGGTACGCGGATGGGGCACGGCCCCGTACAGGGCGGGATCCAGATCCTCGCCTCCCGCCAGGAGGATCGCGTCCAGACGTTCGACCACGTCGGCCGCGGCTTCCGGCGCGTCTGGTGGCAGCAGTACGGCGCGGCCGCCGACCGCCCGGACGCAGTCCGCGTAGGCCGCGGGCAGCACTGCGGCAGGCAGGTCCCACTCACCCCACTGCGCGTGGGCGAGGTAGGTGGTGAGTCCGATGAGCGGTGGCTGGGGCATACCACTTCCTTTCGGGGCATGAGGGGTGGCCGTCGACAGCCGCAGCCGAACCGCCCGCAGCCGCCACGGCAGGCGGCGGCGGGTGGCGAGGTGGTACGGGCGGAGGCCACCGTGACGGCGGGGGAGGGGTGTTCGCGGTCCAGGAGCGCAGGCTTGCGTTTTCTTGCCGCGAGCAAGAATCCTGCTGGCGTTCATCTCCAATCACAAGAAAACACATCTTCGCGACAGATAAGTGAGCCTTAACTCCGTGCACGGACTCGACCCCCGCCTGCTCGCCACCCTCGAAGCCGTCGTGCGGCACGGCTCCTTCAGCGCCGCCGCACGCGAACTCGGCTACAGCGCGCCCGCCGTCTCCCAGCAGATCGCCGAACTCGAACGCCGCGCCGGCCTCAGGGTGCTGGAGCGGCGACCCGTTCGCGTCACACCGGCCGGCGAAGTCCTCCTCGGCGCGGAGCAGGGCGTCCGCAGCACGCTGGCGGCGGCGTCGGTCGAACTCGGCGCCATGCGCGCCGGGACGGCCGGACGGATCCGGCTCGGCGCCTTCGCCTCGGCCGCCACCGGCATCGTTCCGCAGGCGCTGGCCCGACTCCACGCGGCCTACCCCCACGTGCAGGTCAGCCTCAGCCAGCTGGAGCCCGAAGCCGGCTACAACCGGCTCAAGCGGGGGGACATGGACCTGGCGCTCAGCTACGACTACGACTTCATCCCCGTCCCGCCGCCGCGGATGCTGCGCCGGACGCTGGTCGCACGGGATCCGGTGGTGGCCGTCGTCCCGGCGCGCCACCCCCTGGCCGACCGGGAGGTCATCGACCTGGCCAGCCTCGCCTCCGAGACGTGGATCGCCGCTCCGGAGGCCGCGCTGCGCCTGGAACTGCTCTCGCAGATGGCCAACACGCCCGGCTTCCAGGCCCGCCTGCAATACGAGGGGGACGACTTCAACACCGTGCTGGGGTTCGTGGCCGCGGGCCTGTGCGTGGCCGTCATGCCGCGACTCGCCCTGCCCCGCACCCACACCCAGGTGGTGGCCCGCCCCTTGGCCGAGCCGCAGCTGACGCGCTTCATCTACGCCGTCCGCATCGACACCCGGCACGCCCCGCGCGTCGTCCTGGACCTGGAGGAGATGCTCGCCGCCCAGGCGTTGGCCGCGCTCGCGTAAGGCGCACGGTGTCCCGGGGACAAGCGGGTGAACGGATCGTGGGGGAACGCGAAAAGCGGCCAACTTGGCGGCCGTCGCACGCGCGTAGACCTCACCGGCACGCCGTACTTCCCATCGTGTCCGACTACCGGACACTGTGGCTGAAAGTTAAACTATTGTGTGACAGGCGCACTACGTTTGCCGCGGTTGACGTTCCAGCGAGAGGAAACCCCTCATGACCGCAGCCGACAGCATGCCGGGAACGGCGCACGTCCTCACCGGCTACCGCCCCGAGGACGGCTTCATGGCCGCAGAGCTGGACCCGCCCCCGGCCGAGTACGTATGGCACGACGAGAACGCCGAACAGCAGGACCAGCGTTACGGCCCGGGAGTCGGCTACCAACAGTGGCTGGCGGTGGACGCTCGCGACGGCGCCGTCTGGTTCGGCGACACCGACTGGCGAGCCCCGCAGGAGTCCCCTGGCAGCCGGCTCCCCGGCATCCCCCGCAGGGCACTCGGAGACGGGAACGTCCCCGCCCCCGGCATCATGGTGCAGCTGCTCGGCCACCTGAGCCACGACGAACAGCGCGGCTGTACATGGCGCTTCTTCGACGCCGAGGAACTGCACGCGCTCGCGGTGCGCGTCCTGCCCGCCGTGCAGCGGCTCGTGGACTCGATCCACCGGATCGGGCCCGACGGCGAGCTCGAGTGGTCGGCCGAGGCGGCCACCGCATGGGACGACATCGAACAGGCCGCGACGCCCGCCTTCGACCCCTCCGGGGAACTCCTCTGGCCCAGACCGCGTACCACACCGGTCCCGGCCTGGCGCGTCGAGGTCGGGGCCTTCCTGGCCGCCAACCCCGGGCTGTGCGATCCCTCCTGGGACCTGGCCACGGACGCGGAACTCGACACCTACGCCGACTACAGCCCCCAGAACGGCTACGGCGGCGTACCGGGCCGGATCTGCCGCGACGCCGACCGGCAGATAGAGGACGGCTTCACCTTCTACGGCCATCGCGCCGCCCTGTACGCCCACCGGGCACGGGCCTGCGGCGACCGTACTCCGACAGACGCCCGCGTCTGGCTGGAGACGACGGGGGCCGGGCGGGACACCTGGGAGGCGGCCAAGCCCCTCGGAGCCACCCTCGCCGACGTCCCCGACTGCGTGCTGGTGTCCCTGGCCGAAACGTTTCAGAACGCCGCGCACGAACACGGGCTGGCCCTGACGGGCCTGACCGCCCATCTCCGGCAGCTGCGCGGCGCGGAACGCTCCGCCGTCGACCGGCAACTTGTCCACGAGGGCGAGGAAGTCGAACGCCTCGAAATCATGCTCAAGGACTTTCGAGCCGCACGTAACCGCACCGTGACGCGGATCCTGGCCTGGTCCGACGGACGCGGGGACGCGGAGATCGCCCGCCTGGCCTCCATACCCGATGCATACGTCAGTGACTGGAGGGCCCGCCTCACCGACGAACAGACCACCATGACCCCCGGACCGTGAAGCACGCGCGGCCACTGCCAGAGCGTCAGGCTCCGGCCTTGCGCTTGTTGTAGAGGTCGAAGCCGACGGCCGCCAGCAGGACCAGGCCCTTTTGGTCGCCTGGTGGTACAGCAGTCGCACTCACGCTGACCTGGGAAAACGGCGCTGCGCAAGGCTCTTGGGTGTGAGCTGGTCCGGGTTTTGGTCCAAGCGGTCGTCGGGCGGGGAGGGGACGCCGAGTTCCAGCACACCGTAGGCCACGCACCCGAGTGCGACGGCGAACGGATGCTGCCCGCCCCTCAGGGCCTGGCGCACATGCCCGGCGCGGTCCGGATGGCCTCGTGGAACGTCCGCCAGCGCCGGCTTCCCGCCTCCAGCTCGTCCCACGCCCGCCAGGGCCCCGACGGCCGAGGCCTGCGGGCAGCTGCCTCCCGGGCCCGTGCCGCCTGAGGCTGCTGTGGCTGCCCGGGCCGTGACCATGCCGGGACCCTTGTTGGGGCAGGGTGGCGACGTCGCCACCCTGCCGCTGTCCGGCGGGGGTCGAAGACGACCGTGGCCGACTGCGCGACCGCGTTCACCTCGACGTCCAGCACCCTCGGCCGGCGGCCCGGCACGGCAGCGACGGTGTTCTGCTGAGTGGCCCGGACCATGCCCCGCACGTCCAAGACCACCGTGCTGCGCTCCTTGCCCCCGTCGCGCGGCTCGGGCCTCCGCGGGTGCCGCATGCCCGTCCACCTCCCCGATCCGACAGCGGGTCCACTCGGCCAGGGCGCCCACCAGGAGCCTGTGGCCGTCGCGACCGCCGCGCAAGGGCAGAGCAGGCGCCCGGAGAGCGGGCGGTGACTCCCGTCCGGGCCGGGGCCGTGCCGTATCGATTGCGGATCACGTGCTGCGCTGGTCGTGGGTGTCCCGGCGAAGCTGGTCGGTGTGGCGGGTGAGGGCGTCGATGCGTTCGGCGAGCTCGGCGTCCTCGGGCCGCAGGTGGGGCCGGGTGTCGGCCAGGGGGCGCACGAGGCGGGCGGTGTCGTTGTGGGCGAGGGCCTGGTTCAGGTCGTCGATGGCGCCTTCGGCGCCGGCGGGCAGGCCGGCCAGGGCGGTGATCTGGCCGGCGAGGCGGCGCAGGTCGGCGGCGTTGTCGCGGGCCCAGGTGTCCACGCTGCGGTCGGCGGCCCGGGTGTCGCGGGTGGCCTGGACGCGTTCCTCGCCGGTGCTTCCGGCTTTGCCGGGGCGCATCCGGAGGTAGCGGCGTTCTGCGGCCTGACGGCTGGCGACTCCGAGGGGGCCGGCGAGGTCGGCCCAGCTGGCGCCTTGGCCGCGGGCGTTCTCGATCAGGCCGGTTTCCCAGCCGACGAGCTGCTCGCGGACCTCGCGGAGCATCAGCAGCGCGGCCAGGGCCGGGTGCGGGCCCGCGGCCGGTGCCGCTGCCGACGTGCTTGTGGAGGCTTGCTGCGCGTCCTTGACGGCCTGGTTGATGGTCTCCAGTGCCGCGGCGGCGGCCAGGAAGGTGACGGGTGCAGTCGGCTCTGCGGCCTCGGTCATGGCGGTCTCCGTGGTCTGTCATCCTCCAGATGACTGCTTGCTTGTCATCGTTTCGATGACATGTTACAACGGAAGCACGTTGAAGCGCATTGGCAGTTCCTGCCTGAACCAACTGGAGGTGTTTCGCGATGTTGATGCGCACCGACCCGTTCCGCGAGATGGACCGGATCGTCCAGCAGCTTTCGGGTACGTCGGGCACGTGGTCGAAGCCGTCCGTGATGCCGATGGACGCCTACCGCCAGGGCGACGTGTACGTGATCGCCTTCGACCTGCCCGGTGTGAGCACCGAGGCGATCGACATCGACGTCGAGCGGAACATGCTGACCGTGAAGGCCGAACGCCGGCCCGCGGAGAAGGCCGACGGCGTGCAGATGGAGCTCTCCGAGCGCCCTCTCGGTGTCTTCTCCCGTCAGATCATGCTGGCCGACACGCTCGACACCGAGCGCATCGAGGCCGACTACGACGCGGGTGTCCTGACCCTGCGGATCCCGATCGCCGAGCGCGCCAAGCCTCGGAAGATCGCCATCGGCGGCGAGGCGGGCCGCAAGCAGATCTCCGGCTGATCCGGCCGGTACCTGCGGCGGAGGACGGGGAACCCGATCCCCCTCCGGCACCCCGTCCTCCGCACCCCTTGGCCCCTTTCACCCCTCCCATGGAGGTGACGTGAGATGTCGATGCGCCGGGAAGCGTTCCTGGACCACGTCCAGGAACGCGGCGAGTACCGGACCCGGGAAGAAGCCGAACGCGCAGCCCGCGTCGTCCTCGCCCTGCTGGGCGCCCACCTGGTCGGCACCGTGCGGGCCGAGCTCGCCGCCCGGCTCCCCGAGACCTACGCCCTGATCCTCCTCAACCCCCTGCAGGCCGCGGAGCCGCTCTCCCCCGAACGCTTCGTCCGCGCGACCGCAGCCTGGATCGAAGGCGCCACCGAGACGACGGCCCTGTGGGACATCGGCGCAGTCCTCTCCACCGTGGCCGCCGCAGCCGGAGACATCCTCATCCGGGACGTCCTGCTCCAGCTCCCGCCCGGCTACGACCTCCTCTTCGGCCACCCCCAGCCCACCTGACCGGCCGACACCACCGGCCGGACACCGAACCAGCGACGAGAAGGGCAACCGCAGCACCATGTACGACCAGCCTCGACCGCACCAGGCCCACCCCGCCATGACGTTCGACCAGATGCTGGAACGCGTGCGCTACGAAGGCGCCTACCCCACCCGCGAACGCGCAGAAGAAGCCGTCCGCACCGTCCTGGCCGCCCTCGGCCGCCAGCTCGTCGGAGACGAACGCCTCGACCTCGCCCAGGCCCTGCCCGTCGAAGCCGCCCTGGCCCTGACCGCCCAGATCCCCGCCACCGAACGGCTCACCGGCTGGAGCTTCATCAAGGACATGGCCGCCCGCGCCGGCACCAGCCCGGCCGTTGCCCGCTGGGACACCGGCGCCGTACTCGCCGTCGTCACCCGCCTCACCGGCCCCGACCTCCTCACCCGCGTCCTCCACCAACTCCCCACCGGCTACGCACTCCTCTTCGGCCAGGCCGAACTTCGCCAGCCACAGCCCGCAGTGTGATGCGGTGGTTGCAGGAAAGCCCAGGCCGGCACCCCGGGCCGGCTCTCAAGGCCGCAGGTGCCGCAAGGTGAACTCCGGCGTTGCGGGGCGGCGCCCGGCTCGGGTTCAGGCCGGGCGAGCGCGAGACGGGTCCGGGCCTTCATCAGCCCGCCCGCCTCCCACCACGTCCTCATTCGCGAGCACCGTACGACGGCTTCCGCAGCCGCCCTCGTGACCTGTCATGGAGCCACCACCCGGACCGTACGGTCCTGCCACTGATTGCGTCCGGCTGTTCCCTTCCTGGCATACGTCGGCGTGTTGGGTGCAGACGCGATCCGAGGCGCGGCCGTTGGTACATTTGGCCGATCATGATGGAGGTGGGAGTTCTCGGGCCGCTCGATGTCCGGGTCGGCGGGCGGCCGGTGACGGTCGGGCGCCGACATGCGCGGACCGTCCTGGGAATCCTCCTTTCGGCCCGGGGTCGAAATGTCCCGGTCGACCGGCTCGTCGACGTGCTCTGGACGCAGCGGACACCTGCCAAGCCCACCACCTCTCTGCACTCCTACGTCTCCAACCTTCGCGGCATCCTGGAGCCGGACCGGCCCGCCCGTACCCCGTCCCGGATCCTTGTCAGCAGTCCGGAGGGGTACGCGCTGCGGCTTGACGACGACGCCGTGGACGCGTGGCGCTTCGAATCGGCGGTGCGCCGCGCCAGGGCGGTGTCCTGCGCCGAGGCCGGTCCGCTGTTGGACGAGGCGCTCGGCCTGTGGCGGGGAGACGCCTACGGGGAGTGGGGGCCCGGCTCGTGGGCGGACGGGGAGATCGCGCGGCTCGACGAACTGCTGCTCATGGCACATGAGCTGGCGATGGCGAGCAGCCTCGGGGCGGGTCGCCCGCACGAGGTGGTGCCGACCGCGGAGGCGCACGTACGCCGTCATCCCCTGCGCGAGGAGGGATGGCGCCTGCTGGCTCTGAGTCTGTGGGCGACCGGGCGTCAGGGCGACGCGCTCGCGGCGCTGCGGCGCGCGGCCGCCGTGTGCGCCGAGGAACTCGGGCTGGACCTGGGAGCCCGGCTGGTCGAGTTGGAGAGGGCGATCCTCCGCAGCGACCTGGATGTCCTGTCGGCCGCGGTTCCGGCCCCGGCCACCCCGAGCACGTCCATCGCGGTGGTCGAACGGCCATCCCCGAGAGCCGTACCCGTAGTTGGGGTCACCGGTGCGCCAGGCGTACCCGCCGCTGTCGGCAGCGGAGCGGCGCCCGCTTCGCCCGCGCCCTTCGTCGGGCGGCACCGCGAACTGGAGGTGCTGGAACAGGCAGCCGGGGCGGGCCTTGGGGGCGGAGCGGTCGCGCTGGTCGCGGGCGAAGGCGGTGCGGGGAAGACCGCCCTCCTGGCCCGTTTCGCCGATTCACTGCGGGCGCGGGGCTGGACGGTGGTGGCGGGCCGGTGTCCGGACGACGCGGGCGTCCCGGCGGCGTGGGCCTGGACGGAGGCACTGGGTGAACTGGCGCGCCTCCTTCCGCCGGAGCACGTGGGGCCGTTGTCCACGCTGATCGACCCTCTGGGCGCCACGGTCCCGCCGCACGGCGACGCTACGGCCGGCCGGTTCCGGCTGCACACCGCGTTCGCCCGATGGCTGGCTTCGGCAGCGGCGAGCTGCCCGCTCGCCGTGATCATCGACGATGTCCACGAGGCCGACGAGGAGACGCTGGCCCTGCTGGGCCGGGCCGCCGGCGTCCAGGGTGTCCCGTTGCTGGTCGTGGCCGCCTACCGGCAGGGGCATGCCGACAGTCGTCTCGCACCGACGATGGCCGCACTCGCCCGCCGTGATCCCTTCCGCGTCGTACTGACCGGACTCGACGTCACCGAAGTCCGTACGCTCGTGCGCTCGCTCTGCGGCCGGGAGGTGGACGCCGAGGTGGTAGCCGTCCTGGCGGAACGCACAGGCGGGAACCCCTTCTTCGTCGGTGAGAGCGCCCGGCTGCTGACCGCGGGCGGCGACGACGCGGCGCAGGCAGTCGCCCGCGTGCCCGACGGCATCCGCGACGTCGTACGCCAGCGGCTCGCCCGACTGCCCCAGGAAGCCGCCGATGTCGTACGGCTGGCCGCAGTCGCAGGCAGCGAAACCCATGTCGCGGTGCTGCGCGAAGCCTCCGGACTGTCACCGGCCGCGGTCGTCGGCACACTGGAGCTCTGCATCGCGGACGGACTGCTGACCGAACGGGCCCCCGGCCACGTCTCGTTCACACACCCGCTGCTGCGCGACACCGTCTACGGCGATCTCACCGGACTGCGCCGCGGCCTGTTGCACGGACGACTGGCCGACACCCTCGCCAGTCTGAGACCAGACGACCTGCCCGCCCTCGCCGTCCACTTCACCCGGTCGGGGGACCCGGCGAAGGCACGGCAGGCGGTGGCATTCGCGCTGCGTGCCGCCGAACTCGCCGAGCACCGCTACGCCCACGACGTGAGCGTCGACCTGCTCCAGCAGGCCCTGGAGGCCGCCGAACTGATACCGGCCGGCGCCGACGAACGGGCCGAGCGCGCGGTCGGCCTGCTCGGCGCCCTGCTGCGTGCCCACGTCCGGGCCGGGTCCGGTGACGCGGCCATCGTCACCCGTCACCGTGCCCTCGAGGTCGCCGAACGGGCCGGTCGTGAGGACCTCGCCGTCGCCGCGTTCACGGCGTGGACCGAACCCACGCCGTGGCTGACCCGGAGCCACCAGGGCGTGGACCTGCACGTGGTCGACACTCTGGACCGGCTGACCGTCAGGCCGGGCCTGGAACCCGCGGACCTCGCCCGGCTGCTGCAGGCGCGGGTGGACGAACTGCCCGAGGACACCGACGGAAGGGCCCGGGAAGCGGCCGAGCAGCAGCTCGGTCTCGCCCGCGGCGCAGGGGACCCGAACCTGCTCGCGGCCGCCCTCACCACGATGACGAAGCTGCTGCCGCACGAAACGCAGGCCGCTCGGTGCATCCCCGTGGTAGCCGAGTTGCGGGCACTGACCAAGAGGCACGACCTGCCCGCCCACCGGTGGGTGTGCGAGCAGGTGGACGCGATGATCTCTGCCATCGGCAACGATGCGGAAGCCGTCGAGCGCCACGCCCGCCTGGGCCTGGCCGTCGCACGCCGGTACCGCATGCCGGAGGCCGAGGCGGCCAGCCTCTCCACGCTGGCCATGCTCGCCCACGCCCGGGGCCACTTCGCGCAGGCGGAGGACCTGTACGGGCAGGTCCGGGAACGGCTGATCCGGCACAACGCCCCGCGCGCCGCCGACCTCCATGCCCGGGGCTTGATCACGATCCGGCTGAGCCAGGGCCGGGTCGCGGAGATCGAACCGCTGGCCCGTACGGTGGCCGCCGCCTGGGGCACGCGCGGCGGAGAGGCGCTGGCGCTGGTCCTCGCTCTCCAGGGCAGGTTCGAGGAGGCGCGCGCGGTCCGCTTCGATCCGGATCCCGTGAAGGACCACTTCTACGGGGTACGCCTCGGAGCCCGCGCCCGACTGGCTTGTCTGCTCGGCGACACCGAGGCGGCAGCCGCGCTCGTCCCCCTGCTGCATGCCGTGCGGAACCAGCTCGGTTCGGCCGCCACCACCGCCTTCTGCACCCGCCCCCTGGCCCTCGCGCTGGGCGAGCTGCATGCTCTGCTCGGTGACGTGGCCGCCGCGCGATCGGCCTTCCGGGAAGGCGGCGAAGTGGCCGCGATGTGGGGGTCGGAGTACGGCGAAGCGGCTGCCGCGGAAGGCATCAGGTCCCTGGCGCGGGCTCACGCAGTCTGACCGGACCAGGCGCTTGGCAATCCCGGGGCAGGGCGGCCGGGGCTGATGCCAAGCGGATGCCCAGCCGATGCCAATGCCCGAGTGCCAGCATGGTGATCAACACGGAGTCGGCTGTGCCGGGTACCCCTTGTGGACCGTTCCCGGCGGCATCGCCGGCGGCCGAACGCCCGGCACGCTCCCGCGCCGCTCCGTATCCCCGTCTCAAGGAGAGTTCCACCATGGCCCTCATCTGTGGTCACGATGCGCCTGCCTACGGCCTGCCCCTGTGCGAGCACATCCGGTCCGCCACCGCGGTCCCGCTCGACTACTACGTCCACTACACCGGTCGGGGCGTGGAGCGGCAGCGCATCTGTGGAATCTGCCGCAACGAGGCCGCCACGGCGGTGGCCGCGGCGGTGTGCGAAGACTGCTTCGACGCGACCGAGGGCTGCCCCACCGGCGTGGTTGGTCTCCCGCAGACCATCGACGCGTCCCGGCCGGTTCCGGGCATGGTGCAGACCACGCAGTTGCCCGCCGAGGCCGGCCCGGTGTCGGACATCGCGCCGACGGAGCACGGTTTCCTGCTCCTGTGCGACGACGGGCGAATCCTGCGCTGGGACACGGACTCCGGCACCTGCACCGATGCCGCCCGCAGCACGGTCACCGTGCCGGCCGACGCCAGGCCCTGGGTCGGGCGTGAACAGGCCCTGCGGCTGCACGCCTCCCGCGACGGTGCCTTCGCCGCCGTCGTCGTCGACCACGGCCGCACGGGAGAGGTCGTCGACCTGTCCACCGGAGCCGTCACCCTCTCCCTGGAGAACGACGGGTATTACAGCCACACCGTGCCGTTCTCCCTGGCGTTCACCGAGCACGGCGGACGCACCGTGGTCCTGTACCGGAGGAAGTGGAGGGTCGTCGAGGCCGCGGACGCGGCGACGGGCGCCCAGGTGACCCGGATACCGATGGTGGAACCCCACACGGCCTGGGCGGGCTACTTCCACGGGGCGCTGCACGTCAGCCCCGCGGGCACCAGGGTCGCGTCGGACGCCTGGTGGTGGCAGCCCGTCGGCCGGCCCTTCGCCTGGACCCTGGAGCGGTGGCTCACCGACGGCGAAGGCGCTTGGACCGAGGGCACCGACCGGTGGGAGCTGCCGAGGTGCGAAGACCACTGGAACCGTCCGGTCGTCTGGCTCGACGAGGAGCACCTCGTCCTCGGAGGTCTGGGCGACGACGGGCAGGAAATGGCCCCGGGTGCCCGGGTCTTCCTCCTCGGCCGTGAGTCCGGCGAGAGCACCGTCAAGGAAGTCGCGACGTTCGGCGGACCGGACGGCCGCTTCTTCGCCGCGGACGGCCTGCTGTTCTCCTCCTCGCAGGCCGGCCTGGAGATCTGGGACCCGACCAGCGGCTCCCGCCTCGGCACGCTCGCCGGTTTCCGGCCCACCCACCACGACCTGGCCCGCGGCGAACTCGTCGAACTCTCGGCCATCGGGCTGCGGCGCTGGAGCACGGCCCATGCCGCACGCTGACACCCCCACCCCGGTCCCGCGACGGCCCAGGGTCCGCCGCCGCTGGAGGGCTCCTCGGATCCCGGCACGCAGCATCACCCGCGAGCACATGGACGCCCTCCACGACTTCCTGCTCCGGCGCACCGTCTACCTCCTCGAAGCCCACTCGCCCAGCACCGAGGAACATCGGATGGCCGACACCCTGCACCGGGCCATCGACCAGACCTGGGCGGAGCTACAGGACTGCTACGACTTCTACCACCGCGGCGACGCCGACATGGAGATCGAACTCGCCGGGACCTGGAACAGCCTGCGCATGTTCGGCATCTCCTGGATGCGGGCCCCGGACTACGACGAGCGCCTCTGGCCCCCGGCCGAATACGAAAACCTCCTCATCACCTCCATCCCCACCGAACACTGAGAACGCCCCCAAACGTCGATCCGTCCATCCCGGAGCATCCATGCAGTCCCGTTCCCTGCCCTCCCACCGAATGCCGGCCGTATTCGCCGCAGCCTTCGCCGCCGTCCTCATCGCGACGGCGCCCGCCCGGGCCAATCCCGTACCGAACCACGACTACGCATTCGAAATCCGCCCGCTCCACACCTCCGGCAAGTGCCTGGAGGTCGCGGACGACCGCACCGACAACGGGGCGCCCGTCCGGCTCTGGGACTGCTCCGGCCGGCCGAACCAGCAATGGAGGATGTCCCTGGACCGCACCTTCCCGGGCCGCTACTTCATCAGGAACGTCCACAGCGGCAAATGCCTACAGATCGGATTCCTGTCGCGGGTCAACGGATCCAGCGTCAACCAGTGGGACTGCAACGGGAACCCGAACGAACGCTGGAGCCGTACCGACCGAAACCCGGACCCGATCGCGGCGGAACGGCTGAACCAGGGCCCGGCCCTCTGCCTCGACGTCGCCGACCGGCGGACCGATGACGGAGCGCCGCTCCAGGTCTGGTCCTGCCACGGCGCCGCAAACCAGCAATGGGTGTGGAACCTCAAGCTGTAGCCGTGCCCACTGCGATTTCGGTCTGCCGAAGCAGGGCCTGCGGGTCAGGAACGGACGGCAGCCCTCAGGCACAGTGCCGAGGAGCCCCGGCTCATCACCGGGACCACGCGGGCGGCGGGACGGTTCGGGGCCGTCGCCACAACAACGGCAGTGCTCCCCCGACTGGTTCGAGCGCCTACCAGCGAACTACTTTAGACCATTTCAGTTGGCTTGCTCTTTCGGCAGTCTGGGGTGATGACTGCTGCGCTTGTCGAGCGGATGGCGCCGGAAGACTTGTGGGAATTGTTCCAGCGAGTGGTGCCGCCGGCACCGGTTCGCCCGCAGGGTGGAGGCCATCGCCGGCGCGGGGACCGCGAGGTGCTCGCCGCGATCATCTTCGTGGCCACATCAGGCTGCACATGGAACAAACTGCCGCCCGGCTTGTGGCACCTCTTGTTCGGGCGCCGGCCGGGACCGGTCCGACGCGCCGGGCGTGGACAAGGCAGTTTGGTCTTCAGGGGAGTTTGTGGGCGAGGACGTCCAGTTGCTCGACGGAAGGCGGTTGGGCGAACAGTTCGCCGGCTCGTTCCGCCAGGGCGCTGCCCAGGCGGCCGTCGAGGTGGGCCTGGCGTGCGTCGTCGTGGGGGAAGGCGTCGAAGATGGCGAAGGTGGACGGGCGCAGGCGTACGGCGAACCAGGCGACGGTGCCGGGCTCCTCCTGCACGATGGCAAGGCCGTCGCGGAGAAAGGCGGCGACCTCTTCCTCCTTGCCGGGCTGGGCCTCGACCTGTACGTGTAGCGCGACGTTGATGTCAGCCATGAGGGGACTCCTTTCAGGTGCTCGGTCGCCCGGGAGCGGCCGGGCACTGCCGTGACCGGATGGCGTCGAACGGGTCTCCTGTACGGCCGCGCCGATGCCTCATATTATCCATTTTGTCACCTTTTGCGATTTAGGAGACTTTATGCATCGCTTTCTTTCTGTAGACGCCATTTCACTTGGCCGGTCTGCGGTGACATATGAGGGTTGCGGCGATGACAGCGAAGGCCAGGAAGTGTTCCGGCTTACGCTCGTAGCGGCGGTGCAGGCGTCGGCAGCCGGACATCCGGGACACGGTCCGCTCCACGACCCAGCGATGTCGTCTCCCAGGCGCTGGGACGACTCGATGCCCTTGCGGGCGAGGCGGTGCCGGATGCCGCGGGATGCCAGCCATCGCCGCAGGTGGCGGTAGTCGTAGCCCTTGTCTCCGTGCAGTTTCCCAGGCCGTCGGCGTCGCGGGCCGCGATGGGAGCGGATGGGCGGGAGGCCACGGACCGGTGGGATGAGGGCCTGGCTGTCGTGGAGGTTGGCGGCGGAGATGCCGATAGGCAGGGGCAGGCCCTGCCGGTCGACGATGAGGTGGATTTTAGATCCTTTCTTGCCGCGGTCGGCCGGATTCGGTCCCGTCAGCTGCCCCCTTTGAGGGCCCGAACGCTGACGGAGTCGATCGCATACCGCGTCCGGTCCAGCCCTGGGCGCCGAGTTCGTCCAGGACCAGGCAGTGGAGTTTGACCCATACCCGGGCTTCGGTCCACTCGGTGAACCGGCGCAAGGCGGTCACCGCAGACAGCCGGAAGCCGGGCGGCAGTTTGTTTCATGTGCAGCCTGATGTGGCCACGAAGATGATCGCGGCGAGCACCTCGCGGTCCCCGCGCCGGCGATGGCCTCCACCCTGCGGGCGAACCGGTGCCGGCGGCACCACTCGCTGGAACAATTCCCACAAGTCTTCCGGCGCCATCCGCTCGACAAGCGCAGCAGTCATCACCCCAGACTGCCGAAAGAGCAAGCCAACTGAAATGGCGTCTTACGGCACGGCTTGGATCGTCCCCGCACGACTACGAACGCCTCGGGGCCGCACCGGACGCGCCGTCTTGTCCGACCGGTTGAGGACCAGCACTGCCGGGCTGTGCAGCCGGCGTACGCGTTACTGTGGCGCGTGGACATTCGCGCACGACAGTTGCAGTGCGCTTCAGTCGGATCCGCCCAGCACGATCTTCCACACTCGGGTCGCTACCTGGAGGTTGAGCCGGTCCTCGACGTTCGCGAGGTCGTTGCCGCTGATGTCACGGATGCGCTTGAGTCGGTAGCGCAGCGTGCTGCGGTGGATCGCGAGGGATTCGGCGGTCTCGTCGTAGTTGCCGCCGCAGTCGAAGTACTGGGACAGCGTCTCCACCATGGCCGTGTGGTGCAGGGAGTCGTAGTCGATCAGCTGCCCGAGCCACTCGTGGACGAACGTCTCCAGTTCCTGGTAGTCGTTGCCGGGTCCCAGGATGCGGTAGAGGCCCAGTTCGTCGAAGAACGTCGTGCCGTAGTGCTCGCCGCGGGAGTGGCGGCGCACTTCCAGGGCTCGCTGCGCCTCCTGGTAGCGGTGGGGGATGTCGGCCAGGGAGTCGCAAGGGGCGCTCACCCCGATGGTCCCGGACCGTGTCCCGGTCTCCCGGGCGAGCGCCTCGTACAGCGCGCGGGCGTGCGGCCTGTCGTCGGTGACCAGGACCACGTGGTCGGAACGCCGGGTCAGCAGCGAGTGCATGCCCACGGCAGAGGCCGCCCGGCCCACCGTCTGCGCGAAGGGACCGTCCGCGGTCCGGTTCGACCACTGCACCACGACGACGTAGTGGCGGCGGTGCAGGTCGTGTCCGACTGCCTCGGAACGGGCGTAGGCGCTCGCCTCGTCCGTCCCTGTCAGGAGGTCGTCGGCCAGCTCACGGTGCAGCCTCGACTCCACTTCGGCCAGATTGCGCAGGTGCGCCAGCTCCGGGGCGAGCCACGCGGCGCCGTCCTGCAGTGCGCGCAGGGTGTGTTTGTCGGCCTCGCCCCGGACGTCGACGAGGGCCAGCACGCCCAGGATCTCGCCGTGCGGGCGGATCAGAGTGACCAGCCGGTCCTTCATCCGCACCGGCCCGGCCCGACTGGCGACGGCGTGCAGCATTTCGTCCTGGCGCACGGGGTCCGGTTCGGGATAGGGGTCGGGGCGATCGGGACCGGTCCAGGACCTCAGCCGCCCGAAGCGGTCCTCGACCAGCGCGGGGAGTCCGGTGAGCCCGTGCAGTGCGCGGGTGATGGCTTCCTCGCCGCCGCCCGAGACGGCGACGTCGGCCATGAGCGCGTGAACAGCCTGCTGGTACCCCAGCTCGGCCACGACGGAGATCAGCCGCCCCTGGAGGGCTGTCCGCTCCTCCCTCAGCCGGTGCAGCTCCAGCGCGTCCTCACGTCGGCGGCGGTGTGCGAAGGCGACAGACAGTGCAGCGGCGGTGTGCCGGACGAACGTGGCGAGCAGGAGGCGCTCGGCCTCGGTGGGCCGGGAGCGGGACGTCACCACGAGGTAGCCGTGGAGTCTCTCGGGCCCGCGTAGCCCCAGGGCCCGGCCCCAGGGCCAGCCGGGCACGGTCACAGGGCCGTCCGCCCCGGCCAGCTCCCGCACCCTCCGGTCCACGGCCATCGCATGGACCTGCCCGTTCCGCGGGCTGGGGACCAGGTCGCCGTCCATTTTGAGGTATCCGGCCTCGGTACTGTAGGGCCCAGCGGCGTCTATGTGGTCCATGGCCAGGCTCAGGATCTCGCCTTCGTCCAGGGTGTCGAACAGGGCGCCGGAGAGCACCATCAGCGCGTGGGGGACACGGTCGGCCGGGGTTGGATCGGGTGGGCGGGGCCCACGCCGCGCGGCCATGGGGATTCGCCTGCCGCTGCCCAGCGGAAGGCGGCTCTCCCTGTCGCAGCGGCGGCAGTACAGGTTGTGCGCCCGGCTGCTGGCCATGGGATCACTCCGTTCTCTTCGAGCCTACAGCCGAGCGGCGGTGCTGGTCGGGTCGGCTCATACGAGAGGTTCGGATTCTGCCTCTCGTACTCGTGGGGCGACCGGACCCGTGCTTTTCCGACTTGCCAGGCGCAGGCGTGGAGCCACTGGGCACGCCACCCTAGGGAGTGTTCGAAACCGTCCGCGCACCGGTAGGTAGCGCCGGGTGGTGACCGAGCAGCTCCGCAGGCCGGTTGCCCCGTACAAGACGTACTGGGACGCCGCACGCGCCGTTGACCACCTCTCCGGCCACGGGTTTCCCGTGGCCGGAGAGCCCCGGTGTCCTGCTCGGGTCGCTGTTCGGCCTGGTGAACCGGCTCGACCCCGTCGTCTCCGCCCTGCTCCTCGTCGGGGAGGTCTCCGACGAGGCCGCAGGGCTGATCGGCGGGATGCAGACCACTGGCAGAGGTCCCACCCGTACCCGAACGAACGTGATCCGGACAGTCGGCGCAGGCGCCGTACCGGGAGGAGTTCCTCATGGCCAAGGCAGTGGGCATCGACCTGGGCACCACCAACTCGGTGATCGCCGTGTGGGAGGGCGGAGAGCCATCCGTCGTGCCCAACAGCGAGGGCAACCGCACGACACCGTCCGTGGTGGGCTTCACCGACACCGGGGAACGTCTGGTGGGCCAGCTGGCCCGGCGCCAGGCGATCCTCAATCCCAAGGGCACCATCTACTCGGCCAAGCGGTTCATCGGCCGGCATTTCGACGAGATCTCCGACGAGGCCCGGGCGGTGGCGTACGACGTCGTCGAGGGCGACGGCGGGGCGGCCCGCTTCAAGGTGCGCGACAAGCTGTACGCGCCCGAGGAGATCAGCGCACAGGTGCTCCGCAAACTCACGGACGACGCCTCCAAGCAGCTCGGGGAGCGGGTCACGGAGGCGGTCATCACGGTGCCCGCCTACTTCAACGACGCCCAGCGCACCGCCACCAAGGACGCAGGCCGGATCGCGGGACTGGAAGTGCTGCGGATCATCAACGAGCCGACGGCGGCCGCCCTCGCGTACGGCGTGGACAAGAAGGAGCACGAGACCGTCCTCGTCTTCGACCTGGGCGGCGGCACCTTCGACGTGAGCATCCTCGACGTCGGCGACGGCGTGGTGGAGGTGCGCTCCACCGCAGGCGACAGCCACCTGGGCGGCGACGACTTCGACCGGCGCCTGGTGGACCACCTCGCGGACGACTTCCAGAAGGAGAACGGCATCGACCTGCGACAGGACGCGCAGGCGCTGCAACGCTTGTTCGAGGCGGCGGAGAAGGCCAAGACCGAGCTGAGTTCGGTGACGCAGACGCAGGTCAGCCTGCCGTTCATCACCGCCGACGCCGCCGGGCCCAAGCACCTCACCGACTCGATCATGAGGTCCACGTTCGAGCAGATCACCGGCGACCTGGTGGAACGCTGCCTGGGACCGGTCCAGCAGGCCATCGCCGACGCCAAGGTCGGCGAGAGCGACATCGACGAGGTCATCCTTGTCGGCGGATCCACCCGCATCCCCGCTGTCCAGACCCTGGTCCGCCGACTGACCGGCGGCAAGGAACCCAACATGAGCGTCAACCCCGATGAGGTCGTGGCCCTCGGTGCCGCGATCCAGGCAGGTGTGCTCAAGGGTGAGGTCAAGGACGTCCTGCTGCTCGACGTGACCCCCTTGTCGCTGGGCGTGGAGACACGCGGCGGAGTGATGACGAAGATCATCGAGCGGAACACCACCATCCCGGTGCGCCGCAGCGAGACTTTCTCCACCGCCGAGGACAACCAGCCGGCCGTCGACGTGGTCGTCCTCCAGGGCGAGCGCGAGCTGGCTGCCGACAACCGGGTGCTGGGCCGGTTCCAGCTCACCGACATCCGGCCGGCGCCGCGGGGCGAAGCACAGATCGAGGTCACCTTCGACATCGACGCCAACGGCATCCTCGAGGTCAAGGCCCGTGACCGGGACACCGGCAAGGAACAGGGCATCACCATCAGCGAGAGCTCCAACCTGGACCGCAGCGAGGTCGAACGCATGGTCCAGGAGGCCGAAAGCAACCAGGGCCAGGACAAGGCACTTCGCGAGGCCGTCGACGCCCGCAACGAACTCGACGCCGTCGCGTACCAGGTCGAGAAGCGTCTCGCCGAACTGGGCGACGCAGCGCCCGCGCACGAGAAGGCACGCGGCGAGATGCTCGTGTCGGACGCCCGGGCGGCGGTCAAGGAAGAGGCGGGCGTGGAACGTGTGCGCCCCCTGACCTCCGAACTCCAGCAGGTGCTCGCCGGGCTGGCGGCCCACCAGGGCGCGGCCACTACGGGCGGAGGTCCCGCCCAGGACGCCGCCACCGGCGGTCCCACGAGTGGCGGTGGCGGTGACGATGATGTCATCGACGCCGAGTTCGACAAGGGCTGAGGCGCGCCATGCCCACCTACCCCCAGGAACCCGACCGGGCCGCGCCGGATCCGGCCGAACCGGTCCCGGAAGGAGCCGGACCCCCGCCTCGCGGGGACCTGCCCCAACCGGGCCCGTCCCGGCACGGAGCGGCGAACGGCGAACCGGGACCCGATGCCGCCGGCCCCGCGTCCGCCGAGGACGAGTACACGACCGCGATCCAGGAACTGGAGGACCGTTGGCGGCGCGCACTCGCCGACCTCGACAACCTCCGCAAGCGTCACGCCAGGGAACTGGAGCGCGAACGGGCGGTGGAGCGCGCCCGCACGGCGGCCGCGTTCCTGCCCGTCCTCGACAACCTCGAACTCGCCCTGACCCACGCGGGCGCCGATCCGGGCGCGATCGTGGAAGGCATCCTGGCCGTACGCGACCAAGCGGTGAACGTCCTCGAACTGCTCGGCTACCCGCGACACGCGGAGACCGGCGTCCCCTTCGACCCCGCCCGGCACGAGGTGGTCGGCGTCGTCCAGGACCCCGACGCCGCACCGGGCACGGTCGTCCAGGTACTGCGCCCCGGCTACGGGGACGGCGAGCGGCAGCTCAGGCCCGCCGCCGTGACCGTCGCGAAGCGGGAGTGACCGGTCATGGCGCAGGACTACTACGAGGCGCTCGGGGTGTCGCGGTCCGCGAGCCAGGACGAGATCCAGCAGGCATATCGAAAGCTCGCCCGCAGGCACCACCCCGACGTCAACAAGGACCCCGGGGCGGAAGAGCGCTTCAAGGACCTCAACGAGGCATATAGCGTCCTGTCCGATCCCAAGACCCGGGCCCGCTACGACCGCTTCGGCGAGGATTTCCGCAAGATCCCGGAGGACTTCGACGAACGGGCCGCGGCGGGAGCGGGCGGCGGCTTCCGCGGTCGGACGACCGCAGGCGGGGGCGGCCCTCGGGTCCGGTACGCCGGCTTCGGAGACGACTTCGGAGCGGAGGGCATCGACATCGAGGACCTGTTCGGCTCCATGTTCGGAGCCGGAGCCGCCCGAGGGAGCGTCCCCGGAGCGGACCAGGAGGCCGAACTGTCGCTCACCGTCGAGGAGGCGTACCGAGGCGGCCGTCGCACCGTCACGCTCGCCGGTCCCACGGGGCAGCCGCGGCGGTACGAGGTCGACGTGCCGCCGGGCGTCACCGACGGGCAGCGCATCCGGCTGGCGGGCGAGGGAGGCCGGGGCAGTGGTGACGCCGCCGCGGGCGACCTGTACCTGCGCGTGCGTATCCAGCCCCATCCCCGGTTCCGGTTGGACGGCCGCGACGTGCACGTCCAGGTCCCGGTGGCCCCCTGGGAGGCGGCCCTGGGTGCGACCGTGCCGGTGCCCACCCCCGGCGGCGGCACGGCCAAGGTCACGGTGCCCGCGGGCTCGTCCAGCGGCCGTCGGCTGCGGCTGCGCGGCGAGGGCATGCCGAACCCGCGCGGCGCGAACGGCGACCTGTACGCCGAACTCCGCATCGTGGTGCCACCCACTCTCGGCGACCGGGAGCGCGAACTGTTCGCGGAGCTCGCCGCCGCCTCCTCGTACGACCCCAGGAGGACGTGATGAACGAACCACCCGCGGGAGCGTCAGGCCCCGGCCGGGCCGGCGCGGGCAGCCGTCCGGTACGAACGGGCGCCGACCTCACCGCCTCGACGGCCGTCCGGTACGCGCTCGTGCCCGCCCCCAGGCTCTCCCTCGACGCCGTGGCCCGTCGCTCGGGCCTCCACCCCGATCTGATCCGCCGGTTCGTCGCACTCGGCCTGATCGACGCCGGACGCGACGCCGCGGGACACCTGGTGTTCGACCCCACGGCCCCGGCGGTCCTCGCCCGCATCCAGCGGCTGCGCACCGGACTCTGCCTCAACTACGCATCCATCGGCCTGGTGCTCGATCTGCTCGACCGCATCAGCCTGCTCGAAGCCGCCCTGCGCGGCCGCGGCACGAGGAGTGAAACACCCCCATGGACATGAACCGTCTCACCCAGAAGTCCCAGGAAGCCCTCCAGGAGGCCCAGACCGCGGCCGGTCGCATGGGGCACACCGAGGTCGACGGGGAACACCTGCTGTTCGCACTCCTCGATCAGGAGGACGGTCTGATCCCGCGGTTGCTGGAGCAGGCCGGCAAGGAGCCGAAGGGGCTGCGCGAGGCCGTGCGCGAGGAACTCTCCCGTCGCCCGAAGGTCACCGGCCCCGGCGCGGCGCCCGGCCAGGTCTTCGTCACCCAGCGTCTCGCCCACCTGCTCGACGCCGCCGAGCGGGAGGCCAAACGCCTCAAGGACGAGTACGTGTCCGTGGAACACCTCCTGCTCGCCCTGGCCGAGGAGAGCTCTTCGACCGCCGCCGGGCGACTGCTCAAACAGGCCGGCATCACCAGGGACTCGTTCCTGAGCGCGCTCACTCAGGTCCGCGGCAACCAGCGCGTCACCTCCGCGAACCCCGAAGTGGCCTACGAGGCCCTGGAGAAGTACGGACGCGACCTCGTCCTCGAGGCTCGGTCCGGTCGGCTGGACCCGGTCATCGGCCGTGACGCGGAGATCCGCCGCGTCACCCAGATCCTCAGCCGCAAGACCAAGAACAACCCCGTCCTCATCGGCGACCCCGGCGTCGGCAAGACCGCCATCGTCGAGGGCCTGGCCCAGCGCATCGTTCGCGGCGATGTCCCCGAGGGCCTGCGCGACAGGACGGTGTTCGCCCTGGACATGGGCTCCCTGGTCGCCGGCGCCAAGTACCGCGGCGAGTTCGAGGAACGCCTGAAGGCCGTACTGTCCGAGGTGAAGGCCGCCGAAGGGCGCATCCTGCTCTTCGTCGACGAACTCCACACCGTCGTCGGCGCGGGAGCAGCGGAAGGAGCCATGGACGCGGGCAACATGCTCAAGCCGATGCTGGCCCGCGGCGAACTCCACATGATCGGCGCCACCACCCTCGACGAGTACCGCAAGCACATCGAGAAGGACGCCGCCCTCGAACGCCGCTTCCAGCAGGTCCTGGTCGAGGAGCCCAGCGT
Source organism: Streptomyces sp. NPDC002181 (assembly GCF_042890485.1). Classification (NCBI taxonomy): domain Bacteria; kingdom Bacillati; phylum Actinomycetota; class Actinomycetes; order Kitasatosporales; family Streptomycetaceae; genus Streptomyces; species Streptomyces sp. NPDC002181. Next base: position 153,037 of record NZ_JBIASC010000002.1, on the reverse strand, counting down.
GGAGGACACCATCTCCATTCTGCGCGGACTGCGCGAACGCCTCGAGGTCTTCCACGGCGTCAAGATTCAGGACACCGCGATGGTCTCCGCGGCCACCCTCAGCCACCGTTACATCACCGATCGGTTCCTGCCCGACAAGGCCATCGACCTCGTCGACGAGGCGTGCGCCAGGCTGCGTACCGAGATCGACTCGATGCCCGCCGAACTCGACGAGATCACCCGTCGTGTCACGCGGCTGGAGATCGAGGATGCCGCTCTGTCCAAGGAGACCGACCCCGCCAGCAAAACACGCCTGGAGGAGCTGCGCAGGGAACTGGGCGACCTGCGCGGTGAAGCCGACGCCAAACGCGCCCAGTGGGAGGCCGAACGGCAGGCGATCCGCCGCGTGCAGGAACTGCGCCAGGAACTGGAACAGGTCCGCCACGAGGCCGAGGAGGCCGAACGCGCCTACGACCTCAACCGCGCTGCCGAACTGCGCTACGGCCGCGTCCGCGACCTGGAGCGCCGACTCGCCGCGGAGGAGGAGCAACTGGCCGCCAAACAAGGGCAGAACCGGCTGCTGCGCGAGGTCGTCACCGAGGAGGAGATCGCCGAGATCGTCGCCGCCTGGACCGGCGTCCCCGTCGCCCGCCTCCAGGAGGGCGAACGCGAGAAGCTGCTGCGCCTCGACGAGATCCTGCGCGAGCGCGTCATCGGCCAGGACGAGGCGGTCAAGCTCGTCACCGACGCCATCATCCGTGCCCGCTCCGGCATCCGCGACCCCCGCCGTCCCATCGGCTCGTTCATCTTCCTCGGCCCCACCGGCGTCGGGAAGACCGAGCTGGCCAAGACCCTCGCCCGGACCCTGTTCGACTCCGAGGACAACATGGTCCGCCTCGACATGAGCGAGTACCAGGAGCGGCACACCGTCAGCCGGCTCATGGGCGCACCGCCCGGATACGTCGGCTACGAGGAGGGCGGCCAGCTCACCGAGGCCGTGCGCCGCAAGCCGTACTCGGTCGTCCTGTTCGACGAGGTCGAGAAGGCGCACACCGATGTCTTCAACACGCTGCTCCAGATGCTCGACGACGGTCGCATCACCGACGCGCAGGGCCGCACCGTCGACTTCCGCAACACCGTGATCATCATGACGTCCAACATCGGCTCCGAGCACCTCCTCGACGGCGCCACCGCCGAGGGTGAGATCAAGCCCGACGCCCGCGCCCTGGTGATGGGCGAGCTGCGCGGGCACTTCCGCCCGGAGTTCCTCAACCGCGTCGACGACATCGTGCTGTTCAAGCCGCTCGGTGAGCGGCAGATCGAGCGGATCGTGGAGCTGCAGTTCGACGAGCTGCGGCGGCGGCTCGCCGAGCGCCGCATTTCCGTCGAACTCACCGACGCTGCGCGGGTGGTGATCGCCCATCAGGGCTACGACCCGGTGTACGGGGCCCGGCCGCTGCGGCGTTACATCTCCCACGAGGTCGAGACGCTGGTCGGACGCGCCCTCCTGCGCGGCGACGTCCAGGACGGTGCGACGGTGCGCGTCGACGCCGAGCACGGAGAGCTGGTGGTCACCTACGACCAGCAGGAGGACGACCGGGAAGCGAGGGCGGCGTGAACACCACCCGGACGACCACGGTGACCTGCCCGAACTGCGGTCGCGGCAACCGGATTCCCGTGGCTGCCGAGGGACGGCCCCGATGCGGCCACTGCAAGCAGCCCCTGCCCTGGGTCGTCGACGCGGGCGACGGCGACTTCGCCGAGGTCGCCGACAACGCCACGGTGCCCGTCGTCGTCGACCTCTGGGCCACCTGGTGCGGCCCCTGCCGCATGGTCAGCCCAGCCCTCGAACAGGTCGCCCGGGACCTCGCCGGACAGATCAAGCTCGTCAAGGTCGACGTCGACCAGAACCCACGGCTCAGTCGGCGGTTCGAGGTGCAGGCGGTGCCGACCCTGCTCGTCCTGGACCGGGGCGAGACGGTCGCCCGGCAGGCCGGCGCGGCACCCGCTCACGTCCTGCGCTCGTGGGTCGAGCAGGCGATGGCGGGCAGGCAGACCACTGCGGGAGGGTGAGGACGACGGCGCTGAGGAAGATCGTCGCCCGCGGCCGATCAGGCCCGTTTACGGAAGGAAAACTCTCATGGCCACGATTGTCGACCCGCACCTGGCGATGGTGCGCCCAGTGACGCCGCGTACCCCGGAGGGCTGCGAGGAGTGCCTCAGGGAGCATTCGCCGTGGCTACACCTGCGCCTCTGTCTCACCTGTGGGCACGTCGGCTGCTGCGACTCCTCCCCCCTCAAGCACGCCAGACGGCATGCGGGGAGCGTCGGTCACCCCGTCGTGCAGTCCTTCGAGCCGGGAGAGGACTGGCGCTGGTGCTACGTTCACGAGGCCCTGGTCTGATGAGCACGGCCGAGCACGAGAACGGTGCGGTCCGCGAGACACCTGATCGGTACGGGGCGTTCCCCCGCCTCACGCCGGAGCAGCTCGAGGACCTGACTGCGCACGGTGAGCGCCGCAGGACCGCCGAGGGCGAGGTGCTGTACCGCGAGGGCGAGCCGTTCCGGGAGTTTCTCGCGATCCTCAGCGGGACCGTCGAAATCCTCCACGACCAGGGCGGCCCCGACGAGCGGACGGTGGCGGTCCACGGACCCGGCAGGTTCCTGGGCGAACTCGGACTGCTGGAAGGCCAGGCGGCGTTCAACACCGCCGTGGTGCGCGAGGCCGGCGAGATCCTGGCCGTACCGGTGGAACGGCAGCGCGCCCTGGTCGGCAGCGACCCCGTCCTCGGCGATCTGATCCTCCGCGCCTACCTGGGCCGCAGGTTCCTGCTCATCGGCCTCGGTGCAGGCTTCCGGATCCTGGGGTCGTGCTACTCACGGGACACCCTGCGGCTGCGCGAGTTCGCTGCCCGCAACCGGCTGCCCCACCGCTGGGTGGATCTGGAGAGGGACAAGGAGGCCGAGGCGCTGCTGCGCCGGTTCTCCATCCGTCCCGAGGAGACACCGGTGGTCCTCTGGCAGGGGGAGCGGCTCCTGCGCAATCCGAGCAACGCCGAACTCGCCCGGCTCATCGGACTGCCCGCCCCCTCGCCCGAGAACGAACGCTGCGACGTCATGGTGGTCGGTGCGGGCCCCGCAGGACTCGCCGCCGCCGTGTACGGTGCCTCCGACGGTCTCACCACGGTCACCGTCGACGCCGTGGCCACCGGAGGCCAGGCCGCGACCTCGTCCCGCATTGAGAACTACCTCGGCTTCCCGTCCGGCATCTCCGGGGGCGAACTCATCGAACGTGCGGTGCTCCAGGCCCACAAGTTCGGCGCCCGCCTCATGGTGCCGGCGGAGGTCAGCACGCTCACCCCGCAGGACGATGAGTACGTCGTCACCTTCGCAGACGGGTCCCGGGTTCAGGCCGGCGCCGTGGTGCTCGCCTCGGGCGTGCGGTACCGCAGGCTCGAAGTGCCCGGCATCGACCGCCTGGAAGGCATCAGCGTCTACTACGCGGCGACGGTCCACGAGGCCAGCCTCTGCCGGGCGGACCCGGTCGCCGTGGTCGGCGGCGGGAACTCCGCCGGGCAAGCGGCGCTGTTCCTCGCCCACCACGCGTCCGGGGTCCACCTCCTCGTCCGGGGCAGCGACCTCAACGCGGACATGTCGCGCTACCTGGTGGACCAGGTGGAGCAGCACCCCAAGATCGAGGTGCTGCTCCACACCGAAGTACGGGGCGTCGCAGGGGAGGAGCAGCTGGAGTCGCTGACGGTGGAGGACAACGCAAGCAATGAGCGCCGTGAGCTACGGGCCGCGGCGCTGTTCGTGTTCATCGGGGCCCGGCCGCGCACGGAATGGCTCAAGGGCGTGCTGGCCCTGGACGAGAAGGGCTTCGTCCTCACCGGCGCCGACGCCCGGGCGGTGGCCGACGCGAACCGGTGGGCCTCGCTGGGCCGCGATCCGATGCTGCTGGAGACCAGCCTGCCCGGGGTCTTCGCCGCCGGGGACGTCAGGAGCGGCTCGGTGAAACGGGTGGCCTCGGCGACCGGTGAAGGCGCCATGGCGATCCGCCTCGTGCACGAGCACCGGGAAAGGAGGGGAAACCTGGTCACCGCCGACTCCGAAGGACGTCGGCCGGTAGCGGGCAGGTCCGTGCCCTCGCGCTGACCTTGTCCCTGTCGGACCCCACAGGTGGCCCAACCCGTAAGAACAGCGTGTCACCACGGCTTCGCCTTCACCCCGGGGCATCCTGTGAACCCCTGCAATCGCGGAGGGCAGCCGAGGAGGATGGTCCGGTCGTGCGGGTGTCGTCGCAGGGCGTTACGGTCGTAGCTCTCCTGGCGGATCCGGACGCGCCCACGGACATCGCTCAGCGCATCGCCCGGATACTTCCTGATCGGCTCGCCGAAAAGGCGGGCCAGGGGCGTCGGTTCGACGTCAAGGTGGTCAGTGAGCCATTCACCTCAGGGTCCGAGGACCCGCCTACTTTGATGCGCCGGATCATGGACCGCGGAAGTGCGGAGAACTGGGACATCGTGGTGGCCCTCACCGACCTTCCGCTGCACTCACACGGGCGCAAGATCGTTGTCGATCTGAGCCACGAACACGGCTTGGCGCTGCTGTCCCTTCCTTCCCTGGGGGGCTTGCGGCTGCAGACGAGGGCTCGGCGGGCGGTGGAAGAAGCCGTGCTCGGCCTGGTGGGTCCGCAGGCCACCGGGGCTGAGGGGCTTCCGCCGAGTCAGCCGCTTCTGGGTCCTTTTGCCGGTCGGCTCGCGCCTATCCATCGGGGCCAGGTCGGTGACGAGGAGACTGCCGATCTTCGATACGTCGTCAGCGGGCCGCGCGGCTACCTGCGGGTGCTCGTCGGTATGGTCCGCGCCAACCGGCCCTGGCGGTTGGTATCGGGCTTGTCGAAAGCCCTGGCGGCCGCACTCGCCACGGGGGCCATCGGCACCCTGGACTCCACCACCTGGAGCCTCTCCGGGGCCCTGAGCGCGCCACGCCTCGTGATCGCCATGGTCGGGTCCGTCGGGCTCATGATCGGCTGGCTGATCGTGGACGGGGAGCTGTGGCATCGACCGACAGAGGGCTCGCCGGAGGCGAGGCAGAGGGCGCGGCTCTACAACACCTCAACGGTTCTCACCGTCGGTATCGGGGCGCTCGTCTGCTACGCGGGATTGATGGTCATCAACTTGGTGTGGGCGCTGTTCATCCTCAACGACCGAGTGTTCGCTTCCATGACAGGAACCCCGCTGCACGCCACGGAGTACTTGACGTTGTCCTGGTTCGTCGCTTCGGTCGCCACGGTGGCCGGCGCGCTGGGATCAGGTTTGGAGAGCGACGAGGCGATCCGCGCAGCCGCCTACTCCACGCGCGAAAAGGAACGTCGCCAGATGCTCCAAGGCGACCACGGTGACCAGCTGGTGACCTGAGTCGGAGATGCGTCGGTGATCGTTCGGTTCCGAAGACGTCGCCGGTCGATCGCCGCCCCCGAGGGCCACGAGGACTCCAGCCTCATGCTCAACGGACTCGTCGGCGTGCCCGCACGAGCCGGCACGAGGGTCGGGCTAGGCTCCTGCTCGTGACCTGGCTGCGGGCCCTACGGGAAGTCGTGCGATCCGGGCTCACGATCGAGGAGGCGCGACTGGAGCCCCTGCTCGCGCTGCGCACGGCTGTCGGGGTGGCGATCGTCATCGGGCCGGCGCTGTGGCTGGCCTCCCCGGCATACGCCGCGTCCGCCGCCCTCGGTGCCTACTCCGCGGGCGCAGCTACTTTCCAGCGCACCTGGCGTCCCCGCAAAGTGATCGCGCTCGGCGCGGGCGCCGGTCTGGCGCTCAGCACCTTCGTAGGCTATCTGGCGGCGGGCCGACTCGCGATGTTCCTCCCACTGCTGGCCGTATGGGCCTTTGCCGCAGGGATGGCGTGGGCCGTCGGATCGACCGCCGGGATCGTCGCAGCGACGACGGTCGGCAGCATGCTGGTGACCGTCACCCTGCCCACGAGCGTCGGGCGGGCTCTGGAGCACGCCGGGATCATCGCGCTCGGGGGCGTGGCGCAGGCCCTGCTGATCCTGCTGTTCCCGATCCGCCGTTGGGGGGCGCATCGTGACGCGCTCGCCGACGCCCTGGCCGCCGTGGCGGACTACGCCCGCCGGCTGCGGCACGACCCGACCGCCCCGTTCGACCCGGAACCGTTGATGACGGCGCGGGACGCGGCCGCCGTGACGCCGTCGCAGGCCCGCACCCGTCCCTCCGTACTGCACGGTCCCCGGGGGCTCGCCGAGCGCATTCGGCCCGTCGTCGCCGCACTCGCCGATCCGGACGTCGGCGCCCCGGCGGAGGGGCCCGGGCGTGACCGAGCAAGGGAGTTGCTCGACGCGGCCGCCGAGGTCCTGGATGCGGCCGCCCGTTCGATCCGCCGCGGCACTCCCGCCGAGGTCTCGCCCGGAAGCACGGACGCCCTGTGCGTCGACGAGGAGCACGAGGTGCTCGAGGGCCCCGCGCGGCAGGCCGCCGAGCGGCTCGTGGAACTGCTCGGCGAGGCCTTGGAGATCGCCCGGTGCGGCACGCGCGGGAGGACACCCACGCCGCTCAACCCCGCGGACGCCCAGTTGCTGGTGCGTCCGACGATGTTCCGGCTGGTCCCGGTCGTGGCCCGGGCGGTCCGACGTGAGCTCCGCCGGGACTCACCCGTGTTCCGGCACGCCGTCCGCCTGGCGGCGGTGGCCACGCTCGGCTACCTGATCGCCGCCCGGCTACCAGTGGGCCACGGCTACTGGGCGCCCATCACCTCGGTGATGGTGATGCGGCCGGACTTCCACCAGACGTACGCGCGGGCGGTGGCCCGTTTCGCCGGGACCCTGGCGGGGGTCGCGCTCGCCACCGGGATGGTGCGGGCCCTGGGCCCGGACGCCCATGTGTTCGGCCTGCTGGCGGTGGTCTCGGCGGGCCTGTCGTACACGCTGAACCGTACCGGCTACGCATACTCCCAGTGCTTCACTGCCGCATACGTCGTTTTCCTGCTCGGCATGGGCGGCCAGGCATGGGAGCAGACGGTCCCGGAGAGGGTGGTGCTCACCCTGCTCGGCGGGGCCCTGGCCATGCTGGCGTACGTGGTGTTCCCCGCATGGGAGACGCCCCGGCTGCCGGACCGGCTTGCGGACTGGCTCGCCGCGGACGGCCGTTACGCGGCCGCGGTGTTCCGCAGCTACGCCGAACCGACCCGGGAACATCACGCCGACCTGCGCAAGGCACTCCTGGCGAGCAGGGAGGCACGTGCCGCCTGGCAGGAGACATACGACCGGGCGAGGCAGGAACCGGTCCGCCCCAGGGGCCTGACGTCGCGCGAGGCGGAGGAGGCGCAGGAGGCGCTCAAGGGGTTCGACCGGGCGGCGATGCTCATGGAGAGCCACGTCCCGCGGGCCGACAGCCGTCCTGTCCCCGAGGCGGAGCGGTTTGCCGAGGCCCTGGAGGCGGACACCGCGCAGGCGGCGGTCGACGTGCTTGAGCACAGGAGTATGGACTGGGGGCGCGTGGAGGAGGCGCTCCACGCGTGGCAGGACGCCCCTGTGGACCGGAGCCCCGTGGTGCGGCGCGGGGCGGAACTGCAGAAGCGAGCCTTGGAGGACCTTGCGACGGCCGTCAGCCGTACAGCCTTGGAACGCGACATGGGCTCTGCTCGCGAGCAGCAGCGGACGCGAACGGCCTTGGCTGCGGAAGATGACGAATCAGCACAACCGCACCGGGGTGGGTGACAGCTTCCGCGACGGTCAGTGTCGCGCCTCCGGGGGTGTGAAGTAGTCTCCCGGCCGTGTCGAGCGCCGCCACACGTACACTGCTGTCGCCATGACGAGGATCAGCCCCGCCAGGATGAGCAGTTCGATCCCTTCGACTTGCCACCGGAAGGACTTCTCCGCCTCGGCCGTCACGATGAGCACCTTGCGGACGCCGGCGATCAGGCCGACGACGAGGAACGGCTCCGCGTCGAGGGTCTGGTTCCTGATGGTGAGGCGGACGGTGTGGAGCAGCTCGGCCACGATGAAGAGCACCAGGCTGCTGTCCAATGCGGAGAGAACGATCGTCTCCTCACGGTACGGCCCCTGGATCGACTTGATGACGTCCTGGACGACCCCGACGGTCAGGAGCCCCGCGAGCAGTACGAGGAGCGCCGCAACGACGAGGTGAATGCCGTCCTCGACGAGCTGTAGGAGGCTCTGTATGCGGCCGCCCTCGTTCTTCGGGAGAATGGATCGCACAGTTCCCATGCTAGGGGCGCGGCGGTCCGCAGGCGCGGCGTGCTGCCGAACGCGCGGACGAGTGGATCCCGCACTGTTGGGGGCGTGCTGGCCGCGCCCCGGCTTCGCCAGGTCCGGATGCAATGACTGGCGTAATCGCGGAGACCATCGCCGGGCGATTCTTGGCGGAAGCGGACGTCCTGAGCGGCCAGTCACCCCCCGACCGGCGGGCGCCGCCGGGTCACAGGGCGCCGTGCCGGAAAGCGTAGGCCACCGCCTGGGTGCGGTTGCGCAGGCCCAGCCGACCCGTCACCCCGCTGATCACCTGCTTGATCGTACGCTCGGAGTAGTTCAGCCGGCGCCCGATGTCCGCGGTGTCCAGGCCCTCCGCGAGCAGCCGCAGCACCTCCACCTCCCTGATCCCCAGCCCCGAGAACGTAAGCCCGGCGGGTTCCAGCACGCTGCTACGCAGACCGAGCACCTGGTCGATGAGTGCTCCTTGGAGCCCAGACGGCAGCACGGCGTTGCCCCGGGCCGTCTCCCGGACGGCCTCGGCCACCGCATCGAATCCCGCTGCGGTGCGTGCCACCACGCTGCGCAGACCGTATTGCACGGCGGGCAGGACATACCGGTCGGGGACCTCGCCCGTCACCAGCACTGCCCCGGCTCCCGGATCGTGCGCGTCGGCGGCCAGCGAACGCAGGAGATCCAAGGTGGCGCCGGTGAACCGGTCAGCGAAGACGAGGTGCACATCGGCCCGGTGCCGCTCTGCAGCGGGCAGGGGCCGCAGCCCGGCGTAGTCGCGCAGCCGCGCCCGCGCACCCTCTGCCGTCAAGGCGTCCTCGGCGGTCACCAACACGCCCACCGGCCCGCACCGGGGGCTGCCGTGCCGGGAACCGCCGGGTGCGGACCTGCGGCTGCGCGGAGGTGCTACCGCTCCTACCCTGTCGGCGGGAACGGATGAGGTGGCCGGAGCCGGGACGGGGAGGGTGAGGAGCACGGGGGTGCACCGCCGATCTGGTGTTCGGGCCGACGGCCGGAACCGGGGCCCGCGGGAGGGGTTGTTGCGGCCGCGGCCGGTCTGCGCGGCGAACCACCACAGCCGCCGCCGAGGTCTCTCCCACCCTGCCCTGGAACGCCTGGCATCGGCTTGGCATCCGCTTGGCGTCGGCCTGTCGCGACGGGAACTGCCCCGTCCGAACATGTGGTTCCCGTCTGCGCCCGACTCTGCCCGAACGGACGCGGGAAGGCGTTCGATCAGGCCGCCGCATGCTGCACCGGGCCGGAATCGAGTATTCCGTCGGATGGAATGGGACGACCGGTGGCCGACCCTGCGGCAACCCGCCCGGAACACCACTTCGAGGAGACACCACCATGGCACTCGCCTGCGGCCACGACGCCCCCGCCTACGGCCTCCCGGTCTGCGAGCACATCCGGACCGCGACCGACGAGGTCGACTTCTCCATCCACTACACCGGGCACGGCCTCGAGCATCAGCGGATATGCGCCCTGTGCCGCGAAGAAGCCCAACACGGCCGGCCGGTCACCACCGGCCGCATCTGTGAGGACTGTTCGGACACCTCGTACGGGAGCGTGGTCGACTCCGTCGGGCGCCCTGAGACCATCGATGCCTCCCGCCCCGTCCCGGGCGCCGGACCCCTGGTCCCGTTCCCCGCGGACACGGGTACGGTCCTGGACCTCGCTCCAACCGAGCGGGGACTGCTGCTGCTCGCGGCCGACGGGCGGATCCTGCTGTGGGACGCCGAGGCGGGCTCCTGCACGCACCTGGCCACCACCGGCGTCAGCGTGCCGGCCGATGCGGAGCCGTGGAACGGGCACGACAAGGCCCTGCGGCTGCACGCCTCCCGCAACGGCCGGTTCGCCGCCGTCGCCGTCGACTTCGGCCGCACCGGCGAGGTGATCGACCTGACCACCGGAGCGGTCACCGCGGTCCTGGAGAACGACGGGTACCACAGCGAGACCGTCCCCTACTCCCTCCTGTTCACCGAGCACGCCGGCCGCGACGTCGTCCTGCACCGCACCCGGTGGAACCGGATCGCGGGCACGGACCCGGCGAGCGGCGAGCCGGTCCTCCTGATGCCGGAGTCCGAGAAGGAGGCCGCCTGGGCGCACAGCTTCCACGGCGCGCTCCACCTCAGCCCGGGCGGCACCCGCCTGGCTTCGGACACCTGGCTGTGGCACCCGCTGGGCCAGCCCGTCACCTGGGACCTCGCCCGGTGGTTCGCCGACGGGGAGTCCGCCTGGCACGGCGAGCAGCCCGCCGTCGAATTCCGGCGGCTGCCTCCTTGCGAGTACCACTGGAACCGGCCCATGGTCTGGCTGGACGAGGCGCGGATCGTCCTCGGCGGGCTCGGAGACGACGACGAGGCAGTGGTCCCCGGCGCCCGCGTCTTCGACGTCACCCGCATGGTCGACCTCGGCGTCCACGGCTCGGGGCCCGACGAGACGGCGACGTTCGGAGGCCCGGAAGGCCGGTTCTTCGCCGCCGACGGCCTGCTGTACTCGGCAGGCGGACCCGGCCTGGAGATCTGGGACCCCACCTCCGGCGCCCGCATCGGTTCCGTCCCCGGCTTCCACCCCACCCACCACGACACCGTCCGCCGCGAACTCGTACAGCTCACCGCGGACGGCGTCCGCCGCCGCCCGACGACCGAAAGCCTGCCCACCGGCTGAAGGACGGAGGCCTGTGTGCTGCGCGGACAGCCACCACTCCTGTCAGAGGGTTGCAGTCTGCCGCTGTTCAGGCGGGAGCTTGATCCGTGACTGGTCCGGAGACGGAGGCTGAGAGACCGAATCGACTACCTCGGGTAATTGTGGGGAGTCGTAACCACGTCGGGCGAGATGCCGAGCAACTCCTGGTCAGGCCCGTGGCCGTGGTGCCCTGATGCTGACTTTTGCTGACTTTGAGGGACGCGTAACGCTCTGACCTGCGGAAACGTGAAGCGATCCAATGGTTCTGGAACTGGATCGGACGGTCACACGATGATATCGCGCAAGCTCGCGAAGACTGGATGAACGGGTCCCGATTCGGTGAGGTGAAGGGCTACGACGGCCCTCCGATTCCGGCTCCCGAACTCCCGCCGACGCACCTGAAAGCTAGGGGAAGGGTGCGTTGACCTGCTGGTCTGTGTGGGGCGAGGGTCGGGTGCGGTGCTCGCTCCCGGCCCTCCGCTTTTGACTTCGCAGGGGAGGTCGTCGGACATGGTGTGAGAGCCTTCGACGCCGATGGTCGAGTCTCATGTGTTGCAGGCTGTTACCAAGTTTGGTCGAACGAATGCTGACCTTTTGCTGACTTTACTGACGAGCAGTTAGATCTGACCGCTGGCTGGTCGAGTCCTCTTACCTCCGAAGGACAGTGGTGGCCGCCGCTGCGCCGTCGGATCCTACGATCGTGCCGTCGGGCCCGGCTGGGGCGCGCGATCCGTGGATGGAGTGTGCGTGGCGGATCTTGTGCACAAGTGACAGCGCCCTCGCTTGACCAGTCCCCTCCATCAGTCTGTGACGGAACGTCGTGCGCGCCGGACGCCTACGGCTTTGAGGTGACCGGATGCTTCAGCTGAGCACCCTCTCTGAAGAATCTGGCGGGCGCGTCCATAGGTCCTGGAACCCGCCGGGGCGCGGGCCGCCGAGAGAGGGCACCACGCCCATGGGCTGCTGCTCCGGGGTGCCGAGGCATTCTCGTCCTGGGTTGCCGTGGTCAAGATCGAAGGACAACGTCCAGGTGTTGCTGGACCGGCTTAAAGAGTCCGTACGGGATGTACTGCGGGATCTCCGACAGGGTCACCCACGCAACCTCAGCGATTTCGTCAGCGTCCGCCACGTGCGCGGCCCCGCCGACCACCTCGCAGGCTGTGTAGGACACTTGCCGACTGGTGATGGGATGGACCCGCTCGCCCAGCCGAACAACGGGGATCACGTCCAGGCCGGCTTCCTCCTTCGTCTCGCGGACGGCGGCTTCGTCGCATGACTCGCCCGGTTCGACTTTGCCCGCCGGGAATTGCCACGAGAGTTGGCCCTCTGCAACTCGTCGCCGTACGAGCAGTACTCGACCCTCATGAACCACAACGGCCCCGGCAACCCGACGCTGAGGTGGAGCATTGTAATTCAGCGACGTCTCTCGGTCACTCACGGCAGCCGCCGTCGTCCGGGGTGAGGAGGAGTTTGAGCGTCGGCGGGATGCCGGGGCTTGGTGACTTTCGCGAGCCCCCCGGTGTTACTGCGGTGAGTTGCATGGGTGCGGCCCTCCGATCCTCATCCCTCGAAGAGCATTTCTTCCACTCCGGTTGGCGCCGCTGCCTCCTGCTGTGCGCGCTCGAACTCGAGCTGCCATGCCCGCGCCTCTGCGTATGCGACGTGGACCATGCTGCCCGGGCACAGCACCAGTGCCCGGGGTTCGATCTTGTGGTCCTTGACCGATCCGTACCCGATCCGTTTGGTAGGCAACAAGGCGTGCGGAACGGAGCAAGAGGGGCATGGAGCCTTCGGGAGGGTCGCCATGTCACCAGGATGGCCTAATTATTCCCGGCGCGGCAGGGAGCGCACGAGCGCGTACCGTGGCACACGGGTGAGCAGGTTCCTGTCGCCCGTCTTGACTATTTGGGCCGAGCCTAGATGACTACCAGGCTGATGGCGCCGGTGCCCGGCTTGCCGGGACCACTGCTGGCTTTGGTGACAGTTCGGCAGGTCCGGTGGTGTCGCGCCATGAGGCCTAGCCGGCGTTCGAAGCCTGAAGTTGCTCTGACAACGCGTTGTACCAAGCAGCGGGTCTGGCTGGGCGCTGGGCTCAGGCGGCGTCGCTGGTCACGGGGGGCTGCCTCCGCGAGCCGAACGTCGAGCCGAAGCTGCGACAGCGCGTCGTAGGTACGAGCAGATACGGGGCCCTTACCTCCGACCGAGTGGGGGCAAGCCTGCCCAGGGAAGGCGCTCCCGCTGGGGCTCGTTCTATCCGCGACGGCCGGTAATCACCGCAGAGCCATCCAGCGGGGTAGAAGCGCATAGGTGCCCCGCATGGCTCCCCCCGGTCCCGCAGCTGTCCCGCTAGGCGATCGGCGCTGCCCCCTCACCGCCGGCCTTGTGCTCGGGACGGACTCTGGCGCCCGTCGGGGGCATGCTGCTGCAGCTGGGGGTGGCGAGCCGAGGGCCCCCGCTTCAGCGCGGTGACGTGGTCACGGCCTGCAGGGCTGTCTGCCGTGTTCTCGCGACGTACAGCTGGTGCACTTCCGCAAGTCGGATCCTGGACGAGCGCAGAAAGAATAGGGTTCTTGGTTGTTGGCTCCTACGGGTGAGGAGTCTGTTGTCGTGTCCTGGGGAAGTGATGCGCAATGGGGTTGTCCGGTGGGTCGGCAGACAAGGCGGGTAACCGCTACGAGGACTGGTGGACCGCGCTGAGGGTGGCGGAGATCCTTCGTGGAGAAGCCTCCCGGATTCGCCTGGAGCCTCCAGGGCGGGCTGGCGAAGGCATTGAGTTCGAGATCGAGGCCAGCGACGGTACCTGGTGCGACCAGGTGAAGGACGTGCCGTCCAAGGGGCCCTGGAAGCTGCGGGCGACGGGAACGATTCTCCAGGCCGTCGTCGGGCATCTCGCGAGCGGCAAGAAGGTGAGATTTGTACTCTCGACTGGCTCGCCCGAACTGCGCGAGCTTGCCGACCGTGCCAGGGCTGCTGTCACGCTTGCTGAGTTCGAAGAGATTCTCACCAAGGCCCAGGAGCCTCACTTCACGGCTTTGCTCGGCATCTTGACTGGAGATGGCGAGCCTATAGCCCGGGAAACCGCCTGGCGGTACCTGCAGTGTGTGTATGTGGAGCACCACACGCCTGAGAACCTGCGACGGCTGGTCCACCTCACTTACGAGCAGCTGTTCGTAGGTGCTCCGGAGAGCATCGTCAGGCAGCTGAGTGGATACCTGGATGAGCACTTGCATCAGTGGCTCACCGGCCCCAAGATCCGCAGCCATTTGCTCTCACTTGACGGGGTTCGACCCCGCCGGTTGGCGGGAGACGGCAATACTCTCCATGCCTTGGCAGACACTGCAGACAGGTTCCTGCGACGGGTGCGCCGTAGCACTCCCAACTTCGGATTGGCCGCACGTCCTCACGTTGATCAGCTTTACGACCGGCTGAAGGTTGAGGGCGGCCCGCAGGTCGTGCTGTGCGAGGGACAGGCGGGCTCGGGTAAATCGACGGTTGCTGCGGATGTACTGGAGCGGCTCGCAGCCCGGGGGTGGCCGGTCGCTGCCGTCAACATGGACGCAGCCGACCCGACGGTGCAGACAGCAAGAGACCTGGGCGCGAAGATGAACCTGCAGGACTCGCCGGGGATCTTGCTGCCTGGAGTCGCAGGCGGAGGGCCAGCGCTCCTCGTCATCGATCAACTGGACGCTGTCAGCCTGTACAGCGGTCGTATGTCAGATGCTTTCGAGGCTGTGGAGGACGTTCTCGCCCAGCTCTCGGTCACGCCGAATGTCAAAGTGCTCTTGGTGGCCCGTACCGTCGACATCGAACAGGACAGCAGGTTGAGGGCACTGACTGCTGACACTGCGCGAGTGACGAGATTCCCGGTGGGGGAACTGGCTGAAGAGTCAGTGCGAGCCATCCTCGCCGCGGGTGGGAATGAGCCCGACCGCATGCGCTCGGAGACGCTGGAGCTGCTGCGCACCCCGCTGAACCTGGCGGTCTTCGGCAATCTCTCGCCTACAGCCCGTGCAGTGCCCTACCGGACATTGCAGCAGCTCTACGACGGCTACACCAATGAGGTGCGCCAACGTGTGGAAACGCAGATCGGACGACTCGACTGGATGGGGATCACGGGCACCCTGTGCGCCTTCATGAGTGAGCAGGAGAGCCTGCGGGCGCCGCTTTCCCTCCTTGACGGCTATCCGAAGAGGGAAGTCCGGGCCCTGGAGTCGCAGGGAGTTCTGGTCAGCGACGAGGAACGTACCGGGTTCTTCCATGAGACCTATTTCGACTACCTCTTCGCCCGGCCCTTCCTCACTACAGGAAGGGACGTCCACGACTTCTTGGCCGAATCAGGACAGCATCTCTTTCGGCGAGCGCAGACGCGACAAATCCTCGAGCACCTGGCTGGCACAGATCCCGATCGGTTCCGTGAGACCACTGTTCGGCTACTCAGCTCCACCCGGATCCGCTCCCACCTGCACGACGTGATCACGGCCCTCCTCGGTCAGCTCGACGCCACCCCGGTGGACTGGCTGGCCGTCGAACCGTTCGCCTGGGGCACAAGCCCGGTGGCGCGCAAGGTACGCCGGTTGCTGGCGCTGCCGGCCTGGTTCGATGCCGCAGACCACGACGGCAGGTGGGAACGCTGGCTCGGCGAAGCCGAAACCGTCGATGCCGCCTTTGCGGAACTGCTCGTCGCCGCACGGCACAGGCCACAGAGAGCAACAGAGCTGGTACGTCCCCACATTGGTACTACGCCCGAGTGGAGACAGCGCCTCCTCGCACTCGTGGAATGGTCCCTTACTCCAGGTCTGGTCGACCTGGCCGTCGACTTGATCCAGGCAGGGCAGGTCGATGAGGCACGCGGACGTATCGCGGGCAACAGTGACTTCTGGTCTTTGCTCTACGCCCTTGCCCAGACCGATCCCGTTCCGGCAGCCGCACTTGTCGGCGCCTACCTGGATCGGGCGCGAGCCCGGGCCTCCCGTGACGGCATCAACGACCCCTTCGGTGACGAGTATCTGTCGACTCATTCACAGACTGCTCCTACAGTCCTGTCGCGGATCGCTGAGGCTGCGCCCAAGGCATACACGGACAACGTTCTGCCTTTCGTCATTGGCACCGCCGAATCCGAGGATGCCTCCGATCGGCAGTCGGGCAGCCGCTGGACGTATCGCCGAGTGGGCGGCGGAAGCGTTGACTCAGAGATGCTTTCTGCCCTCGCCACTGCCTTGTGCGCGCTGCCGGCCGCTGACCCGACTGCCGCAGCCGACACCTTGTCGAAACTGAGCAGGTCTACAACTGAAATCGCGTGCTTCCTGACCTGTCGTCTTCACAGTGCCGGAAGCGCAGCCGACGCGGCGATTACGTGGCTCTACAGTGACCACCGGAACCTCAGTCTGGGCTGGGTGGACAGTCCGCGTTGGGCATCCCGCGAACTCATTGAGGTCGCCACACCCAACTGTACCGACGGCACGCTCGATCGTCTGACCGAAGTGCTTCTTGGGTACTACCCGCAGACGGAGCGTCGACGCGAAAAGGGTTGGCCCAGCCGGTGGGGCTGGGCACAGTACGAACTGCTGTCCGCCATCAGTCCCGCTCGACGCAGCGACAAGGTCCGAAGGAGGCTCGACGAGCTGGAACGGAAGTTCCAGGGCGTTACCCCGAACCCACCGTCGGGGATCGTTACCGCGTGGAGCGCTTCTCCAATCAGCGACCGCGCGGCGGAGCTCATGACCGACGAACAATGGCGCCGAGCCCTGGACAAGTACGCCCGAACTCAGCCCGATCGCTTCTGGCCGCCCCAGGGCGGCGTGCACGAGCTCGCCAACACGCTCGGCACCCGAGCAGGACAAGAGCCTTCACGCTTCGCTGCCTTCGCCCTCACTTTGGGGCCCGACTCGCCCGGGGCGTATTTGTGCGCGATCGTGCAAGCAGCTGCACCCCACCTGGACACGGCCACATGGGAAAGGCTGATCCTCCATACCCACCAGACCCTCGGGCAGGAAGCCGCGTTCACCGTCTGTCATGCCCTGCAGTCCACTCCAGACCACTACACCTCTGCCCTGCTCCCCGTCCTCACAAGCTACGCAACGGCCTCCCAACCAGAACGCGACACCAGAGAGACGGACGAGGACGGGACACGCACCGATCTGCTGACCGCTGGCCTGAACTCCACCCGCGGCCAAGCCGCACTCACGTGTGCAGCGCTCTTGTTCCACGGCGCCCACCACGTGCCCGAACTCAGACCCCTCATCCTCCGGCTGGCTACCGACCCCGTACTCGCCGTCCGTGTCTGCGCCTCCGAAGCCGTCCGCGCCCTGATGAACCACGATCCACAGACCGCACTGGACACGGCCTGTCAGCTGATGACACATCAGGATCGCAACGTCCACAACGCAAATACGTCTCAACTTCTACTCATCCACGCCCTGGCCCGCGACCCCTCGCGGTTCGCCCCATACCTCGGCGACGCCCTTGACGCTCCACAGCAGATCGCGGAACTTGCGGGGCAATCCTGGGCCGTGGCGGCACTTCAAGGAAACCTCGCGCCGGACCTGCCCGCCACCGTGCTGCACCTGCACACCGCGGCCCGCCGCGGCGCGGCCACGGTCTTTGCCGGCAACCCCGAGCACTACACGCGACTACTGCCACTGTTCGAGGACAACGACCAAGGCGTCCGTAACAACGCCTCCGCCGTGATGAGACACGCCTTCGACCTGCTGCCATATCAAGCAGACGAGCTCGTCCAGGCGTTCATCACCAGCGAGGCGTTTGCCGGCAACCTCGGGCACCTCGCCTTCGCCTTCCATGACCCGGCCGGCCCCCTGCCGGCGGTGGCACTGGACGCCTGTGAGCACATTATTGGCCAGGCAGGCACCAGCCTGTCCGACATCCGAACCCGTCACGCAGTTCACGGCCACTACATCGTCACGGCGGTTGTACGCCTGTATCGACAAGGCCCAAGCTCCATGCGCGCCCGCTGCCTGGATATCATCGACAGTCTTTCCCGCGCCGATGTTCAAGGTCTCCACGCAGCCTTGGAAGGTGAGCGCTGACTCTCGCGTTGGGCAACGCGGATCCGTTGGGGACACGGTCGCGTCCCTTCTCATGGTGTAGCTGATCATCCGATGGCGCCGGGCAGGCAGGGGTCGTAGTCAGTAGCAGGTGCGAGCATGGGCGAGAGGCAGGCATAGGACAGGGGGGCACGGATGGATCCGGAGGACTTCTTCGAGGCTCGCCCAGGTAGTTGGTTCGGCGGACATGGTTCCCTGACGCTCGACGTGCAGCTGGTGGAGGACCTACGGCGGGGGCCTCTTGCCGATCGGTCGGACCTGGAGGTGGGACTGGCCCTCACCAGGCTCCTCCATGAGGACTTCACCACCTGCGGGACAGGCGGCGGTCAGCGCCTGGACGACGAGTCCGTGATGCTTGCGATCAAGGCCCATAGGGTCGTTCTGGAACGCCTGGGAATGGAGCCTCCGCGGCTGCCGTTCCGCAACTTCTCTTCGTTCGGTGACTACTGGCGCCGAAACGGTATGTCTGGAGGCGGTGGGTGGGCCGCGCGCCGCGAGTGTGTGGAGAGCCTGCTGGGGCCAGCCCGGGATGCCCTGGAGCGGCTGGAAGAGGCCGAGTACGAAGCCCAGTTCAAGAAGGGGCCCACCGGCCGGTTCAAGAACCTCATATTCGCCGCGGACGGACCCAAACCCAAGATCGTCTTGCGGGATGCGGTCAACAACGATGTGGAGATCGTCTCGAACGCCGATAACTGCCTGGTGTTCACCGACCCGTTGTCGCCGTATGGCCTGACATGGGCATGAGCCGGACCCCGGCCGTTTCCAGCAGCGCGTCCACGGCGTCCGTGTCGGCCGCCGTTGCCAGTCGTACGCGGGTGCTCCTGGGGGCAGGCCATCCATCCCGTAGCCGACCAGCAGTCAGTCGTACGGGCCTGCTGCTGCCCTTCTTCGCCACGCGCTTGGCCACCGACAACCCCCTGGAAGCAACGAACGGGAACGGCGCTGAGCGCCACGAGGATGTTGTCCATCGCCAAGGGCGTTCAAGGAGCGTTTACCGGCCGAATGTGTACGACGTGTCGGCCAGGTAGTTCGGCACGACCGTGTCGCACAAGCGAGATCGCGGCGCGCTCGGAGCGGCAGGCGCTGACCCAGTCACGTCCTGACCTGAGCGGGCCCACCACGCTGCCCTGCTCGCAGGCGTCTGGCCCCCAGCCACAGGAAGTGCGGCACCTGGTCACCCGGTTCGGTTTCCGCCGCAGAATGAGTGCAGCGGCAGCAGACGACGTCACCGGCGCTCTCACGTGGCCGGAGCGCCGGTCTGCAGGTCTGTCTCCGCAGGCCAGCCCGGTTGGTGAGTTCAAGCTGCCAGGCCAAGGTCGAGGAGCTTCGCGGCTTGCCCGAGGGTGCCAGGCATGAGGTGTCGGTAGGTTTTGAACGTGATCTCGATGCTTTTGTGCCCCATCCACTCGGCTACATCCGTGATCGCAATGCCATGAGTTAGACAGTTCGACGCGAAGAAGTGGCGCATGCTGTAGATGACCATGCCGTCGGGGATGTCGAGAGCCTGTGCCTTACGAAGGCGCTGCCATTGGTTCTGAAAGAAATACGGCTGGAATGCTTGGGCTTGGTCTTTAGGGTGTCGAAGTAGGTAGCCGTCGGTGGTGCCGTGATTCTCGGCATGCCATTCGATCGTCTCTCTGACTCGCATCGGCAACGGGACGTCGCGATATTCGCCTTTCTTTCGATGTTTGATCGGGCCGTACTTCCGTGTGGTTTGGTTTACTTGCTCGGTGACTCGGTAGACGTCATCGGCCACGATGTTGTTCAGGTTGACCGCGGCGGCTTCGCCGTTGCGCAGGCCGCAGCCGCTCATGAGGTCTACGAGTAGGCGGAAGGAGTCGTCGCCCTGGCCGCGTAGCGATGCCAGCTGGGGTGCCGTAGGAATCACTGCGCGCGCGGGGGAGTATTGGGGATGCTGGACCCCAATGATCGGGCTTTCTTCGTAGACTCCTAGGCGGTGAGCGTCCAGAAGGATGGTGGCGAGCTTGTCGAAGGCGTTTGACTGAGCGGCTGAGCCTACGTCGTGCGCTTCCATGTGTCGCACGAATTCATCCACAACTTTGTGATCGAATGAATCCATTCGTCGACTGCCGAAGAACGGCAGCAGATGACACCCGAGAAGCGAGTCGAGTTGCCTGACGGAGGACTCTGCCAAATGTCTTTGGCCACCTCGCCATTCGGTGGCGTACTCGGAGAACGTCATCCGTCCGTATCTTGTGGCGCGTTCCGCCTTTGACTGTCTTCCCGTGCCCCTCCTTGCCCGATACGCCTCGGTGAGCCTTCTCATGGCTGCGTCTTGGGTGGCGAATCCGGACTCCTGAGTTTGGCGTCCCGAGGGGTTGCGGTATCGGATCTTGTAATCGTGGGAACACTTCGACCATCTACTCATCGGGTGGTCGCAGGATTTGAAGAAGGTTCCCATTCCCCGGGGCAGGCTTCTTGCTGTCACAACTTCTTCTATCTGGTCCTGTGTGCAGTCGGTCGTGAACGTATTGCGTCTCTCAGTTGAGTGGGACGCTCTGTTGGTCGATCCATCTTTGGACCTCGGATACGCGGAACTGCATCTTGGCGTTGCGCCCGGTGCCAAACTTGTATGCAGTCAGGCCGACTCGGGCTGCCTCGCGGTACACCCATGGAACCGACATGTTCAGGTGTTGTGCCAGTTCCCTTGCTGTCATGAACTGCGCTGGCATGCCGCTCCCTTCGTCGCGGACTGGGCGTTCTTGCTTTGCCATGGTCCGCAGAATCCCCGGTTTCGGAAACCGGGGATCGTCGGCTATGTAGGGAGGGCATCCTGCGCGTCGGGTACCTGTGCTCTTTGGAGGAAGTCTTCGACAGTGAGCGGCGTGCGGAGCGGTCGTGACCGTACCGGCTGCCGTGCCAGCGAAACGCACAGCCTCATGCGGTGAGCCCCAGGTCCAGGAGCTTGGCCGCGCTACCGATCGAGCCGGGCATGAGGTGGCGGTAGATCTTGAACGTGATCTCGATGCTGTTGTGCCCCATCCACTCGGCGACGTCGGTGATGGGGATGTTGTGCCGCAGGCAGTTCGAGGCGAAGAAGTGGCGCATGCTGTAGATGACCATGCCGTCGGGTATGTCGAGATCGCCCCGTCGTTTCAATCGCTGCCATTGGTTCTGCAGCAGGTAGGGCTGAAAGGGCCGTGTGGGGTCACGGGGGTGGCGAAGCAGGTAGCCGTTGACGTTGCCGTACGTATCGGCGTACCACTCGATGGTGTTCCTCGTCCGTGCCGGCAGCGGGACGTCCCGATACTCGCCGGCCTTCCGGTGCTTGAGGCGGTCGTACGTCTTCGTGGTCTGGTTGACCTGCTCCGTCACGCGGTAGACGTCATCGGCCACGAGGTTCCTGAGGTTCACTGCGGCCGCTTCGGCGTTACGGAGGCCGCAGCCGCTCATCAGATCCACCAGGAGCGTGAGGGTGTCGTCGCCGGCGACACGTACCGCCTGGAGCTGCTCAGGGGAGGGGATCACGGCCCGCTTGGGGTCGTACTGGGGAGGCTTGACTCCTTCGAGCGGGTTGTCGTCGAAGAGTCCCAGTCGATGTGCGTCGAGGAGGATCGACTTCAACTTGTCGAAGGCATTCGACTGGGCTGCGAGGCCGACACCGTTTCGCTCCATCATGCGGATGAACCCGTCGACGACCTTGTGGTCGAAGCTGCTCATCCTGCGGCTGCCGAGGGCCGGGAAAATGTGGTGCTGCAGGAGTGAGTCCAGGTGACTGAGGGACGCCGGCGCCAGGTGTCGCTGGCCGTCCTTCCACTCCGCCGTGTACTCCCGCAGCTGCATGGGACCGTACTTCGCGATGCGCTCGGCTTTGGCGTTGTGCCTCGGAGCAGCTTTCCTGGCCTTGTAGAGAGCGGCCAAACGGTTGATCGCCTCGTCCTCCGTGGCGAACCCCGACTCCTCGGCCTGTCTCCCGCCGACGTCCCTGTAGCGGACCTTGTAGGGGTGGAGGCACTTGGCCCACCGGGAAGGGGAGTGCTCGCACTCCTTGAAGAAGCTGCCCATGCCTCGCGGGAGCGTCTTGGCGGCCATCGCTGCGGCCTCCTCGGATTCCGATGCTGACAGTTTGCTGACCGTCAGCGATCCGGGACCCATTTGACCTGCGAAAACGCCGTGCTGCACCGAGATGTTCTGGAACTGGATTGGCCGGAGCAACGAGGAGATCGTACAGGCCCGGAAGGACTGGATGGAGGGCACCCGCTACGGCGAAGTAAAGGGCTACGACGGCCCTCCGATCCCGGCGCCTGCACTCCCGCCGGGGCCCCTGAAGGCGCGCGGACGGGTGCGCTGACCTGCGGTTTCCTGGAACGGATCGACGAGTCGAGATCAGTCGGGGCGAGGCCGCACTCCGCACGGAGATCGTTTCGGCGGCGCGGGCGACGGGGGCTCCGAAGGCTCTTCTCGGAGCCCTCGACGTTTCCCAGGTATGACCAGCTGGGGTCAGCTTTGCCAGGACCAATGCTGACCCAATGCTGACTTTGGTGATGAATCGTCAGGTGGGTGACTGTCTTGCGGCGGCCGTGAAGAAGGCGTGGCACGGGCTCGCAGATCCGGCGCGCCACCCTGTACGGAGCGTCACTGTCAGAGGTTTTGACGCATGGCTTCGATGCATGTGGCGCGTGCGGAGTTGGATCGGTCGCGGGGGTAGGCGGTCCCTAGGTTCATGCCACTGTCTGTCTCGATAGGAGGCTGTTGCCACGCCTCGCTCATGTGGACGCCAGCCTCGGAGCGCGCGGCGGCGACGAGGGCGGCGTACGGTTCGGCGACCTTGGAGGCTTCGATCTGGAGCCAGGCGTGGTGGAAGGTCATGCGGGCGAGAAGGGAACTGGCCTCGTCGGTCAGCTCCCGTCGGGCGTCTGGAGAAGTCGGCCGTCGGCGTATGCGGTACGGCATCTCCAGATATTCCTCGACAGCCGTCAGCGCTTCGGCGAACGTCTTGGAGCGGCGTTCACGCCGTGCTGCACGCTGGTTGAGGGTGAAGGTGATGTAGACGCCGACCAGTGCGATGACGGGAACGATCAAAGCGGTGGTCTGGGCCCACGTCCAGCTGCCCGCCTGCGGCGTGGCCGAGATGATGACGACGGTGCCCACGTGCTACTCCCTGGCAGGCCGTGTGGTGCGTCCTCGATGAGCCATTCGCCCCCGTTGTCTCCACCGGTGAGGCGCCACCAGTGCTCGATGAACAGATGAGTCCGGACGATCTCGAACAGGTCGAGGAGGCCCTTCGAGCTTGTCCACCGCCGCTCCTCAGGATCGTATGGCTGCCAGAGGCACAGGGCGTCGTCCGCGCCGTGCCGGTGCTTTGATGCGGCGCCGGCCTTTGCGTAGACCCGCGGAAAGTCCCGAGGGCGCTGCCCGAACGTGGGGTAGGGCGGCTCGTCGAAGAAGCGGACGGTCACTGGCACAGGAGCCGGCTCGCCGATCACGTCGAGTCCGTTCAACCGATAGGTGAGCCGACCTCTGCCGTACGCATGCCGGAGGTCGTCGCCGAAGCGATGCCGAGCGTCCCGTTCCAGTGGGGACCACCAGGCAGGCTGAACCCCGTACCAGATCCCCATCACTACGGTGCCCAGGCCCGGGTGGTGGTAACTCGAGGGCCCGCCAGCCCGAGTCCGGATGCCGCACTCCCGGTGAGGATCACGTCCCGGCGGAGGCGGGCGGCCTCTTCCTGGGTCGGGTCCGCATCCGGAACGATCTCGGGGAAGATCTTGCTCAGAACGTGCTGGGCGCTCACCGGTCGGTTCTCGGCTTCGTGCTCTATGGCGAGGTCAATGTATTCCCGGGCTGTGTCGAGCCGTTTGCGGACCTCGCCGATCGGCAGGTTGAGCGGGATGAGGCCAGCGACACCGGCCGGGTCGTCAGTCTGCCCGGATTTGAGCTTCTGAGCCGCGTGGATGAAGAAGGCTTGGAGTGCCTCGGCCAGTGGCATCGGGGTCGTGATGCATTCCAGTGCGAGCGCTTTGATGTTCCAGGAGCAGAGCGGCTTGCTGTGGGTGCAGTTCCAGTGCTTTAGCAGTCGCACCGTCCGGGCGAACGTGTTCTCTGTCTTGTCGATGGCATCCAGCACCATCTCGGTGTGCGTGATCGGATCGGCCCGGTCCCACTTGTCGGCGATCTCCATGTTGGGAATGACGAGGCCCTTGCCGGAAGGGTGCGGGATCGCGGTCATCACGTCGGCTGTGAAGTCCGGTTGGCCCGCGGTCACCGGGTCGCCAAAACGCACGAGCACGGCACGTCGTCGCCCCGCGACTTCTACGGTGAGCTTGGGGAACTCGTCGGCCAGATCCTCGCGTATCGCGTCCCGCGCGCGATCCATCAGGGAGAGTGCATCGTCGCCGTCGGGTCCGAATCCCTGCGCGTCCTCCGGGCTTAGCTTGGCGCCGAGGTCGACATCGGTCAGGGGAGTGTTGGCGTCACCGTGGGCGACACTTCCATTGAAGTAGATGGCTGAACCTGGGAAAGCACGTCCAAGTGCATTGGCCAGGAGCTGTCTTCGGCGCTTTGCCTCGGCGAGCTCGTCGTCGGTGACCTCGATCTGACGGCGGGCCTCTTCGAGGAGTTGTTGCAGAGACTTCTCTTTCATTAGTACTCCCTTCGTCTCGCCCGGGTTATCCCCAGTTACGCGCCGTCTGCACCTCCATTGGGCATATGACCGCAAGAATTGTCGAGATGGGTAACAGAGCGGCCCGGGCGGCGAAGAGGTGTGCGTAGCCGCCCAGCGGTCCGGCGAGTGCGGCGCCTGCGCATGGGGCGAGGGCTGCGGCGATGTGAGCGGGGGCGCCCAGGAGATCCGATAGGCGGTCTTAGTTCGTGGTGCCCCAGCGGTCGGCGACGGCGGTGGCCTGGAGGAGGGTGAGATTGCCGCGGACGATCCCTGCCAGGACGGCGAGGACGACCAGCATGGGCATCGAGCATGGGATGAGGGTGAGGGCGGCCGTGGTTGCGCCGCCGAGTGCGATGAGGGTGGCTGTGCGGGTCGTGACGGAGGCGCGGGCCGAGGTCTGTCCTGCTCCGCCGAGTCCTAGTGCCCAGAAGGCTGTTGACGCGCTGACGCCGCGCTCGGTGAGGAGCGGGATCAGGCCGATGACCACGCGTACATGGCGAAGCTGGAGAGGGTGAAGGCCGAGTCCACCCGGCGGCCCGCGGCCAAGGGGAAGCCCACGTGCTACTTGACGCGTTCATCGCTCGACCGAAGCGGCCGGCATCTGGACCATCCAGTCCGGCATCTTCCCCGAGAACGCCGCAAGCCTCGCCCTCCATCGGCGCGCAGGCTTCCGCATCATCGGCACCCGCGAACGCATCGGCCGCCACCAGGGCCGCTGGCGTGACGTGGTCCTCCTCGAACGACGCAGTCCCCACATCACCTGACGCGACGATGAGTGCATCGCACGAAGCCGCCGGGGTGGGGGTAGGCCGCCGTTGGAGGCGAGGAGTCGACCGGCCTGGGCCTTGGGCGGGTAGCGGCTCACCGGTGCCGAGTGCGCGGAAGCCCCGCTGGGCGGTCCCTTTCGTGGTGATCCTATTCCTGCCCTGATCTTCGGGACCTCGAACCGGACTCGTACTCTCGCTGTCTCCTTGGCCGGGTCCAGCCGCAGCGCCAGAGTGCAGACAGGACCCCGTCCATATTCGTCACTGTGACGTGAAATTGCCCGAACCAGGCTTCATTTCAAACTGGTTCTGCGATGCTGGAGGCCGATCGAGAGGGGCCGCAGCGATGCAGTGGAAGATCCACGGTGAACGTCCGATCTACGAAAACAAGTGGGTGAACCTGTGGCTCACTGATGTTGAAACGCCGGACGGGAACCGCTGGGAACACCACGTCGTCAAGCTCCGCCACCTAGCCGTGGCTGCTGTCATCAACGACCGCCAAGAGGTCCTGATGATGTGGCGCCATCGCTTCATCACGGATGCGTGGGCCTGGGAGCTGCCCATGGGCCTGGTGGAGGCGGACGAGACCCCCGGCGAGGCTGCTGCCCGTGAAGTCCTTGAAGAGACCGGCTGGCGTCCCGGCCCGATGAAGCCGCTGATCTACGCCGAACCGGCGAACGGCATCACGGACTCCCAGCACCACTTGTTCCGCGCGGACGGTGCGACGTACGACGGTCCGCCGACCGAGAAGAACGAGTCGGACCGGGTCGAGTGGATTCCGCTGGCGAACATCCGAGGCATGATCGACCGCCGCGAGATCGTCAGCAGCGGCTCTCTCGTCGGCCTCCTCTACGTCCTGATGGACGAAGGGGTCCGCTGACCCGGCGGGGGAAGCACCGCTCGTAGACGTGCCTCGAAGGCAACCGCGGCCGGCACCTCGCGATAGGGCGCAAGCTGCTCGTAGAACTCGCGAAGGTGCCCGGCCACCCGCTCGGACGACACCGCTGCGGCGGGAACCAGCGCCTCTATCGCGGTGTGGCAAGCCTGGTCGAGCTTGCCCCGCTGGAGCTGCGTACGGGCCAGCCAGAAGGCATGGAACGCCCGGCCGCGCTGGTTCGCAGGATCCTCCCGTGCCAGCGCATCCGCGATCAGAGGCTCGGCGATCGCCGCCTCGCCGAGACGGCCGTGGGCAATGCCGGTGTCCACGATGAGCTTCGGCTCATCGAAGTACGTCACCCATGCCGGGTCCGGGTCCCCGTCATGGATGCGCTCGAACTGGCTGTGGGCCTCCGAGATCGCTGTGTGCGTAGCCTTCCGGTCCCCCAAGGTCGCGTGGGCGAAGGCTTCGCGCATGGCCAGCATCGCCCGCACCCTCGGCGTCGTCCCCCTAGCGGCGCGGGCTTGGTCTTGGGCAGCAGACACCAATGCCAGCGCATCCGCAGGCTTGTCCTGGTAGGTCGCTTGCAGGCTCATGCAGGCCAGCACGTTGGCCATGAAGGGATGGTCGTCAATCTCCCGGGCCAGTTGCAGAGCTTCCGAGAAGTACGCGCGGGCCTGGTGGTACTGCCGAGCATCGAAGTACGTCCACCCGGTCAGCCGCGCCAGCTCCGCCGCGACGCCGTACAGGCCGTGCTGTATCGGCGTCGGCCGGCGGTCCTTCAGTAGCCCCTCGACGTATCGGAGCTGGCCGACGACGGCCGGTCGAAGGGTCTCCCCTCCGTGCTCGTCGTCGCGTCGCCAGTAGTCCTCGATCGACGACCGGAGCGCTTGGAGAGTGGAAGGGCTCGGGCTGCTCCCGGCCGCCATGGCAAGGATGCTGTCCACGTCGACCCCAGGTAAGGCCGCAAGGCGCCGGGGTTCAGCGGGCGGGTGCACGGGCTCCGTTGGTTCCCGCTCGGCGACCGTGAGCACGGCCGGCGTTTCCCACTCTCGTCGGGCAAGCCCGAGCATGTGCCCCGGGATGCGCAGGCCGTCGGCAATCCGCTCGATCACGTCCATGTGGAGGAGCTGCCGCCGGCCCGCGATCACTTCACCGACCCGGCTCGGCGTGAGCTCGCAATGGCGCGCGATCATCGACGGGTAGATGCCTGCACGAGCCTTGACCAAGCGAAAGACCTGAGCGAAGTCACGTACCCGGCACGCGTCGATCATCTCGGGATCGGTGAGCAGAGTCGCCGGGAGTTCCTTCGTGCGACGTGACTCGGGCAACGGGCACGCTCCGGAGGAAGACTACGGATCGCTTCAAGGTCTCAACGGACGGTGATGTTACCCAAGTTGGGTAATCCACTGGGCCTTTCTGCCGCATCGCACTGATCGCGATCCTTCTGCACATGGCGAAGCGACCGAGGATGACCGCCTTGAACGATTCGGCGGGCACCCCTGACACCGAGCGAACGGCCCTCAGTGAAACCTTTGACCTGGGCATAGAGCCCCGCGTCCTGATGAGCATCCGGGTGTCGCGGGACTCGGGCCGGACGTGGTCGCCGGGCACAAGGGTCCTGGAAGGTGACCCGTTCGACATCCTCTCCAATCCCGGCCGATACCCCCCATGTGAGTGCCCGCGCTGTGGACGGAAGGCGTCGTCGGCGCGTGCCCTTCGGCCGGCATCCATCGTGCCGGGGGCGGCGTAGTGACCGCCTTCCGACAGTGATGGCCCCCTTAGAGCGGGAGACCCGGGTGCGTGGTCGAGCACGGCGGGGCTGGCGCGAACAGCTCGCCGTACTCCTCTGCGCCGTTGCCGTCACTGTCTTGGTGGTCGCCCTGGCCATCGCCGGTGATCCCAGACGCTGACCGTCGACGGGCCTCAGGGAGAACCCGTTCACTCGACCGTGGCCTCGCGCCACCTCCATCTCCTCGCAGGCCCGAAACAGCAGGGCTGGTGAGGCACGCCCCATCGGGGCTGGGCCGGCACCCGTCGGCCCTGGAATTCCAGGAAGTGGAGACACACATGGCAGCGCAGAAGGAAGACCTGCTGGTCGGCGTCGCGAGCCTGATCAAGGTCCAGGACCGCTTCACCGCTGCGGCGGCGGAGTCCGACTCCACCGGCACCTCCGCGGGCGACGACGGCGAGAACCGCGACGGCCTGAACCTCCCGCAGGAGTAGCACCACCAGCACGCCAAAGCACCAACCGGGGGTTCGTCATCCACGGCGGGCCCCCGGCCCTCACGCCCATCACGCAGACCGGAGGAACACGTGGACCACCACTTCGTCACCGCGATGGAGAAAGCCCTCGGCTGGGACGGCCCGAGGGAACTCGGAGCCGCCTTCGCCCGGGGAGCGATCGAGGATCTCAATCTGCTCGATCGCCTGCTCAACCCCAGGAAGCTGCTGGACCTGGTGATGCGCCGCAGCGTTACCACCCCCCAGTTCCGCATCTTCCAGGACGGCGCCGAACTGCACCCTGGCCGCTACATCCACCCCTCCGTCACCCGGCGGGGACAGGCCATCCCCATGGCCGACATGCACCGTGTCGGTGCGCTGATGCGCGAAGGCTGCACCATGGTTCTGGACGAAGTCGACTTCTTCGACCCGGCCATGGAAGCCACCTGCCGTGCGCTCCAGTGGTGGGCCCGTGAGCTGGTTCAGGTCAACGCCTACCTGACGACCCAGGACGCCAGCGGCTTCAAGCTCCACTGGGACGACCACGATGTCGTGATCGTCCAGCTCGC
Source organism: Streptomyces sp. NPDC002181 (assembly GCF_042890485.1). NCBI lineage: Bacteria > Bacillati > Actinomycetota > Actinomycetes > Kitasatosporales > Streptomycetaceae > Streptomyces > Streptomyces sp. NPDC002181. The sequence continues at coordinate 124,006 of NZ_JBIASC010000002.1, read as the reverse complement.
CGGCCGAAAGAGTTGGGAAGTCCGCGGTAGCTCGCGCAAGGCTCCGATGTATCGCGACTCCGCCCCCAACTCTGAGCCCAGTGACGAGATCGTCTGGCAGGGCGCCATGGAGCCGGGCGACGTGATGCACATCCCGCGCGGCTTCTGGCACCAGGCCACCCGGGACGACCAGGGCGACGGCTACAGCCTGCACGCCACCTTCGGCATCGTGAAGCGTGTCGGCGTGAACTGGCTGGCCTGGCTCGCCGACCAGGCCCGCACGAAGGAGCTGTTCCGGTACGACCTGGACCGCTGGAACTCGCCCGGCCAGTGGGATGGGCAGCAGCGGCTCTTGGCCGACGCCGTCGCCGAGATGGCTACGAAGCTGACCCCACAGGACTTCCTGGATGCCCGCGAGCGCGAACGCCTTGCCGCTCGGCACGTCCCGGCCACCGGTCTGTTCGGCAAGCCTGCGGCCGTCGTGTGCGTCACCGACTTCGAGCCCGTGATCGAGCAGCGCCGCGACACCGTGGACGTGCTCGCCGCGGGAAAGAAGCTCACGTTCACCGGCAAGGCGTACCCCGCCCTTGCGCTGCTGCTGAGCGGCCATCCCGTCGATATCGCCGGCGCCGCCGAGAAGACCGGCCTGGACGTGGAACAGCTCGCCGAGATCCTGCTGAAGGAGGAACTGTGCACGGAACTGACCCCCGCCTTGTCCTCGGCCTACACCGGTCTCGTCACCACCGGGACATCCTGACGGCCGCGCTCGAGCTCGGCGTCACCGCCCTGGACACCGCGGCTCCCTACCTCGGCTTTCGCTCGCACTCGGTGCTGGCAGAGACGGCGGCCGATCTGCTGCCGAAGTTCACCCTGTCCACGAAGGTCGGCTTCTTTCCAGGTACTGAAGGTGCAGAGCACTCCCTAGACCCGGTGCGGCTGCGCGTCGCCGTCGAGAAAGCTGCCCGGGAGCTCGGCAGGGAACCCGACACCGTGCTCCTCCACAACCCGGAGCGGAGCCTGACGGGCCAGTCTCCGGCCGATGCTCACGCCCTTCTCGGCGATGCCTGCACCACCCTGGCCGACGCCGCCCGCGACGGTCTGTGCCAGAACTGGGGTGTGGCTTCCTGGGATCCCCGGCTGGTCAGCGTGGTCCGGGTGGACGACCTGCCATCTCCGGATGTCCTCATGGTCCGAGCAGGGTTCTTCGCAGGGATAGACCTGCTCGACGACACGGCCGTCCTACGCGATGTCTGGAGAGCGGGCGAGACCTGGGGCATGAGCCCCTTCGGCGGCGGTCACGGGAAGGTGTGGGAGGAGTTCGACCCTCGCCCGTTCCTGCGACCGCATCACGGGAACCTGTCCCGCATACAGGCGGCGTTCCGGACCGCGTTCCACCTGCCCAGCGCAAGTGCGGTGGCCGTCGGCACCGACAACCCCAGACACCTGGCTCAGCTGGTCCAAGCCCTGGGCGCCGAGGTGGACACCGCCGCCGTCAGCCGCTACCTCCGCGCCCTCCACTCACACCGTCAGAACTGAAGCTCGGCCACCAGCCGCTCGGCCTCCTTCCGGGCCGGTGCCAGCAGCGGATCCTCCTCGTACGCGTGAGGGCCGACGATCTTCGACAGGAAGAACAGGGACATCAGCTTGCCGTCCCGGCTCTCCAAGTCCGCACGCCGCTCTCGGTGAACGCGGTCCGCGAGCGCCGGGACGGCCAGCGCGTTGCCCCACAGCGTTGCGGCGTCCAAGCCCCGGGGCGCCATGCCCCAGTCCTCCCAGTCGATGATGGAGAACTCCGGTCCCATCACGTTGGCCCAGGTCAGATCCGCATGAGCCGGCGCCCACTGCTCGATCTGCGTATCGGCGATGCCGGGGAAGACCTCCCCGAGGGTCTGCGTCACCTCCTCCTGCGTGATCGTCACTGTGTCCGGGGTCGCGATCCGCGGCGTCTGCTGTGCGGCAAGGGCGTCCAGCGAAGAGGTCAGCGCCTCCCACCACGCATCCGGCAAGCCCGGGTCTGCGAGCACCAGGGCACCCTTGCCGACAGGCGGCGACGCAGTCAGCTCCAGCTCATCTGCGCGCCACATCACCGGCTCGCCCGGCTCGCGCCACGCCACGCCCTGGTACCACTCAGGCATCGCGATCCCTTGCAGCACCGCGGCGGCCTCGGTCCCGTTCCAGCCCTGCGCGCCGATCCGCTCGAACCCCCGCCGCTCGATGCGCACCCATGTACCCCGCTCCGTACGACCGCCCAAGGAACGGCGCTTGCGTACCAGAGTCTGCCGATCCAATTCCACACGCAGAGCCGCTTCTACGCGCTCCAGCACGTCTTCCACCGGCTGACGGCGCAGATCCGCCTGGGCAGCAACGGGCAGGGAACCAGTCATCACGACCTCCTTGGCGAACGGATGACCGTAGCAGAAGGAAGCCCACTGGAACGATTCGTCCGTCAACACAGAGAGCTTCAACCTCACTCTCGTCGATGCCCGTTGGAAGTACGCGGCCGGAGGACCAGATCAAGCGCCAGTGCGTCCCCCGCCGTGGCCGGCCCGAAGACGTCGCGGCCCTGGTGGCGTTCCTCGCGGGCCCCTCCGCCTCGTTCATCACTGGCCAATCCGTCCACGTCGACGGAGGCTGGCTGCTGCACTGAGACGCCAACAAGCAAGGAGACAGACCGAGATGAAGGAACGAGTCCGCGCCGTCCTCGTCACCGCTGACGACACGATGCTGGTCATCCGCCGCACCAAGCCCGACATCCCTGAGTACTGGGTGCTCCCAGGCGGGGGCGTCGAACCCAGTGACGAGTCGAGGGAGGCCGCACTCCATCGGGAGATCCACGAGGAGATCGCAGGGAAGGCCGACATCGTCCGGCACCTCCACACGATGCAGACGGACGGCGAGCGTCAGCTCTTCTACCTTGCCCGCATCGTCACCTGGTCCTTCGAGGACCGCACCGGGCCCGAGTTCAGCGGCGAGGGCCGGGGCGAGTACGCGCTGGAGGAGATCCCGCTGACTGTGGACGGGCTCGACCGCATCGACCTCAAGCCCGAGGAGATCGCCCACGTCCTCCGGGGCGCCATCGGCGCCGGCAGCCTTCGAGCCGAGCCTGCGAAGTAGCTGTTCGTCTTTGTGGACTTGCCGTCGGGACCGGCGCCGAGCTGCGTCGGCCCTGACGGCTCCTGCGGTGTGCTGCGGCCGCTGGTTGCTGTGAGGACGTCCCCGCCCCCACGTCCAGTGGTTAGTCGGACAGACGCCCCAGCAGCGCGCCTTGGCCGGACTGGAGAATGTGCGCGGCCTCCAGCGGGATCCAGAAGCACTCGAAGTGGGTCGGCTCCTGCTCGCCGTCGTGGTCTTCCTGGCTCATCCACCTGTCGGGCGTGGGTTCGGTCAACTCCAAGTGGAAGACGTGCCGGTGCTGGATCTCGAACCGGTACGGGCTGATGTCGTACTCGGTCTCGCCGAGCTTGCGGACGATCTTGAAGTCCGACAGGCCGGTCTCCTCGCGGGCCTCGCGCAGAGCAGCGGCTTCCGGGTTCTCACCGAGGCGGATGCTGCCTGCGGGCACCTGGATGCCGACCTCCTCGTAGGAGTAGTCGGTGTGGCGGAGCACCAGCAGGTGTCCGTCACGGACGACGTAAACGAGGACCTTTTCCTTCGTGACCTTCTCGGGCATGGCGGCGACCTCGGCTTGGGGTGCGGGGACTGGTTCGGGGGCCAGGCCTCGTGGAGGCCGGGACTGTCTGTCCGCGGGCGCTGATCGTTTCGGCTGTCCGCGGACCGGCGCAGGCGTACGGGTGATCTTTACCTGCGCGGGGTGGACTGAAGCTCGCCCACCAAGCGCCCGGCCTCCCTTCGGGCTGGCGTCAGCAGCGGATCTCCTTCGTAGGAGAGGAATCCGTGCTCCTCCCGATCGGCTCGCCTGTCAGGCATCGGGTGGCGACTCAAGGTAACGTGACCATCACTGTGTGGAATCCCGCGTGGTCCCGTGACCGCCGCCATGGCGGTGCCTGGGTCGTCGCCTTGGTGGCGTCGGCCCTGGTCGCGTTGCTGTTCAGCGTGTGCGACAGCGGTGGCCACCATCGCGTCGCCGTCCCTGACCGCGTGACGGGCGCGAGCACCGTGATGACCGGTGGCTGTCCCGATCGGGACCTGCCGTGCGCCCACGTCCACGACGAGCACGTCGCCGCCCCGGTGCCGGAACTCCGCGCCCCCGCCGCCCCGGCCGAAATCGCCTCCGCCGTACTGGTGGTCCCGCCCGCAGCCGGTATCGGCACTGCGGCTGCGGACGCGTCCGCCGCCCCACCGGCAGCCGACTCGGGACGAGCCCTGCTCTGCAAGGTGTGCGTCACCCGGACCTGACCGGTCCGGGCTTCCCCGCCCGCGCGGCCGCATGCCGCCGTGGCCCGGGACGCCTCCGCGCTCACTCCGGTTCCAGCATGGCCTGACGCCGTCCCGTGTCGCCCGTAGGCGGCTGCGCCGGTGCGCCGTGCCGTACGAAGGACAACCGCACCATGACCGAACCGTCCCTGCCCGCCGCCCCGCACACCGTGCTCGAAGCGGTCGGCAACACCCCCGTGCTGTTCATCGGCGAACCCTTCGCCACCGCCCCGCGCGGCTTCTGGGCCAAGCTCGAAGGCTTCAACCCCGGCGGCATCAAGGACCGCGCAGCCCTCCACATGACCGACCGGGCCCGCGCACGCGGCGAGCTCCGCCCCGGCGCCCCGATCATCGAGTCCACTTCGGGAACGCTCGGTCTCGGTCTCGCCCTCGCCGGAGTCCTCCACGGCCACCCGGTCCACCTGGTCACCGACCCGGGCATGGAACCGATCATGGAGCGCATGCTGGCCGCCCACGGCGCGGAACTCCACGTCGTCCGCGAGCCGCATCCCGAAGGGGGCTGGCAGGAGGCCCGGCGGCAGAAGGTCGCGGAACTCCTCGACCGGCACCCCGGCTCCTGGTGCCCGGACCAGTACCACAACCCCGACAACGCCGCCGCCTACCGCACCCTCGCCCGTGAACTGACCGAGCAGCTGGGCGACATCGACTTCCTCGTGTGCGCGGTCGGTACCGGCGGCCACTCCGCCGGCATCGCCCGCGGCCTGCGCGAGCGCACCCCGGGGCTGCGGCTCGTCGGTGTCGACACCATCGGGTCCACGATCTTCGGCCAGCCGGCCCGACCCCGGCTCATGCGGGGTCTGGGCTCCTCGATCTACCCGCGCAACGTCGACTACGGCGCCTTCGCCGAAGTCCACTGGGTGGCCCCGGCCGAAGCCGTATGGTCCGCACGCCGCCTGGCGGAGCGCCAGTTCGCCACCGGCGGCTGGAGCGTCGGGGCCGTAGCCCTCGTCGCAGGCTGGATCGCCCGTACCCAGCCCGTGGGCACGCGCATCGCCGCCGTCTTCCCGGACGGCCCGCACCGCTACTTCGACACCGTCTTCAACGACGACTACTGCCGGGCCAACCGGCTGCTCGGCACCACCCCACCCGCCGAACCGGACACGCTCGTCTCTCCCTTCGGCTGCGAAGTCACCCGCTGGACCCGGTGCTCGACCGTCGTCGACCCCATGCCGACCGCCGGCATCTCCGCCATCGGAGCCGCCCGGTGAAGCGCACCTGGAGCCAGTACCGCTCCTTCGATACCACGGTGCAGCTGCTGCTGGTCAACCAGCTCACCATCAACCTCGGCTTCTACATGCTCATGCCCTACCTGGCCGCCCACCTCTCCGGCAGTCTCGCGCTCGCCACCTGGGCGGTCGGCCTCGTCCTGGGCGTACGCAACCTCTCGCAGCAGGGCATGTTCCTCGTCGGCGGCATGCTCGCCGACCGCCTCGGCCACAAGCCCCTCATCGTCGCCGGCTGCACCCTGCGCACCGTCGGCTTCGCCGCCCTCGCCTTCGCCGAATCACTGCCCGCCCTGATCGCCGCATCCGCCGCCACGGGCCTCGCGGGGGCCCTGTTCAACCCCGCGGTACGGGCCTACCTGGCCTCCCAGGCCGGGCAGGAGCGCCGGGTCGACGCCTTCGCCCTCTTCAACGTCTTCTACCAGACCGGCATCCTGCTCGGCCCCCTCGTCGGCCTGGCCCTGACCTCGGTCTCCTTCCCCACCACCTGCGCGGTCGCCTCGGCCCTCTTCGCCGGCCTGACCCTGCTGCAACTGCGCCGCCTCCCGGAGAACACCGCGGCGCCGCGCGAGGACCGGCCCGCCCTGCGCGAGCAGGCCGGCGCCGTGTTCCGCAACAAGCCGTTCTGGCTGTTCTCCCTCGCCATGACCGGCTCGTACGTCCTGTCGTTCCAGGTGTACCTGGCCCTGCCGCTGGAGACCCGGCGCCTCACGGGCGACGGCCCCCTCGCCACCGCGGCCACGAGCGCGCTGTTCGTCGTCTCGGGGCTCGTCGCCCTCGTCGGCCAGCTCCGCATCACCGCCTGGTGCAAGGCCGCCTGGACACCGGCACGCTGTCTGACCGCCGGCACGGCCGTCATGGCCGCCGCCTTCCTCCCACCCCTGCTCACGGTCGGCCACCCGCAGGCTGCACACACGTGGTCGGCGGCCCTCACCGTCACCCCGCTCCTGCTCTGCGCGGCACTCCTCGCCCTGGGAACCGCCGTCCTCTGTCCGTTCGAGATGGACACGATCGTCTCCCTCGCCGGAGGCCGCTGGGTGGCCACGCACTACGGCCTCTACAACACCGTCTGCGGAATCGGCATCACGCTCGGGAACCTGGTCACCGGCGCACTCCTCGACACCGCACGGACCGCCGGCGTTCCGGCCCTGCCCTGGCTCGTCCTCGCCCTGGTCGGCGGAGGCTGCGCCGCGGCGCTCGCCGCGCTCGGCCGCACGGGCAGGCCGGCCACACCCGAGCCCGTACCCGCACCGGTCTGACCACGAGCCGGGGCAGGTACGGGCGAGTACCCGCCCCGGCGCCGAGGCCCAGCCCCCTGCCGGTGCCGTCAGGCCCGGCTGCGGTTGCGGCGTACCCACCAGAAGGCGCCGGCGGCAGCGAGCAGCAGTACGGCGGCGATCACGCCGACGACGGCCCCTGCGCCGCCGCCCGAATCCTCGTCGCCGGTCGCCTGCGTGCCGGCTGACGCACCGGGCGCCGTGGGAGCCTCAGCCGAGGGCCGAACGGAAGGGGCGGCAGAACTCGTCGCCGGTGACGGCGAGGGACCGGGAGCGGCCGACTTGGCTCCTGGAGCTGCGGCCTTCAGTTCGAGCACGGGGGCGGGATTGTCGACCTTTTCGCCGTTGGCGGGCACCTCGATCCAGCGGGAGACCTTTCCGTCGCCGTAGGTCTCCAGCGTCTTGAAGGCCAGGGACTTCTCGTCCGGCAGCTGGCGCACGGTGATGCTGTACTCGGCGTCCGTACCGGTCGCCAGAGCCGGGCCGCCGATCGAGTACCCGTCCGGGGTGGCCGTCAGCTTCCACTCCTTGGGGGCGTCCTTCACCGCCACGGCGTCCGGAGCGATGCCTTTCGGCAGCACCACCCGCAACTCCGAAATCCCCGCGGTTTCCGACTCGGCCTCGGAGGTGAAGGACAGCGTGACGTTCTCGGCGAGCGCACGCGGATCGGAGGCCGTGACCCCTGCGTGCGCGGCTGCCGGTCCGGCGGCGACGCCCACGACGACCAGGGCGCCGACTGCCGCGAGGCCCAGCCTGCGGAGCCGGAGCCGGGTGTGTGACCTGTTCATGATGGAGGAACCCTCTCGGTACGCGGGACGGGCCTCGAACTGCGTCCGAAGGGCCCGCCGGGGTCAGGGGAACGTCTCCTGCACCTCTGGCGGGAGGCCCTCTGCGCACCACCGCGTGACAGAGCGTCGTCGCCGCCACCGGCCGCACGTCCAAGTCCATGTCGGGTTCATCATCGGCGCCCGCCTCCGCCGTCAGACCGCAACTGTCAATTGCGGAGCATTCTTTGAAGATGCGCTCACGGGTCTGTCCCGCACGTGCGAGGCACTCGGTCAGGTGCGGCCGGCCGGGGCGTGGGGTCGCCGGATCTCCTCCGGGTGGGCCGTGTGCAGCAGGGCCTCCTCGTAGGTGACGGTGCCCGCCGCGACGAGGGCGTTGATGCCGGTTTCCAGGGTCTGCATGCCGTCACGGTGGCCGGTCGAGATCATGTTGCGGATCTGGCGGGTCTTGCCCTCGCGGATCAGGTTGCGGATCGCCGCCGTGCCCACCAGTACCTCGAACGCGGCCACCCGGCCCCCGCCGGTCCCGGGGATGAGCGTCTGGTTGAGGATGCCGACCAGGGTGTGCGCCAATTGCAGGCGGATCTGCGGCTGTTGCCCGGCCGGGAACACGTCGACGATGCGGTCCAGCGTCTGCGACGTGTCGTTGGTGTGCAGGGTGGCGAACACGAGGTGCCCGGTCTCGGCGATGGTCAGGGCCGCGGAGATGCTCTCCGGGTCGCGCATCTCGCCGAGGAGCAGGACGTCGGGATCCTCGCGCAGGGCGGCGCGCAGCGCGGCGGGGAACGAGTCGGTGTCGGTGCCGACCTCGCGCTGGTTGACCGCCGAGCGCTTGTGCCGGTGCAGGTACTCGATCGGGTCCTCGATGGTGAGGATGTGCACCGACCGGTGCGTGTTGACGTGGTCGAGGAGCGCCGCCAGGCTCGTCGACTTGCCCGACCCGGTCGGCCCGGTGACCAGTACGAACCCGCGCGGCATGGCCGCCCACCCGATGACGGCCGGGGGGAGCCCGAGCTGCTCGGACGACGGCACGTCGAACGGGATGATCCGCAGCGCCAGTGCCGACGCGCCGCGCTGCACGAAGGCGTTCCCGCGCAACCGGGCCTTCTCCCCCCAGCTGAACGCGAAGTCGACCTGCTTCTCCCGACGGAACCGTTCCGTGAGTTCCCTGCCCAGCACCCCGGTCACCAGGCGGTCGGCCTCCGGCTCGGTCAGCGATGCCCCCTCGACCGGTCGCAGGGCGCCGTCGACGCGGAGGAACGGCGCCGAGCCGGTGGTGAGGAGGAGGTCGCTGCCGCCCCGCTTCAGGAGTTCGTCGAGCAGGTGGTCGATGATCGCGGCGCTCGGCCCGGACATGGGGGTCTCCAAGGTGGTGTGCTCGTTCATGGCAGGACCGTCCACTGCTTGACGGTTCCGGCGTGTCCGTCGAAGGACACGGCGGCCCGGACGAGGGGGCCGGACAGCAGGGCGATCCCGGTCCCGGCGAGGTGCCCGCCCGCGCCGCCGGTCCCGGCGGTGACGGTGTAGGTCACGGTCAGCCCGGCCGGCAGGGAGGCTGTGGTCAGGCCGCAGGGCGCCAGGTCGACCTGGTCGGTCACCGGACCGGCGGAGCCGGGATGGACCGGCAGGTTCAGCGAGTTGGCGCCGGTGCAGGTGCTGCCGGTGAATTCCACCGACACCTTGACCGACTGCACGTCGCCGTCCTCGTGGTGCGCCACCTGCAGGACGACGTGGTCGAGCGGCGCGTCCGGTGCCGGTGCCGGTGCCGGTGCCGGCTGGGCGTAGCCGCCGAACGTGAGGGACGCCCGGCCACCGCCGGGGATGGTGGCGTCCGCGACGTCCACGGGTGCGCCGGGGGCCCGGGGCGTGAACCCGGTGATCGCGGTGGCCGACGCAGGCTTCGCGATCACGGCCGGATAGGTCGTGAACAGCACCGGCTCCGGCGGGATTCCGATCACCGGGCGGAGGTACCCGCCGGCCGGGCTGATGCCGAGATCGATGGTCCGGGCGATGATGCCGCGGGTGACCACCTGCGAGCCGACCTGGCTCATCGACAGGTCGACGGCGGCGGTCGGCGCGTAGACGGTGCCGTTGACGACCAGCCGGCTGTGAGCGGTGGCCGTGTCGGCGTCGTCGGCCGACTTGAGCACCGCGCAGCGGTTGCCCTCGGTGAGACAGCCGGACAGGGCCCTGATGGACGGGGCCCGGAACACGATGTCGAGCTCGACACCGTCGAGCCGGTCGGCGGCCTCGCTACTGCCCGCGCCCAGTTTCGCCACGTAGTCGACAGCGAGCCTGGACAACTGGTCGGCCCTACCGACCCCGCAGGCGCCGAGGTCGACCACGTCGGCACCGAGTGCCCCCGCACGGGCGGTCAGGGCGTGGTCCGTGTCGCAGGCGGTACCCGTGCCCGAGACGGTCAGTGAGGTTCTGGGCGGCTCCGCCGGCGGGGGCGGCTCCGCCGGCGGTGCCGGTGCCGGTTCCGGTGCCGGGGTGGTGTCCTCGTCCTGGTGCGCTACGCGCAGCACGACCTTGTCGATCACCGCCCCCGCCGGCAGGGGCGGCATCGCGAACGCGCCGAGCCGGATCGATGCCGACGGGGTGGCCGTGGCGAGCGTCGCGGTCGAGGTGGTGGCGTCGATCGCCCCCGCGTTCCTCGGGTCGAGGAACGCCGCGGCGGTGGGCGTCGCGGTGCTGATCGTCTGGGTGGGCCGTACCGGGACCGGGGGTCGGTGGGACAGTTCCAGGGTGACGCCGTCGAGCTGATCGGTGGCGGTGGTGCTGCCGGCTCCGAGGGTGGCGGTGTAGGTCACGACCAGGCCGGCCAGCTGGGCGGGGTCCGTCAGCCCGCAGATGGCGACCAGGTCCAGGGTGTCGGTGCCCAGGGCGCCCTGGCGCGCGGCGAGGTTCTGGGGGGTGGTGCAGGAGCGGGGTATGCCGGGCCCGGACAGGGTGACCGCGGCCGTCGGCGGCGGACCTCCGGCCGCCCCGGGATCGTCGCGGTGCGCGACGTGCAGCAGGGCCCCGTCCAGGACCGAGCCGGGCGTCACCGCAGGGGTGTCGTAGCCGCCGAGGAGGATGGTGGCGGACGGCCTGGTGGCCGGGTCGAGCGTGGCCCGGGCCGTGTCGGCGCCGTCGATGGCCCGGGCATCGGCCGCGGACATGAACGTCGTCGACTCCGCGCTCATCGCCGGCCGGGGCGCCGGCGGGGTGGAGACGATTTCGAGCCATATGCCGTCCAGGGAGTCGGCGCCCGCGGTGCCGCCCGCGTTGAGTCCGGCGGTGTAGGTCGCCGTCAGGCCGGTGAGCTGTGCGGGGTCGGTGATGCCGCATGCCCTCAGGTCGACGCGGTCGTCGCCCGGGCCGGCCCGCGCGGTGAGCGGCAGACCGGTACAACTGCCGGCGCCGCCCGCGGCGGTGACGCTGACTCTGGGCGCCGCCGCGTCGCCGGTCTCCTGATGGGCCACCCGCAGCACGGCGGAGTCGATCGTCGACCCCGGTGGCAGGGGAGGCTGGACGAACCCGGCCAGGGTGATCGACGCGGACGGGGCCGCCGTGGCCAGATCGGCGCCGGCCACCGACGCTGCCGGCTGTTCGCCGATCTCCAGGGCATTGCCGGGATCGGTGCCGGCAGCGGTGAACCCGGTGGATGCGGTGACGGCGGTCGGCTTGAACGTGGTCGGCGTGCGGTAGGCGACCTCCAGCCGGATGCCGTCCAGACGTTCCGTGGCGGTGGTGCCGCCGGGGTCCAGGGTGGCGGCGTAGGTCACTGTCAGGCCGGCGAGCCGGGCCGGGTCGGTGAGCCCGCACGCGCGCAGCAGGTCGACCGGGGGGTCCTCGGCGAGCGCCGCGTGCCGGGGCGGATTGTCGGTGTGGCAGGTGTCCGCGCCGACGGCGGTGGTGACCGTCACCGCGCCGGGCTCGGTCAGACTGCCGTCGTCCTCGTGCGTGACCCGCAGCGTCGCGCCGGTGATGACCGAGCCCGGCGGCACCCGCGGGGTGAAGCCGGCGAACTGCACCGAGGCCGACCGGCGTTTCGCCGGGTCGAGGACGGCGTCGGCCGTGCAGCTCGCGGTGCCCGTCGGCTGCGGGCACCCGGGCGGGGTCGGACGTTCACCACTGGTCAGGGCATGCCCCGGGTTGGCGAAGCCGGTGTTCGCGACCACCGCTGTCGGTCGCAGTGTGTGGGACGGCTTCGGGGGCTGGACCCCGTAGACCGCCACCTGCTGCGCGTCCGGGGTCACCGGGGCGCACAGTTCGACGTGCCCGCGGTCGACCTGGAGCCGGCTGCCGCCGCCCATCATGACCTGGACGCCTTCGGGCCGCGTCGTGGCGCAACCGCCCGGGTCGGGAACGGCCGGGCGGGTGGGGGCCCCGGGATCCCAGCCCGCCTGCGTGCCGCCGACGACACTGACCGTGGGGTCGTCGACCGTCCAGACCCCCGCGGCGCCGGTGAAGGTGAAGTCGAAGTAGTAGACACCCGGCTGTAGCCATACGACGACGCCCGGGCAATCGCCACCGGTGAGGTGGGTGAGGGCGCGTGCGTCGTCGTAGTAGCCGGGCTGCAACCGCACGAGCCAGGAACCGGGGCCGGGGCATGCGGGCACCGTCCGCCGGACCGGGACGGCCGTGGCGGGCGGGGCGTGGTCCGGGTCGGCGCCCACGACCGCGTCGGCGGGGTCCGACGGGGTGTCGTTGGCGCAGCCGTGCGCGTACGGCGCCTGCGTCGGGGACAGCCGGGTCTGTGACACGGCACCGGAGCAGTCGCCGACGGCGGACACGTCGCCCGACACCACCATGGAGGCTCCGGCGCCGGTGGTGATGTTCGAGTGGGAGAACACGCTGCCCTGCACGCGCAGGCCCGGCGTGCTCACGTGGACGCCGTCCGTCGCCGCGTGGCCCAGGCTGCGCAGCGCGTCCTGCGGCTGGGTCGCGCGGGTGGTGGCGGCGGACGCGTTGAGGGGGTCGCAGTGGACGATCATCTGCCGGCCGTTGATCGGCGGGGCGGTGTAGGGGGCGCACGGGTTGCCCTGGGAGAAGTTCTTGATCGCGAGCTGCGTGGCACCGTCCGCGCTGTAGTCCCGCTTGCCCTGTTCGACGTACACGCCCGCGGCCTTCAGCCCGGTGGCGGCGAAGGACAGGAGCGACACCGTGACCAGGCTGAAGACGACGATGAAGGCCAGTGCGAGGATCAGTGACGAGCCCTGTTCCTCGTCGCGCAGGCGGCGCGGATCGGTGCGGCGCGGATCGAGGCGGCGCGCATCGGTGCGGCGCGGATCGGTGCGGCCGGTCATGACGCGCTCGATCGTCGGACGGCGGTGAGGGCCGCCGGGGGCGCGGCTGGGTCGCTCTGCACGGTCAGTGTTACCTCCATGGGCGAGGTGCACGGGGTCTCGGCACCGCAGATCAGAGTCACCGGACGGGTCGGTGCGGCACTGCCGAGACGGCCCAGCGACGTGGTGACGACGCCCGCGTCCGTGCACTTCACCCGGCTGAGGGCGCCGGTCGGTTGGTCGTAGGCGTAGACGACGTCGGTGCCGGGCCGGCTCAGGTGGACGATCACGCCGGCGGCGCCGCATGCGGGGTCGGTCGTGACCGTGTCCGCGCTGTGCACGTCGCCGTAGAAGTAGCGGCCCAGGGTGCCCACCGTGCTGGTGGCGGCCACCCGCTTCTCGGTGCCCGCGGTGAACTGCAGTCCGAGGACGATCGCCTTGGGCAGCAGGAGCCCGATGATCCCCAGGATGACGATCGTGACCAGCAACTCGGTCAGGGTGAACCCCGACTCCGGGCGCCCGTTCGGCCGTCGCGCCGTCATGACGGCATCGACTCCCGCTTGACCACTTCGAGCGTCGCGTCCCTGACGGGGTGTGGGCCGGTCGCGTGCACGGTGAGCGTCACCTTCTGGATTCCGGTGTCGGACGTCGGGCAGGACGGGCCGAACGCACCCACCCCGTCCCAGTACTCGATCTCGACGGTCACGGTGTATCCGGCCGGCGGCGTCGGGGTCCCGTAACCGCCGGCGCAGGACACGTACGGGGCGCCGACCACCTTCTCGGCGGCGCTGCGGATCACCGAGTCGGCGCCGGTCACCTTCTGCTGGGCGACCGAGCTGATGATCGCGGTGCCCATGCCCCCGAAGATGGTCACGAAGGCGACGCCCATGAGCACCACGGCGACGAGAACCTCGATCAGAGTCTCGCCCTCTTCGCCGCGGTGGCGCCGCGCGGGGCGCGCCGGGCCGGTCACTGGACTTCGACCTGGTTGTACACGCCGTAGATCGCCGAGAGGAGGGCGACGGCCACGAACCCCACGACGACCCCGACCACGATCACGATGGCCGGCTCGAACAGGCTGGTCAGCCGCTTGAGTTTGTGCTGCAGTTCCTTCTCGTAGAACTCCGACACGTTCTCCAGCTGGTCGTCGAGGGTCCCGGTCTCTTCCCCCACGCGCATCATCTGGGTGACCGCCCCGGGGAACAGCCTGGTGCGGGCGATCGGCCCGGAGATGCCGCCGCCTTCGAGCATCTCCACCCGCGCCCTCCCGAGGGACCGTTCGTACACCAGGTTGTTGGCGCCCGAGCCGGCCAGGCTGAGCGCTTCCGGGATGGGCACGCCGGCCTTGATCATCGAAGTCAGGATGCGGCAGAACCGTTCGATGACCATGTAGCGGACCACGTCGCCGACCACCGGCATCGCCAGCAGGAACCGGTCGCGGAGTACCCGTCCCCGCTCGGTCCGCAGACCGGCGGTCACTGCCGCGACGAGCGCGACGAGCACGCCGATGACGACCGGGTACCAGACCGTGACGAAGTCGGTGAAGCCCAGCAGGATCCGGGTCGGCAGCGGCAGTTCCGCGTTGAAGGACTCGAAGAACTGCTTGAAACGGGGCAGCACGAAGATGACGAGTACGAGGATGACGGCGACGGCCAGAGCCATCACCAGGCTCGGATAGGTCAGGGCGGAGCGGATGGTGCGCCGGCCCTCGACGTCCCGCTCGATGTAGCGGCCCAACTGGGCCATCACCACGTCGAGTTCGCCCGTCGCCTCCGCCGAGCGGAGGACGGAGACGTAGAACGGCGGGAGTGCCTTGGCGTGGGCGGCCATCGCGCCGGCGAAGCTCTCGCCGAAGCGCAGCGAGTCCATGACGTCGACGAGCAGCCTGGCCAGCTTCTTGTCCTTGGTCTCGGCGCGGATGATCTCCAGGGCGTCCAGGATGGGCACCCCGGCCTTGATGAAGGCGGCCATCTGCCGGGAGAAGTTGCTCAGTTCGACCAGGTCGACCTTTTCCGCGGTGAGTTCGAGCTGCAGCAGGTTGCGGCCCGCGGCCGTGACCGACTGCACGTCGTAGCCCTGCCGGGTCAGGCTGTCGGTCACGCCCTCGACACTGGAACCCGTGAGCACGCCGGTGGCCCGTCTCCCGTCCGCGCCGACCGCGACGTACTTGAAGGTGGCCATGCGGGTGCTCTCCTGGTTTCCGGTGACAGGGGTTCGCGTCGTCGGTGTGTGTGGGTGCGGCGACCGGCGAGCCGGGCACCGGGGGACCTTCGGCTAGACCACGTACACGCTGGACATGATCTCGGCGATGGTCGTGACCCCCTCCTCCACCAGACGGACGCCTCCGTCCAGGAGGCTGTCCATGTGCTGCTCGCGGGCGGCCTTGCGCAGGCTGCCGATCGGCGCCTTCTCGACGAGCAGCCGCTTGACCGTGTCGCTCATCACGAGCAGTTCGAAGACGCCGATCCGCTCCTGGTATCCGGTCCGGGAGCAGAAGTTGCAGCCCCGGCCCTGCCAGAATTCGATGTCGGCCGACCCGCCGGCCTTTGCGAAGAAGGCCAGTTCGTCCACGCCGGGCCGGTAGGGCTCGCGGCACTGGTCGCAGATCCGGCGCACCAGTCGCTGGCTGACCACCCCGGCGACCGTGGAGGTGATCAGGAACGGCTCGATGCCCATGTCGGTGAACCGGTGCAGCGCGGAGCAGGCGTCGGCGGCGTGGATGGACGACAGTACGAAGTGGCCGGTGAGTGCCGACTCGACCGCGATCCGGGCCGTTTCGCCGTCTCGGATCTCGCCGACCAGGATCACATCGGGGTCCTGCCGGAGGATCGAGCGGAGCCCGGTCGCGAAGGAGACGCCCGCCTGCTCGTTGATCTGGATCTGGTTGACCGACGGGACCACGTACTCCACCGGGTCTTCGATCGTGGTGATGTTGCGCTCGCTCTGGTTCAGCTCACCGAGCGTGGCGTACAGGGTGGTCGTCTTGCCGCTGCCGGTCGGCCCGCCGCAGGCGACCATGCCGTACGGGGAGCGCAGCAGGGACGCGAACCGTTCGTAGGTCGCGCCGGGCATGCCGAGCTCGGCCAGCCGCAACAGCGTGCGGTTGCTGTCGAGCAGCCGCAGCACCGCCTTCTCGCCCCAGATGGTGGGAGTGGTCGCGACCCGGATGTCGACCGACCTGCCGTCGATCTCGGTGGCGATCTGCCCGTCTTGCGGGCGCCGCCGGTCGACGATGTTCATATTGGCCATGATCTTGATCCGGCTGACCACGGACGGGCCCATGTTCTCCGGCAGGCTCAGTACGTCGTGCAGCGCGCCGTCGATCCGGTACCGGACCCGGACCCGGTCGGCGTGCGGTTCGATGTGGATGTCCGAGGCCCGGTCGCGCAGGCCCTGGGTCAGCATGAGGTTGACCAGGTGCACGACCGGCGCGTCCTCGCTCACCACCCTGGCACCGGAGCCCGCGCCCCGTCCGCTCTCGGTCGCCTCGAAGGCCTCGACCAGGCTGCTGACGCCGGCCAACGCCCGGTAGGCGCTGTCGATCGAGCGCCGGATGTCCGCGGGAGCCGCGATCGCCAACCGCACCCGGTCCGGCGCGACGGCCCGGCCGACCTCTTCGATCACGCGCGGGTCACCCGGGTCGCCCGCCGCGATCAGCAGCGTGCCCTCGGCCCGCCGTACCGCGACGACGCCCAGCGAGCGGGCCAGCGCCTCCGGCACCCGGGCGGCCGCCTCGGGATCGGGTTCGCTCTGGCGCAGGTCGGCGACGGGGACGCCGAGTTGAACCGACAGCGCCTCGATCAGTGACCGCTCGTCGACCATGCCGAGTTCGACCAGCAGGGCTCCGAGTCGCTTGCCCGACGCCGACTGCTGCAGGAGCGCCTCGTCCACCTGCGCCGGGGTGAGCAGGCCGCGCTCCACCAGCAGTTCCCCGATGCGCGGCCCCTTCAGGCCGGCGGGCGACGACTGCGCCGCGCCGGACGTCGCGTCCCGGGCCGGTTCGCCCGCCGGGACCGGGGACGGGGCCGGGCCCCGTGCTCCGCCGGGAAGGGTGCCGTCCTCGCCCGAAGGGCTCGTCGTCGCCTCGCGGCGCCGGAGAAGCCGGCGATTCGCCAAGGAACCCACCCCTACTGTCAGCGGTTGATTAGTCAGCGGGATACTACAACACGCCGTTGCGGCCGTCCGCCCTCCGGCGGGGGTGGTGCACGCCGGACTCGCCCCTTGTGGGTCCATCGCCCGCTCAGTAGTCTGCCGCTGATTAATCAGGATGTTACTAGCACTCGGTTCGCTGAACCGGTGGCCGTAGATGGAGAAAGATGCCCACATATCTGCAAGGCAAGTTGCGTCGGCGAACGCGCGCACGGAACGAGATGCCGGAAGCCGGCTTCACGCTCATCGAGCTTCTCGTGGTCATCGTGATCCTCGGCATCCTGTCCGCCATCGTCGTCTTCTCCGTCCGCGGCATCAACAACAAGGGCCAGGGTTCGGCGTGCAAGACCGACAAGTCCACGATCCAGACCGCGGAAGAGGCGTTCTTCGCCACTAACAACAAGTACGGCGACATGGCCAAGCTGGAGGCCGAAGGGTTCCTGTCCAGCCGTTCCCTCTGGCACCAGGTCACTCTGAGCAACAACGACAAGGCGTACGCCGTCGAGCTGGTGCCCGGCGAGACGAACCCCTGCAACGGCGTCTGATCCGGGGGGCCCTCACCGGACGTCGCGCGCCGGCGGCCGTCGGCCGTCGGACGGTCGGGTGCGCCGGGTGGCATCGGATGCGCCACCCGGCGGACCGCCGTCGGCGGCGGCCTGCGGTTTCCCTGGGCCATCGCCTTTTGCGGGTAGCGAATGATATGCGCGGTACGGCACCATTCCGCCCATGTCACCCATATTTGTCGTGATCATCGGTCTGCTCGGGCTCGCTGTGGGGTCGTTCCTCAACGTCGCCGTCTCCCGGGTGCCGGCCGGCCTCTCGGTCGTGCGGCCCCGCTCCGCCTGTCCGCGATGCGCCACGCCGATCGCGGCCCGGGACAACATCCCCGTCGTGTCCTGGCTCCTGCTGGGGCGACGCTGCCGCGCCTGCCGGGTTCCGATCCCCGCGCGCTACCCGCTCATCGAAGCGCTCACCGCGCTCCTGTTCGCCGCCGAGGCGCTGCGCTTCGGCCGGTCGGAAGTCCTGCCGGCCGTACTCGTCTTCACCGCGGGACTGCTGGCCCTGGCCGCCTGCGATGCCGAACGGTTCCTGCTCCCAAGGCGGCTGATCTACCCGACCCTCGGACTCACCGCGGCTTGTCTGCTCGCGGCCGCGGCCGCCACCGGCCAGTGGCACCGGTTCGGCGTGACCGCGGCATGCGGGGTGGGCGGGTTCGCCGTCTTCTTCGCGCTGCACTGGGTGCGGCCGGTCTGGCTCGGATTCGGCGACGTGCGCCTGGCCGGGTTGCTCGGCACCGGGCTGGGCTGGCTCGGTCCGTGGCATCTCGTCTTCGCGCTGCTGGCAGGCAGCGTCGCCGGGCTGCTGGTGGGCATCGCGCTCATGGCGGCGGGGCGGGCGACCCGCCAAACCCGTCTGCCATTCGGCCTGTTCCTCGCTGTCGGCGCCATCGCGGCCATCCTCGTGGGCGCGCCCGTCGTCCACTGGTACGAGGGTGTGAGTGACCTGCACGCGACGGGTGCGCCGCTCACAACGGGCCGCCACTGACCATCACCGCCGGGGCCGGACGCCGGTTCCCTCGTGCGAGCGCCTGCCGGACGACCGACAGGTGTGTTCTCCCGGGATCCGGCCCCCGCGCCGGCCCTTTTGGCTCCGGGCTCGGTCGGCATCGCAAATACCATCGACGATCCTTACCCTTGTCACCATGAAGGAACCTGATCTGCCGCTGGCCGAGTGGATTGTGCTCGCACTCCTGGCCGAACGACCCAGCCATGGCTTCGCCATCGCAACCCTCACCGCGGAGGGCGCAGAAATCGGTGAGTTCTGGTACATCTCGCGGCCCATGGTGTACCGGTCGATCACGCGGCTGGTCGAGCGCGGGCTGATCGCGCCGGTCGGCGCCGAGGAGAGCGATCGCGGACCGCAGCGCATGATCTACGCCGCCACCCGCTCGGCCAAGACGACGGTCGGCCGGTGGCTCGGTGAACCCGTGACGGAACTGTTCGACGTCCGCGCCGAGCTCACGTGCAAGCTTCTGCTGCTCCAGCGTCGCGGCACCAGCCCGGCGCGCCTGGTCGAGCGCCAACGGGTCGTCATCGACGAGATCGAGGCGTCGCTCCGCGCGAAGGAGCACGCCGCCGGGGACCACATCGCCCGTGCGAGCTACGCCTTGCGGCTGGAAGACGTCCGCGCCGCGCGCCGCTTTCTCGACGCCGTCGACGTCGACGGGAAGCGGCCGGCCGTCAAGACCGGCTGAGCACCGAGAAGGGCTCGGCGATCGCATCGTCGCGATCGCCGAGCCCGTCCGGCACGTCAGCGTGTCCTAGGGGGTGTCGTCGGCTACGGCACCTCGACGACGGTTTCGCAGGACCCGCCGGCCGCGATCGAATCCGTGCCCGGGAGCGTCGGACCGCCGTTGGCGTCGCCGGCGCAGACGTCCGTGCCGCTACCGCCGGAAAGGGTGTCGCTGCCCGCGCCACCGACCACGGTGTCGGTGCCGGCGCCACCGGAGAGCGCGTCATCGCCGGCACCGCCCTTGACGGCGTCGGTGCCGTCACCGCCGCTGATGGCGTCGTTGCCGTCACCGCCGTCGACGTGGTCGTTGCCGCTGCCGGCCGACACGGCGTCGTTGCCACCGAACGTGCAGATCGTGTCGTTGCCGCCGTTCCCGCTGACGGCGTCGTTCCCGTTGCCGGTCACGATCACGTCGGAGCCGCCGGTGCCGTTCACGATCCCGTTGCCGGTGATCGTGGCGGGGAGACCGTTGCAGCCGGCCGAGACGTTGATCGTCACGGTCGCGACGTTCGAGTCGACGGTGCCGTCGGTCGCCTTGTACGTGAAGCTGTCGCTTCCGACGTAGGCGCCGGTGGGCTGGTAGCCGAACGAGCCGTCGGGGTTGAGCGTCAGGGTGCCGTGCGCCGGCCCGGTCACGAGCGACGCCGTCAGCGTGTTGCCGTCGGGATCGGTGTCGTTGCCGAGGACGCCGGGAGCGCCGACGACGAGAGAGGTGTCCGCCCCGACGTGCTGGTACGAGTCGTTCGCCGCCGCCGGCGTCCGGTTCACCGTGTTGAGCAGCACCGAGGCGTCCTTGACGAACGTCGCCGAGCTGTTGCTGTTGGCGGTGACGACGTCGGGACGTCCGTCGCCGTCGAGGTCGGCCACCGCCGTGGCCTGCGGGTTGCTGCCGCCGCCCAGCCCGAATGCGAGCGGGCTGCCGAACGCACCCGTGCCGTCGCCCTCGAAGACGACGACCTCGTTCGAGCCGGAGCTGGAGGCCACCAGGTCGGCGTGGCCGTCACCGTTCAGGTCGGACACCGAGGCGGAGGTGAGGTTCGCCCCGGCCGACAGCAGGCTCGCGGTGCCGAACCCGCCCGCGCCGTCGCCGAGCAGGACGGCGACGCGCCCCGGCGTGCCGGGCGCCACGATGACGGCGTCCTGCCTGCCGTCCTCGTTGACGTCGGCGAGCTTGAGCCTCGTCGGCAGTGACATGCCGGCCGGGACGCTCGACGGCGAGCCGAAGCCCCCGTTCCCGTCGCCCGGCAGCACGGAGAGCGTGCCGGCCGTGTTGTTCGAGGTGACGAGATCGAGATGGCCGTCGCCGTCGAGGTCGGCGGCCGCGATGCCCTGCGGACCGGTCCCGCCGTTCAGTGCGAACCGCGTCGCCGCGCCGAAGGTGCCGTCGCCGTTGCCGAGCACCACCGCGACGTTGTTCGTGTTCGTGTTGGACGTCGCGAGGTCCGGCTTGCCGTCCTCGTCGAAGTCGCCCACGGCGACGCCGGTCGGGAAGCGCACGACACACGGGTTGTCGCCCGTGGTGTCGCACCCGGGCGTCGGGTTGAGCTGGACCGCGGCGCCGGCGCCGAGAGCGCCGGAGCCGTCGCCGAGCCAGACCAGGGCGACGTTGCCGCGCGCGTCCTGGCTGACGACGTCCTTGTGGCCGTCGCCGTTGACGTCGAGGATCACCGCCGAGCCGAGGAAGAGGCTCGACGAGGTCTGCGGCGCCGCGTACTTCGTCACGGAGCCGAAGCTGCCGCCGCCCGAGCCGAGGAACACGCCGAGGCCCTCGGTGCGGATCGCCGTCACGAGGTCCGGCGTACCGTCCTCGTTGAGATCGCCGATCGCGACGGCGGAGCTGCCGCGGCCGTTGTCGTCGAGGTTCACCGCGGTACCGAAGCCGGTCGTGTTGGCGCCGGTCGCGGAGGCCGGGGTGGCGGCCATGACGACGGTCGCCACCGCGAGGGCGAGAGCCGGGATTCGAAGTGCCCGGCCGCGCGGGACCGCGACTGAGCGGCCGTCCGGCGTGAGGTTCCGGCGTGGTGATCTGTTCATGGGTAGGGCCCCTCCTCAGGGCCTGGTACACGAGGAATGGGTGACGCGTTCGGCACGACGGCCGCCGACGGGCCAAATGCCGTGCCGGGACCGCCGGCGGGCGATGTACGCGCCCGGCCGACGGTCCGTTGCCAGCGTTCCGGGTCGCCTAGTAGCCGTAGGCGGAGAGGGTCGACTGGATGTTTCCGTCGGTGTCCCACTGGTTGTTGAACAGGTCGTTCCAGGCGGCCGCCGCGCCGGTGTTGCCGCCGGTCAGCGCGACGCCGAACTGCTTGATGGGCCCGTAGCCGGAGTACGCGCTCGAACTGACCTCGGTCCAGGTGTTGGGGTCATTGGCCGTGGTGCCGTTCAGCGAACTCGACGTCCAGCTCACGTTCATGACGTTCGACTTCGCGACCAGGCCGAGCTGGGTGTTTCCGCCGGCGTTCGCCGTCACCGCGCCGCGTACCTGGCTGATCCCCGATTCCAGGCGGACCTTGCACGCCGTGCCCGCGCTGTCGCACGCGCTTCCCCGGAACACGTTCTGGCCCGCCCCGCTGTCGGTCCACGTGAACCCGTTCTGGACCAGCGCCTGCTTGGACGCCGCACCGAACGGCGCGGACGCCGGATCGGCGACCGCGATCCGGTTGCCGCTCGTCGCCAGCCAGCTCACCACGCCCGGGATCGTCGTGGGCGCGCCGCCGGAGACCGGAGACGCGTCACAGCGAGGCGACTGCGCCTTGCCGTTGCCGCTGCCGTTGGCGTCCGCGCCGAGGGCCAGCGGAGGGCTTCCGGCGTTGGAGGGGTCATCGCCCTTGGTCGAGCCCGCCCAGCTGCCGTTGCAGCTGTAGATCGCCAGGCGGCCGATCGCCACGGCGTACTTGCTCGTGACGTCGCCGTTGCACTCGACGCTCCCGCTCGCCGTGCACGTCCCCCCGTCGGAGGTCGGGATGACCGCGTCCACGTTGGCCTCGTCCGCAGACAGGAACGCGTCGATGTGCAGCGGTCCGTTCTCGCAGTTGTTCGAAGAGGAGGGGTTGCACGTGGTGTAGGGGCCCGCGCTCTTGAGCTGCTGGCGCAGGCTTCCCGACGTGATGCCCCGCATCGTCGACGTATCGATCGCCGGCTTGTTCCAGAACCCGCCGATCTGCGAGGCGGGGTTCGCCGTGAACGGCGTGAACGACTGAAGCGACTCGATCGAGCCCTTCATGTCCTTCACGGCGGGGTACATGTTGTTCGCGATGCCGACCTGTGAACCCGTCGTGGCGAACGCCGCCGATGCCGTGGCGGTGATCAGCGCGGTCGCGAGGGCACCCACCGCGAACGCCTTCCGTACCCGGCGCATCATGGCGGGGCCGGAGTGCCGGCCGCTTCGAGCGCGGCTGGACCTTATTAGCATCTGCTACTCCTAGTTGATCTGGCTGGCGGCGGCTGCCGGACGGGCACCCTGTCGGTGGGATCAGGTGAATGCCGTGAACGCCTGGGCATCTGCCAGGTTTTCGGCATGACTGTGCCGCACAGGCCTAGATGGTGCTCATCGGGAACCCGGTAGTCAATGATTGACAACCATGCGTGCTGTGGATGTAATGCACGCATCCAAACTGCAACGGGCATGACGGGCACGGGTCGTCGGCCCACTGCGAGGCGCAGGAAAGGGGCCGGCGGCACGATGGGCAGAGGCATGGCATGGCAGTGGTGAGCAGACCGATGCGTTCGCGCGCGATCAGGCGAGGTGTGTTGGTTCTCGTACTGGTCGCGGTGGCGCTGGGCGTCGTGGTGTTCGTGCGCGGCGGGTCGGACGCCGCCCAAGCCCGGAGGCCCGAGCGCGAATGGTGCACGCCGGGCACGCCGCGCACCGCGCTGTGCCCGAACAACAAGGTGTTCGACGCGAAGGCGCACGTCACCCACGGCGACGCCTTCGAGTGCATCAACTTCGCCAGTCAAGCGGACGCCCAGGCGGTGCTGCGGGCCGACCCCGGCGATCCGAACCACCTTGACGACGGAGGCGGCGTCGCGTGCCGCGGACTGCCGGAACCCCGCGACACCAAGCCGGTCACCCCCCGCGCGCAGCAGTTCACGTGCGGTTCCGGTGACACCCGCAGCGCGCTCTGTCCGCAGCCGGATCGGGCCTTCGACGCCCGCTACTTCCTGCGTTACGGCAATGACGCCTACGACTGCCCGGACTTCGCCAGCCAAGCGGACGCGCAGGCCGTCCTGCGCTTCGCGCCGGCCGACCCGAACCACCTCGACGCCGATCGGAAGGGCATCGCCTGCCCGGACCTGCCGGCGCCCAAGGACGTCAAGCCCGTGCGACGGGGAACACCGTGATGCGGCAAGGGCTCGCGCGTGCGCTCCGGCCCGACGTGACCCATCGATCGAAGGAAGCTCCAACCGTCATGACACCAATGACAGCGGATCATCGCCCGTTCCCCTTGCGCGCCAGACGCCAGGACGGCTTCACGCTCATCGAGTTGCTCGTGGTCATCGTGATCCTGGGCGTCCTCTCCGCCATCGTGGTGTTCTCCGTCAGGGGCATCGGCGACAAGGGCCGCAAGGAGGCGGTCGCCACGGACGCGGCCACCCTGCGCACAGCGGAGGAGTCCTTCTGCGCGAAGCACGGACGCTACGGGACGGTCGATGATCTGAAGGCCGACGGGCTGCTGGCCGGCGATCCGGTCTACAACATGGTGACGGTCGGCGAGGAGAACAAGTGCGGTCGGGGCGAGAAGTCATCGTTCACGCTGTATGACACCTCACCGACGGAGAGTGCAGCGGACGAGGTCCCGGTGGGTCCGGGTCCGACCGACCTCGCGGTCGACGAGAAGGCCGATCGCGTGTACGTCGCGTCGAGCGGCAACAACACCGTGACCGTGATCGACGGCAAGACCGACAAGCTGATCGGTACTCCGATCAGCCTCCCCGCCGCCATCTCGAACCCGACCCGGATCGCGGTCCACTCCGACACGGGGAGGGTCTACGTCGGGGGCACGGGCGGCGTCGCGGTCATCGACACGGCCAACGGCAACCAGGTGACCCCGGTCGCCAACTTCGGGACGACCGTCAGCGGCCTGGCCGTCTCTCCCGAGAACGGAGACGTCTACGTCGCCGGCGGCTCGGCAAGCGGTTCGACGGTCGCCTACATCGCGGCCGGCACCTCGTCGGCGACGACGATCACGCTGCCCGTCACGGGAATCGTGAGTGCGACCAACGGGATGGACTTCTCCTTCGACCCCGCCCGCCACGCGGTGTACCTCGCCAAGAACAGCGTCGGATCCGGCGCCGCCCCCGCCGCCGGCATCGGCCTCTTCAGCATCTCCTCGCAGACCCACGAGGCCAGGCTCGTCGTGAGCTTCCCGACGACGTCGTGCCCCGGAAACGGACTCCAGTCCGGCAGCGTCCGCGGCAGCACCGTCGTCGATCCGAACCGCAACCGCGTCTACCTCTTTGCAAAGCGGTGCGACCCGGCGAGTCCCGAAAGCACGAAACCCCTCGCGACGACGATCGTCGTCAACCCCGCCGACGGTACTTCAACGGCGATCGACGACCCGACGGGAGCGACGTCCAATCCCCAATCCGCGGTCTACAGCTCCACGGCAGGGGCGGTCTACCTCTTCTCCAACAGTGGACCCGTGGCGCAGTGCGGCAACAGCGGGGGCCGCATCAGCCGCATCGCCGGGTCGGCGGTCACGGGGCAGGTATCGGTCTGCGGAATGTCGAGTGCCGCAGGGAACCCGGCACACAAGGTCGCCCTGCTGAAGAACTTCAACAGGATCTTCGTCGCACAGCTGTATCAGGGCGGCGCGAACGCCGCGCCCGGCGGCCTCGGTGCGGCCGACGGCACCACGCTGCTGTCGCAAGCCCCGCTCGGCACACCTCGTCACCTCTCCGCGCTGGCCGTGAACAACACCACGGCGAAGGTGTACGCGGTGTACGCGGCCGACCCGGCGAACGGAAAGCTCGCGGTGTACCGGACAGGATCGGCGTAGGACCATGTCAGACCAGTCACGCACCATGTACGAGGGCCGGCGTCCACGGCCACGACGGGGACGTCGTACCTCCATCGCGGGGGCGGTCGGTGTGATCGCGGCGATCACGCTGACCGCGTGCGCCGGGAACGAACCCCCGCAGCGCACGATCGACGTCACTCCGTACGTGCACCGGGGGCATGTGGCCGACTGCGACGCGTTCGAGGCACAGGCCGACGCACAATCGGTGCTGCGAGCGGACGCACTCGACCCGAACGGACTCGACCGGGACGGCGACGGCATCGCGTGCCCGAACCTCCCGAAGCCGACGGACAAGAAGCCGGTCCACCGGGACTTCGTGACCGACGTGGACGGCGCGCCGGTCGTCGAGACGATCAAGCCGCCGGCGCCGTAGCGAGATGGAGCGCCATGCCCGGTACGGACGTCATTTCGACGCGGCGCCGCACCGGGCATGGCCCGTCGCCCCTCCTGCCTGCCGGAGGGGCGATCCCGGATACGACAATGGCCGGTCAGACCAGGTCGAGCAGTTCCGTGTGCACGGCGGCGTGGCCGCGGTGTTCGTCGACGAGGCGGATCTGGAGGATCCAGTGGGCCCGCCACCCCCCGTCCACCGTCCGGCGCAGGGGCCGGTCGTTGCCGGGACCGATGAAGAGCTCCGGCCGTGTCGCCTCCGCATGAGGGGTGGGCGCGGTGCCGGTCAGCCGACCGCAATGCCAGGCACCCAGACTCAGGTCGGCCTTGGCCGCCATGCTCCGGACCTTCGCGTACAGCTCGCGGCCGGTGATGGAATCGTCGGCCCGGAGGGCATCCCGGGCACCGGTGGCCACGACGGCCAGGTCGTGCACGAGGCACCGGCGCACGGGGTCGTCCCCGAGGGCCACGGTACGGGTGAAGCCCGTCTCGTACGGGGCCAGCAGCGATTCGAAGTCCAGCACGACCAGGTCCTGCGCGCCGATGACCCGCTCCGGCCACGGTCCGCCCACCACGGTGTTCGATCCCGCCCGCGCGAACCGACGGCCGACCCGGCCCGCCCGTACGCCGAACACCTCCCGGGCGATCAGGGCGATCCGGTTGTCGATCTCCTCCTCGCTGCGCCCGGGCTTGATCACCCGAGTGGCGATCACGTGCCCGAACAGGCGCTGCGCCATGCGCTGGCCTTCCAGCAGGTGCAGGGCCCGCAGCCCCACGTCCATCCGGTCCAACGTCGCCATCGTGTGTCCCTGTTGTCAGCCCATGCCCGCGCCGCTTGCCGCCGGGCCCGAAGGGGGTGGTGACCGGTTGGTGTCGAGGGAGGAGCCCTGACCACCCGGCCGAAGCTAACAACGTCTGCCCGCGCGGCATCAGCGGTCGATCATCCAGCGTTGGGCCGATACCGGCCGCCCGCGTTGGTCCGTCATACGAGGGCCGGCGGCCGGCCGCCGTATAGCGCGCCGGGAGCTCTCGCGGGGAGCGCCGCCGTACCCTCGCGGGATGAGTGGCAACGAGATCAAGCTGAAGGCCATCGCGGCACTCACGGGTGTGCGCAGCGGGATCGGGACCGACTACGTCTCCTCGCTGCTCGGCGAGGTGACCCCGACCGAGTTCCTCGTGCCCGCCGATGCCGATGCCGCAGAGGTCGGATTCGCGATGCTGGATCAGCTGTCCGGTCCGCTCAGCGCCCTGATCAGCGGTTTCGTGCTGGCCTTCGAGGCCGTCGCGGACGCCTTCGACCAGCTGGAATCGGGGACGTCTTCGCAGGAGATCCTGCAGGAGCTCGCCCTGCACCTCGCGAGTGAACCCGACTGACCCGGCCTCCCGTCCGGCTTCGCGTCCGCCGGCCCGTGGGGACGGCGCCGTCGCGCTGTCAGGCCCCCGGCCCAGTGCGATCGGGTGATGGGTGACGGGTTCGACCGCCGGGTGGTGGAGGCGGCGGCAGCCGATGTCAGGCTGGCGGCAAGGGAGTTCGACGGTGCCGGTGAGAGGCTGACCACCGTCGGGCGGGGGCTCCCTGTGCCGCTCGCCGCCGAGGTGGACTGTCGTTCGTCGCGATCGCGGGTCCGGCGGCGCCCTCGGTCGCCGAGAGGGGCCGGCCGGCGGCCTGGACGCCCCTGAGCGAGGACCGGGCCCGGCTGCTTTCCCGAGGATCCGTCGCGCGTGCGTCGGCACGCGCGACGGATCCGTGAGGCGTCCGGCCGCTGATACGAGGAGCCTCCCATCCCCCGATGGACTCCTCGGCCGGGGTCAGGTGAGGGGGAGGAGGGGGGTGTCCGTGGCGAGGGTGGTCCGCAGGGCGGGGATGTCCCTCCAGGTGAGGCCCAGGGTTCGGGCGGCGTGGCGGAGGGTGATGTGGTCGGCTCCGTCGGCCGCTTCGCGAAGGGCCTTCACGGCCTCGTCCTTGCCGGGGGAGACGGGCCGCCGGGCCCGGAGCGGCCCACGGGTCCGTTCGCTGTCCAGGCCGGGGATGCCGGTGAGGCGGTGGGAGACGTCGGCGGCGGCCTTCAGGGTCGCCGGGTGCTCGGCCACGAGGGCCCGGGCGACCGGGTTGTGGCCGATGGCCTCCCGGAGCGGCAGCGGGTACAGCCGTGCGGAGGCGTCCGTGAGGCGGATGACGCCGTTGACGGTACGGACCGTGCCGCGGGCGCCGTGGATGGCGGCGGCCCACAGCGCGGACGCCTCGGAGGGGTGCCAGGCCAGTGCGCGGGCGGCCGCTGCCGCCGCGTCCCGGTCGGGGACGAGGGGGAGGCTCGCGGCGAGGCGTTCGAGGAGGATCCGCTCGCCGATCTCCCCGTCGAGACCGGGCCCCGCGATGTGGACGGTGGTGGGAATCCCGGTGAGCCGGCACGCGGCGAGGGTCAGGGCGTCACCGAACGGGCTGCACAGGCCGGGCTCGTCGCCGTGGGTCAGGATGTCGCCGCCGATGTCGACGATGCGGATCCGGCCGGCGCCCGCGGCTTCCGCCATGGACGCGATCTGCCGTGCCAGGGAGGACAGTCCCCGGGCGGGGTCGAGGAGCAGCAGCCGGGCCGGCAGGTCCCGGGCGAGGCCGGGCAGGGTGGATCCGGCCGGCGGGCGGGCCCGGGTGGCGGGCGCGAAGGCCGCGAACCCGCCCCGCTCGTGAACGAGCCCGTCGAAGTGCCGTTGCCCGAGGGGGCTGGAGGTGGGGTCGACCTCGGGGCGCTCCCACGCGTACGTGGCGATCAGCGGCGGATCGGCCGCGTGGGCCGGGCCCGAAGCGCCCGAAGCGCCCTCGCCGCCCGCCGCGAGCGTGCGGGCGGCGATGAGGGTCCCGACGGGGTCCCCTCCGCCGCCCGCCGCGACGTACAGATCGCTCACGCGGCTCCCTCGCGCTCGCGCAGGTCGACGCCGGTGATCCGCACCGGTGTCGCCCCCATGTTCTTCCGGGCGCGCTTGTTCGCCGCGTGGAGGTTCTCGTAGTACTCGCGGTCGAGGTCCTTGACGGACCCGGAATAGAACATCCAGGACAGCACGTCGCGGTACTTGAAGCCCTTGGGGGTCAACTGGACGCGCCGGCCGAGGCGGTGGACGAGCCCGTTGGACTCGGCCGCCTCCAGCACGGGTTCGAACTCGGCGGCGTGCTTCTGGTACCCGAAGCGGTCGAGCTCCGTGAGGTCGAGGTCGAACGTGTCGAGGACGAGGCGCTTGCGCACGATCTCCTCGCCGGTCAGTTCGAAGCCGGTGACGGGCGCGAGCTCGTGGTTCCTGGCCCTCTTGATGTAGTCGGCGACCTCGGCCGTCGAGGGCTTCACGCTGCCGCACATGTAGTCGAGCACGCTGTTGTACGAGCGGGCGCCGACACCGAGGCCGAGCAGGGGCACGCCGTGGAAGGTGAGCACCTTCTGGACGTAGCCGCCGCGACCGGGCTTCTTGTAGCGGACGGAGCCCTCCTGGACGTAGCCGTGGTCGAGGAAGACCTGCCGGGCGTAGTCGTAGCGTTCGTACAGCTCGGGCTGCCACATGTACTGGTAGGCGCCGGTCTTGGAGAACCAGGCATCCGGCCGCACCGTGAGGAAGTAGGTGCTGATGGTGGTGGGCTGGAGCGCGGCCAGCTCGTCCACGCTCTGGCGCCAGGTCTCGGGGGTCTGCCCCGCGAAGCCCATGATCAGGTCGGTGGACAGGTCAGGGAGGCCGAGCTCGTGCGCGGTGCGGACGGCGCGGCGGATGACGTCCTCGTCCTCGCCGCCGCGGCCCGCTTCGCGGATCTCGCGCGGGACGAGCGACTGGATGCCGACGTTGGCGCGGGTGAGGCCCATGCCGATGAGGGCCTTGAACTCCTCGGGCGCGTCGGCGATCGACGACGGGGTGGCCTCCACGGCGACTTCCTCGGCCGTGGACCGCCAGTTGGGGTAGATCTCGCCGATGGTGGTGAAGATCTGCTCGAAGTGACGGGGTTTGAGCAGTGCGGGGGTGCCGCCGCCGATGTAGATGGTGCGCAGACGCCGGGCCCGGATGATCTCCGCGTGATCGCGGATCTGGGTACAGAGCGCGTCGGTGTAGGCGTCGTAGACGTCCTCGTCGGTACTGATGATCGTGTAGAGGTTGCAGAAGCCGCACTTGCGGTCGCAGAAGGGGACGTGCAGGTACAGGTTGAGCTCGGGGACCTGGTGGTTGGCGAGGTCCGCCGCCCACACGTCGGGGATGCTCCACTTGCCCTCCGGGAGGGGGCGGTACGTGGAGCGGGGCGGGTACGAGTACTGGTAGGGCGGAATGACGCCCTGGTCGATGTGGTCGGCGAGCTGCTGGTGCAGGCTGCTGGTCACGGTGTTGCCTTCCCGTACGGGTTTGCAGGCGCGGGTTTCCCCACCCCGGCGATCCGATCACGGGACGCTTGGCCGGTTCCATCGGGCGGGCGCACCAAATCCCCCGCAACTACTGGCCAGTTCATTGGTGGTTGCTCCAAAGGCCGCCGCCAGACGGCGAGTTGTTTTCGTTGGTCAGGCCGATAGCCGCCACGCCCGCGCCGCGGCTTTGCTGGAGGAATGAAAATCGGGGCGGGCCCGCGCGGGCCGGGAGTGCTGGTGATCGAGCCGATGGGGAACGCGGGGCGTTTCCTCGTCGAGGCGGCCGACCGGTTGGGGGTGCGCCTGTACGCGGCCACCCACAAGGACGTCCACGACGGGTATCCGGACCGGCTGCGGGCCGCCCTCGCCGGGGTGTGCGCGACGGACCTGACCGACGCACCGAGGGCCCTGGAGGACATGGAGGCCTTCTGCCGGCAGCACGCCATCGCCGGAATTGCCCCCTGCTTCGAGTTGTTCACCCCGCTCGCCGCGCTGCTCGCCGAACGGACCGGCCTGCCGGGCAACGATCCGCGGCTCGCCCGCGCCGCCAGGAACAAGATCCTCATGGGCGAGGCGTTCGCGGCCGCCGGCATCCCCGCCCCCCGCTGGGCGCTCGCCCACGACGGCGCCGGGGCGCACCGGGCGGCGCGGGAGCACGGGCTGGGGTGGCCGCTCGTGGTGAAGCCCGCGGAACAGGGCGGCTCGTGGGGCGTGTCCGTGGTCGACGGGCCGGAAGGGCTCGCCGACGCGGTCGGCGCGGCCCGCCAGTACGCGTACGCACGCCCGCACGGCCTGGAACTCGACACGCGGGTCCTGCTCCAGGAGTACGTCCCGGGGGAGGAGTACTCCTGCGACACCGTGGTCGCGAACGGTGTGGCCTACCCCCTGCCCGTCGTCGCGAAGGACACCACCGACGGCCGGTACCGCATCGAGACCGGCCACACCTGCCCGTCCGGTCTGCCCGCCGCGCTGGTCAGGACGGTGCAGCACACCGCGGCTCGTGCGGCGCTCGCCGTCGGCGTCCGCAACGGGATCGCGCACACGGAGGTGAAGATCCCGCCGGGTGCGCGGACGCCGTACGTGATCGAGACCGGCGCCCGGCTGCCGGGGGACAACCTGTGCGAGATCGTCGAGGCCGCGACGGGCGTGAGCGAGGCCGTGGCCCAGCTCCAGGCCGTGCTCGGCCTGGTGCCCGACACCGTCCCCTCCCGTACGGACGCGGCGTCGATCCGGTTCCTGCTGCCGGAGCACGGCGGTGTGCTGCGGGAGGCGGTCGTCCCGGACCTGCCCGGGACGCACAGCGAGGTGCATCTGCGGCCCGGCGACGTGGTGCCGGAGCCGGCGGATTCGACCTGCCGGATCGCCCACGTGGTGGCCCGTGCGGAAACGGTCGGGCAGGCGCGGGGGCTGGCCGACCGGGTGGTCGCCCGGTCCCGAGTGGAAGTGGGCTGAAGCAGGTGCGGAAGATCGCGTTCTTGAGGTCGGTGGGCATCCGGCGCGCCGACCCGTACGTCCAGCGGGCCGTACGGGCTCTGGCGGCCGAGGGGATCGAGGCCGGGCTGTTCCACACCAGCGGCGCCGCCGGTGACGAGGACTTCCCCGGCCACCGGCGACGGCTCGATCGCGGGGTGACGCCGCGGGAGCTCGCGGACGCGGTGGCCGCCTGGGGGGCGGACGCGGCGGTGTCGATCTCGCTGCCGTGCGAGAACGCGCTGCGCGACGCCGCGGCCAAGGCCTTCCTGGACGCCGAGGGCATCCCGACGGTCATGACCCCGCTCGCGGCGACGATGCTGCTGGTGGACAAGTGGGAGACCAAGCAGCTCTGCGAGCGGGCCGGGCTGCCGGTGCCCGAGGGGTTCCGCGTCGACTCCGATCCGCTGTCGGGGCGGGGGCTCCCGGTGCCCGGGTACCGGGACGCGCTGCGCCTGAGGGCCGGACGGATCGGCTACCCGCTGATGGCGAAACCCCTGTGGGACTCGACCAGCACGGGCATCCGTACGGTGCGCGGCCCCGCGGACCTCGACGCGTACCTGGACACGTACCTCGACACCTCCCTCGACACCTCCCTCACGCCCGGCCCGCAGGCGGTGTCGGCGGTGGTGGAGCAGGTCGTCGAGGGCGACCTGTGCAGCGTGGACATCGTGGGGCGCCCGGGCTCGTACCGGGTCCTGCCCCTGTGCTGGACCGGACGTGCGGGGGCCGAGCCGGTGTTCACCTTCGCCGACCTGCGGTGGTGCGGTCCCCGGGAGGAGGCGGACGCCGCGTTCGGCGAAGTGGCCGGCACGCTGGTGGACCTCTGCGGCAGCCTGGGAGTGTACGGGTCGGTGAACGTCGACATGGTCTACACCGGCGGCCGGTTCGTGGTCCTGGAGGTCAACCCGCGCATCGGCGGCGCCACCACCCTCTCGTGCGCCGCGTCCGGCACCAACACCTTCACCTCCCTCGCCCGCATGGCTCGCGGCCTGCCCGTCCCCGGGGGCACGGCACGACGGACCGGCTGGGCGATCGAGTTCCTCGCCACGGACGGCATACCGGCGGCGGTGGTGGCCGAACTCCGCCGGAACGTCCGCGTGGTCACCGCCCATGAGCTGGTCATCGACGGCGCCTCCCACGGGGACATCGTCGTGATCACCCTCGCCGAGGGCGAGGAGGAGCGGACCGTGAAGACCCTGACGGAGCTGCACGGGGCGACCGGCTTCCCCGCGGCCGAGGTCCTGGTCAAGATCAGCACCTTGCTGAACCGGTGAGCGCGGCCACCGAGACCCGCCGCCCGCGCACCGCGGCGGACCGCCTCGGCCTGCCCGTACTGCGCGGGCACGGCCTCTTCATCACCGGCAACCTCATCGATTCCGTCGGCAACGGCATGCTGCTGCCGCTGGGCCTGCTGTACTTCACCGAAGTCCAGGGCCTGCCCCTGGCGCAGGTCGGCGCCGCGATGACGGTGGGGCAGGCCCTCGCCCTGCCCGTCACGTTCCTCGCCGGACGCCTCATGGACCGCGTCGGGCCGAAGCACGTGGTGGTGTGGGCGAACGTCCTCTCCGCCGCGGGGTTCGCCC
The DNA here is from genome assembly GCF_042890485.1 of Streptomyces sp. NPDC002181. Classification (NCBI taxonomy): domain Bacteria; kingdom Bacillati; phylum Actinomycetota; class Actinomycetes; order Kitasatosporales; family Streptomycetaceae; genus Streptomyces; species Streptomyces sp. NPDC002181. Next base: position 90,800 of record NZ_JBIASC010000002.1, on the reverse strand, counting down.
TGTTCCTGCTCGCCCGCGAGCCGTGGCACGTCGCCGGCGTGTACGTGCTCGTACAGGCCGGCATCAACATGTACTTCACCGCGCAGCGCACCCTGATCACCCACGTCACCCGGGCCGGCGAACGCCGTTCCTGGTTCGCGTTCACCGGCTCGCTGCGCAACGTCGGGCTCGCCGCCGGGTCCGCGGCCGCCGCGGGCGCCCTGACCGTGTTCGGGAACGGCTCGCTGCGCTGGATGATCGCGGTCGACGCCGCCACCTACCTCCTGGCCGCCGCCTGCTTCGCCGCCCTCACCACCCGCCCGCCGCAGCCGGACGGAGCGCCCCCGAGCGCCCTCGTGACCCGGTCCGACCACACCCGCCGCTACCTCCTGCTCGTGGCCGTCAACCTCCCCTACGTCCTCGCGCAGGCCGCCCTCGCCGTCCTCGTCGCCGTCTACACCACGCGGGCGCTGGACCTCCCCGCCTCGGCGGCGAGCCTGCTGTTCGTCGTCAACACCGTGATCGTCTCGGCGTGTTCGACGGCCGTCACCGCGTACCTGGCGCCGAAGGTGCCCCGGCGCGCCGTGGCCCTCGGATACCTGATCATGGCCGTGGGGATGGCGGCGTTCGCGCTGCCCGCGCTGCCCGCGCTGCCCGGTGTCGCCGCCACCGCCTGGGCGGCCCTCATCGTGGCGATCGCCCTGTTCAGCGTGGCGGAGATCTTCCTCGGCCCGGCGCTGAGCGAGCTGTCCGTGAGCCTCACGCCCCAGGCCGCGGGTGGCTTCACGCAGGGCCTGTACCAGTTCTCGTGGGCCGTCGGCATGGTCGCGGCTCCCGCCGTGTTCACCCTGCTGCTGGAAGCCGGACCGCTCCTCCCGTGGAGTGCGGAAGCCGCCGCCTGCCTGATCGGCGCACTCGCCGCGCCCGCCCTCAAAGCCCCCAACCGCCACCGCCGAAGGAATCCGCGTTGATCACGAGCGTCATCGAGTCCGTCCACGAGGTCCCCGCCGCCGAATGGGAGCACCTCGCGCGGCCGGGCGGCCTCTACCTCTCCCACCGGTGGCTCGCCGGCGAGGAGGAAGACCCCACCGCCACCCGCGCGTACGCGCTCGTAAGGGACCGCGAAGGCGCCCTGCTCGCCGCCGCCCCCCTGCACCTGGTACGGGACGAGCCGAACGACGGCTACCGGCCCGAGACCGTACTGCCCCCGCACCTGCGGCCCCGCGTGATCGCCGGCGCCCGGCGCGGCTACCACAACACCCCGCTCACCGCCCCCGGCCTGGACCCCGGCCGGCGGGACGCCTGCCTCGCCCTCCTCCAGGACGCCGTACGCCGCTTCGCCGACCGGCACGGCACCACGCACTGGTGGCCCTACCTCACCACCACGGCCGCGGCCCTGCTCGCCCCCCTCTACCCGCGGCCCGCCCTCCACCTGGAGGACGACGCGCTCATCCCCCTCCCCGGTGCGGGCATCGACGACTACATCTCCTCGCTGCCCTCACAGCGCCGCGTCGGCGTACGCCGCGAACGCCGCCTGTTCGCCGCGGCCGGCCTCGACGTACGCCGACAGGTGCTCTCGGACTGCTTCGAGGACGCCGGAGTCCTCCTGGCGGGACACCAGCAGGACCACGGGCACGACCGGGACGGCATCGACGCGATGACCGGCCTGCTGAAACGGCAGGCGGTGGCGATGGGCAGCGAAGCGCGTGTGGTGGCCGCCTACGACGGACACCGGATGACCGGCTTCTGCCTCTACTACCACTACGGGACCACGACGTGGATCCGCGCGGTCGCCCTCGATCGCGAACACCCGGCGCCCCACCTGTACTTCAACCTGATGTACTACCTGCCGATCGAGGAGGCCTACGCCCGCGGCACGACCGCCCTGCACGCGGGCATGACGACCATCGAGGCCAAGCGCCGCCGCGGCGCCGAGGTGTCGGGCCTGTACGCCCTGGTCGACCGGCACCCCGCGGGGTCCGGAGGCCCCCGGGTCAGGACAGCACGGGATCCACGTCCGCTTCCGTCAGCCTGACCGTGCACAGCCCGCCGCGCTCGCTCTTCACGTCCGTCACCCTGAGCTGCGTGCCCGGCGCGAGGATGTACTCCTCCTCCCCGGTGAAGGCGGAGAAGCTCCTGATGCCGACCGCCTTGGCGGGCGTCACCTCGAAGAGCGTCCGCTTGCCGCGGCTGCCCAGGAAGGACCGGGCCACGCTCAGCTCGGAGGTGCACGAGGACACGCCCCACCAGGTCACCGTCCGGCCCACCGGGTACTGCGAGCGCAGGTCCAGCGACACACCGCGCCACAGCGGCTCCGTACGGGCGGGCAGTCCCGACACCGCCGAGAACAGCAGCCGCAGGTACGGCAGATAGGGCGTGACCCCGGTGCGGTCCGGGGAGCGCAGGACGGCGTTGATCTCGCGGTAGAACGCCGACTCGCAGGTGTAGAGGTGGAGCGCGGCGATCGCGTCCGCGGACAGACCTCCGCCGGACGCCTCGTCCGCCCGCCGCTTGCCGAAGTCCCGCGAGCGGTCGATGTGTCCGGCGAGCCCGGACAGCGTCTCGGCGACCGGCGCGACCGCCTCCTGGAAGCCCATCAGCGGGGTGGCGAACACACCGGTGATCGCCGGGAGGACCAGGCCCTCGTCCTTGACGCCGCTGAGCCGCTCCAGGTACAGCTGGTGCAGGTTCATGGTCGACTCGATGAAGGCCCCCATCCGGGCCGCCACACCCCCGTCCGCGCCGCCGGCGCCGCCCGAACCGGCCACCGCCGCCCCCTCGTTCCACCCCTTGCCCGGCAGCCAGTCGATCCCGTCGGAACCCAGCGACGCCAACGCCTCGTTCACCGTGGCGAAGTGGTCGCCCTCGCAGAAGATGTCGCCCTGCGCCGCCGGGTTCGCGTGGTCGATGTGCCGGACCTCGACGTCGGGGTACTTCTCCTGGAGCCGCAGGACGACCTTCTTGAGGGCCCTGGCGTGCGCACCCCACCAGGCGAACACGACCCCGCGGTCCTCCTCGCCGGCCTCCTGCTTGGCCTTGAGGATCTCCTCGACGATCCGCTCGGCGACGGGCCGCCAGAACGCAGTGTGGCGCTCGGCACCCATCGCTCCGTCGCCGCTGGCGGTCAGCGAGGCGTTCAGCAGCAGTACGCCCTGCGTGAGCATCGCCTGGAACCACTCCGGCGGCTGGACCGTCTCGTGCTCCCGCAACAGCGCGCGGACGTCGGCGATCGGGGTCTTCTTGGCGATGCCGTACTTCCACATCGCCGCCGCCTTGATGATGCAGCGGATGCTGACGACCCTGCCGAACTGGCTGTCCTTCCAGTCGTTGAACGTGTTGTCGAACATGGCGATGCCCGTCGCGCTCTCCGGGCGCGGGTACGGGTTCTGGCCGAAGACGACGACCTTCCACTGGTGCGGCGGATGCGGCTTGAGCGCCTGGAAGGTCAGCTCGCGGACCGGGACCACCTCGGGGCTGCGCCCCTTCCCGATGAACCGGGCGGCGTCCGGCTGCGCCTCGATGACGGGCTTCAAGAGCGGCAGCCAGGGCTCACCGCCGCCGTCGAAGAGCTCGGCGAGGCCCAGGACGTCGGCAGCGGGCTTCGGCGGCACGATGCGCACCCGCTCCTCGACCGGGCGCTTCTCGATGCCGCTCAGCTGCGCGGTGATCGTGGCCCGCAGCTCGTCGTCCTCCTCGAACCAGTGGTCCTGGAACAGCGTGTAGCCGGTCCACATCAGGTTGGCGCACACCCTGGCCGGCACCCGGCCGGTCTGCGCCCCCATCCCGACCAGCGCCACGGAGCGGATGCTGCCCGGTGCCTTCCGGTTCTGCCGGTGGACGGCCTGGAACGCGGCGGCGCACGCCAGGGCCACGTTCAGCGTGGCACTCACGTTCTGCGAGGACTCGACCATGGTCGGCGTCGATATCAGGAACCGGGGAACGGCCGTCCCCGAGGGGACGCAGACGGCGCTGCCCACCGGCATGGCGCCGGCGAACCGGTCGCGGACCGCCCGCCGCACCCGCAGCTGGATGCCCGATCCGAGGTGCCGTTTGATGGCGGCGTCCACCCCACCGTCCATCCGGCCCCGGGAGTTCGTCGGCGTGACCCAGGCGTCGACGTCCTCGTCGAGGATCGAGCCCCGGCGGATCTCGATCCCGGGGGTGTCCGCGAAAGCGGCCCGCCACGCCTCCACCACGCGCTCGTTGACGTCTGTCAGCACCACCCTGAGCACAGGCAGAGCACTGCTCTCGGTCATCGTCCACTCCTGTCGGAAAACGGCTCGTGCAACACCCCGAACGTAACGGCCGCCACTGACAGTTCTGCGTCCCGCGCATCCGGGTGACCTCGCGGATGGCCGCGGCGGCAGCGGGCATACGCCGGGGGATACGGCACGGAGAGCAAGCGAAAGGCCCCGCATGCGCAGCGTCGGCGTCGAGGAAGAACTGTTGCTGGTCGATCCGCGGACCGGCCGGCCGGCGGCCTCCGCCGGCGCCGTGCTGGCATCGGCCCTGCGGTCCGGCGGCCGGGCGGCGGGCGCGGGCGGAGAGATCCCGCTGGAGAGGGAACTCCACAAGGAACAGGTCGAGTGCGCGACGCGCCCGCTGACCCGGATGGACGAACTCCACCAGGAGATCCGCCGGTGGCGGGCCGAGGCCGCGCGCCACGCCGAGGCCGCCGGCGTCCTGGTGGCGGCCCTCGCCACCTGCCCGCTGCCGGTGGAACCCTCGCTGAGCGTGGGGGAGCGCTACCAGTGGATCGCCCGGCAGTTCGGCCTGCCCGCCCAGGAGCAGCTGACCTGCGGCTGCCACGTGCACGTGGCGGTGGAGTCCGACGAGGAGGGAGTGGCGGTGCTCGACCGGATCCGCCCCTGGCTGTCGGTCCTCACCGCACTGAGCGCGAACTCACCGTTCTGGCAGGGGGAGGACACCGCGTACGGCAGCTATCGCAGCAGGGTATGGAACCGCTGGCCCTCGGCCGGCCCGGTGGACCTCTTCGGCACGCCCGAGCGCTACCACGAACGGGTGAGGGCCATGGTCGCCACCGGGGCCATCCGGGACGAGGGGATGATCTACTTCGACGCGCGGCTGGCAGCCTCCTACCCGACGGTGGAGATCCGTGTGGCCGACGTCTGCCTCGACGCGTCGACGGCCGTGCTGCTGGCGGCCCTGGTACGCGGCCTCGTGGACACCGCGGCCCGTGACTGGCGGGCGGGCGAACCGTCCCCCGCGGTCGACACGAGCCTGCTGCGGCTCGCCGCCTGGCGGGCGGCCCGGTCCGGGCTCGACGGACCCCTGATCCACCCGGCCACCCTGCGCGAGGACTCCGCCGCGACCGTGGTCCGCGCACTGTACGGCCATGTCCGGGAGGCCCTGGAGGACAACGGGGACGCCGGTTTCGTCAAGGAGGGCCTGGCCGGGCTGCAGGCCCGCGGCAACGGCGCCCGCGTGCAGCGCGAGCTGCTGCGCGCGGACGGCGACCTGGCCTCCGTGGTGCTCCGGTGCGCCCGCCGCACCCTCGGGGACGAGACCGGGGCCGGCAGCGGCCCCGTGCGGTCCGGCTGACACCCCGGGCGGCCCCGGCTCAGCCCAGGAAGGACAGCCGTACCGTGCGGCGGGGGTTGTCCCGGTTGGTGTCCACCAGCACCACCGACTGCCAGGTGCCGAGCGCCAGCTCGCCCCCCACCACCGGAAGGGTGGCGTGGGGCGGTACGAAGGCGGGCAGGACGTGGTCGCGACCGTGGCCGGGGGATCCGTGCCGGTGCCGCCAGCGGTCGTCGGCGGGCAGCAGCGTGCGCAGGGCGTCCAGCAGGTCGCCGTCACTGCCGGCCCCCGTCTCGATGACGGCCAGTCCGGCCGTGGCGTGCGGAGTGAACACATTGAGCAGCCCGTCGCGGCCCCGGGCGGCGTCCCGCAGGAACTGCGCGCACGCCGCGGTCAGATCGTGGACGGTTTCCGCGGACCCCGTCGTCACGTCGAGGGTCCGTGTGGTGAACGTGTCGGTCATGCACCCATCCTGGCCGGGTCCCTCCCGCGTCGCGAGGTCGAGCCGGTGCGATGCCGATAGGGACGGAATTCGGGGGTACACGCCGTTCGAGGCGCCACGGCGGTCACCACCGCCGCGCCGATCCCCAACCTGAGGACGAGGGCATCATGATTCTCATCGGACTTATCCTCCTGGTCATCGGTTTCCTGACCGGGATCTCCATCCTGTGGACCATCGGCGTCATCCTGCTGGTCGTGGGCGCGGTGCTGTGGATCCTGGGCTCCGTCGGGCACGCGGTCGGCGGCCGGCGCCACTATTGGTGACCGCACCCCGCGGTGCGCACGGCACGGGCGGGCCCCTCACGGGGGGCCCGCCCGCCCGCGTGCTCCCCGGGCCCGTTCGGCGTTGAACTGGGCCCCGGTGAGCAGGGCCAGGTTGGCGATCCAGAGCCAGACGAGGAAGACCACGATGCCCGCCAGCGAACCGTAGAGCCGGCCGTAGGTGTCCAGCTCCGTGTAGAGCGTGAAGAGCACCGAGGCGGCCAGCCAGAGCAGGGCGGCCAGTACCCCGCCGGGCAGGCCCCGACGGGTGCCCCGGCTCCGGTCCGGACCGGTCCTGAAGAGGATCAGCACCAGGAGGGTGACGGCCGCGAGCAGTACGGGCCAGCGCAGGAACGCGATGGCCTCCGGCCCGATCCCCCCGGCGGTCCGCGCCAGCCAGCGGGCCGACGGCCCGGACACGACCAGCACCGCGGCGGCGACGACGAGCAGGACCAGCAGCAGCGCCGCGTTGATGAGCAGGGTGTGGGCCGCGCGCAGCGGGGGCCGCCTGTCGGGCACCCCGTGCATCGCGTGCAGGGCACGGCGGAACACCGCCAGGTAGCTGCACGCCGACCACAGGGCGCTCAGCAGGCCGCTGATCAGCAGGGCCCACATCGACGGCTGCTCCGCGGCGAGCCCGCCGAGCGCCTCGCGCAGCACCTGCGCCGACTGGGGCGGCGCGTACGAGGTGAGCTCGGTGATCAGCCGGTTCCGCGTGGCCCCGCCCAGCAGTCCCACGAGGGAGACCGCGATGACGAGCGCGGGCAGGAGCGCGAGGACGGCGTAGTACGTGAGGGCGGCCGCGTGGTCGGCGAGGTTGTCGGTCCAGACGCGTACGGCCGTACGCCGCAGCTCGGAGCGGGTGCGCGCCGCGAGGGCGGCCGCGGGCGGGCCGCTCCGGAGGGATGAGGTGCGGGGGATGTCGGTCACGCTGCGCAGGTGCCCGTCGGGCCCGGCCGCATGCGCCGGGCCGGGGCCCGCAGCCGGTCCTCGCGCACCGGGCGCCCCACCCCGAGTACGGGGCGGCCCGCAGGGTACACGGTCCCGCATGACATGGAGGCATGTGCGACAGAGTGCAGGCAAGCGCGTGGAGCGGACGCCCACCGCAGAAGACGTGACGACGACCGCACCGGTCCGGCGCGCTCCGGTCCATCCCGCCGTCCGTGCGTCGGCCATGGTGACCGCCTTCGCCGGAACCGTGCTGTTCGGCGTGGTCCTGGCCCGGCTGACGCTGGAACCGTCCGCCGCCTCGGCGGCCCTCGTGCACGCCAACGTCCGTCCCGGCAGCTCCATCAACGCCTACCTGGAAGGGACTTCGGCGACCGAGGCCGTGCGCCAGGTGGGCGGGAACGTGGTGCTCGGCCTGCCGTTCGGCGTGCTCCTGCCCGTGCTGCTGCCCCCGGCGCGGGGGCTGGTGCGGGTGGCCGTGGTGACGGCCTGCCTCATGACGCTGATCGAGCTCGTCCAGGGCGCCCTCGTCACCGGACGCGTCTTCGACATCGACGACGTCATCCTCAACACGGCCGGCGCGATGCTCGGATACCTGCTGCTCGGCCGCCGCCTCGGCCGGGCCGTTCATCCGCGCCGCCGGCACTGGTGGACCCGGTGGACCGGGAAGTCGCCGCGACACAGCGGGAGTTAGTGACTCGTGAGTACTGCACACCCCATCGGTGACAGGCGTGACTGTCGCCCTGTCCGCCCGACGTGACACCTTCGGATCTGCCGCCGACCGAGGGAGCAGGTGTGAACAAGGGGTACGCCGCCTTCTGCGACGCCGACCGATGGTTCTACGACGCGCCGTACCGGCGCGCCGGCGAGAGCTACCCGGCCGCGCTCGCCCCCGTTCCGCCGGGGTGGCGCTCGCACCGCAGCGGCGACTGGCTCGCCCTGCGCCCCGCCGACGCCGAACTGCCCGCACAGGGCTGGAAGATCCACGTCTCGGCCACGCTCGACAACGCCGAAGCGCTGCTGACGACGGTGTACGAGTACTGCACCGCCCGGCGCATCGCCTTCAAGTTCATACCGAGCCGCTACCTGCTGCACCTGCGCAACGCCAAGTACGCCGACCGCGCGGCGAGCGGCAAGTTCATCACCGTGTACCCGGCCGACGAGCAGCAGTGCCGCCGCATCGCGGAGGACCTCGACGCCGCGCTGGGCGGGGCGGCGGGTCCGTACATCCTCAGCGATCTGCGCTGGGGCGCCGGACCGGTCCACCTGCGCTACGGCAGTTTCACCCTGCGGCACTGCTACGACGAGCACGGCGAGCTGGTCCCGGCGATCGAGACCCCCGACGGGCGCCTCGTACCGGACCCGCGCGGACCGGTGTTCCAGCCGCCCGAGTGGCTCGAACTGCCCGCCTTCCTGGAGCCGCACCTCGCGGCGCGCTCCGCGACCACCCTCACCGACATCCCCTTCACGGTGGAGCGGGCGCTGCACTTCTCCAACGGCGGCGGCGTCTACGCCGGCAAGGACAGCCGCACCGGCGAGTCCGTCGTGCTCAAGGAGGCCCGCCCGTACGCCGGGCTCGCCGCCGACGGCGCCGACGCGGTGACCAGGCTGCACCGTGAACAGGCAGCGCTGGAACGGCTGTCGGGCCTGGACTGCGTGCCCGCCGTACGGGGCACCTTCACGGTCGGCGACCACCACTTCCTGGTGCTGCAACACCTCGACGGCAAACCGCTCAACACCTACTTCGCCCGCCGCCACCCGCTGATCGAGGCCGACCCCGGCCCGGCGGAACTCGCCTCGTACACCGAGTGGGCGCTGAAGATCCACCGCCGCGTCACCGAGGCCGTGGAGGCCGTGCACGCCCGTGGCGTGGTCTTCAACGACCTCCACCTCTTCAACATCATGGTGGCGGAGGACGAGAGCGGCGAACCGTCCGTCGCCCTGCTGGACTTCGAGGCCGCCGCGCACGTCGACGAGGGACTGCGGCAGACCGTGGCCAACCCGGCCTTCGTCGCCCCGGCCGAGCGGCGCGGATTCTCCGTCGACCGCTACGCCCTCGCCTGTCTGCGGCTCGCCCTCTTCCTCCCCCTGACCAGCCTGCTCGTCCTGGACCGGGCCAAGGCCGCCCATCTGGCGTCCGTGGCCGCCGCGCAGTTCCCCGTACCGAGGCGGTTCCTCGACGAGGCCGTCGAGGAGATCCTGTCCGGCGCCCCGCAGGGCGCGCCGGGCGGGCGCCTGCCCGCACCGCCCGGCCCGTACCTGCCCGTCGAGCCGGGGGACTGGCCGGCCGCCCGTACGTCGATGAGCGCGGCGATCCGCGCGAGCGCCACCCCGGAGCGCGAGGACCGCCTCGTGCCCGGTGACATCGCCCAGTTCGCGTCCGCGGGCGGCGGGACCGGCTTCGGCAGCGGCATCGCCGGGGTGCTCCACGCCCTCGCCGAGACCGGCGCCGACCCCTGGCCCGAAGCCGAGGAATGGCTGCTGGAGCGGACCGCGGAACCGGCCTCCGGCACCCCGCTCGGCTTCTACGACGGCCTCGCCGGCACGGCCTGGACCCTGAACCGGCTCGGACACGCGGAGCGCGCCCTCGCCCTCGCCGAACGGCTGCTGCACCAGCCCTGGCAGAGCGCCGGCCCCGACCTGCACGGCGGACTCGCCGGCATCGGCCTGGCCCTGGACGCACTCGGCACCGCGAGCGGCGAGGGCGGGCTGCACACCGCGGCCCTGCGCTGCGCCGAACTGCTCGCCCGGCCCGAACAGCGCCCCGCCCGCGCCGGACTGATGTACGGGAACACCGGCCCCGCCCTTCTCTTCCTGCGGCTGTACGAACGCACCGGCGACAAAGAGCTCCTGCTCCAGTCCGCACGGGCGCTCCACCGCGACCTCGACCGCTGCGTCACCAGCGCGTTCGGAACCCTCCAGGTGAACGAGGGCTGGCGCACGATGCCGTACCTCGGCCAGGGCAGCGTAGGGATCGGCATGGTCCTCGACGACTGGCTGGAGCACGCACCCGACGAGCGGTTCGAACAGGCCCGGCGCGAGATCGTGAAGGCGGCCCAGGCGACCTTCTACGCCCAGCCCGGGCTGCTGCGCGGCGCCGCCGGGATGATCCTCCACCTGGCCCGCACCACCACTCCCGGCCCGGGTACGGGCCCCGAGGACATCACCCGCCAGATCGACGCGCTGGCCCGGCACGCCGTGCCGTACCAGGGCCATCTGGCCTTCCCCGGCGAGCAGATGATGCGCCTGTCCATGGACCTCGCCACGGGCACCGCCGGCGCTCTCCTCGCCCTCGGCAGCGCCGCGCCCGGCGGGCGCGCGCACCTGCCGTTCCTCCCGCCGCTGCGGCACACCGCGGCGGCCCCAGAGCCGGCCCCGTCCGGGGCCGTGACCCATCGCACCACTCGACAGAAGAGGAATCTGACATGACGCTTCTCGACCTGCAGTCGATGGAGACCCCCAAGGAAGAGGTCACCGAGCTGCACGGCGGCGGTGGCGGTGGCGGCAGCCGGGCCAGCCTGCTGCTCTGCGGCGACAGCAGCCTGAGCATCACGACCTGTAACTGACACAGGTCACCTCGGGCCCGGGCGGTTCACCGCCCGGGCCCGCAGCCCGTACCCCGTCACTGGAGGCATCCGCCGATGAGCCCCCCCGACGCGGAGGCCGGTACGGCGCGGACGGCGGCCGTGGAACGCAGCGCCGACCGGGCTCTCGTGGCGGCGGCCCGCCACAGCGCCGGCCGCACCGCCGCCGTACTCGGATGCACGCTGGGGGCCGCCGCGGCGGCGCTCGCCGAACCCGCCGTCCTCGGCCACACCCTCGACCTGCTGCTGCGCCGCGCCGCCCCGGGGCCCGCCTGGACCCTGCTGTGCGCCGCGGTCATCGCGGCCGAGGTGGTGCTGGACGCGGCCGCCGCCCGGCTGAGCGGCGAGGTCGACGGCCGCTCCACCGCCCGCCTGCGCAGGCTCGCCCTCGCCAGGCTGCTGCGGACGGCCCCGCACCACGCGGCCCGCCACGCACCCGGTGAGACCGCCGCGCGGCTGACCGCGCACGCCACCGAGGCCGGCAGGGTCCCGGCCGCCGTCGCACACGCCGCCGCCGCACTGCTGCCGCCGCTCGGCGCGGTCACCGCCCTCTTCCTGATCGACCCGTGGACGGCGCTCGCCTTCCTCGCCGGCGTTCCGTTCCTGGTGCTCCTGCTGCGTACCTTCGCCCGCGACACCCACACCAGCATCGCCCGCTACCAGCAGGTCCAGCTGGAGACCGCCGGCCGGCTGACCGAGGCGCTGGCCGGGGCCCGCACGATCGCCGCCGCCGGCACCGCGGAACGCGAACGCGCCCGGATCCTCGCCCGGTTGCCCGAGCTGGGCAGCGAGGGCCGCAGGATGTGGCAGGTCTACGGCGGCACCACGGCGCGCTCGGCGGCCCTCATGCCGCTGCTCCTGTACGCGGTCCTGGCCGTCGGCGGCATCCGCCTGTCGGCCGGGGCCATCGGGGTCGGCGAACTCCTCGCCGCCGTACGGTACGCGGGCCTCGCGGCCGGCATCGGCGCCGTCACCGGCGGACTCGCGGCCGTGGTCCGGGGGCGGTCCGCGGCCCGGCGGACCGCCGCCCTGCTGGCCCTGCCCGTATTCGGCCACGGCCGGGCGCGGCTGCCGGAAGGCGGTCCGGGCACCCTGGAACTGCGCGGCGTCCGGGTCGTGCGCGGTGGTGCGACGGTCCTGCACGACATCAGCCTGGTGATCCCCGGAGGCGCCACCGTGGCCGTGGTGGGCCGCTCGGGGGCGGGCAAGACCCTGTTCGCCGCCGTGGCCGGGAGGCTCACCGACCCCGACGCGGGCCGGGTGCTGCTGGACGGGGTGCCCCTGCCGGAACTGACCGCCGAGGCGCTGCGCCGCGAGGTCGGGTACGCCTTCGACCGGCCGGTGCTGCTCGGGGACACGCTCGGCGGGGCGATCGCCTTCGGGGCCGGTCCGGATCCCGGTCCGCGAGAGGTGCGCGCCGCCGCCCGCGCCGCGGGAGCCGATCCCTTCGTGCAGCGCCTGCCCCACGGGTACGGCACCCGCCTCGCCGACGCCCCGATGTCGGGCGGTGAGGTCCAACGCCTCGGACTGGCGCGGGCATTCGCCCACGCGGGCCGGCTCCTCGTCCTTGACGACGCGACCTCCAGCCTCGACACCGTCACGGCCCGGGAGGTGGAGCGGGCCCTCGCCCGCGAGATCCGTCCCGGCACCCGGATCGTGGTCGCGCACCGCCTCTCGTCCGCCGTCCGGGCCGATCTCGTCGTATGGCTGGAGGGCGGGCGGGTACGGGCGACCGGACCCCACGCCGAGCTGTGGCGGCACGAGCCCGCCTACCGGGCCGTGTTCGCCGCCGGCGCCGCGAAACAGGACGGTGAACCGGGGACGGAGCGAGGCCCGGAGCGGGACACGAACCAGGACACGGGCCAGGGCACGGAGCGGGACACGGACCAGGGCACGGAGCGGGAGGCGGCGCGATGACCGGGGGAGGGGCGGCCCGGGGCCGGGTGGCCCCCGAGGGCAGGCGGTTCCTGCGCGGACACAGGAGGGCCCTCGGACGGCTGGCCGGGTGGTCCCTCCTGGAGTCCGCGCACACCTTCCTCGGCGGCTACGGCGTGGCCCGGGCCCTCGACGACGGCTTTCTCGCCGGCCGCACCGCCGCGGGTCTCGGCTGGCTGGCCGCGGCCGGAGCCGGGGCGCTGCTCGGCGGGTTCGCGCTGCGCGGCGTGTTCGCCGGGCTCGCGGACCTGGTGGAGCCGCTGCGGGACGGCCTGGTCCGGCGGGCGGTGCGGCAGGCCCTGGACCGGGCGGTCGCCGACCCGGCGGGCGCCGGCGACACGGGCGCCGTGTCCCGGCTGACCCAGCAGACGGAAATGGCCCGGGACTCCTTCGCGGGGCTGGTCCTGACGGCACGTTCGTTCGTGTTCACCGCGGTGGGCGCCGTCCTCGGGATGGCCGCACTCGCCCCCGTGCTGCTGCTGGTCGTGCTGCCGCCCCTGCTGCTGGGCGTGGCCGCCTTCCTGGCCACGCTGCGCCCCCTGGCCGCCGTACAGCGCAGGTCCCTGGACACCGACGAGGAGCTGGCCGACCGGGTGGGCACGCTCGCCGAGGGCCTGCGCGACATCGCCGCCTGCGGGGGACAAGCTCCCGCGGGGGCCCGGATCGAGCCCCTGATCGCCGCCCAGGAGCGGCTGGCGCGCACCCTGGCGGGCTGGGCGGCGCTGCGCACCCTGGCCCTGGGCACGGCGGGCCGGCTGCCGGTGATCGCACTCCTCGCGGCGACACCCTGGCTGCTGGGCCGCGGGATCACCGCCGGTACGCTGGCCGGCGGGCTCACCTACCTGGTGCAGTCCCTGCTGCCCGCCCTCAACTCCCTGATGACCGCGATGGGTTCCGCCGGGACCCGGCTGCTCGTGGTCCTCGAACGCTTCAGCGCCCCGCTGGTGGCGGACCGGGCCGGCCACGGCCCGGTGAAGCCGGACCGGCCCCCGCCGGGACCCTCCCGGACCGGCGCCGCGGCCGAGCTCCGGGGCGTCACCTTCGCCTACGGCCCCGGCGCGGCGCCCGTACTCGACGACCTCGACCTGGTGGTGCGCCCCGGGGAGCACCTCGCGGTGGTCGGACCGAGCGGAATCGGCAAGTCCACGCTCACCGCCCTGCTCGCCGGAATGCTGTCACCCGACGCGGGATCGGTCCTCGTCGCCGGAGCGGCCGCCCGCCGGGAGACGGGGGAGGGCGCCGCCGGGCCCGACCACCGGCGGACCCTGCTGCCGCAGCAGGCCTACGTGTTCACCGGCACGGTACGGGAGAACCTGACCCATCTCGCCGCGGCCCCGGGCGCCCCCGGACCCGGCGACGCCGACGTGCGGCGCGCCGTCCGCGCCCTCGGGCTGGAGGATCTGGTGGCACGGCTGGGCGGCCTGGACGGCGAAGTGTCCCCCCGGCTGCTGTCCCGGGGCGAGAGCCAGCAGCTCGCGCTCGCCGCCGCCTACCTCTCGCCCGCCCCCCTGCTGCTGCTCGACGAGGCCACCTGCCACCTGGACCCGGCCGCCGAGGAGCGTGCCGAAAGGGCCCTCGCGGAGCGCGGCGGCACCCTCGTCGTCGTGGCCCACCGCGTCTCCTCCGCGGTCCGCGCCGACCGGGTCCTCGTCCTCGACGGGACCCGCGCCGTCTGCGGCACCCATGAGGAACTCCCCGCCAGGTCGGCCTTGTACCGCGATCTGGTGGGGAGATGGACCCAGGGGCCGTCCGCGGAGTAGCGCCGTCCGCCCGGATCAGACCCAGCCGGCCCGGCGGGATATCCGGATCGCGTCGATGAGATTGCGCGCCCCGGTCTTGCGGGTCGCCGCGGCCATGTAGTTGCGTACCGTACCGCTCGCCAGGTGGAGCGTACGGGCTATCTCGGCGATCGAATCGCCCTCCGCGGCCCGGGTCAGCACGCTCAGCTCGCGCGGGCTCAGCGGCACGGGGTCGGCCTCCATGAACGCGGAGGCCAGCGAGGCGTCGATGAACCGTTCTCCCGCGGCGACCTTCCGGACCGCCCGTACGAGCCGCCCCGGCGAGCCGTCCTTGTCCACGTAGCCGCGCGCCTCAGCGCGGAACGCGCGGTGCAGCAGCCCGGGCGCGCCGGCGGAGGCGAGCACCAGGACCGGCGACGGGGGCGCGAGGGCCTGGTGGTCCGCGCGCTTGTCGGCGGAGAAGACGGCCGTCGTACCCGGACAGTCGAGGTCGACGACCGTCACGTCTGGTCGTAAGGATTCGGCCTGGCGCGCCGCGGCCCGCCAGCCGGCCGAGGTGACGTCGAACGGCCCTTCGGATCTCAGAAGGGCGGCCAGTGCCGACCTGACCAGGCTGACGCTGTGCAGGACGAGGACCTTCGTCATCGTGTGCGCTCCTCGGTAGACGTACCAACGGCACCACGGGTGCCCCCATTCAGGGCTGATGGAACGTCACTGCGGGGGGCGTGCAGGGGCGTACGGGCAAGTTGGCCGAGATGCCACGGTCTCCGTGTCAGACCTCGCGCCATCGGGCCATCGCCCAGGAGAACGCTCCGAAGAGCATCAGCCCGACGGCGACCGCGACCAGGAGCCAGGGCCCCGCCGAGGTCCCCGCGAACGACCTCAGGGTGTCGTCGACGCCCTTCGCCCGCCCCGGGTCGTAGCGCACCGCGGCGTACACGACGAAGGAGCCGGCCGCCGCGAACACGGCGCCCCGGGCCAGGCCGCCGCCCACCCCGAGGACGTCGACTCCCGTCCGCCCCCAGCCGGGCACCCCGCCCATCGCGAGGTGCTTGCGGAAGGTGCGCCGCGCCGCCTGCACCGCGATGACCACGCCCGCGACGGCGATCCCGAGGCCCGCCGCACCCGTCAGCCACTGGCCGGCGGGCAGCTCCAGGGCCCTGGCCGTCACATCGCGGGACTTCTGGTCCCCGGAGCCCGAGCCGCCGCCCGCCGCGAACGACAGGACGGAGAAGGCGGCCGCGGCGTAGAACACCGTGCGGCCGGCCGAGGCGAGCCGTTTCAGCGGCTTGCCGCCGTCCGGCCCCGCCGCCCCGAACACCGACTCCGACAGTCGCCACAGCATCATGCAGACGAGGCCTCCGCCGACGGCCCAGACCAGGACGCCGCCGAACGGCTTGCCGACCAGCTCCCGGAGGGCGCCCTCGCGGTCGGCCTCCTCGCCCCCGGCGTCACCGAAGGCCACGCGCAGGGCCAGCAGCCCGATCAGCGCGTACAGCACCCCGCGCGCCAGCAGACCGCAGCGGGCCGTGACCTCGCGGAACCCGCCGCCGCGCGCCGCCGCCGCGACCCCCTTGCCCGCACCCCCGCGTCTCATGGCGGTCAGACCTCGCCCCGCCACGCGCCCGTCTCGATTCCGCGCGACTCGATGAACAGCTTGAACCGCTGCAGATCGCCTGCCACCTGGCGTTTGACGAAGCCCAGCTTGTCCGCGGCCGTCTCGGCCAGGCCGTCGGGCACCCAGTTCATGTGCAGGACGACCTTGGTGGTGGTCGCGTCGATCGGCTGGAAAGTGACCAGGCCCGCCTGGCGCGCCTCACCGTCCACCGTCATCCACGCGACGCGCCGGTCGGGGAGCTGCTCGGTGATCTGCGCGTCGAACTCGCGCTGCACGCCGTTGACGTTCGTGACCCAGTGGGTCAGCGTGTCCGTGCGCTGGTGGATGCGGTCGACCCCTTCCATGAAGAGGGGGAAGTCCTCGAACTGCGTCCACTGGTTGTAAGCGGTTCGCACCGGGACGTTGACCTCGACGTACTCCTCGACGTGTGACACATGTACCCCTTCCCTGGCATCGGCGGGCCGGCACCGCGGGGTGCCGGTCGCCGCCTCCGGACCGTTCAGCGCCCGGCTACCCGCCCCCGGTCGGGCCATGCGCCGACCGCCGCGGCCCGCCCGTCCTCCCGTTAGCGCCGCGTGATCGCGGGTACGCGGGGAGCGACCGGCGGCCCCGCCGGTCGACCGATCGGGAAGGAGCGACAGCATGGGACGCGCAGGGGACGTCATCGCCGAACTGACCGTCGACCACCGCGAGGTGGACGGGCTGTTCGACCGGATCGAGCACACCGTCCCGGCGGGCGAACGGCAGAAGGCGGCCGAGCAGCTCACCATCGAACTGGTCCGCCACTCGGTGGCGGAGGAGGAGCACCTCTACCCGGCGATCCGGGAGCACTTCCCGGACGGCGACCTCATCGCGGACAAGGAGCTCGCCGACCACGCGCGCGTCGAGAAGCTGCTGAAGGACCTGGAGGGACTGGACGCGGCGGGCACCGAGTTCGACCGGCTCATCGCCGTACTGAAGGCCGAGGTCACCGCCCACGTCCACGACGAGGAGCAGAACCTGTTCCCCCGGCTGCGCCAGGCGTGCTCACAGGAGGCCCTGGAGACGCTCGGTGACCGGGTGCGCCGGGCCAAGAGGTTCGCGCCGACCCGCCCCCACCCCGGCGCCCTCCCGTCACAGCCGCACCACCGGCTGCTGTCCGCCGGCACGGGCCTGGTCGACCGCGCACGGGACTTCCTCAGCGGCCGCGGACACTAGGCCGCGGCCATCGGACGAACGGGGCCGGCGGTCGGGTTTCGTGTGTCGCCCCTCCTCGTCCGGGCATGCGCGGGGAATCCATGCCGCCTACACCCGTCGAGGAGACATGAACCACGCCCTGCGTTTGCTGATCGTCCTGGGAGGCTCGGTCCTCCTCACCGCCGCGGCCGGGTGGGCCGCCGACCTGGTGCTGCGCCGAGCCGACGCGCGCCACCCGGAAACGCCCCTGTGGAACTCGCTGCGCCGCTGCCGCCGGGCCCTGCAGATCGTGCTGTTCGCCGCCCTGCTCAGGGGGGCCTACCGGCAGACCGCCTGGCGGCCGCTGCGGGAGCACGAGGCGGCCGTCGGCCGGGTCCTGTCGCTCGCGCTGATCGGCGCCGGCGCCTGGCTGACCGTGGTCGTGGCCTCGGCCGCCGTGGAGTCCGGCTACGCGCGCTACGCGGCCGGCACCCGTGACCCCGCCAGGCTCCGCCGGGTCCGTACCCAGGTCACCCTGATCACGCGGGTCCTGACCGCCGTCGTCGCCGTCGTCGCGGCCGCGGCGATGCTCCTGACCTTCCCCAGCTTCCGCGCGCTCGGCACGTCCGTGCTCGCCTCCGCCGGCATCATCGGCATCGTGGCCGGCGTCGCCGCCCAGTCCACCCTCGGAAACCTGTTCGCGGGGTTCCAGATCGCCTTCGGCGACATGGTGCGCATCGGCGACACCGTCGTGGTCGCCGGCGAGTGGGGAGTGGTGGAGGAGATCACCCTCACCTTCCTCGCCGTACGGACCTGGGACGAGCGCCGCCTCACGATGCCGGTCTCGTACTTCACCACCCGCCCGTTCGAGAACTGGTCCCGCGGCGGCGTCCAGATGACCGGCACCGTCTTCCTCCACTGCGACCACAGTGCGCCCGTGGACCTCATACGCGACAAGGTGCACGAGATCCTGCACCACTGCCCGCAGTGGGACGGCCGGGGCTGGGACGTGGCCGTCACGGAGACGACCCCCTCCACCATGGTCGTCCGCGCGATCGTCACGGCCAAGGACGCCGACGACCTGTGGACGGTGCGCTGCGCCGTACGCGAACAACTGGTCGCCTGGCTCTCGGAGAAGCACCCGGGCGCCCTGCCCCGCCTGCTCCTGGCGCCGTCGCCGGAGGGCGGGGCGGGGCGTACCCCTCGACCGTAGGAGACCGTGACGACCGCACGGAAGCCGAGGGAACGGTTCGGGTCGAGGGCGGCCGTGCCGGGCACCGCGTGCGGCAGCCGGAGCGAGGCTCCGCGCACACCCCGTGGACGCCCGGCCGGCCCGGAAGCGGGGCCTGCCGGAGGCGGGGCCTACCGGTGGCGGGCGAGGGTGCGGACGAGGACCAGGAGGGCGAAGGCGATGACGATCAGGTGGACCCAGGCGGGGCCGGGCGCCGGGGTCAGGGCCAGGGAGGTGAGCGCGTTCGATGTCATACCGCGCGCTTGCCCCGGTCTCCCGGAACGACGCCCCCGTACGGGAACACGGGGCCGGCGGCCGACCGGGTCACCGGCCGGTGGGCCTGCCCGAGGTCAGCCGCGACGCGTCGATCTCGATCCAGACGGCCTTGCCGCTCTCGTGGGTGTGGGTGCCCCAGCGATCGGAGAGGCGCTCCACGATGTAGAGGCCGTGACCGCCCGGCAGCCCGCGCTGCGGCGACGGGTGGCGGCGGGGGAGCGTCGTCGAGCCGTCGAAGACCTCGATCCGCAGGACGTCACCGGCGCAGACCACGAGCTCGACGCAGCCGCCCGCGTGCAGGGACGCGTTGGTCAACAGCTCGGACACCAGGAGCAGGGCGTCCTCGGAGGTCTCGGTGCCGTCCCAGCCCCAGTCCCGCAAAGCCTGGCGGGTGAAGTCGCGGCCCTTGGCCACGTGGCCGCGGACGCCGGACAGGGCGAGGCGCCGGCGCTGCACCACGGCGGAAGGCCCGGCGGGCACCGGATCGCCGGTTCCCGGTCCGATGGTTTCCACTGTGCTACCTCACCCCCACCGTTGACGCTGGTCTCTCTGCCCGTCCGGACCCTTGTGGCCCCGATCGACGCCTGCCCGGTCCCCCGGGCAGGCCCGTGCCAGTTTAGGGGAACCGCCGGTCTCAAGAACATGCCATGTGCATCCTCAGAGTGAGGCCGCTCTGCGAGGAGCGGATCTCGACCAGGTCGCACAGCTGGTGGATCATCCACAGGCCGCGGCCTCCGTCGACCGATGCCAGGGAGGGGCGGCGGCGCCCCGCCAGCGGGTCGGTCAAGTGGCCGGCGTCGCGGACCTCGGCGACGACCCCGCCGCCGCCGGTCCGCCACAGCCGCAGCGAGCCGCTTCCGCCACCGTGGGCGAGGGAGTTCGCCGCGGCCTCGCTGACCGCGAGGACCAGATCACCGCGCCGGGCCGCGCCCAGGGCCGTGCCCAGGGCCCAGGCCTCGGTGTGGGCCCGTACCCCGCCCAGCTCCCCGAAGGTGTAGGCGAAGCGGGGCACGGCCCCGCCGGGTTCGGGCAGCGGGCCGTCCCAGTCGGCGCGGAGCGCCGGGGCGTCCGCGTACTCCGGGCTGAGGAGGTCCTTTCCCTCCGCTATGACCGTGGGATGGGTGCGCCTGGCATCGGACACCACCGCGGCGGGCAGGCCCAGGACGTCGTACGGGCACAGGACGGTCGCCCGCCGGCCCGCGAAGGCGGTGTTGATGAGCGCCTCGTGACGCGTGGCCTCCAGCACCTCGGCGGCCGAGCGGCCGGGCCAGATCGGCTCGCCCACGATCCGGGCGGGCCGGCCCTCCTGCCGGCCCGCGAAGTCCTGGAGGGCGGCCAGGATGCGGCCGGGATTGCGGCCGAGCCGCGTCATGTCCGCCCAGGTGACCTCGGCGGGGCCGACGTCGAGGCTCTCGCGCAGGGTGTCCAGCCGCGTGCCCGGCACGGCCACGAGCACCGGTTCGCCGGCCGCGAGGGCGGACCGTACGAACCCGCCCACTCCCGCCAGGTACTCCGCCTGGTCCCGGTAGAAGAGGGCGGGGTGGACGAAGTCCCCGGGAGAGACGGGCGCGGAAAGGTCGTTCATCATGCTGCGACCTCCAGCGCGGCACATTCGTCCGGGAACATCTCCACTACCTTGCGGAGCGAGTACGGCGGATGGTGGAGCACCAGACGGCGCCCCTGTCCCGTGACGGTGGCGTTCGCCCGCACGAGGGCGCCGACGGCGTCGGCGTCGAGGAAGGCCACGCCGGACAGGTCGATATGGACGACCGGGCCGGGGGTCCGGGTGACGACGCCGAGCGCCGCGGACAGGACCGGCCGCGTGTCGAAGTCGCAGCTGCCCTGCAGCAGGGTGCCGGGACGGTCACCCAGCGGCCGGGCGGTGAGCGGCATGGCGCTGCCTAGACCGAGAGCATTCCGGCGCGCAGGCTGGCCAGCGTCCGTGACAGCAGGCGCGAGACCTGCATCTGCGAGATGCCCAGCTCGGCGCCGATCTCGGCCTGCGTCTTCTCCTGGCCGAAGCGCAGCCGCAGGATCAGCCGGTCGCGCTCGTCCAGCTGCTCCAGCAGCGGGGCGAGGGTGTGGAAGTCCTCGAAGAGCTCCATGGCCGGGTCGACCTCGCCCAGACGGTCCGCCAGCGGCCGGGTCGTCCGGCCCGTCGAGCTCGCGGCCTCGTCGCCGTCGGCGCCGGCGGTGTCCAGCGAGCCGCTGGTGTAGCCGTTCGCGGCGACCAGCCCGTCGATGACCTCCTCCTCGGTCAGTTCGAGGTGCTGGGCGACCTCCTTGACCGTGGGGGCCCGCCCCAGGACGTCGGTCAGGGCCTCCTGGGCCTTGGCGAGCTCCGTGCGCAGTTCCTGGAGCCGGCGCGGTACGTGCACGGCCCAGGTCGTGTCGCGGAAGTAGCGCTTGATCTCACCCGTGATGTACGGGAGGGCGAGCGTGGAGAACTCGACCTCGCGCTCGGGGTCGTAGCGGTCGATGGCCTTGATGAGGCCGATGGTGCCCACCTGGATGATGTCCTCGATGTCCAGGCCCCCGCCCAGCACCCGGGCGCGGAAGCGCCGCGCGGCGAACTGCACGAGGGAGAGGTTCATCTCGATCAGGGTGTTGCGGGCGTACTGGTACTCGCGCGTGCCCTCCTCCAGGGAGCGGAGCCTCCCGAAGAACAGCCGCGAGAGCTCGCGTGCGTCGCCCGGCGCCATCTCCCGGGGATTCCTCACCTCGGGCAGCGCCACGTCCCGCTGTGGGGCTCCCGCGATCCCGTCGGCGGGTACAGAGGGCGTGAACTGCACGTCTGATGAACGAATGGGGCTTACGGCGGTGGCCGAGCGAGACATGGTGGCCGTTCCCTCCCGATTGACTGACGGCTGCCCGGGCGCTCATGCCCCGACTTTTCGTTCTTACCCGCCCGGCGCGAAAACTTTCTGATTCCGTACGATCCAGGGGAAGGCATACTCCCTTGCGGAGGCCGCATACGTGACGATCCGGGGAGGCGGACATGACCGGAGCAGGAGACTCGCACCGCGAAGGCGTGGTCGGGGAAGGCTACCCGGCCGGGGCCGGCTGGGTGGTGGCCGCGCGCGGGGAGCTCGACCAGGACACGCTGGCCCCCCTGGAGGAGGCCCTCGCCGCCGCCGCGGACCGGCACCCGCTGGTGGTGCTGGACGCGTCCGCCGTCACCTTCGGCGATTCGTCCTTCCTCAACCTGTTGCTGCGGGTGCACCATCTGACCTCCCTGCGGATCGCCGCACCCGCGGAGCAGCTGAGCCGGCTCTTCGCCCTGACGGGCGCCGATACGGTGCTGTCCGTGTACCCCAGCGTCGAGGACGCGCTCGGCGGGTCATGACGGGATCGGCCCGTCCATGCCCCCGTTCATGCCCCCGTCAGGGTCCGCCGCCGCGCCGGTGTGGGGGTCGGCCCCGCCGTAGGGGCGGAAACAGGCCGTGATCGCCTTGCCGCCGTGGCACGCGTGGATGTCCCACGAGTCCGCCAGGGTGGTGACGATCCCCAGCCCCCGCCCGGAGGTGGCGCCCGCATCGGCTTCGGCGTCGGCCGGCCGCGCGGCGGGCAGCCGCGGGTCGGAGTCGGCGACGCTGACATGGAGGCAGCGGCCGTCCCACGTGAGCACGAGGTGGGCGGTTCCGGCGGCGTGCAGGTGGGTGTTGGTGACGAGTTCGGAGACGCTGAGGAGGACGGAGTGCACCGTGTCCGCGGCCGAGTCGTCCCATGGCAGCGAGGCCAGGTGCCCGGCGGTCCACTGCCGCGCCGCCCGTACTCCCCTCGACACCGGAAACGAGCGTGCCCAGCCCACGGCCTTGACCGACACCGCACTCACCCCTTTCGTCCTTCGTGTCCTTCGTCACCGATTCGTCTACCCGCCAACCGCCCCGGCACCCGCGGTATCCCGGCAGTGTGCGGAAGCGCTGCTTCACAGTGATCCGTCGTGCCATAAGGTCCTTCCGGTCGGCGTTAACCTTCGTCGACCGGTCGTTTGGCGAGGGGTTGACGGATGGCTGAGCGGACGGGCCCGGAGTCACTGAGCGGTTCGCCGGGTCACTCGGACGGGACGGGGATCGGCGAAGCGGAGCTGCGCAGGCTGCTGGCCGGCCTGACCGCCGTACGGGACGGGGATTTCCGTACCCGGCTCCCCGATACCTCGGACGGACTGCTCGGTGAGATCGCCACGGTCTTCAACGGGATGGCGGACCAGCTGTCGCTGGTCACCTCCGAGGTGACGCGCGTGGCCCGAGAGGTGGGGACCGAGGGGACCCTGGGCGGCCAGGCCGACGTACCCGGAGTCGGCGGTGCCTGGCTGGACCTCACGGATTCGGTCAACTTCATGGCCGGAAACCTCACCGACCAGGTGCGCTCGATCGCCCAGGTCGCGACCGCCGTGGCCGAGGGCGACCTCTCGCAGAAGATCACCGTCACCGCGCGCGGGGAGATCCTGGAGCTGAAGGAGACCATCAACACGATGGTCGACCAGCTGTCCGCCTTCGCCGGGGAGGTCACCCGGGTGGCCCGCGAGGTGGGCACCGAGGGCCGTCTCGGCGGCCAGGCGGACGTCAAGGGCGTCTCCGGTACGTGGAAGGACCTCACGGAGTCGGTCAACGTCATGGCCGACAACCTGACCGCACAGGTCCGTTCGATCGCCCAGGTCACCACCGCGGTGGCACAGGGAGACCTGACGCAGAAGATCCGGGTGGACGCGCGCGGGGAGATCCTGGAGCTGAAGGAGACCATCAACACGATGGTCGACCAGCTCTCCGCCTTCGCCGCCGAGGTCACGCGCGTCGCCCGCGAGGTGGGCAGTGAGGGCCGTCTCGGCGGCCAGGCCGAGGTGGAGGGCGTCTCCGGCACCTGGAAGCGCCTGACCCAGAACGTCAACGAACTGGCCGGGAACCTCACCCGCCAGGTGCGGGCCATCGCCGAGGTCGCCAGCGCGGTCGCCGAGGGCGACCTGACCCGCTCGATCACCGTCGACGCCTCCGGCGAGGTCGCCGAACTCAAGGACAACATCAACTCGATGGTCGGCTCGCTGCGCGAGACCACCCGGGCCAACCAGGAACAGGACTGGCTCAAGTCCAACCTGGCCCGGATCTCCGGCCTGATGCAGGGCCACCGCGACCTGTCCGTCGTCGCCGCGCTCGTCATGGACGAGCTGACACCGCTCGTCGCCGCCCAGTACGGCGCCTTCTACCTCGCCGAGGACGGCCCCGCCGGCACCGTGCTCACCCTGGTCGGCTCCTACGGCCGCCCCGCCGGCACCGGCGAGGGCATCCGCTTCGCCCTCGGCGAGTCCCTGGTCGGACAGGCCGCGCGCAGCCACCGCATCATCGCCACGGACCAGGTACCCGGCGACTACGTCATCTCCTCGGGGCTGGGCCGCACCACCCCGGGCAGCCTGATCATCCTGCCTATCGTGGTGGACGACCAGGTCCTCGGCGTGATCGAGCTGGCCTCCTTCACCGCCTTCACCCCCGTACACCGGGACTTCCTCGGCCAGCTGCTGGAGACCATCGGCGTCAACGTCAACACGATCGTCGCCAACGCCCGCACCGACGAGCTCCTCGGCGAGTCCCAGCGGCTGACCGGCGAACTGCAGGCGCGTTCCGCCGAGCTCCAGGTACAGCAGGAGGAACTCCAGCGCTCCAACGCGGAGCTGGAGGAGAAGGCGGCCCTCCTCGCCAGCCAGAACCGCGACATCGAGGCCAAGAACCTGGAGATCGAGCAGGCGCGGCAGGAACTGGAGGACAGGGCACAGCAGTTGTCGCTGGCCTCCAAGTACAAGTCCGAGTTCCTCGCCAACATGAGCCACGAGCTGCGCACCCCGCTCAACAGCCTCCTGATCCTCGCCCAGCTGCTCGCCCAGAACCCCACCCGCAACCTCAGCCCGAAGCAGGTCGAGTACGCGGGCGTCATCCACTCGGCCGGGTCCGACCTGCTCCAGCTGATCAACGACATCCTCGACCTGTCGAAGGTCGAGGCCGGAAAGATGGACATCAACCCCGAGGCGGTGTCCCTGCCGCAACTGCTGGAGTACGTCGACGCCACCTTCCGGCCGATGACCACGCAGAAGAGCCTCGACTTCACCGTCACCACCGCGCCCGACGCGCCGCACGCCCTGCACACCGACGACTCGCGGCTGCGCCAGGTCCTGCGCAACCTGCTGTCCAACGCCGTGAAGTTCACCGAGCGAGGCGGCGTCGAACTCCGGATCGAACCGGCCGCGGCGACCGAGGTCCCCGCCGGAGTGCCCGGCCGCGGGCCCGTGGTGGCCTTCCGGGTGCGGGACACGGGCATCGGCATCCCCGAGCGGCAGCTGGCATCCGTCTTCGGCGCCTTCCAGCAGGCCGACGGCACCACCAGCCGCAAGTACGGAGGCACCGGCCTCGGCCTCTCCATCAGCCGCGAGATCGCCCAGCTGCTCGGCGGCGCCGTCACCGCGGAGAGCACCCCGGGACAGGGCAGCACCTTCACCCTCTACCTGCCGGTCAGCTGGGCGGAGTACGAGAAGGACCCGCTGCCCGAGGTGCCGTCGCCCGCCCCGCACGGAGCGGCCGGAGCCGCCGCTGCGGGTCACGCGCCCGCGCCGGCCGTCCCCGCGCAGCGGCAGTCCCGCCGCCTGCTGGTCATCGAGGAACGCCAGGGCGGCCTGCTGTCCCTCGTCGCCGAGAGCGCCGACCGGGACTTCGCCCCCCGCCACCGGCCGGCCGGGGAGCCCGGGGGCATCCAGGTCGTCGGCGTCACCAGCTCGCGGGAGGCCGCGGCCGCCCTCGCGGCGGACTCCTTCCACTGCGTCGTCCTCGAACTCGACATGCCCGACGGCGAGGCCCTGCGCTTCCTCGACGCCCTCGACGGAGACCCCGCGCTCGCCTCCCTCCCCGTCCTCGCGCACAACAACCCCCGCCTGAACACCGGCCAGGAGACGGCGCTGCGGGAACGGGCCGCGTCGCGCCGCCTGGAGCTGCTGTCCAGCCTGGACGAGCTCCGCGAACGCATCGTGCTGCACCTGAGCGCGGACCAGCCGGGGGACGTACTGCCCTTCGTCCACTCGGGCGCCGAGGGAACCCACACCCCCGCCCACGTGCTCGACGACGGCCTGGCCGGGCGCACCGTCCTCGTCGTCGACGACGACGCGCGCAACCTGTACGCCCTCAGCGGCGTGCTCGAACTGCACGGCATCCGGGTGCTCCACGCGGAGGACGGACGCAAGGGCATCGAAACCCTCACCCGCAACGAGGGCGTCGACCTCATCCTGATGGACGTGATGATGCCGGAACTGGACGGGTACGCGGCCACCGCCGAGATCCGGCGGATGCCGGCCCACACCGGCCTCCCCATCATCGCGGTCACCGCCAAGGCGATGCCCGGCGACCGGGAGAAGAGCCTCGCCGCGGGGGCCAGCGACTACGTCACCAAGCCGGTCGACGCCGACGACCTCATCGCCCGCGTCCGGCACTGGCTCACGAGATGACCGCCGCGCCGCAGACCGGGGACCGTCCCAGCAAGGAGCCGGAAACACCGTGAGCACCCCCGACACACAGTGGCACGGCGATGCGCGGGCACCGGAGGCGCTCACCGCGGACCCTTGCCGCCCGACGATCCCGCACCAGGCCCCGACACCTCTGGGACGCCTCGTCGCCACCGTGGAACGCCTGCGCGGCGAGGTGCGGGCGGCGCAGGCGGCCGCGGACGGCAGGGCCCTGGTCGAACTGGCCAAGGGCATCCTCATCGGGCAGCTGAGCTGCACCCCGGCCGCGGCGGCGCGACAACTGGACGAACTGTCGCGCGAGACCGGGCTCGCCACGCTCGACATCGCCGCGGACATCGTCAACCAGGCCGCCCGCGACCACGTCAGCGAGGTCGCCGCCGAGTTCGTCGAGCGCACCGCCACCCTCGGCCCGGCCGAGCCGTCCACCAGGGTGGCGGTCCGGCTGCGCACCGCCGAGAGCGGGATGCTGGCCGCCGCCGACGACACCCAGGCCATGGCCGAATCCCTCCTGACCAACGCCCTCAAACCCCTGGGCGCGATCGCCGTGGCCATGTGGACGGCGGCGCCCGACGGCTCGCTGGCCCTCGCCGGGTACGCCGGCTTCCCGCCCGGCGAGGCCGCGCGCTGGCGCCACGTCCCCCCGGGCGTCGCCACCGTCGCCCGCCTCGCGCTGCGCGAGCGCCGCCTGGTCACCCTCGACCGCCTGCAACGCGAAGGCCTGCCCTCGATCGCGCACCTGCACTGGCCCGACGGCGGACGGATGGCCGTACCGGCCGGCACGGGCGGCCGGATCCACGGCGTCCTCGAGATCTGCTGGCCCGGGCCCCTCGCGCCGCAGCCCCCGCGGATCGAGCGCCAGATCGAGGCCCTCGCCGAACTCTGCGCCCGCGCCATGGACTCCTCGCCCCCGGGCGATCCCGACCTCCCCGAAACGGTGCTCCCGGACGTCTCGGAGCTGACCGACCTCGCCGAGGGACTGCACGACCCCGCCGTCATCCTCACCCCCGTGCTCGACCCCGGGGGACGGCTGGCCGACTTCCGCATCCGCCACGCCAGCAGCCGTTTCGTCGACCCCGCAGGACGCCGGCGCGCCGACGTGAACGGCGCCCTGCTGCTGGAGGCCTATCCCATGGCCGCGGGCGAGAACGGGCTGTTCGACATCATCGAGCGCGTGCACGCCACCGGTGAACCCTTCAGGGCCGAACGCATGAGCCTGACCGCGCTCGTCGACCAGATCCCCCTGACCTCGGTCGCGGACATCAGCGTCAGCCGGCACGGCGCCGCCGTCCTGCTGATCTGGCGGATCGAGGACGAGACCGCACGACTGGCCGACCTCCTCCAGCACGCCCAGCGCCTGGGCCGGATCGGAGGTTTCGAGGAGAACCTCGTCACCGGAGAGATCACCTGGAACGCCCAGCTGTACGCGCTGCACGGCCTGCCGGCCGGCGCACCGCCCGTACCGCTGCGGGAACTGCCCGGCTACGCCCACCCCGACGACTCCGAGGCCCTGGGCCGCTTCCTGCGGGCCGTACTGCGCTACCGCCGACCCGCCTCCGTGGACCTGCGCCTGCGCAGGCCCGACGGGATCACCCGGCACATCCGCGTCGTCGCCGAGCCCGTCCTCGACGCCGACCAGCACCTGCACGCCGTACGCGGCGCCTACCAGGACATCTCCGCCCAGCACTGGACCGAGGTCGCCCTGGCGGCGACCCGGGACCAGCTCGCCCACACGGCGGCCGAGTCCGCCGAACGCAACCGCCTCGCCCTCCAGCTCCAGCACGCCATCATGCCTCCCACCCCGCCCGCCGTCGAAGCCCCGGGCCTGCGCGTGGCCGTCCGCTACCGGCCCGCGGAGTCCGAGTCGCTCGTCGGCGGCGACTGGTACGACACCGTGGTCCTGCCCTCCGGGCTGATCATGCTCTCCGTGGGAGACGTCGCCGGACACGGCATCGAGGCCGCCACCGGGATGGTCGTCCTGCGCAATGCCCTGCGCGGCCTGGCCGTGACCGGGGCGGGCCCCGCCCAACTGCTGTCGTGGCTCAACACGGTCACCCACCACCTGGCCAAGCACGTGACGGCCACCGCCGTCTGCGGGCTCTTCGACCCCCGTACCCGGGTGATGCGCTGGGCACGCGCCGGGCACCTGCCGCCCGTGCTCGTCCGCGGCGGCGAGCCCGAGGCCTTCCCGCTCATCGAGGGCCTGCTCCTCGGAGCGCTGCCCGACGTCACGTACGTCGAACGGGAGGTCCGGCTGGAACCGGGCGACACCCTGCTGATGTTCACGGACGGGCTGGTGGAGAGGCGGGACTCCTCCGTGGAGGACTCCCTGGCCCACCTCGTGGGCGCGGCGGCGAGCGGGGCCGGTGACCTGGACCACCGGTTGGACCGCCTGCTCGCCGAGAGCCGCTCCGACACCGACGACGACACCTGCGTCATCGGGATCCAGGTCGGCTGAGAGCACGGGCCGTGCCCGGGCGGCCTGCCCGTATCCGGGCCGGCTCCCCTGCCCGTGCCGATGCGACCGGCGATGCGCCCGGCGATGCGCCTGACCATGCGCGCTGCGTCAGATCCCCGCGACCTTGGCGCTCGCCGACAGCTCGTAGACCAGGGTGACCGTACGGCGGCCGCCGGGCGGCAGCCCGACCTCCCAGCGCGCGATGCCGTCGGCGTCGACCGCGTCGGGCCCGGGGGAGCAGGCCTCCTTGAGCAGGCGCACCTCCACCGCCGAGACCTCCGGGACCGGGATCCGCTCCCGTACGACGACCAGGCGTTCGCCCTCTTCCGCCGGCGCGGAGAACCGGGACAGGTGCACGCGGACCGTACGGGTGACCACCGTCCGCTGCGTGATCCCGGCGGTCGTCCGGGACTCCTCCGCCTCCCGGACCACGCTGTGGTCGTCGCAGCTGCCGAAGGCCAGCACGACCGGGGCGCCGGGCGCGGTGAAGTCCAGCGTGCCGCGACCGCCGAACCCGCCCGTACGGACCAGGTCCACGGGCCCGGCGAGCAGTGCGTGGCCGGAGCCGTTGCCGAACCGCACCACCCGGGTGACCAGCGGGGACAACTCCGGCGAGCAGGCGTACTCACTGCGCGCGGGTGCGGTGAAGGCGGACAGCGGCACCCGGTGGGCACGCCCGTCACCGGGTACGGAGACCGGTGCGGGGGCGCCCAGCACCCGCGCCTCACCGCCGTCGTCCACCCCCGGCAGGCCGAGCACCGGGGCCGGGCCGATGTCCCCGATCGCCTCCTCGCGCAACTCGACTTCCACCGTCCGGCGTTCGGCGGCGGTGCGGTCGCCCAGCGTCAGCCGGTCCTCGCCGAGCCGCGGCGGATCGGTGGCCAGCGCCGACCGGGCCGTCGACAGGGTCAGCCGTACGCCGGACCAGTCCTCTCCGGTGCGCTGCCAGACCATCGCGTCGGTCTCCAGCGTGAGGGAGTCGCCGTCGAGGACGGCCCGGTAGGCGGGCCGCCACAGCGCGCACGGGGTGAGATGGGTCAGGCGCAGCCGGCCCGGCCCGGCCGCCGCGGCGTCCACGGTCAGCTCGACATGGCCGAGCAGCTCGGCGGGTGGCGTCTCGGAGCGGGCCACGGCCCGGCGGACCTCGCCGAGTTCGGTGTCGAGCGCCGTCAAGCGGGCCTCGGCCGACCGGAGTTGCCGGCCGAACTCCTCGCGCTCGCCGTCCACCCGGTCCAGTTCGCGGGTCCAGCGGGGCCCGTCGGCCTCTCCGCAGCCGGCCCCTTCGCCGATGTCCCGCAGCAGATCGGCGGCGAGGCGGCCGAGCACGCCGAGGCGGGCGTGCAGCCGCTCGCGCCGCTGCTCCACGGAGTGCCGCTCGCCCTCGAGTTCGTGTACGCGGCGGCGCAGGGCGGAGTCGTCGGGGGACGGGAGCGGTCCGCCGGGGGTCCAGGTGCGGACCAGCCGTACGTCGAGCACGGTCGCCGCGTGCCCGGCGTCCAGCTCGGCATGGAGGGTGCGGTCGACGGCCAGTGCGCTGACCGGCCCGAGACGCAGCCGCTGGACTCCGGCCCTGAGGTCGAGAACGGCGGTGCGCTCGACGTGGGCCCTGTCCTCCAGGCAGGTCACGGCGGTGACGGGGAGGGCTATCGGCGTGGGGGCCGTGGACATGGCTGTGTCAGCTCCTGCGGTTGCCGCCGACCAGGCCCTTGCCGGCCGGGATGCGGATCTCGTAGCCGCCGTCGAGGGCGGTGGTGGCGCCGGCGGGCAGGTCCACCCGCCAGACACGGGTGCCCGGTGCGTGGTGCTCGGGTCCCGTGCCCTCCTCGGGCGCCGTCCAGTCGGCGCGTTCCTCGATCCGGACGTCCGGCTCGGTGGTGACCGGGACCCGCTCGCGGACCTCGACGGTGACGGGCCCGGCGAGCCGGTTGGCCAGCTCCACGTGGACGCGGTGGTCGAGCACGGTGGTGTTGCCCCGCAGGCCGGCGGTCGACTCGCGCAGGTTCGTGCGGCGGGTGACCCCGATGCCCTCGGCCGGCCCGAGTCCCACCCGGCGGACCCCGCCGGGGGCGAGCGTGGGCAGGGCCGCGGTCAGCAGGAACTCGTCGTCGACGGTGACCTCCACCGGCCCGGCCAGCAGGGCCTGGTCGGTGGCGTTGGAGAGCACCAGCGTCGCGTACACGGTCTGCTCCACGGACGGCACGCAGAGGTACTCGGTGCGCAGACCGACGGGTATCTCGCCGACGGTGACGGTGTGCCAGGTGCCGTCCGAGGGAACGTCGGCGCGGGCGGCGGCGTCGAAGCGGTGGTCGAAGGAGCCCGCCGACTCGCGGGGACGCACGGCGTGCCCGGGCAGCGGCAGCGCGGTCACCGCCTCGGCGCGGCGCCGGTGTTCGGCCGCGCCCGGGTCGAAGGAGGCGTCCGGGAACAGCCGGCCCTGGCGGCCGCCCCGTTCGCCGGGGCCGGACAGGACGAGCGCGGCGTAGTCGAGTTCGGCACCGCTCGGGCGCGGCGGACCGGCCGGCGGAGCCGGGGGCGGCGGCGGGGCCCCACCGGGGGCTGCGGGGGCCATCGGGGCGGCTGCCATCGGGGCGGCGGCGGGCGCGGCGAAGGATCCGCCGCCGGCCGGCCGGCCCGCGGCCCGTGACCGGCTCGGCGGGGTGGGGGCGGCGGAGCCGAAGGCCTGGGGCCGCAGGCCGTCCGCGCCGCCCGGAGCCGGGAACGAGGGCGGCGGAGCTCCGTAACCCTGGGGCGCCGGCGGCAGCGCCGGTGCCGGAACCGGCGCGGGCACGGGCACGGGCGCGGAAGGTGCCGAAGAAGCGAGCGCGGAACCGGCTCCGGCGGCCGGACGTGCGGCGGGCACGGAGGCCGGGGCGGCCGGGGAGGCCGGCCGGGGCCCGGCCGCCTCGTAGCCGGCGAACAGGTCGGCGAGCCCCGCCGGAGGCTCGCGCCAGCCGGACGGCGCGGGCGCGGCCTGACGGCGTCCGATCCGCAGTGAGCGCAGCTTCGGCAGGTCGGTGCGGCGCCGCAGGTCCGCGGTGGCCAGGGCGACGCGTACGCCGGTCCAGTCCTCACCGGTGCGCTGGGCGACCGAGGCGCGCAGGAGGAGCCGGCCGGCGCCCTCGCCCTGCCGGTGGGTGAGACGGTAGGCCGGAACCCAGACGGCGCCGGGCACCGCGTACTCCAGTTCCAGCTCCAGTTCCAGCGCCAGTTCCGGCTCCACCTCCGATCCCGGTGCCGCTTCGGCTTCCGCCTCCGTCGTGCCGGCGATGCGGTCGAGGGTCAGTGCCGCGCAGACCGTGGTCTCCACGTGCGCCGACGGCGCGTCGGTGGAAGCGCGGGCGAGACGGTCCGCGGCGACGGCGAGCTCGTGCTCGACGCGGCGCAGCGCCTCCTCCAGTTCGGCGAGACGCGCGTGCAGCCGTACCAGCCGGGCGTCCACGAACTCGGCGAGCTCCAGCCACGCGTCGACGGGGGTCCGGCGGTGCGGGTCCCCGCGCCTGCGCTCCGGCGGCACCGGGTGCAGGGCCCTGACCTCCTCGATCAGGCCCAGTTGCCGGTCGCGGCCGCCCTGCGCCGCCCCGCACTCCTCGCGCAGCCGCACGACCTCGCGGTGCAACGCGTCGGGTACGCCCGAGCCGAGGGGCTCGGCCCCGACCTCCACCCGCGCCTCGGTGACGCGCACGCCCGGGGCGTTCAGAACGCGGACCCGCAGGGAGCCCGGGTCCAGGGAACGGGGCAATCCGCTCACCCGCACCCGGCCGTCCGGCGGCATGCCGCCGCGCACCAGACGGCGGCAGACCGCCCCCTGCGCGTACACCACGACCGAATCGAGGGTCGAACCCCAGGTCCTTGCCGTCTCGTTCGCCATATGCCCCGCCCCCGCCCCCGTCGCGCCCGTGCCCAGGGAAGCCTACGCCCGCGGGCCGCGTGCCCGTCGCCGGAACCCTTGACGGCCGTCCGGGGCCCTCACATACTGACGGCCAAATCGATTTGGCCACATCGATTTGGCTCCCGTCCAGGGCTGGATCGCGGCTGAACCCGTACGTGTCGAACGCCGATCGGAGCTCGAACGTGTCAAGCCCCCGCCACGCCCTCCCCGGTACCCACCAGCCCCCGACGCCCGGCTCCCACACCGCCGGCCCCGAAGACGCCGGCCCCGATGGCCCCCGAAACGACGGCGTCCACCCCGTCGACGAGTCCCGCCCCCTCGGCCGGATCCTCCTCTTCGGCATCCAGCACGTCCTCGTCATGGCGGCCACCCCGATCTCGGCGATCTTCCTGATGAGCGCCACCCTCCGCCTCGACCCCCGCCTGACCGTCGACCTCCTCTCCGCGGCCTTCGTGCTCTCCGGCGCCGGCTCCCTCATCCAGTCCCTCGGGCCCTGGAAGTTCGGCCCCCGGCTCCCGTTCGTGATGCTCCCCGGCGGCGCGCCCCTCGTCCTCTTCCTCGCCATAGCCGATCAGCACGGCCTGCGCACGGCCACCGGGGCGGTCATCCTCACCGCGCTCTTCTCCTTCGTCGTCCTCCCCGTCTTCTCGCGGCTGCTGGCCTTCTTCCCCGCCCTCGTCATCGGCACGATGATCGTCATCGTCGGCGTCAATCTGGTGAAGGTGGGGGCCGTCCTCGTCACCGGCCGCCCCGGCGAGCCGGGGTTCGCCGATCCCGTGAACCTCGGTCTCGGCATGGCCACCATCGGCTTCACCGTCGTCTGCCACCTGCTGTTCAGCGGTGTCCTGCGCCAACTCGCCGTCATGCTGGGCCTGCTCGCCGGCACCGCGTTCGCGGCGGTCCTCGGCACCGTCGACTTCGGGCGCGCCGCCGAGGGCGGCCTGTTCAACGTCCCGCAGCCGCTGCCCTTCGGCTCACCGCGGTTCGACCTCGTCGCCGCGCTGCCGCTGATGCTCTACAGCCTCGCCTCCATGGCGGAGGCCACCGGCCAGACCGTCATCAACGCCGAGGCCGTGGGCAAGGAGATCGACCGGCGCACCGCCGTCCCCAGGACCATCCGGGGCGACGCGCTCACCTCCCTCGCCGGCGGTTTCCTCGGACTGCCGCTGATGGTGACGAGCGGCGAGAACATCGGGATCGTCCGCGTCACGGGCGTGCGCAGCCGCTTCGTCACCGCGGCGGCCGGCCTCGTCCTCATCGCCATCGGCTTCCTCGCGCCCGTGACCCGCGCCATCAGCGTCATCCCGTCCGCCGTCATCGGCGGCACGGCCATGGTCGTCTTCGCCGTCATCACCGTGCTCGGCATCCAGATGCTCGGCCGCTCGGACCTCGACCGGCACACCAACACCCTCGTCTGCGCCGTCGCCCTCGCGCTCGGCCTGTTGCCCATCCTCGTTCCCGGCGTGTACGCGGGCTTTCCGCCGAACCTCCGCATCCTCCTGGAGAGCGGCGTCGCCGTCGGCGCCTTCACCGCCGCCCTGCTCCATTTCCTCTTCCACCACATCAGGCCCGGTGACGCCGCGCGCGTCGCCGCAGCCCGTACGGAAAGCGACCGATGAACCAGCGCACCCACGACCTCACCCACGACGTCACCCACGACGTCACCCGCGACTTCGGCCACGACCTCCGCCGTGAACTCCTCGGCGGGTCCGGCCCCTTCCTCCTCGTACCGGACGCCGTGCTGCTGCCCGAAGGCCCCGCCGACGGCACGGCCGTCGTCGTCGCCGACGGCCTGTTCCGGGCCGTGGGACCCGCCGAGGAGCTGGAGCGCGCCCATCCGCGGCTCGACCCCGTCCGGCTGCCCGGCCATCTCCTGATGCCCGGCTTCGTCGACGCCCACCACCACCTCACGCAGAGCTTCGGCTCCGCGCTCGCCTACGGGGAGCCCTCGGAGATCTTCCGCCGGGTCTGGGTGCCGCTGGAGGGCGCCCTGGACGAGGAATCGGCGTACACGGCGGCCAAACTGGCGGCGCTCGAAGCGCTGCGCGGCGGGTTCACCACCGTCGCCGACGCCGGCAACCGCACCGGCGTGGACGTCGACGTCGTGGCCTCGGCCGCCCGCGACGCCGGCATCCGCTGCGTCCTGGGACTGGTCTGCGACGACGCCGCGACGGGCGACGCCTCCGTACTCGACGCCGCGGGCGAGCACTTGGCCCGGTACGAAGGCGACCCGCTCGTCCACGCCTCGCTCGCCGTCTCCGTGCCCGAGGCGGCCACCGATCCCACCCTCAGGGGCACCGCCTCCCTCGCCGCGGAAGCCGGGGCCACCGTGCAGATCCACGTGAACGAGCACCTCGCGGGCGTCGAGCGGTCGCTGGTGCGCCACGGCAGGCGCCCGCTCGAACACCTGCACCACATCGGCGCGCTCGGCCCGCAGCTGCTCGCCGCGCACGCCACCCTGCTCACCCCCCGCGAGCTGACCCTGCTCGCCGACACGGGGACCGCCGTCAGCTACAACCCCGTCGCCAGCGCCTGGAAGGGCAACGCCGTCGCCCCGGCCACCGCCATGGCCGATCGCGGCATCCGCTTCGGACTCGGCACCGACGGCACCCGGGGCGACGGCTTCCGGCTCGCCGACGCGGCCGAGTTCGCCCAGCGCATCGCGTACGGCCTCGCCACCGGCGACTCCTCGTGCGGCGCCGGCTGGACCTGGCTCGAACACGCCACGCGGGGCGGAGCCGACGCGGTCGGGCTCGGCGCCCGCACCGGCACCGTCGCGGCGGGCCTGGCCGCGGACTTCCTCCTCGTCGATGTCACCGGACCCGAACTCGCGCTCTCCTGGGACCTGCCGTGGGAGCTGGTACGGCGCGGCAACCGCGACCAGATCACCGCGGTGTTCGTCGCAGGCCGCATGCGCCTGTGGCGCGGCCTGCCCGCCGGATGGGACGGCCCCGCGCTCGTACGGCGGGCGGCCGAACTGGCGCGCGTCGCCGTGGAAGGGGCGCCCATCATCCGGGTCCACCCCACGTCCACGGCGGCCCGCGCGCGGGACACCGCACGATGACCGCCGGGGCGCTGACGGCGCTCGCCCTGACCGTGGCCCTCGCCGCCTTCGTCCAGGGCAGCAGCGGGCTCGGCTTCGCCCTGATCGTCGCCCCGGTGGCGGGGATCCTCGATCCCGGCCTGCTCCCCGTGTTCGTGCTGGCGTCGATGATCCCGCTGAACCTGTACGTCGCCTGGCGCGAGCGGTCGGCGCTGGACCTGCGCGGCGCCGGCTGGATCACCGCGGCCCGGCTCGCCGCGACCCCCGGCGGGCTGGCCCTGCTCTGGCTGATCCCGGACCGCAGCCTGGGCCTGTTCGTGGGCGCCGCCACCGTGCTGGCGGCGGTGGTGAGTCTGGCCGCTCCCGTGTTCACCCCCGGCAGGGCCGCCTACGTCGGGGCGGGCGCGGTGACGGGGCTGACGGAGACCGCGACCGGTGTGGGCGGTCCGCCGCTCGCCCTGGTGTACCAGCACCGGCCGCCCGCCGAACTGCGCGCCACCGTCGCCGTCTGCTTCCTCATCGGCGAAGTGGCCTCGCTGGTCCTGCTGTTCGCCACCGGGCAGGGCCGTGTCCGGGACCTGGGCTGGGCGCTCCTGCTGCTTCCGGCGATCGCCGCCGGGGCGTGGCTGAGCCGCTCGGTGCACCACCGCCTGGACGCCCGCAGGACGCGCGTGTTCGTCCTGCTGTTCGCCCTGGTCTCCGGGGCGGTCCTCATGCTGGGGGCCTGACCCGCAGTGAGGACGCCCGTACGACCAGCCGGGGTGCGGGCGCCGTCGCCACCACCGGCACGCCCTCCGCGCCCCGCAGCCGCCCCAGCAGCAGTTCCACCGCGTCGGCCGCCGCCCGGTCCAGGTGCAGGTCGACGGCGGTGAGCAGCGGATCGCAGGTGCGGGCGCGCAGTCCGTCGTACCGGGTGACGACCATGACGTCGTCCGGTACGGTCCGCCCGCTGTCCCGGATGGCCCGGACCGCGCCCACCGCGAAGGCGTCCACCAGCGCGCAGACGGCGTCGGTGGCGGGATGCTCGGCGAGCAGGGCCGCGCAGCGCTCGTATCCGGCCTGTTCGCCGCCCGCCTCGGGGGCGGTGGCCACGACCGGCGGCCAGCCGTGCTCCGCCGCCATGCGCGCGTAGGCCTCGCGCGCGTCGACGGAGGAGTGCCGTTCGCCGGACCCGATGATCAGCGCCGGCCGCTCGGCGCCCTGTTCGCGCAGGTGGGCCAGGAGCATCCCGGCCACCGGCCCGCCGCGCAGGTCCACGTACGGAACCTGCTCGTCCGGGGAGACGGGCCTGCCGAGCGCCACGTACGGCAGGCCGCGCTCGCGCAGCCGGGCCGTCGCGGGGTCGTTCACGTCCGGCTCGACGACGATCGCCCCGTCGATGTCGACGGAGTGCAGCCCGGAGCCGGACTGGACGGGCGGCACGAGGACGAGGGCGTAGTCGTGCAGCAGGGCGCTCTCGGCCGCGGCGGCGGCGATCTCCATGTAGAACCCGAGCCGCGAGGGCCCGCCGGCCACCGCGAACGGCATGGAGGAGGCGAGCGCGATGGCCTTGGCCTGTCCGCGCCGCAGCCGCTGCGCCCTGAGGTTGGGCCGGTATCCGAGCTCGGCGGCGACCTGCTTGATCCGCTCCCGGGTGCGGGGGTCGACCTTGCCGAGTCCGTTCAGGGCGTGCGAGACCGTCGTGCGGGACACCCCGGCGACCCGCGCGACATCCGCGATCGTCGGAGGCTTGGGACCGGGAACGGACGCGGGCATCTGCGCGGACTCCTCACGTGTGGCGGACGGGCGACCCCGTCATCCTCGCCGAACCGCACGGCGGAAGCGCCCTGCGGGTCGGCCAATGATCGCCCACCACCCGGTCCCCGCGCCCGGCGTGGCCGGGCGGGTCCCCTGTCGCGCCGGGGATCCACGGGCCACACTGGGGATTTCGGGGCGCGGCGCCCCGTCGCGAGGAGGTGGTGGGGTGGTGTCGGGGACCCCTGAAGAGAAGCCCGCTCCGGTCGTGCGGCCCGAAGTGTGGGAGACGTACGGGCCGGCCGATCTGAGCGCCGTACCGGTGTTCGCCGGCGGGTTCATCAACTTCGGCTACTGGCAGGCGGTCGATCTCGAACGGCCGCTGTCCCAGGGGGACCGGATCCGCAGCGAGCAGGACCTCTACCGGCACGTGCTCGACGCGGTCGGTCCCGCGGGCGGCCGGGTCGTGGAGATCGGCTGTGGGCTCGGCCTCGGCTGCGCCCTCGCCCTGGAGGAGTACGGGCCCGCGGAGATGACCGGGGTGGACATCCACCCCCAGCAGCTGGGGCGGGCCCGCGAGGCGAACGCCCTCCTCCTCGGAGCCCGGCCGCCGAGGCTGCGCTTCGTGCTCGGGGCGGCGGAGAGCCTGCCGCTCGGCGACGCCGAGTTCGACTGCCTCTACAGCGTCGAGGCGGCCCAGCACTTCCCGGACCTGCCCGCCTTCGCCCGCGAGGCGGCGCGGGTCCTGCGTCCCGGTGGGCGGGTGGCCGTCGCCAGCTTCTTCAGTGTCGAGGGGGCGTCCGCTCCGGCGGAGCGGCTCGCCGGGCTGCTCGACTCGTTCGCCAGCGGTCTGGACATCGCCCGGCCCGTCTCGCGGCTCGACGAGGCCCTGACGGACGCCGGTTTCACCGATGTGCGGATCACCTCGATCGGTCCGCAGGTCTGGCCCGGCTGGGACCGCTGGCTCGCACGCCTCTGGGAGCCGGGCACGTGGCCCCGGAACTTCCACGCCGCCTGGGAGCAGCGGATCCTGGACTACTACCTGGTCACCGCCAGCCGCCCGTGACCCCACCCGTGACAGGCAGGCGAACCGCGCGGATCATGGGGAGCGGCCGGCGGACGCACATCATGGACGCGCCGGTCCGAGTGGTGTGACAACTGTGGCCGCGGGCGCTTCCTTTGGGTCGTGTACTGCACAAACTCACACACCTCACAGGTCACCTGGGTAGAGTCCGCGCGCAACACCGTCCATTCGAGGAGCCATCATGTCCGCTCGGGAGATTCCCACCCTCAAGTCCCAGTACGCAGAGAAGGTCGCCGCCGACCTCGACCTGAACACCGGTGAGCAGGAACGCATCCGGGAGGAGATCGCCTCCCTCCAGGGGCGCTTGGCCGGTCTGGAGCAGGACCACGCACTCCTCGTGGGGATGCGGGCGGCCCTCGGCGACGTCGTGACGCCGGTGCCCGCACCGCGCACCGGCGGGAAGACCGCGACGACCGCCGCCGGTACGACCGCCGCCGCGAAGAAGACGGCGGCCCGGAAGGCGACCGTCAGGAAGCCGGCCGCCAAGAGCACGGCCTCCAAGAACACGGCCGCCAAGAACACGGCAGCGAAGAACACGGCGGACAGGAAGGCGCCCGCCGTGAAGGCCGAGGCGGCCGAGCCCGTGAAGACCGCTCCGGCCGAGCCCGTGAAGGCCGCGCCGGAGAGTCCCGCGCCGGCCGGGCCCGCGAAGGCCACGAAGGCGGTGAAGGCTGTGAAGGCTGTGAAGGCCGCGAAGGAGCCCGCCAAGGCGAAGCCCGTCGCCGCCAAGGAGAAGCAGGTCCCGCTGGCCGAGCTGATCCATCGGCACCTGAGCGGACAGGCGGAGCCGAAGACGGCCCGCGAGATCGCCCAGGCGCTGAAGTCCGCGGACCCGGCCCGCAACGTCAGCGACAACCTGGTGCGCACGACCACCGAGCGACTGGTGGCCCGCAGCCTGGTGGAGCGCGTCAAGCAGGGCGCGACCGTGTACTACACGGCCCTCCCGCGCCACGGCGAGGCGGATGCGGTTCCGGCCGTCGCCGGGGGAGCGGCGGCCGGGACGGAGAAGGAGACGGAAAACACTCCGGCGCCGGCCACCGCCTGACCGACCCGTACCGCGGGCGCCGCGCACGTGCCTCCCCGGGCCTGTAGGAAATTTCCTCCGGCCCGGGGCGGGGCGCATGGGCCGATCGGGTGAGGTGGCCGCCCCCGCGCGTGACCTACCCTGGATCGGAATCGCGGGTTCCGGGGGTCGAGCGCAAAGGAAGAGCGCGTCCATGGGCATCACCAGCAGTTCCGCGCGTCGTCGACGGGCGGGATCCGCCGTGGCGGGGACCGTCCTCGCCCTTCTCCTCGCGGCGGCCGGCACGCCGGCCCTCGCCGCCACGGACGGCTCGGCGGGGCGTTCCCGTTCCGGGGCCGGATCCGAGCCGGCCCACGGCTTCGAGCCGGCCCACGGCGCCGGCGGGATCCCGCTGGGGATCTCCCGGCTGGCCCAGGGCCCGGGTCGCGACGTCGCCATCACCATCGACGACGGTCCGGACCCCCGCTGGACCCCGCAGGTCCTCAAGGTGCTGAAGCAGAACCACGTCAAGGCCACCTTCTGCATGATCGGAACCAGGGCGCAGAAGTACCCCGAGCTGGTGCGCGAGGTCGCCGCCGAGGGGCACCAGCTGTGCGACCACTCCGTCGACCACGACGTGACCATGGACCACAAGCCCGTGGCCTACCAGCGGCAGCAGATACTCGACGGCAAGGCCATGATCGAGAAGGCCGTGCCGGGCGTCGCCGTGAACTACTACCGCGCACCGGGCGGGGCCTTCACGCCCGACAGCCGTGCCATCGCCGCCGCCAGCGGGATGCGGCCGCTGGGCTGGAGCGTGGACCCCAAGGACTGGAGCCGTCCGGGCCTGCCGGCGATCGTCGCCGCCCTGGAGGGCAAGCTGCCCGAGCAGCCGACCGTGCTCTTCCACGACGGCGGCGGTGACCGCAGCGAGACGGTCGCGGCGCTGGAGCAGTACCTGCCCTGGCTCAAGGGGCAGGGCTACGGCTTCACCTTCCCGGCCCGCACCACCCCGTAGGGCGCACGCGGGCTCAGGCCGCACCCTCCCGTACGTACGCCCCCGCTCGCGCCGCCGCCGCCGCGGCCCCCGCGGCGCGGTCGGCGTCGGCCTCGTCGAGCGGGAAGGGCGTGGTCAGGAGGCGGTAGTAGAGGGGGGCGGAGGTCGCGCGGATCACCTCGTGCGCGTCCGTGCCCCCGGGCACCTCGCCGCGGGCGGCGGCCTGTTCCACACAGGGCGCCCATTCCTCGACGCGGGCGGAGTAGAAGCCGTACAGGGCCTCCGCCGCCTTCGGGTCGGAGCCGGCCGCCGCGATCACCGCCTTGAACAGCGCCCCCTGCCGGGGATCGGCCAGCGTCCGCCGCACCAGCCGGGCGTTGGCCGTCAGGTCCCCGAGGAGCGAACCCGTCTCCGTGCGCGGCACCGACTGCTGCGCCATGTCCAGCAGCAGGTCGGTCACGAGACCGGTGACCGTCCCCCAGCGGCGGTAGACGGTGGTCTTCCCCACCTCCGCGCGGCGGGCGATGTCGGCGAGGTCGAGACGGGCGAAGCCCTGCTCGGCCAGGACGTCCGCGGTGGCACCGAGCACGGCCGCCCGTACCCGCGCCGTACGCCCTCCGGGCCGGGCGGTTCCCGGGTCGGCTGCGGCTTCCGTGAACTCCATAACGGGACTCCTGTTCCATTAACTCTCTCGCGTTGCTACGCTGGGGCCATCTTAACGGAACCGCAGCCCCATTAGTTGGGTGTGAGAGGGGATTCGTCATGGAGTACAGGCGACTGGGTGCGTCCGGGCTTCAGGTTCCGGCGCTCAGCTTCGGCGCCGGGACCTTCGGCGGACGGGGACCGCTCTTCGGGGCCTGGGGCAGTACGGGAGTGGCGGAGGCCCGTCGCCTCGTGGACGTGTGCATCGAGGCCGGCGTCACGATGTTCGACACCGCCGACGTCTACTCCGACGGCGCGTCGGAGGAGGTGCTGGGGGCCGCCCTCAAGGGCCGCCGCGACCAGGTGCTCATCTCCACCAAGGCGGGCCTGCCCACGAGCGACGCCCCCGGCGACGCGGGCACCTCGCGGTCCCGCCTGATCGCTTCCGTCGACAAGGCGCTGCGCCGCCTCGGCACGGACCGCATCGACCTCTTCCAGCTGCACGCCTTCGACGCCGGCACCCCCGTGGAGGAGGCGGTCTCCGCCCTGGACGACCTGGTCCGGGCCGGGAAGGTCCGGCACCTCGGCGTCTCCAACTTCTCCGGCTGGCAGGCGATGAAGTCCCTGGCCGCCGCCGACCGCCTCGGCCGGCAGCGCTACGTCGCCCACCAGGTCTACTACTCCCTCGTCGGCCGCGACTACGAATGGGAGCTGATGCCGCTCGGGCTCGACCAGGGACTCGGGGCGATCGTCTGGAGCCCCCTCGGGTGGGGGCGGCTCACCGGCAGGATCCGCCGGGGCCGGCCGCTGCCGGCCGGCAGCAGGCTGCACGACACCGCCGACTTCGCGCCGCCGGTGGAGGACGAACACCTCTACCGCGTGGTCGACGCCCTGGAGGAGGTCGCCCGGGAAACCGGCAGGGCGATCCCGCAGATCGCCCTGCGCTGGCTGTTGCAGCGGCCGACCGTGTCCTCCGTCATCATCGGCGCGCGCAACGAGGAGCAGCTGCGGCAGAACCTCGGGGCCGTGGGCTGGACGCTCTCCCCGGAGCAGATGGCGAGGCTCGACCGGGCCGGCGCCCGCCCGGCTCCCTACCCCTATTTCCCCTATCACCGCCAGCCCGGCTTCGCCCGCCTCAACCCCCCGGTGGTCCAGGCGCATTGACGGCGGGGCGCCGGATCAGGGGGTGCGCACGGCCGTGAGCAGTCGGGCGCAGCGGGCGCTCATGTCCCGGGCGGACTGGTCGGGGTGGGCGATCCACCAGCCCATGAGCGCGCTGACGGTGCCCGTCCACACGTGCTTGAGGGCGTCGGCGTCGAGGGGGTCCTCGTTGCCGTGGCCGCTCAGCAGGGCCGCGGTGCCCGTCGCGGCGAGCGCGTCGATGGTCTCGCGGTGCCGCTGGGCGGCGAGGCGCAGTTCGGATCCCGGCGGCAAGGTCCGGTCGTAGAGGACGAACCAGGCGTGACGCTGCCTCTCGAGGGCCGTGAAGAGTCCGCTGAGGACGGCGTGGGGGAGCCGTTCCCCGTCCGGGGTGGCCGGTCCGCCCGCCATCGCCGTGTCGATGGCCTCGATGACGCGGGCGGCGATGTGTTCGAGGCAGCCGAGGTAGAGCCCGTCCTTCGAGTCGAAGTAGGCGTAGATCATCGGCTTCGTCACGCCCACGCGGGCGGCGATCGCGGCCATGGACGCGGACGCGTGCCCGTGCCGGCCGAACTCCTCCACGGCGGCGGCGAGGATCTGCTCCTCGCGCTCGGCGCGCGGTACGCCCTTCGTCCCCGCCGGTCTGCCGCGCCGCCTGCCCGGCGGGGGCGAGGTGTTCGGAGGGAGGGCCGGTACGGCGCCGGCGCTTGTGGAGTCCATGAGGTGAACTATACGGTGGAGTAAATTACCAAGCGGTAAATTACCGAAGGGTTATATCTCCATGACCGAGACCGCGCCCGCCGCCCCCGCCGCGTCACCCCGGCCGCGCCGCTCCT
The DNA here is from genome assembly GCF_042890485.1 of Streptomyces sp. NPDC002181. Classification (NCBI taxonomy): domain Bacteria; kingdom Bacillati; phylum Actinomycetota; class Actinomycetes; order Kitasatosporales; family Streptomycetaceae; genus Streptomyces; species Streptomyces sp. NPDC002181. The sequence goes on along the minus strand of NZ_JBIASC010000002.1, from coordinate 47,714 downwards.
GGTGGGGCTGGGGCGCCGAGGACAAGGCCCTGCCGGACAGCGAGTGCGTCGCGCTCGGCGCACTGGTCCCCGGAGCGGCCGGCACCCCGCTGCCCGTGCCCGACGTCCGTTCCGTCGAGCTGCCCAAGCCCCGGATCTCCCCGCCCTCCTCCCTCGCGCACCTGATGTCCGACACCCCGCCGGACCGCGCCTGGCACACCTACGGCAAGGCCTACCGTGACGTCGTACGGGCTCTGCGCGGCGAACTCGGAGGGGCTCCCGACCAGGTCGCCTTCCCCCGCAGCGAACAGGACGTCGTGGACGTGCTCGACTGGGCCGCGGGCGCGGACGTGGTCGTCGTGCCGTACGGGGCGGGCAGTTCCGTGGTCGGCGGAGTGGAGTACCGCGGGGACCGGCGGGGCGGAGTGGTCTCGCTCGACCTCGCCGGCCTGGACCGGGTACTCGACATCGACACCGCCAGCAGGGCGGCACGGATCCAGGCGGGCGTGCTCGGGCCCGACCTCGAAGCCCGGCTGCGCCCGCACGGGCTGACCCTGCGCCACTTTCCGCAGAGCTTCGAGTTCTCCACCCTCGGCGGCTGGCTGGCGACACGGGCCGGCGGCCACTACGCCACGCTCCTCACCCACATCGACGATCTGACCGAGTCCCTGCGCGTGGTCACCCCGGCCGGCGTCAACGAGTCGCTGCGCGTGCCCGGTTCGGGTGCGGGTCCCTCTCCCGACCGGCTCTTCCTGGGATCGGAGGGCACGCTCGGAGTGATCACCGAGGCGTGGATGCGGCTCCAGGACCGGCCCCGCCACAAGGCCTCCGCCTCGTTCGTGTTCGACGATTTCAAGGCGGCGGCCGCAGCGGTGCGCGCCATCGCGCAGTCGGGGCTGAACCCGGCGAACTGCCGGCTGCTCGATCCGGGCGAGGCGGCGCTCGCGGGCGTGGCCGGCGGCGGCGGCCGGAGCGTACTGGTCCTCGGCGCGGAGTCCGCGCACTTCCCCGTCTCCGGCCGGCTCGCCGAACTGGGCGCCCTCGCGCGGGACCACGGCGGTTCGCCGGCCGGGGGCACCGGCGCGGCCTCCGCCGACGCCTCCGCCGGTGACTCCGCAGCCGGCGCGTGGCGCTCCGCCTTCCTGCGCATGCCCTACCTGCGCGACGGACTCGCGCGGATGAGCGTGATCAGCGAAACCTTCGAGACGGCGTGCACCTGGGACCGCGCCGACGCCCTGTACGAGGCCGTGCACCGGGACCTCGGCGCCGTCGTGCGCGAGGTCACCGGCGCTGAGGGAATGATCAACTGCCGCTTCACCCACGTCTATCCCGACGGCCCCGCCCCCTACTTCACCGTCATAGCCCCCGCCCGGCGCGGCTCGGAGGTCGCGATGTGGGACGAGATCAAGTCCGCCGCGATGGAGGTGCTCGGCGCGCACGGGGCGACCGTCACCCACCACCACGCCGTCGGCAGGGACCACCGGCCCGGATACGACCGGCAGCGCCCGGAGCCGTTCGCCCGGGCGCTGCGGGCCGCGAAGGGTGCGCTCGACCCGGCGGGGATCCTCAACCCCGGAGTGCTCTTCGACGGGGAGCGGAGCTAGGACGTGTCCTTCGGATCGGCCCGGGCCCGCCGTGATCCGAACGGCACGGCCCGGGTCGGAGGGCGCCGGGGCGGCGGGATCAGAACGAGAAGGCGGCGTTCCCGTTGAGGGTCGCGGACATCGTGCACGCGTTGGAGAAGGTGTGCTTCCAGGCGATGCGGCTGCCCTTCCAGACGCCGTCCGCGGTGATGGTGACGGGGTCGTAGTGCATCGGACAGGCGCGGTTGCGGTCCGGGGTCGCCAGCAGCCCGTTGAGGCTGCCGCCGGTGGCGGTGAGGGCCGCGCAGGCGGCCTGCGGGTCGGGGTGCGTGCCCTGGGCGGCCGGTGCGCAGCTGAGGGCGACCGCACGTGAGACGTCCGCGTTGCCGTCGCCGGGGGCGACGGCGAGGACCACGGCGGACGGGGCGTACAGGCTCGCGGGCTGCGCCTCGGCGATCCCGGCGGCCCCGGCGAGGGGGAGGAGGGCGGCGGCGGTGACAGCGGCGATGCGGTGACGCACGACAGGACTCTCTTTCAATTCGAAGGACAGATGCAGCATTTGGCTGCGGTGTATCGGCTGGACGACGTTGAGTCTTGCTGGTGCGAAGGTCGTATGCACATCGATGACCGATTTACGGACACGGCGTTCGATTACCGGCGACCGAACGGTCGTTCTGCCAGCTCATCCCCCGTGTGCGCCCTTCGCGATCACGCGTAAACGGAGCGTGACACGCGGTGTGAGGGGTCGATCGCAGGCCGTTGACCTGCTGTCGGCCGCGCGCGATTCACCGAACGGCCATCCAGGCTGACCGGATAGTGCCGTTGCGGAGCGGGCCGGGGTGGTTCGGGAGGCCTTGCCCCGGCCGCTCACCATGTCGCGGAGGCGGTCAGCGAAGCCCAGTCCGGGCGCCAGGATCCTGTCGGCGAGGTCGTGGCCGGCTGGCGGCCTGCCTGCTGAGCACTCCGGCGCTCACCGCGGACGCCGCGCGGGCCGCACCGCGCCCCGCACCAAGTACGCGCGCCGGTTCAGCCGCCGTCCGCCACGCCCGGGTCCCCGGCCCGCAAGGCCGCGGCGGCGTGCAGGGCCGCCCCGGCTGCCAGTGCCTCCTCGTCGAAGACGACCCGGCAGGAGTGCAGGTCGGCCGCGTCCGCGGGAGGGATCGCGGGTGGCCGGGCCCCCAGGAAGGCCATCGCGCCCGGAACCCGTTCCAGGACGTACGAGAAGTCCTCGGCCCACATGAACGGCCGGGGCAGCTCGTGGACCCGGCCGGCACCGAGGAGTTCGACCGCGGTGTCGTGGAGGGCGGCGGTGCGCGCGGGGTCGTTGACGACGGGCGGGTAGCCCTCGGTCAGCGTGACCTCGGCGCGGGCCGCGTGGGCGGCGGCGACGTGGTGGGCGACGCGGGTGATTCCCTCGCGTACGAGCTGCCGGGTGGCGGGGGGGAGAGTGCGGAAGGTCCCGACGATCTCCGCCGTGTCGGGGATGACGTTGGCCGCCGTACCGGCGTGGACCGAGGCGACGGTGACCACCGCCGGATCGTGGACGTCGACGGTACGGGTGACCATGCTCTGCAGGGCCTGGACGATCTCGCAGGCGACGGGTACCGGGTCCAGGCCGAGGTGTGGGGCGCAGGCGTGCCCGCCGCGACCGCGGACGGTCACCAGGAACCGGTCGGACGCCGCGAACGTCGGCCCCGGGCGCAGGTGGAGGGTGCCGCTGTCGAAGCGGGTGGTGAGGTGCAGGGCGAAGGCGTGGTCCGCCATCGCGCCGTCCGAGGTCCTGAGCACCCCTTCGCCGATCATCTGCAGGGCGCCCCCGCCGGACTCCTCCGCGGGCTGGAACATGAACACCACGCGCCCGGCCAGCTTCGCGCGCCGGGCGGACAGCAGCCGGGCGGCCGTCACGAGCATGGCGGTGTGCGCGTCGTGTCCGCAGGCGTGCATGGCCCCCGGCACCCGGGAGGCGAAGTCCAGGCCGCTCTCCTCCTCCAGGGGCAGGGCGTCCATGTCGGCGCGCAGCAGGACCGTCGGACCGGGCAGGGCGCCCTCCAGGGTCGCGGTGACGGAGCTGAGGGCGGAGCTGGTGGCGAGGTGCAGCGGAAGCCCGGCCAGTGCGTCCAGGACGGCCTGCCGGGTGCGGGGCAGGTGCGCCCCGAGCTCGGGGTGGCGGTGGATGGCGCGGCGCAGGGCCACGGTGTCGGGCTGGAGGGCGTGCGCCTCCGCGAGCAGCCCCGACAGCGACTCCCGGGCGGCGGTCACCGACCCGCCCCCGCGACGCCCTCGGGCAGCTCCCGTTCCACGCCGCATGCACCTCGCCCGTGATCGCGTACCACTCTGACCGCAGAGGGTAGAGGGGAGCGGCCCGGCGGCGGCTGCGCCGCGCGGGGTCACGGAATCCGGATGGTCGGGTGTGGGAGCGGGGACGAGGGGCAGGCGCGCTGTTACGAGAGTCCGACCCGACCACGACGGAGGGCACTTTTCATGACGGACAACGTGTGGGGCTATCGCGAGACCTCGGGCCGTCTGCGGGGCGTCGACCTCACGGGCTTCAAGGTCGAGGCGGTCGACGGCGGCATCGGCAAGGTGGACAAGCACTCGGACGAGGCCGGATCCGCGTACATCGTGGTGGACACCGGTCCGTGGATCTTCGGCAAGGAGGTCCTCCTCCCCGCCGGCACCGTCTCCCGCATCGACGTCGACGAAGAGCGGATCCACGTCGACCAGACCAGGGAACAGATCAAGAACGCCCCCGAGTTCCACCGGGACCACCACCTGCAAGACGAGGCCTACCGGGCGGAAATCGGTACGTACTACGGCATCGGCGGCCTGTACGGCGGCCGCATCTTCTGACGCCCGACGCCCGACGCCCGACGCCGGAGCCCGGCGCCGGGCGGGCGAACGGGACCGCTCCGGGCATTGACCCCGGAGGCGGCGGGCCCGCGGCGGCTCCCCGGCGCTCAGGCGTCGGGGAGCCGCGTCGGGTTGCGCGGTGACGGAAAGAGCGAGGGAAAAGAGAGGGAAAGAGGAGGCGTGCGTGCGATGAAGGCATCGAAAGTCGCCTACAAGCCGGTCGGGTTGGCCCTCGGAGCCGGCGCCGGCCTGCTGGCCGGGGCGCTCTTCAAAGAGGTCTGGAAACTCGCCGGACACGAGGACGACGCTCCGAACGCCACGGACGAGGAGCGGCGCTGGCGCGAGATACTGATCGCCGCCGCGATTCAGGGCGCGATCTTCTCGCTCGTCAAAGCGGCCGTCCAGCGGTCCGGGGCGGTGGCCGTACGCCGCGTGTCGGGTACGTGGCCGGCCTGAACCCCGGGACCGGTGGTCCGCGGTGCGGCGCGGCGCACTATCGGCCAGTACGACGCGTGGGGCGCATGGGATCCCCCGCCCGGGGCACACGGTGCGCAGGTGGCGTTCGGGCCCCGTGAGGCGACGTGTGAAGGAGCGAGACCGTGCTGATGGCTCACCCTGCGGTGCTGGCGCGTCTGGTGGAGGAGTACGGGACGGTGTCGCAGCTCCGGGCCGGCGACCGTCGGGAACCGCTGCGGCAGCGGCTTGAGGACGTGGTGTACACCCTGTGCGTGTCGACCGGGACGCGCGATGTCGACGCCGCCCTGGCCTCGGCCCGGGAACGGATGGCGGCCGCCGGGCTCGTCGACGCAGACGGCACGGCAGCGGCAGCAGCGGCAGCGGCGGCGGTCTGAGGGCCGGCTCGACGCGGACCGACCGAGCCCGAGCCGGCGCCGGCGCTGTTCCGGGCCCGGGAGGTCCGGAACAGCGCCGGCGGCCGGGCCGGTCAGGCGCCTTCGCCCAAGACGGTGGCGATTAGCTGCCGTTGTTCGTCGGTGAGGTACGGATCCCGTAACTCCACCAGCTTGCCGTCGATGTGGACTACGTAGTGGAACCCGTCCGGCACGGAGGCCCGGTCCGCGGGGCACTCCCCGCTCAGGGCCCGCTCCGCCAGCAGCTCCAGTTCGGCGCCGTCGCTCCGGTACTCCGTGTCGAGGGAAGCGGTCCGTTCCCTGCCCGCGAAGCCGCCGGTACGGGTGACGGTGATGAGCATGGTGAAACCTCCTTGAATCGAGCGCCCCGCGTGGCCGGCCCGGTCGGCCGGATGGGCGTGGCGCGCGGTACGGACACCCTCTCGCCTGCCCCCGAAAGTCCCCCGTGCGCCTCTGGGCGCGGCATCGGCGGGATATGTCCGAAAGTGGCCGCGCGGCGCCGCGGCGGCCGGGCGCCCGGAACCGAGCGCGGAATGCGAAATTCCTGTGCATGCGAGGGGCTTCGCGGGGCAGACGGTTGCCGGGGGTACCGCTGGTAGCCCGCCCCTGTCGACACGGCGAATCCCATCCTCGGGCGCGTGGCAAACGGCGGCCCCGCCGCGCGCAATAGTCCTATTTCATCTAGTTTGGGCCCCGTTGAGACCCCACACCAAGGAGTTCACCATGGCTGACAAGGGAAAGATGGACCAGGCCAAGGGCAAGGCCAAGGAAGCCGCCGGCAAGATCACCGGAAGTGACCGGATGAAGGCCGAGGGCAAGATGGACCAAGCCAAGGGCAAGGCCAAGGAAACCCTGAGCGAGACCGAGGAGCGCGTCCGCGGAATCCAGGACTCCCTGAGCGACAAGCGCGACAGGACCTGACGCCGCCCGGCGGGCCCCTCGCGGCTCGTGGGTGACCAGGCGCGGCCCCCGGCGCTCCGGCGCCGCGGGGCCGCGTCTTGTTCCCGGTCTTGTTCCCGGTCTTGTTCCTGGTGTGGCCCCCGGCGCCGGCCCCCGCGCCGGGCGGAGGCAAATGATGCGGGGCCCCGACCCCTGTGGCACGTTCGGAGCGGGGAGGGTTCCGCACCAGGATTCCGCATCCGGCTTCCACGTCGCACGTTGCACGTTCCGCACACCGATGCCGCACGCACGAGAGAGGTCCCCCGATGGACAGACACGACGAGGACATCCCGGTGGCCGAGGTGGTCGTGGCGGTCGGCGACTGCTCCGCGGAGGACGCCCGCGCCGTCCTCGACCTCCTTGAGCGCTCCTTCCCCGCGGAGCCCGGCGCGGGCGGCGCGGCGGAAGGCGGTCGGGCGGCGACCGTGTGGAGCGCGGTCCTCGACGCGGCCAAGCCGGCCGAACCGGCCGGGCGCCAGTCCGCACCCGTACGGCTGAACGACGCGGTCAGCGTCACCCTCCAGGGAGGCCCCCGCGCGGTGGAGCGGGTACAGGCCGCGCTCGTCGGCAACTTCACGGTCGAGGACATGGGAGCCGTATCGGGTGACCAGGAACGGGAGATCGGGCTCCGCATCCGCTCCTGAGGGATCGAGCGGGGCCCACGCCGCGCACGCACCGTGTACGCACCGTGTACGGGTGCCCGCACGGGGCACACGGGGTGCATGACCGTACCCAAGACAGCCGTTCTCGTCCTGGACAGCGCCGAGCCCGAGCTGCTGGCGCAGTTCTACGCCCAACTGCTCGGTGCCACGGCGGGACCGGCCCCGGGCGACGGGGAGCTCCTCCTCGTCACCGGCCCCACCGGAGTGGTCCTCGGAGTCCGCCGCGACCCCGGCCACATACCGCCCAGCTGGCCGCTCCCGGAGGGCTCCCGGCAGGCCCATGTGCGCATCCTCGTCGAGGAGCGGAGCCTCGACGAGGCCGAGCGCGAGGCCGTGGCCCTCGGGGCGCGCCCGGTGGCCGCGGAGGACGACGGCGCCGTGCCGGGCAGCCGGACCACCCTGCGGCGCTACGCCGACCCGGCCGGCCACGCCTTCGCCCTGGCCGTCGTCGTCCCCTAGACAGCGGAACACCGAGGGAGCAAGTGGTGGCCGAGACCGAGCTCGACGCGTTCGCCGACGTCCTGGACGGCCCCGTGTACGTGGTCACGGTGGCCGCCTCGGGCGAACGCTCGGGCTGCCTCGTGGGCTTCGCCTCGCAGTGCTCGATCCGGCCGCCGCGCTTCGTGGTGTGGCTCTCCAAGCTCAACCACACCTTCCGCGTGTCCCGCGCCGCCTCCCATCTGGCGGTGCACGTACTGGACCACGGCGAGGGCCCGCTGGCGGAACTGTTCGGCGGTGAGACGGGCGACCGGGTGGACAAGTTCGCCCGTGTCGACTGGCGGCCGAGCGCCGACGGCAGCCCCCTGCTGGCCGGCGCCCGCGCGTGGTTCGTCGGCCGCATCGAGAAGCGGATGGACGCGGGGGACCACGTGGGCTTCGTCCTGGCACCCACGGAGGTCTCCCCACCGGCCCGGACCGCGCCCGCCCTGCTGCGGTACGGCGACGTCAAGCAGATCGACCCGGGCCACCCCGCCTGAGCGGCTACATGGGGTCCATGGTCCCGCTGCCCTTGCCGTACTCCCGCTCGCTCCTCTCGCGCACGCGCATGGCCCTGTCCCGCAGCCGCTGCCGCTCACCGGGATCCATGGCGTGCTGCGCCGCCCGCTCCAGTTCCTCGGCCTTGTCGCGCATCTGCCGAACCCGCTCGTTCGGCCAGCTTTCTCCGTCCATGTCCGCTCCTCGGGTCAGTGGGCCGGCGGCGGGCGACGCCCGAGCAGGTCGGTGACCGTACGGTCGGCCGCCAGGGCCTTGACCGCGCTGGTCCCCGCGTTGCCGCCGGAGCCGGTGACGACGACCCTCATGACGCCCACCGGGCCTTTCGGGCCAGCGGGTGGCGTGCGGTGCGTCGGGCCCGGTCCCGGCCGGCCCGGGCGGGGGCCCGGGCGCCGGCGGTGAAGGTCCGGCCGACGGCGCTCACCCGCAGCCTCTCCAGTACGACCGCTTGCCGCTCGGCGCGGTCCAGGAGACGGCCGACCGCGGCCGGGTCGAGCGGGGCCGAGGTCTCGGCGAGGGTCCCCAGCGACCGCCACAGCGACGCCTTGCCCTCGACTCCGAGCCGCATGGCTTCCAGTTCGAGGACGTCGCTCAGCGGCGAGCGGCCCATCAGCCGGCCGTTGAGCTTGACCCTGGCCGCCTTCTCGGCCAGACGGCCCATGGCGACCCGGGACCAGCGCGCGGGCACGTCGAGGGCCGTCATGATCTCGCGCAGGCTCTCCCGGTCCTCGGCGATCTCCCCGGCCAGCTCGGCCAGGAGCGGTCCCGCCGGGGTGTCGCGCTGGGTCCGTGCCATGCGGCGGGCGAGGCAGACGCCGCCGCCGGCGCCCGCGAGGTGGTCGTTCAGGTAGACCGTGAGGAGACGCTGCCGCGTCGCCGCGGGGGAGGAACGGGATTCCGGGCTCTGGAAGGGGGTCTCCATGGCGCTGTTCCGATCGCTTGGACGTCTCGCCCGCCACCCCGCCGCGGCGGTCGTGTGCGGGCCGCCCCCGACGCGTGCCGCGGCGCGCGGCAGGGGAGTGGCCCTTGGCGTCTGACCAGACTGACGGCCCTCAAACCAGCGGTCACCGAGAGTGGGTGCAGCCCACTCCGCGCGACGGTGTGGCGGCCGGGCCGGGCGCCGTGCGCAAGGGCGGCCGGCTGTGATGTGCGTTCTTCGTGCGTTCACATGACGACCCGTCGGACGCCGACGGGCGTTCGGCGCCGGCCGGGACCCTCGTATGGCCCCGAGGGGTCTCTTGTGGATCAGGGCCGGGCCCGGGTCGGCCCGACCCTGATCCACACGCCCCCAGCCCCCACTCCTCCCCGGACGGTCACCGTGCTCGAAGCAGGCACATCCCGAGGGCGTCCCCGCCTCGCCCCGCTCCGCCTCGTCCTCGCCGGCTCCACGCTGGCCGCCGCGGCGCTGCTGTTCGCGCCCGCGGCGCACGCCGCCCCCGCCGACGACGTCCGCATCAACGAGGTGGTCACCACCGGCAGCGTCGACGACTCGATCGAGCTGTTCAACAAGGGCACGGCCACCGCCGACGTCTCCGGCTGGATCCTCAAGGACGACGACAACAGCTCGAAGTTCAAGATCCCGTCGGGGACGCGGCTCGCCCCGGGGACGGCCCGCGCCTTCGACGTGGACGGGGAGTTCGGTCTGGGCTCCGGCGACAAGGCCCGCCTCTACCTCCCCGACGGCAGCACCCTGGTCGACAGCTTCGGCTGGAGCGGGCACTCCAGCCCGTCCTGGTCGCGGTGCCCCGACGGCACCGGAGCCTTCGGCAAGGCCGCCCTGACCCTCGGCGCCCCGAACGACTGCGGCTCCGGGGACGGCGGCGGCACGAACCCGGTGCCCTGGCCCGGTGGCAGCTCCGTCGCCACGGCCGACGGCTCGAACGTGTTCGGCGAGGACCTCAGCGGCCTGTACCAGGAGGGCTCCGTACTCTGGGGCGCCCAGAACTCCGGCAAGCTGTGGCGACTGGTCCGCGACGGCTCCGGCGGCTGGCGCCCGGACACCACGAACGGCTGGTCCTCCGGCAAGTCCCTGCGCTATCCGGGCGGTTCCGGCAGCCCGGACGGCGAGGCCGTCACCCTGACCGCCGCCGGCGCGGCGGGCGGCGCGTACGTCGCGGCCGAGCGCAACGGCGACGCGTCGGGCACCAGCCGCCTGTCCGTGCTGCGTTACGACGTCACCACCGGCTCCGGCAGCGCCCTGACCGCCACGAAGGAGTGGAACCTGACGGCCGGCCTGCCCTCCGTCGGCTCCAACCTCGGCTTCGAGGCGATCACATGGATCCCCGACGCCACCCTGACCGCGGCCGGCTTCAAGGACGAGTCGACCGGCACGGCGTACGACCCGAACCGGTACGGGGCGCACACCGGCGGCGTGTTCCTCCTCGGGGGCGAGGGCACCGGCACGGTCTACGGGTACGTCCTGCAGGACGGCGGGGCCGCGACCCGCGTCGCCACGATCGCCAGTGGCATGTCCGGCGTGATGGAGCTCCAGTGGGAGCCGCAGGCCGCGCGGCTGTGGCTGGTCTGCGACGACACCTGCGACGGCCGGCACCGCACCATGAAGATCGGGTCCTCCGGCACCTTCGGGCCCGCCGCCACCTACGACCGCCCGAGCGCGATGCCGAACCTCAACAACGAGGGCTTCGCCCTCGCCGGAGCCGAGGAGTGCTCCGGCGGCACCAAGCCCGTGTACTGGTCCGACGACGGCAACACCGGCGGCCACGCCCTCCGCAGGGGCACCGTCACCTGCTGATCCCCCCCGCCCCGGGACGCCCCGCCGGCCCGGCCCGCCTCCCCTCCCGCCCCGTCACGCGGAACCTGACGGCAAAGGAGCCGGATCGGGTCCGCGGGGACGGGGAGGGCGCGGCGGCGTGCGAGGCTTCGGGCATGGATGTGATCTATGCCGACGACGAGCGCGCGGTACGCCGCTGCTGGCCGGTCTTCTCGCAGCTGCGGCCGCACTTGGACGAGGAAGCCTTCGTTGAGGGCTGGCGGACCCAGTCCGCGGAGGGCTACCGGATCGTCTGCCTGGAGGAGGACGGCGAGGTGTGCGTCGTCGCGGGCTTCCGCGTCATGCACACCATGATCTCGGGCCGGATCCTGTACCTGGACGACCTCGTCGCCGACGAGTCCGCCCGCGGCCGGGGACTCGGCAGCCGCATGCTCACCGAGCTGAAGGCCATCGCCGCGGACGCGGGCTGCGCGGAGTTCCACCTCGACACCGGCCACCAGCGCCACGCCGCGCACCGGACCTACCTGCGCAACGGCTTCCGCATCGACGCCCACCACGTCTCCATGACCCTGCGCTGACACCGGACCCCGGCCGAGCCCGGACCCCGGCCGAGCCGCCCGGACCATGGCCGGCCCGGGCGCCGGCCCCGACCTGCCACACCCCGCCCGGGCCCTCTGGCCGGGGCCCGGGCGCGCCCGTACCCTCTGCCCCATGATCGATTCACGCACCCACGTCCGTGTCGCCCGCCCCTCCCTCGACCTGAAGGCCGCCGAGCGGTTCTACGTCGACGGGCTCGGCCTCGAAGTGCAGTGGCGCAGTGCCGAGCACGTGCCCGGCGAGCACGACCTGCTCATGGTCGGGCCGGCGGCGGGCGGTTGGCACTTCGAACTCACCCACGACCCCGACAACCCGATCACGCCCGCGCCCACCGTGGACGACCTCTTCGTCGTCTACCTCGGCGAGGCGCCCGACGAGGCCCTCGTCCGACGGCTCGTCGAGCACGGCGGCACCCGCGTCACCGCGCACAACCCCTACTGGGACGAGCACGGAGTCACCGTCGCCGACCCGGACGGCTACCGGCTCGTGCTCTGCTCCCGCACCTGGGGCTGACGCGGCGTCAGGGGGGTTTCCCGGGGACGTGACGTATTTTCCCCGGGCTCTCCGGCCATGACCGATTTCCTATGCACCATGTCTTCATGACGACGAACGACGATGCCACGGCCTGGCAGGGCGGCAGCCTCGACCTGGATGCGTACCTCCGGCGTACCGGCTACGACGGGGAGCTCGCGCCCACCCTCGACGTTCTGCGGGCGCTGACGCGTGCGCACATCACCTCGATACCCTTCGAGACCGTCGAGATCGTGCTCGGCCGGCCGATCTCCCTCGACCTGCAGGACATCCAGGACAAGCTGGTCCACGGACACCGCGGCGGCTACTGCTACGAACACACGGTGCTCCTCGCGGCGGTGCTGGAACGCGTCGGCTTCCGGGTGACCGGTCTCGCCTCGCGGGTCCGGATCGGTTCCGAGGGAGTCGTACGTGCGGCGACGCACGCGATGCTGCGCGTGGAGACGGCCGAGACGCCAGAGACCGGCAAGGTGTGGGTGTGCGACCCCGGCTTCGGCCGCAATCCCATCGAGCCCATCGAACTCACGGACGGCGCGGAGACCTCGCTCAGCGGCTGGGGCTTCCGGCTGGAGGCCTCCACCACCGAGACCGGCGACCGGCTGTACGCGATGCGCACGCGCGGCGCCGACGGCTGGTACGACCTGCACGCCTTCACCCTCGACCAGCGGTACCCGCAGGACTGGATGGTGGCCAACCACTTCCTGTCCACCCACGCGCGCTCGCCCTTCGCGGGCCGGCTCCTGGTCCAGCAGATGCACGAGGGGGAGCACGTCTTCCTCGACGGCACCGTCTTGACCCGGACCCTGCCCGACGGCACGGCCAGCTCGCACACGTACGCCCCGGAGGAGATCCCGGGCCTGCTGCGCGACCTGTTCGGGATGGAGGTGCCGCCCACCGACCGCGACGAACTCATCGCCCGGGTGTACGTGGCCCGTCAGGCCGCCGTGATGTACCCGACGACCGTGCAGCCGTCGACGGTGCCCATCCAGCCGCCGCGGGCGCACCGCGCCGGGCGCAGGAGGACGGCGCCGGTCAGCTGACGCCGTGGGCCTGCCCGGCCGGCCCCTCGGGGCCGGCGGCGGGCCGTGCGGCTCAAGGCCGCCTTGCGGCCCGTGCGGTCGCGGACCTCGGGTGCGCGGCCCGGTCAGGGGACCAGGACCACCTTCCCGGCGACGGTGCCCGACTCGGCCAGGCGCATCGCCTCCGCGGCACGGGCCAGCGGGATCTCGGCGGCGACCTTGGCCGTGATCTCGCCGCGCTGCAGGGCCGTGAACACCTGGGTCAGGTCGGAGCGCAGGCGCGCCCGGAAGCGGTTCTTGGCGTACGCGCGTCCGGCCCACACGTTGAAGAAGTACGCGCGGCGGCCGTTGGGCAGCGCGTTCCACAGCCACACCCGGCCCAGCAGCTTGAACACCGGCCACGAGCCGGATCCCTGGTCGTCGCGGGTGGCGGCGGTGCCGTACGAGACGAGGGTGCCGCCGGGTGCCAGCAGCCGCCAGGAATCGACGATGCCCTCGCCGCCGACGTGGTCGAAGACCGCGTCCACCCCGCCGGGCGCGAGGGCCCGTACCCGTGCGGCGACGTTGCCGGATCGGTAGTCGATCGGGGTCACCCCGAGGGCACGCAGCCCTTCGTGGTGGCGGGTGGAGGCCGTGCCGATCACCGTGGCCCCGGCGGCCAGCGCCAGTTGGACCAGGATCGAGCCGACCCCGCCGTTGGCCCCGTGGACCAGTACGGTCCGGCCGGCGCGGATCCGGGCCTTGCGGTGGAGCATCTGCCAGGCGGTGATGCCGTTGACGACCGCCGTCTCGGCCTCCACCGCGCCGACGCCTTCGGGTACCTCCACCACGTCGGCGGCGTCGAGCGCGATGTGGCTCGCCCAGCCCCCGGTCTTCGTCAGGGCGGCCACCCGGCGGCCCAGCATGCCGGAGCCGACGCCGTCGCCGACCGCCAGCACCGTGCCGACCAGGTCGTATCCGGGCACGAAGGGGAACGGGGGCTGGTCGTAGTACCGGCCGCGGCGCATCTGCTGTTCGGCGAAGGAGACGCCCGTCGCCTCCATCGCGACGACCACCTGCCCGGCCGAGGGCACCGGGACCGGGCCCCGGTGCAGTTCCAGGGCCTCGGGCTCGACCTTGCCCGGCAGAACGATCTCCACGCGCTCGACCGTGTTCACCATGACCTCCAGAGGGGTTCGTCGTCTCGACTGTTCGCTTTGGCTTCTCTTGTTCGTTAGAAGCTGTAACTAGAATGAGCGGGTGTGGCGTCGATGTCAAGCGAGTGGATCGTCCGATCGCGATGAGTGCTGCCGATCGTGATAGGTTCTAACCAATTGGTGGCAGGTGAGGAGAGGCGGCGGGATGAGCACGACCGGACGTACGGAGACCCCACGCGAGCGGTACCGGCAGCAGGTGCGCGAGGAGGTCAAGGAGAAGGCCTGGCAGCAGATCGCCGGCTCCGGCGCCTCCGCGCTGTCGCTCAACGCCATCGCCAAGCAGATGGGCATGAGCGGACCGGCGCTGTACCGGTACTTCGCCAACCGCGACGAGCTGATCACCGAGCTCATCCGGGACGCGTACCGCAGCCTCGCCGACGCCTTCATCGCCGTCCGCGAAGCGGCGGCGGACCAGCCGCCCGGCCTCGACGCGCTGGCGCAGGTGCTGCGCCGCTGGGCCCTGGAGGACCCGCACCGCTACTTCCTCGTCTACGGCACCCCCGTACCCGGCTACCACGCGCCGCAGGACACCACGGCGATCACCGCCGAGATGATGTCCGTCCTGCTCGACGCCTGTACGGCGGCCGGACCGGGGGAGGGGCCCCGGGACTTCGAGCGGCACCTGGCCGGCCACCGGGAGTGGGCCGGCGGCCACCCCGACGCACCGCCGTCCGCCCTGCGCCTGGCGCTGGCCTTCTGGAGCCGCCTGCACGGCGTGCTGTCCCTGGAACTGGCGGGCCATTTCACGGGCATGGGACTGGACCCCGCCCTGCTCTACGCGGCCGAGGTGGACGGCCTGACCGCCGGCTGAGCGCGGGCCGGGGGATGGGGGGGGCGGGGGTCGGGGGGCCTTCAGCCCTACCCGAGCCGCATCCCCCTGTCATTCCGGAATGTTCCGGATCCCCTGGTCACGGGCCGTTGCTACGTTCGCGTACGACCCGGCACGGCGACCCAGGGGGAGGAACGTCACGTGGTTCCCGGTATTTCGCGACGCGCGTGGGGGCTGGTCCTGGCGGCGACAGCCGCCGTACTGCCACCGCTCGTGGCCCCGTCCCCGGCTGTGGCCCGGACCGCGGGCTTCGCCGCCTCCTGCCCGAACTCCGGCTGGATAATCCAGCACTACAGCCAGGAGCACAACGGCATAGACATCGCGAGCGACTACGGCACCCCGATCTACGCCGTGGGCGACGGCGAGGTCCTCGTCTCGGGTCCCGCGGACGGCTACGGCCAGTGGATCCGCATCCTGCACGGCGACGGGACGATATCCGAGTACGGGCACATGCAGCGGCGGGACGTCGCCACCGGTGACCATGTCAGGGCCGGGCAGCAGATCGCCCTCGTGGGCAGCGAGGGCCAGTCCGAGGGCCCCCACCTCCACCTGCGGATCTGGGGCGACCGCAACGCGAGCGTCCGCACCGACCCCGAACCGTACCTCGCGGAACGCGGGGTGACCTTCCCCTGCGTGCCGGGCCAGGGCCCCGGACCCGGGCCCGCCCCGGCGGTGCACCCGGTGGAGTCGGGCCGGGTGGTCTCGGCCCGGTCGGCGGACGGCCGGCTGGAGGTGTTCGCGGCCGCCGCCGACGGCGTCCACCACGCCTGGCAGACCGCCGTCAACGGCGGCTGGTCCCCCTGGGAGGCCCTCGGCGGCCCCGGCAACGCCGAACTGGCGATCGCCCCCAACGCGGACGGCCGGCTCGAACTCCTCGCCGTCAACGGCGACACCTTCCAGCACCGCTACCAGACCGGGCCGTCCGCGGGCTGGTCGGGCTGGGAGTCCTTCGGCGGGGGCGGCAAGGACATAGCCGCCGGTACGAACGCCGACGGGCGGATCGAGGTGTTCGCCTCCGGACCGGCGGGGATCTTCCACCGGTACCAGAACGCGCCCGGCGGCGGCTGGTCCGGGTGGGAACCCACCGGTGGCGGCCCGGCTCAGGGGCGGATCGAGATGGAGAAGTCCCCGGACGGCCGGCTGGAGGTGTTCGCCGTCAACGGGGACACGTTCCGGCACCAGTACCAGACCGCCGCCAACGGCGGCTGGTCCTCCTGGGAGGAGTTCGGCGGCGGTGGACACGATCTGACCGTCGACCACAACGCCGACGGGCGGCTGGAGGTCTTCGCCTCCGGTCCCGTGGGGGTCTTCCACAAGTACCAGACCGGCCCGACGGCTTGGTCGCAATGGGAACCCTCCGGAGGCCCGGCCGACGCACAGCTGACGAGCGAGCGCACCGCCGACGGCCGGGTCGAGGTCTTCGCCATCAACGGCACCGTGGCCATGCAGACCTGGCAGACGGGCCTCAACGCCCCGTACAGCCAGTGGGCCGAGTTCGGCGGTGGCGGGAGCGAAGTCACCGCCGCCACCAATGCCGACGGGCGCATCGAGGTCTTCGGTACGAGCGGCTCCGGCGTCTTCCACAAATGGCAGACCGGATTCTCCACCTGGTCCCAGTGGACGTGGGTGACCGACAGCGCCGGCCCCGCCGTCAACTGATCCGGTCTCACCACCGGCCACCGGCCACCGCTCCACGCCACCGCACCGCACCGCGCCCGAGGGGGAAACAGATGTCCGCAGCCCAGCGCTCCTTACCCACCGGTACGACCTCGTCACCGCGCCGGCCCACCGCCCGCCGGCTGGCCGCACCGGCGCTGGCCGTGCTGCTCGGCGCCGCGGGAACGCTCACCGGGGCCTCGCCCGCGTCCGCCGCCTCGAGCGATCTGTGCGCGCAGACCGGATACAACGCCGGCTTCCGCGGCGACGGCCTGGTGACCGCCGTCGCCGTCGCCCTCGCGGAGTCCAGCTGCAACCCGTCGGCGACCAACGTCCAGAACAACACGCCCCCGTCCAGGGACCGCGGCCTGTGGCAGATCAACGACTACTGGCACCCCGAGGTCGACGACTCCTGCGCCTACGACGCCCAGTGCAACGCGAACGCCGCCTTCGCGATCTCCTCCGGGGGCACGAACTGGGAGCCCTGGTCCACCTACAACGCGGGTGTGCACCGCCGCCACATGGACGAGGCGCGGGCCGCAGTGGACCGCCTCGGCCACCAGGAGCCCGGAGCGGGCCCGCTGACGTATCCGGCGGAATCGGGCCGGGTGGTGTCGGCCCGGTCCGCGGACGGCCGGCTGGAGGTCTTCGCGGCCGGGGCCGACGGCATCCACCACGCCTGGCAGAACACGGTGAACGGCTCGTGGTCCGAGTGGGAGCCCCTGGGCGGCCCGGGCGGCGCGGAGCTGGCGATCGGCCCCAACGCCGACGGCCGGCTGGAGCTGTTCGCCATCAACGGCGACACCTTCTCGCACCGTTACCAGCTCCAGCCCTCGGGCGGCTGGTCCGGCTGGGAGTCCTTCGGCGGGGGCGGCAAGGACATCGCCGTCGGCGCGAACGGCGACGGGCGGCTGGAGGTGTTCGCCTCCGGTCCGGTCGGGGTGTTCCACCGGTACCAGAACGCGCCGAACGGCGGCTGGTCCGCATGGGAGCCCACCGGTGGCGGTCCGGCCGACAGCCGGATCGAGATGGAGAAGTCCCTCGACGGGCGTCTGGAGGTCTTCGCCCTGAACGGCGACACCTTCCGGCACCTGTACCAGACGGCGGTGGGTGGCGGCTGGTCGGCCTGGGAGGAGTTCGGCGGCG
Source organism: Streptomyces sp. NPDC002181 (assembly GCF_042890485.1). Lineage (NCBI taxonomy): Bacteria > Bacillati > Actinomycetota > Actinomycetes > Kitasatosporales > Streptomycetaceae > Streptomyces > Streptomyces sp. NPDC002181. The sequence continues at coordinate 30,134 of NZ_JBIASC010000002.1, read as the reverse complement.
GCGGTCGCGACCTGACCGCGGACCACAACCAGGACGGCCGCCTGGAGGTCTTCGCCTCCGGACCGGCCGGCGTCTTCCACAAGTACCAGACCGGAGCCTCGGGTTGGTCCGGCTGGGAGCCCACCGGCGGCCCGGCCGACTCCCAGCTCGCCAGCGAACGGTCCCCGGACGGCCGCGTCGAGGTCTTCGCCGTCAACACGACCACCGCCCAGCACCTGTGGCAGAGCGGGGTCAACGCCCCGTACGGCCAGTGGGCCGAATTCGGCGGCGGGGGAACCGAGATCGGCGCCGCCACCAACGCCGACGGCCGCATCGAGGTCTTCGGGACCAGCGGCGCCGGCGTCCACCACAAATGGCAGACGGGCTTCACCACCTGGTCCGAGTGGGCCTGGGTGAGCGGCACCTCCGGCCCCGCCGTCAACTGACTCCGGAGGAAACCGTGCGTCCGATCAGCAGGCGGGGCGTGTTGCGGGGTGCGGCCGCCGCCGCGGGGGCGCTCGCGCTGCCGGGGACGGCCGGCGCGGCGGCCGCGGCGGCCTCGGCGGATCCGCCGCACCGGTGGATCGGCGCCGGTCCGTTCACCCACGTCCACGACCCCTCCCTCCCCGGCCGGCAGCGCTACCTCAACGACCACACGCTGATCGAGGCGGGCGGCCGCTGGCACCTGTTCGGCATCGTCGGCGACAGCGCACGCCCCGGCGAGTCCCCGGACAGCGCCGCCGAGGCCGCCTTCACCCACGCAGACGCCCCGGATCCGTACGGCCCCTGGACCCCGCACGCCGACGCGCTGACCGTCGACCGGTCCTACTTCGGCGAGGAGCACCTGTGGGCCCCGTACGTCGTCGAGGCGGACGGCGCGTTCCTGATGTTCTACGCCGCGGGCGGCCGCGGCGGCGCCGCGATCAACCTCGCGACCTCCACGGATCTGTTCACCTGGACCCGCGTCCCGTCCGGTCCCCTCTTCCGGGGGATCGCGGCGCGCGATCCGATGGTCCTGCGGATCGCCGACGAGTGGGTGATGTACTACACCGAGCTGTCCGCCCCGCGGGGAGGCCGGCACATCGTGGCCGCCCGGCGCTCCGCCGACCTGCTGCACTGGAGCGCGCCGGAGACCGTTTTCACCGATGCGACCACCGACGCGACGCTGTCGGTCACCGAATCGCCGTGCGTGGTCGAACGGGACGGCTGGTACCACCTGTTCATCGGACCCCGGGGCGGGTACGAGGGCACGGACGTGTTCGCGTCCAGGGACCCGTTCCGCTTCGGCCAGGGCGGCTACGCGGGCCATGTCCCGGGCCACGCCGTCGAGGTGTTCTCCGACGGGCGGCAGTGGTACGCGAGTGCCGCGGGCTGGTTCCGCCAGGGCCTGTACGTGGCGCCCCTGCTCTGGCGCGACGACGGACCGCCGCCCTGGCAGAGCGTGGACAACCCGGTCGCCGGACTGGACGTGCGGGGCCGGCTGACGGTGTTCGCGCTCGACGCGGGTGACCGGTCGGTCCTGCGGCGCGTCCAGCTCGACCCGGAATCCGACACGTGGTCCGCGTGGGAGACCTTCGGCGGGCCGGCCGGGGCGGTCCCCACCCTCGGCCGCGACGTCGACGGCCGGCTGGAGGTCTTCTCCCTCGCCCCGGGCGGCGCCAACCTGCACCACCGCGCTCAGCGGCCCGACGGCGGCTGGTACGACTGGGAGGAGTTCGGCGGCCCGGCGGGAGCCGCCCCCGCCGTGGCCCGGGGCGGCGACGGCCGGCTGGAGGTCTTCGCACCGGCCCCCGCGGGCGCCTGCCTCGCGCGGCGCCGGCAGCGGTCGCCTGCCTCGCCGGCCTGGGAAGAGTGGGACGGGGCCTTCGGCGGCCCGGTCGGCGCGCCCCCGGCCGTCGCCGCCAACGCCGACGGCCGGCTGGAGGTGTTCGCCCTCGCACCGGGAGGCTCCGCGATCCACCACCGCTGGCAGGAGACGCCGGGCGGGGCCTGGGCCGCGGCATGGCAGCCGTTCGGTACGGCGGCCGGCGGCGCGCCGCGCGTGGCCCGGGACGGTTCGGGCCGCCTCACCGTCGCGGCCGTCGCCCCCTCCGGCCTCGCCGCCTTCCACCGGCGCCAGTCGGTACCCAGCGGCGGCTGGGGCGACTGGCAGCACCTGTTCGGCTGGTCGGCCGCGGCCCCGGCGCTCGCCGCCGGCGCCGACGGGAGGCTGGAGGCCTTCGCCCTGTCGCCCGGCGGGGGCCGCCTCGTCCACCGCTGGTACGCCGACCCCGGCGGAACCTGGGCCGCGGCGGAGGAGTTCGGTGAGCCGGGAGCCCCGCTCGCCGCCCCGCCCGTGGCCGCGGCCGACGCCACCGGGCGGATCCACGTCTTCGCCGTCACCGCCGATGGCCGGATCCGTACCCGCGTCCAGGAGCGGCCCAGCGGCGGCTGGGGACCGTGGAACGCCTTCGGGGAACGCCTGGTCGCACCGCTCCCGGCGGGCTCCGCCGCCTACTGAGCCCAGGCCCGCGGGGCCCCGGAATTGGCCGGAGTACCCCCCTGTGGCCGGCCTTCCAGCCGGTACCGTTCCCCGTACGACGTCTTGTCAGCACGTCGTACAGGGGGAGTGGTGAGCGGCATAGTCGTCCATCTGCCGCAGGGGAGCGGCGGCGGCGCCGGCGGGGAGCCGGGCGGCGAGGCGGTGACGTTGCGGCTCGGACCGGGCGAGGTCGCGCGGTTCGGACGCGGCTCCCCGGCGACCCCGGTCGAACTGCGGCTCGCCGACGAGGCGATCTCCCGGCTGGCCGGGGAGATCCGGGTCACCGACGACCACTGGCAGCTGACCAACCACAGCACCACGCAGACCTACCTCGTGGAGAACCCGGAGGGCGCCGGCGAGTACCTGCGGGTGTCGCCGCGCCGGGCCGGGGCGCCGATCCCGTTCGAGTTCTCCCGGGTGGTGCTGCCCACGCGGCGGGGGACCACCGTCTCCTTCCAGGTGTTCGCGCCCGACCACGTCTACCTGGACCCGCCCGGCGCGGGCGGCTCCCGCGCGAGCCGTACCGTCACGGCGTACTCCCTGGACGAGACGGCCACGTACTTCCTCGTGCTCGTCGCCCTCTGCGAACCCTGGCTGCGCGACCAGTCGCCGGTCGCGGTGCCCACCACCCCGCAGATCGTCGAGCGGCTGCGGGGCCATGCCACCGGAGGCCGGCTGACGGCGCGCGCGGTCAGCTCGCACATCGACTACCTGGCCGACGAGAAGCTGCGCATCGCCGTCGCGGCCGCCGCGCCGGAAGCCGGCGCGGGCGGCGTTCCCGGGACCGGCGACCGCCGCAACGGGAAGCGGGACGCCGTCGTCGGGCTCGCCCTGAAGTTCGCCGTCGTACGGGAGGAACACCTCGCGCTGCTGCCGCCCCGGGCCGAAGCGGGCGCGCGGGGGCGGTAGGCGACGTGATGCGGGTGCAGGGGCCGGGCGGTCCGGGCGGTCCGGACGCCTCGTGGGACAGCGGCCACACCGAACTGCTGCCCCCGGGCCACCGGGTGGGCGACTGGGCGGTCACCGAGCCCATCGGGGCCGGGGGCTGGGCCACGGTGTACGCGGGGCGCCGGGCCGCGGCCGGCGGGCCGGGGGCGGCCGCGGAGCTCCGCGAGGTCGCCCTCAAGATCATGCCGACCTCCGGGCTCGCACCGCGCCAGGCCCGGGGCGTGGCCGAGGCGGCCCGGCGCGAGGTCGAGATCGGGGTGCGCGCGGGCCATCCGCGGCTCATCCGGCTGCTGGACAGCACCGTCCTCAGCGCACCCGACCAGCCCGCGCTCGACGGCGCGATCGTGCTGGTCATGGAGCGGGCCCGGGGCAGCCTGCGCGACCTGCTCGGCGCGGGGATCACCGAGACCGAGGGCGCCGGGCTGATTGCCGGGATCTGCGAGGGGCTGGCCCATCTGCACCGCGCCGGATGGGTGCACGCCGACCTCAAGCCCGAGAACGTCCTCATCGGCGGGGACGGTTCGGTCAAGCTCTCCGACTTCGGGCTCGCCACCGAGCTGACGACCGGCACGCACGGGCACGGGCCCCCGATGGGCACCCTGGACTACCTCCCGCCCGAGCGCTGGAGGGCCCCGCTCGGGGAGCTGGGCGTGGAGATCCGTCCGAGCGCCGACATCTGGGCCCTGGGCATCGTGATCCACGAGGTGTTCGCCTCGGGGGCCCCGCTGTTCTCCGGCGCCACGCCGGTGGCGCGGGGCGCCGCGGTGCAGGAGTACGCGGCGGGCCGCGCGCCCCTGCGCATGGCCAACGGGGTCCCGGAGTTCTGGCGCGCGCTGGCCGCCGACTGCCTCGCCCCGACGCACGCCGCCCGCGCGCCGCACACCGCCGAGAGCCTGCTGGAGCGGATCGAGGCCCGACGGGCGGGCGCCTCCCTCCCCCGCAGCGGCAGGCGACGCCTTCGGCGGGCGGCGCGCACCGCCCTCATCGCCCTCGCGGCGTGCGGGGCGGTCGGCTCCGCGATCTGGTCGTACGCGGCACCCTCCGCCCGGGAAGGCGTCGGCGCCGCGCGCGTCGGCACCGCCGATCCTCCGCTCCCGATAAGGGTGTTCAACGCCGAGGGGGCCTGCCGGGACCGTACGGACCGGGACCCGCGGTGCAGCCTCGGCCTGGCGATCGACCCCACGAGGCCGTACATCGCCGGGAACGTCGTGCCGGCCCGGGTCTGGCACACCGACGTCCTCGACGCCGACTGCCAGCTCCTGCGCGGCGAAGTGGTCATCGACGAATCGGACACGCGGTCCACGCACTGGTTCCGGGTCCGCCTGCCGGGCGCGGACCCGGCCGCGGCTCCGGACGCCATCGCCTGGCTGCCGGCGGTACGGACGAAGGACCGCCCGCCGCTCCCGAGGTGCCCGGCCCCCGCGGCCTCCCGGTGACTCCCGCCGAACGGCTGACAATTCACCGCCTGCGGTACAGAATCTGTGCAGCTGACGTCGGGGGGCGGTCATGGGGCGGACATCGCGGGCGCTGTGGGTGGGGATACCCGTTCTTCTGGCGGGGCTGTTCTTCTGGTGGGCCTCGTACGCCACCACGATCATCGTGTGGGAGGGCCGCAAACTCCTGTCCTGGCTGGCCGCGCCCCTGCTGCTCGTCGCCTTCCTCCTGCTGGTGGGGCTGGTGTTGAGGCTCCTGCGGCGCAAGCGGGACGGCGGCTCGGGCGGCGGGAGCGCCGGGGTGGTCCTCGGATGGCTGGGCGCCGTCCTCGGGCTGGGCCTCGGGATCTGGTGGCTGGTGTACGGGTCGTACCTCCAGGACCGGGCGTACATGCAGAACGTGCAGATCGTGAGCGAGCCGGTGCCCGAACTGGCGGCCCGCGCACCCTACGTGGTCGGGAAGGCGCAGGCCGCCCCGCACCTCGGCGACGTCACCGGCGAGATCTCCGACATCACCTACCTGCCCGACACGGACCGGTTCTCGACCCTCGTCGAGCGGCGCGGCTGGCTCTCGGGATACGAGGTCGGCCTGGAGCAGGACATCCCGCTCGGCGGCAACAGCCGCAGCCAGCAGCGCTGTTCCTTCGACATCGACAAGGCCGACGCGCGGATCGGCGGCTGGTTCGGCCACAACCTCGGCCGCAAGATCTCGGCGCAGCAGCGCTGGGTGCGCTTCGACGCCGACGACGCGTACGTGACCTGCGAGGGCGACACCCCGACCGTGGTCGTCCCCCTCAAACGACAGACCGGGATCCTGGTGGTGACCGAACGGCCCGCCGGGCTCGCGCTCTACAACGGGCGGACCGGGAAGCTCACCATCACCGCCGACACGGCGAAGGTGCCCGGCCCGTCCTATCCGCTCAGCCTCGCGGCCCGGCAGCGGGAGGGAACCGCCGCCGTGGGCAGCTTCAGCGACTGGTGGTTCGAGCGCAGCGGCTGGGACGCCTCCGAGGACGGGGCCAACGCCGGCAACGAGTCGGAGTTCACCCTCAAGTACCGCGACACCAGCGGGCGCAGCGCCTACGTCACCCCCCTCACCCCGCAGGGGGAGGCCAGCTCGGTGGTGGCCGTCTCGACCGTGCCGACCCGCCACCAGGGCGGCGGACTCGCCCCGATGACGGTCCACCGGCTCGATCCGACCTGGTCCTCGCCGAAGGCACTGGTCGCGCTGATCAAGGCCGAGTACAGGGACGTCTGCTGCTACAACGACGACCAGGTGTTCGAGGTGGTGCCGACCGGCGGCAGCACCTGGACCGCCACGGTCGGCAGCGAGCAGAACATCCGGTACCGGGTCGAGGGCCGGGGCCAGGTGGGCGGGCGCGAGGCGACCTGCCTGAAGGCCGCCGACGGGGCCCTCATCAGGTGCGCGTACGCTGCGCCCGGTTCGCCGGAGGAACAGGAGCTCCAGCGCCGGGAACAGGAGAAACAGAAACAGCAGCAGACGGGCCAGAGCCCGGGCGGCGCCAAGGACCCCGGCGATCTCACGGCATACACCCCCGAGCAACTCGCCGACCTCCAGAAACGGGTGTCCGACGAGGTCGTCCGCCGGCTGAAGGCCGCCGGCTAGGCCGTTGCCCTCAGATCATCGGATCGTTGGTCTGGTGTGGGTCCTTGACTGACTCCCAGTCATCCGCTCGGCCAGGTGCTCCGGGAGCGCGAAAGCGAGCACGGGAGCCCTCTCCGTCCGCGTATCCACTCGGCAGGATTCGGAGGACACCCCCTGGGGCCGGGGCGAGGGGTTCGCCCCGGCCGGGCGGGCGTCGGTCAGGCGGCGGCCCGAGCCGCCAGGGTGGGCCGGTCCGCGTCGGCGTCCGTGAGCAGCTCCATGAGCGAGGTGCGGGCGCGGGCCACGCGGGAGCGGACCGTGCCGATGGGACAGCCGAGCGCACTCGCCGCCTCCGCGTACGGCAGTCCCAGGACCTGGGTGAGTACGAAGACGTCACGGCGTTCGGCGGGGATCTCCCCCAGCAGCTCCGCGAGGGCTATCCCGTCCTCGAAGCCGGGCAGGTCGCGCGGCTGGGCGCGTTCGGCGGCGCTCTGCCAGTCGTCCCGGTCCGAGATCCGGGGGCGGGCCGCCTTGTGGCGGAGGCTGTCGATGACGGTGCGCCGGGCGATCGAGAGCAGCCACGTACGCGCGGAGGAGCGGCCCTCGAAGCGGTGCAGGCTGCCCAGCGCGCGCAGGAACGTCTCCTGGGCCAGGTCGTCCGCCGACTGCGGATCGGCGCTGAGGTGGGCCACGTAGCGGCGGACGTCGCGGTGCAGGGCGCGTACGAAACGGTCCACCGCGTCGGGGTCGCCCTCGCGGGCGGCGAGCGCCAGCAGGGTCGTCGGCTCGTCCGGGCCGCCGCAGTGGCGCACGGGTGCCGTCTCGGCGGTGGTCGGCGGGGGAAGCAGGGCAGGGGTCATCGCCTGGGGTCCTTCCGGGATTCCGGAATCCGGTTCCGGCGCCGTGTGCCCACCGCGGGGCGGAGGGCGGGGCGGGCCGGTGAGCGGTACGGCCCCGCCGGACGGCGAGGCCGATGACCGAGGCGCGCGGCGGAGCGGCATCGCGCGCGTCGGTGAGCCGGCTGTCAGACGACAGCGGTCCCGGGAGGCGGACCCCGTGAGGTGAGGACGTGGACGAGCAGGAGCCCGCGCAGCGGCCGTGCGCGGAGGTCGGGACGGACACCGCGGCGCGGGAGGCCCACGGGGGCGGGCGGGCGGAAGGCCCGGCGCAGCGGTACGAGCAGCAGGCCGGCCAGGGCCCGCAGGACGCGGAACGTGCCCTGCTCCCCGTAGGCGAGCCAGAGTCCGCAGAGCAGGGCGGCGAGGAGGTGTGCGGCCAGCATGCCGGTCGGTGAGGCGGAGCCGATGCCGTGACCGGCGGCCATCGGCATCGGCATCGGCATCGGCATGGTCACGCCGACGTCGGCCATCGTGTGCCCCGCGTGAGGGGCGTGCCCGCCCGCGCCGGGCGGCGGAGCGGGGACCGTCGGCGGGCGGACGGCCGCGTGGGCCAGCGCGAACCCGGTGTGCAGGGCGGCCTGGACGGCGACGGTCGCGGAGGTGACGGCCAGGAGGCCGCGTTCACGATCGGCGAGGACCCAGGCGACCCCTCCGGTGGCCGCCACGGCCACCGCCATCGCCCACCAGGGGACCGTCGACCCCGACATGAGGAGGTGGCCGAGGGCGGCGAGCAGCACGCATACGGCCGCGAACAACGCGGCCCGGAAGGCGCGGCAACACCGGTCGGGAGTCATGGCGGGCTCATCGTCGCACCGCTCTCAAGACGGCCACAGAGGGGCGCCGAGAATTGGCACGACCGGACAAAACCATATGTGTCCTACGCCACAACAGGGTTTGGGAACCCGCGAGTTCACCGATCCGACTCCTGCCGCGGAGCGAAATGACGGCCAGGGAACGGAGTCGGTGATGGCGGAGCGGACGGCATCGGCGGCGCGGCCCGCGTACGGAGGCCGCCGCGTGGCCCCCGCGAACTGGGCCGGGCGGGCGCTGGCCGACGTACTCGACCGGGCCGCCGTCACCCGCACCGAGACCGGCGACCGGTTCCCGCTGTACGCCGACCCCGAGACCGGCCGCTGGACCACCACCGGCCGCGGTGCGTGGACCGGCGGGTTCTGGGCCGCACTGCTGTGGCTGCGGGCCCGGCACACCGGGGAGCCTGCCGACCGGGCGGCCGCCGCCGCGTGCACGGCGCGGCTGGCCGACTGGGTCGAGGCCGACACCGCCACGCGCGGGCTGATCCTCTGGTACGGCACGGCGCTCGCCGACGGCGACCCCGGTGCGCGGGAGCTGCGCGCCCGGGCGGCCGAGGCCGCGTTGGCCGCGCTGGATCCCGAACTCGGCCTGGTGCCCTGGGGATCGGCCTTCGGCGGCCCCCGGCTGCTGGCCCGCGTCGACGGCGTACCCGGCATGGTGGGGCTGCTCGCCGCCGCCGGCCCGGACGGCGAACGGGCCGCCGCCTCGCACCTGCACCGGCATCTCGACCTCTGCGCCGGTGCGGGTGGACGCACCGTGCCGGCCTGGGAGTTCCACCCCGGGGCGGGCTGGCGGGCGTACGCGGAGCCGCGGGCAGGCTGGAGCCGGGGGGACGCCTGGCTGCTGCTGGCGGTGGCCGACGCCCTGCACCGCCCCGGGGTCGCCCGGATCGCCCCCGACCGGCTGGAGGCGGCGGCGGAGCGGCTGGCCGACGCGTGGACGCGCCCCTGCACCCCGCTCGTTCCCCTCGCGGACGAGGGGCGGCCGGCCGGCCCGCTGGACACCTCGGCCGCCGCCATCGCGGCCGTGGCGCTGCTGAAACTCGCCCGCGTTCCGGGCTGCCGGGCCGCGTCGCAGTACGCGTACCGGGCGGCCGCGATCCTGGAGCGCCTGGTGGGCGAGCACCTCACCCGGGGCATGCTGCTGGACGGCTGCTACGACGCCGGCAAGGGCCTGGCCGTACGGCACGAACTGGTGTGGGGCGACTTCTTCCTGGCCCTCGGCCTGGCGGCGCTGACGGGCCTGGCCGGGATCGGGGACTGCTGAGCGGTGTCGTCGAAGTCCCTTCCGACCGACTCCCCGGGGAACCGGTCGGGTGCGCAGCCGGCCCGGTTCCCGCGTCGCGCACGTCCGAGAAGAGGAGAGGCATGGGTTCACCTGCCGTCACCCGCACGGTCCGGCCGCTCGAAGGGCTGCACCTCACCGCCTCGGGACCGCCCGAGCTGACCGGCCCGGCCCTGGAACACCTCCGACTCCTCGGCGCCGGAACGGAGACGGAGACGGAAACGGAGACGGGAGCCGGGGCGGCCACCAGACCCGGCCCGGCCGGTCCGCGCGACCGCGGTACGGCGCGCATCGCCCTGTCCGGCGCTGGCTTCGAGCGCCAGGACGCGATCGTCCGCTGGTCGGCGAACCCGGCTGGCGGCATGACCGACGAGGCGACCGTCCAGGCCGCCACCGGCATCATGGCCGTCCACGGGCGGCGCGACGGCGCCCCCCGCGGCCTGGCCGTGGACTACGCGGCCACCGCCACGGGGGTACTCGCCGTACAGGGGCTGCTCGCCGGGCTGCTGGCCCAGGCCCGCGGCGGCCGGGCCGCCCGGGTGACCACCAGCGCCGACCGGGCCGGGCTGCTGGCGGTCTCCCCGTACCTCGCCGCGGCCGGTGCCGACGAGGGCGAGGCCGTCCGACCGGCCCCCGGCGGACCCCCGTTCACATCCGCCGACGGAGTCCTCTTCGAGCTGGAAACCCCCGGCCCGGGAGCCTGGGCCGCGTTCTGGCGGGCCCTGGAGGCTCCCTTCGGCGCCGTACGGGCCGGGTGGCGGCCGTTCCGGTTCCGGTACGCCACCGCCTGCGCCCCCTTCCCGGCGGCCCTGCACGCCACCGCCCGTACGCACACCTGGCGGCGGATCCAGGCGGCCGCCGCGGCCTGCGGCGCCGAGGTCTGCCGCCTGCGGACCCTCGACGAGCGCGCCGCCGAACACGACGGCGCCGCACCCTGGTCCCTGACCCCGTACGGATCCGGCCCCCGGCCCCGCCCCGCGCACCGCGAGCCCGCCCCGCCCCGTCCCGCGCGCCCGCTGGCCGGGCTGACCGTGCTCGAAGCGGGACGCCGGATCCAGGCCCCGCTCGCCGCCCACCTGCTGGGCCTGCTCGGCGCCGACGTCGTACGGATCGAGCCCCCGGGCGGCGACCCGCTGCGCGGCATGCCGCCCGCCTGCTCAGGGATCTCCGCCCGCTGGCTCGCGCTGAACCGCGGCAAGCAGGCCGTCGAGGTGGACATCACGTCGGCCGCCGATCGGCGCCGGCTGCGCGAGATGGCCGTCGGGGCGGACGTCTTCCTGCACAACTGGGCCCCCGGCAAGGCGGCCGCGCTGGGTCTCGACTCCGTCCACCTGGCGGCCGTGAACCCCGGTCTGGTCTACGCGTACACGGGTGGCTGGGCCGGCCGGATCCCCGACGCCCCGACCGGTACGGACTTCATGGTCCAGGCCCGTACCGGCGTCGGCGAGGCCGCCCGGCCGCGGGACGAGCCGCCCGCGCCCTCCCTGATGACCCTGCTCGGCGTACTGGGCGGACTCCTCGGCGCCGAGGCCGTCCTGGCGGGGCTGCTGCTGCGCGAGCGCAACGGCGGAGCGGGCGTCCGCGTCGACTCCTCCCTGCTCGCAGCCGCCGACGCGCTCACCGCCCCCGCCCTGCGCCGGGCGCTGCGCGGGCAGGACCCGCGCCGGCCGGCCGGGTTCCGCCGCCCGCTGCGCACCGCGGACGGCTGGATCGCCCCCACCGACACCTGTGCGCCCGCGACCGCCGCCTACGACCTGAGCGAACTGACCACCACCGCGGCCCTCGCGCAGCTGCGCGCCCACGGGCTGTCCGCGACCGCCGTCACCGCCGATCCGGCCGACCTGCGCCACGACCGGCGCTTCCCCGGCTCGATCAGACGCGACGCGCACGGTGCCCCCGCAGTTCCCGCCCCCTGGAGCTTCCTGTGACCGCCGGTCGCCCCGCACGATCCGCTGCCCGCCGGCCTCCGCCGCGGCCGGGCGGCCGAAGGGGCTCGCAGGCCGTTCGTCCGCAGGGTCAGGTGGATGCGGCGGGGTCCGTGGCCGGGGCGGGCGCGGGATCGTCCCCGCCCTGGTCCAGGCGGAACGGCGGGTACTCGTCCGTCATCAACGCGGCGTACGCGGCGACGCGCAGCACCCACCGGTGCAACCCCACGATCAGGTCGAACAGGCCCCGCGGGTAGGTGGAGGTGAAGGCCAGGGCCACGGCCGCGAAGAGGGCCAGCAGCGTGATCAGACCGCCGCCCGCGCACCAGCCGTGGCGCATGCCGCCGGTGAAGAAGGCGATGACCAGGTACTGCGGGATGGCCAGCAGCCACCACTTCACCAGCACCAGGGGCCGCGACAGGCGCTGCGGGTAGGCGACCTCCAGGCGTGCCGGGTAGCCGGGCTCCGGGCCGAGGCTGAACGGCGGGTACCGGTCCGTGGCGAGGGCCCCGTACGCGTAGTACGCGACCCGCCACGACCAGCGCAGCACGCCGACGTTGAAGTCGAACAGGGCGCGGGGGTAGCGCTCGGTGAAAAGGATCGCGAAGAAGGCGATCACGCTGACCACGACGAAGGCGATCCAGAGGAAGAACAGCACGATGTAGTGCGGGATCGCCAGGATCCACTTGACCAGCCAGAGCCAGCGCGACAGCGGGCTGTCGAGGTCGGCGATCACCCTGACCGAGCGGTACGAAGAAACGTTCGCGGACATGATTGCGTCACCGTCCCGTGTCCGGCGTCCTGAACCCCCCGGACCTCGTGCCCCTCCATCATCCGCGCCGTACGGGGCATGCTCCAGTCGGCGTCCGGCCGTCGGTGTCCGGATGTGACAGACAACCGTCATTGCGGCCACCCGTCCGTCCGGCCAGGATGGACGCATGCCCACGCCCCACCGCGTCGTGATCGCGGTCTTCCCCGATGTCGACCTGCTCGACGTCACCGGCCCCGCCGAGGTCTTCGCCCTCGCGAGCCGGGAGGCCGGGCGCCGGCTGTACGACGTACGTCTGGCGGGTCCGGACGGAGGCCAGGTCACCACCTCGGCCGGCGTCCGGCTGGTCACCGACCTCTCCTTCGACGAGGTCGGGGCCGCCGTGGACACCCTCGTGGTGCCCGGCGCCGTCGAGCTGACGCAGGAGGGTCCGGTCGCCCGGGTCGACGAGGAGGTGGTGCGCTGGATCGGCTCCACCGCCCCGCACGCCGGGCGCGTGGCCTCGGTGTGCGTCGGCGCCCACCTGCTGGCGGCGGCCGGCCTGCTGGACGGGCGCCGGGCCACCACCCACTGGTCCACGGCCGGCCAGCTGTCGGCCGAGCACCCGCGGGTCGAGGTCGACCCGGACCCGATCTTCGTCCGGTCGGGCCGGGTGTGGACCGGGGCCGGGATCAGCGCCTGCATGGACCTGACGCTGGCCCTGGTGGCCGAGGACCACGGCGAGGAACTGGCCCTCGCGGTGGCCAGGCAGCTGGTCATGTACCTGAAGCGGCAGGGCGGCCAGAGCCAGTTCAGCGTGCCGCTCAGCCGCCCGGCGGCCTCCCGCAGGGACATCGACGCCCTGTGCGCCCACATCGGCGAACACCTCGGCGCGGACCTGTCCGCGGCCGCGCTCGCGGCGCGGATGAGCCTGAGCGAGCGCCATTTCGCCCGTACGTTCCGCAAGGAGCTGGGCACCAGCCCCGCCGCGTACGTGGAGGCCGTGCGGGTGGAAGCCGCCCGGCGGCTGCTGGAGACCACCGACCAGCCGCTGGAGCAGGTCGCCGCGGCGGCGGGCCTGGGCTCGGTGGAGACCCTGCACAGGGCCTTCCGCAAACAGATCTCCACGACCCCGGCCGCCTACCGCCGCCGCTTCCGCACGGCACGCTGACCGTCACGCCCGCTGACCGTCACGACCACTGACCGTTCCCACCCGCTCACCGTTCCCGCCCGTTCACCGTTCCCACCCACGCACCGCTCCCCTCCCCAGAGCCCGGCGCGACCGCGCGCCGAGCCGCGGCTTCGCCGTGCCCGTTTCCCGAGAGAAGGACGATCCGACATGTCTGCACCCACCCCCTCCGCCACCCTGCGCGAGGTCTCCGGCCTGCCCGCCACGCTGCCCCGGCTGGCCGAGGCCACCCTGATCATGGTCGACTTCCAGAACACCTACCGCTCCGGCGTGATGGCCCTGGAGGGCGCCGAGGAGGCCCTGGCGGCGGGCGCCCGGCTGCTGGCCGCGGCCCGGGCCGCCGCAGCCCCCGTCATCCACGTCGTCAACGACGGCGGCGAGGGGACCCCGTACGACATCCGGGCCGAGATCGGCGCCATCAGCGCCGAGGTCGCTCCGCTGGAGGGGGAGCCGGTCGTGGTCAAGCAGGTTCCGAACGCCTTCCACGCCACCGGGCTGGAGAAGACCCTCCGGCAGCTGGGCGCCGGCCCGGACCTGGTCATCGCCGGCTTCATGACCCACATGTGCGTCACGTTCACCGCCCAGGGCGCCTTCAACCTGGGCTACCGCCCGACCGTCGTCGCCGAGGCCACCGCGACGCGCACGCTCGCGGCGCCGGACGGCACCCCGGTCCCGGCCGCCACCCTCCAGGCGGCGAGCCTCACCACGATCGCCGACCTCTTCGGCCCGGTGGCCCCCACGGTCGACTCCCTCCCGGTCTGACGCCCCGGAACGCGGCAGGACCCCGGACCGAACGGTCCGGGGTCCTGCCGGCGCGCCGGCCCGGAGCCGACGCCGTCAGTGGATGACGCTGAAGCTGCGCCAGGGGAGGCTGACCGGGGCCGTGACGTTCGAGAGCGTGGTGGCCACGTAGACGCCGTCGTTCCCCAAGGGCGTGGTGCAGTCCAGCGTCCGGTACAGCACGACGTCGACGAGGGTGTTGTTCTCCACGTGGGTGGCGCCCTTCGGGAGGGCGATCCTGTGGCATCCGTTCACCGAGGTGTTCGAGTAGCTCAGCTCCACCGGCGAGTCGTGGCCGCGGAACGTCAGCATGCCGACGGTGCTTCGGCCCAGACCCGAGCAGGCGGTGGCGGTCAGCAGCAGTGCTGCGGCCGCGGTGATGACGCCGATACGCCGGCTGTGGGACATGGCGCGGTCCTCGTCTGTGCGGTGGTCACTGCCTTGCCCACAGACTGCCCCGGCCCGGCGCGGGCGGCATCCGGTGCTCGGCCGGGCGGATGAACGCGGGTGCGCGGGGAAGGGACCCGGCCATGACCACCGACCTTCGCATCGGCGTCCTCGGATACGGGCTGCGCGGCAGCATCGCGCGCACGGCGCACCGGCCCGGTGGCGGCGCGGCCGTCACCGCCGTCGCGGATCCCGATCCGCGGGCCAGGTCGGACGCCGCCGCGGCCTTCCCGGGCGCCCGCACCAGCGCCGATCCCGCGGCCGTGATCGAGGATCCGGACATCGACGCCGTCCTCGTCCTGACCCCCGACCACACCCACGCCGACCTGGCCCGCCGGACGCTCCTCGCCCGCAAGCCCGCCTTCGTCGAGAAGCCGCTCGCCATCACCGTCGACGGCTGCGACGCGATCCTGCGCACCGCCCGCGCCACGGGCACCCGCCTCTACGTCGGGCACAACATGCGCCACATGCCCGTGGTGCGGCTGATGCGCGAGCTCATCGGGGCCGGCGCCATCGGCCGGGTGCGGACGGTCTGGGTCCGGCACTTCGTCGGCCACGGCGGCGACTGGTACTTCAAGGACTGGCACGCCGAGCGGCGCCACACCACCGGCCTGCTGCTCCAGAAGGCCGCGCACGACATCGACGTACTGCACTGGCTGGCCGGCTCCTACACCGAGGACGTCCAGGCGATGGGCGACCTGATGGTCTACGGGGAGAACCCGCACCGGCGGGCCCCCGGCGGGCCCAGGACGCAGGACCGGTCCACCGAGGACACCGAGGACACCGAGGACACCGAGGACGGCCACTGGCCCCCGCACACCCAGCGCGGCCTCAACCCCGTCATCGACGTCGAGGACGTCTCGCTGGTCAATCTGCGCCTCGCGGGCGGGGTGCTCGCCGCCTACCAGCAGTGCCATTTCACCCCCGACTACTGGCGCAACTACACCGTCATCGGCGACGCCGGCCGCCTGGAGAACTTCGGCGACGGCCCGGGCGCACAGGTCCGGGTCTGGAACGCCCGCCGCTCCGGATACCGGGCGGAGCCGGACACCACCCACACCGTCCCCGACGCGGACGCCGCGGGCGGGCACGGCGGCGCCGACCCGCTGCTGATCGACGAGTTCCTGCGCTTCGTACGGCACGGGGGAGCGACGGACACCTCGCCGGTCGCCGCCCGGATGGCGGTCGCGGCGGGCTGCCTGGCGACGGAGTCCCTGCGCGACGGCGGCACGCCCCGGCGGGTACCGCCGCTCGATCCGGACCTCGCCGCGTACTTCGACCAGGGCCAGACCGGGTCGGGAGGCGGCGGCTGAACCGCCCCGCCGGCCCCGGCGTTTGCCCAAGAGTTCCCCAAGGGCGGGCCCGCCTCCGGCTCCCCGGCCCCGCGGGGCCTAGCTTGGGCCCGCATGAGCGTCCTTGCCGAGCATCACCGGGCCGACGGGACTCCCGGGCGGCGTCGCCTGGTACGGGGCGCCCTCACCGCGGCCGTGGCCCTGGGCGCGGGGCTGGCGGCCGGCGGCGGCTCCACCGGCGCCGTCTCCCGTACGGGCCTGCACGGCCCGCGCCCCGCCACGCCCGAGGCGGCGCTGCGCGAGCTGTCGGCCGGCAACGCCCGCTGGCGGACCTTCCACGAGCGGCATCCCGACGCCACGCGGACCGTACGGCAGGCGCTGGTCGGGGGGCAGCACCCGTTCGCCGTCATCCTGGGCTGCGTGGACTCCCGCGTCCCGCCGGAGCTGGTCTTCGACCAGGGGCTCGGCGATCTGATGACCGTACGGTCGGCCGGTGAGGTGCTGGACGACGCGGTGCTGGGGAGCATCGCCTTCGGGGTCGTCGAGCTGGCCATTCCGCTGGTGGTGGTCCTCGGGCACCAGTCCTGCGGGGCGGTGACGGCCGCGGTCCGCGCCGCCGAGGGGCTGGAGCAGCTGCCCGGCCACCTGCGCTACCTGGCGGAGCAGATCCGTCCGGCCGTCGACCGTTCGCTCGGCCGGAACGCCCGCGTCGACGCCGCGGTCACCCAGAACGTCCGGCTGGTCCGCGCCCGGCTGGCGGCGGAACCCGATCTCGCGTCCCGGATCGCCTCCGGGAAGCTGGCCGTGGTCGGAGCACGGTACGAACTCACCAGCCAGCGCGTGCACCGGATCCGCTGAGCGGACCTCCAGGCCCACATGTGCGGGGCTCTTGGTTGTTTTGCCAGGCATCTGCCAACTGATTTACGCGGGTGACCTTGCAGATGCATTATGGGGGTGGCCACCGCCCGGGCGGCAACGCTCCGACTCCTGCTCACGAGGCGAGGTAGGGATCCATGGATGTACGCAGCTGGGACGGCGGTGCCCGCGATGCCGGCCCCGGTGCGATCGGCCCCGGTGCGATCGGCTCCGGCCCCGCGGACTTCCGGCGGCCCGACCCCCGCATCGCCCGGTTCATCGCCGACGCGCTCGGAGGGGCCCGCACCGTGGTCAACATCGGCGCCGGGGCCGGATCGTACGAGTCCGCGGCCACCGCAGTGACCCCCGTCGAACCGTCCCGGTCGATGCGGGACCGGCGCTCGGCGGCCCTGCCCCGGGCGGTGGACGCCGTCGCGGAGGACCTGCCGTTCGCGGACCGGGAGTTCGACGCGGCCATGACCCTGTTCAGCGTGCACCAGTGGAACGACGTCGAGGCGGGCCTGCGCGAGATGCGCCGGGTGACCCGCGGCCCGGCGGTCGTGCTGACCTGCGACCCCGGCCGGGTACGGGACTTCTGGCTGTACGCGTACGCGCCCGAGGTCCTCGACATCGAGGCCCGCCGGCACCCGCCGCTGGAAAGGATGGCCGCGGCCCTCGGCGGCGCCGGGACGGTACGGACCGTGCCGATCCCGCTGGACTGCACCGACGGGTTCAACGAGGCCTACTACGGGCGCCCCGAAATGCTGCTCGACCCCGCGGCCCGGCAGGCCTGCTCCGCGTGGAGCTTCGTCGACGACGGCGTGCGCGAGCGGTTCACCACCCGGCTGCGCGCGGACCTGGACTCCGGGGCGTGGGACGAGCGCTTCGGCCACCTGCGCAGCAGGCCGTTCTACGAGGGTTCGCTCGTCATCGTGCGCGCGATACCCGAGCACCTGACAGAGGAGCACCACGATGGAGGTACCTGACCGCATGGACGAACAACTGCGCGTCCTGGGTCTGGTCGAGGCACAGCGCAAGGCCGAGGCCCTGTTCGCCGAGATCGAGGCACGGGGGCTGGTGGCGCCCGGCGCGGCCGAACGGGAGGTGAGCGACCGGATCCGGGACCTCGCCAACGAGATGTTCGGGACCACGAAGCACTGGCACAAGCGGATCGTCCGCTCCGGCCCGCACACGATGTTCCCGTACAAGGAGAACCCGCCGGACCGGGTCATCGGCGAGGACGACATCGCGTTCGCCGACTTCGGCCCGATCTTCGAGGAGTACGAGGCGGACTTCGGCCGCACCTTCGTCTTCGGGGCCGACCCGGTCAAGCACCGGCTGCGCGGCGACCTGGCCAGGGTGTTCGACGCCGGACGCACCGCCTTCCGCGCCGACCCGCACATCACCGGCAAGCAGCTGTACGCGCAGGTGGAGCGGCTCGCCGCCGAGGCGGGCTGGACGCTCGGCGGGTGGCACGCCGGGCACCTCGTGGGGGAGTTCCCGCACGAGACGATCGACGGCGCCCGGGCGGAGTCGTACATCACGCCGGACAACGACACCCCGCTGCGCCGGACCGACCGGGCCGGCTGGCGCTGCCACTGGATCCTGGAGATCCACCTGGTCGACGAACCGCACGGCTTCGGAGGATTCCACGAGCAGCTGCTCGACCTCGCCTGAGGCCCCGCCTGAGGCACCTCCTGAGGCGGGGCCTGAGGCACCGCCCGGGACGGGCCCCCGGGCCGGCTCCCGGTCACGCAGGGCCGGTGCCTCCCGGGCCGGTGTCCCCCGGTGCGGTTTCCTCCGGGTCCGGCAGCGACTGCTCCGACCAGATGACCTTGCCCTCCGGCGTGTACCGGGCTCCCCAGCGACGGCTGAGCTGCGCCACCAGGAAGAGGCCGCGGCCCCCCTCGTCGGTGGTCTTGGCGTAGTGCAGCCGCGGCGAGCTGCTGCTGCCGTCGAAGACCTCGCAGGTCAGCACCCGGTCGTGCAGGAGCCGTACGCGGACCGGCTCGGAGCCGTGCCGGATCGCGTTCGTGATGAGCTCGCTCAGCACCAGCTCCGTGCCGAAGGCGAGCTCGGACAGGCCCCACTCCTCCAGCTTCTCCACGGCGAGGGCCCGCATGGTCCCGACCGCGCTCGGCTCGAACGGAACCTCCCATTCGGCGATGCGGTCGGCGGGCAGCGCCGACGTCCGCGCGACCAGCAGGGCCACGTCGTCGCGCGGGCGCACCGGCAGCAGCTCCGCCAGGACCTCCCGGCAGGTGTCCTCCGGGCTGCGGTCCGCGTGCGCCAGGGCCGAGCGGAGCAGGACGAGCCCCTCGTCGATGTCGCGGGCGCGGTCCTCGATCAGCCCGTCGGTGTAGAGCACCAGCTGGGTGCCCTCGCTCAGGTCCAGCTCCGCCGACTCGAACGGGAACCCGCCGAGCCCCAGCGGGGCGCCCGCGGGCAGCTCCGGGATCTCCACCGTGCCGTCCGGGCGGACGAGGGCCGGCGGCATGTGGCCCGCCCGCGCCACCGTGCAGCGCTGGGTCACCGCGTCGTACACGGCGTACAGGCAGGTGGCCCCGATCAGGCCGCCCTCGGCGCCGTCACCGCCCGCCACGCCCTCGTCGATGTACTGGACGAGGTCGTCGAGGCGGGCGAGCAGCTCGTCGGGCGGCAGGTCCAGGGACGAGAAGTTCAGTACGGCCGTCCGCAGGCGGCCCATGGCCGCGGCGGCGTGCAGACCGTGGCCGACGACGTCCCCCACGACGAGAGCCACGCGGGCACCCGGGAGCGGGATCACGTCGAACCAGTCGCCGCCCACCCCCGACCGCGCGGGCAGGTAGTAGTGCGCGACCTCCACCGCGCTCTGCTCGGGCAGATCGCGCGGCAGCAGGCTGCGCTGGAGGGTCACGGCCAGGGCGTGCTCGCGCGTGTAGCGGCGCGCGTTGTCGATGCTGACCCCGGCGCGGGCGACGAGCTCCTCCGCCAGCGTCAGGTCCTCCTCGTCGAAGGGCTCCTTCTCCGAGCGCCAGAAGTTGACCAGGCCGAGGACGACGCCGCGGGCCTTGAGCGGTGCGGTGATCAGGGAGTGGACGCCGAATTCGACGATGGCCCGGGCCCGGGGCGGGTCCTGCGCGTGCCATCCCGGCGCGTCGGCCAGGTCGCCCACCATCTCGGCGTGCCCGCTGTTCAGCCCGCGCGCCTGCGGGGTGGAGGGCACGAAGTCGATCAGCCGGCCGCGCGGGTAGAGCGGGACGTCGTCCCGGATCCCGCTGACCCCGGTGCGGCGCAGGTCGGCCTTGACGGCGGTGGGCTCGTCGCCGAGGAGCACGGGTTCCGCCAGGTCGACGGTGACGTAGTCCGCGAAGCGCGGTACGGCGACGTCCGCGAGCTCCTGGGCGGTCTGCTCCACGTCCAGGGTGGTGCCGACGCCGACCCCCGCGTCGTACAGCAGCCGGAGCCGTTTGCGGGCGGCTTCGGCGCGGGTGCTGAGCACCTGCATCTCGGTGGAGTCGCGGATGGTGACGGCCGTGCCCTCGGGCCGGCCGCGGGGGCGGGTGGCGCGCTGGTTGACGACGAGCAGCCGGTCTCCGGCCTCGTGCACCTCGTCGGTGGTCTCCCGGCCGGACAGCAGGAGGTCGGCCATCTGCGGGTCGAGCCCCGACAGCTCCCGGATGTGCTGGCCCTCGGCGTCGGGCGGGAGTCTGAGCAGACGTTTCGCCTCGTCGTTGGCGAGGAGGAGCCGGCCGCCGCCGTCGGTGATCAGCACCCCCTCGCGCACGGAGTGCAGCACCGCGTCGTGGTGTTCGTACATGCGGGTCATCTCGGCCGGCCCGAGCCCGCGGGTCTGGCGGCGCAGACGCCGGCTGATGAGCGCCGCGCCGGCGGTGGCGAGGGCGAGGCCTGCCGCGCTGGTGCCGAGGATGAGGGGCAGCTGCCGCTGGAACACACCCGTGACGTTCTTCACCGTGAGGCCGGCCGACACCAGTCCCACGACCGGTCCGCCGTCCTTGTAGGGGTCGGCGAACACGGGGACCACGGCCTGGATCTCCTGGCCGAGGGGTCCCTTCACGCTTTCGGTGTACACCTGGCCGGCCAGTGAGGGCGCGATGGTGCCCACGAACTGTTTGCCGATGCGGTCGGGCAGCGGATGGGTGTAGCGGATCCCCTGGTCGTTCATCACGACGATGAAGTCCACTCCGGCATCCTTGCGCGTCACCTCGGTGAGCGGCTGGAGGATCTTCGAGGGATCGGGGGCGAGGAGCGCCTGGCGCAGTCCGAGCGAATGGGCGAAGGTCTGGGCGACCGCCACCGAGCGCGTCCGGGCCTCCCGGTCCACGTCGTGCCGGGACTGGAGTACGAGGGCCAGTACCGCCCCGGCGGCGAGCAGCACCACGACCGCCACCTGAAGGACGAATACCTGTCGGGCGACGCTGCGCGGGCGCTTGGTGATCAGTGACCGCACCGACGTCCCCGGCACGGGTTGCAAGGATGGGCCACGAACCATTTGTAGCACTGTCGGTCGTCTGCGGCCGGGAGAGCCGCGACCCGTCGCGTCCGGGCGTGCCGTCAGCCCGTCCGGCCCTCCCGCCGGGTCCGGAGGACGGCGTCCACGTCGAATTCGGTGAGGCGCAGGGGCGGGCCGGGCGGTGGCCGGCGCAGGGCCGCGCGGATCTTCTCGTTGATCTCGGCGAGGATGGCCCGCGCCCGGCGCTCCGAGGGGGCCGCGCGGACCGCCTCCAGAGCGTCCTCGGCCTCCTTGCGCAGGGCGAGCGCGGGCGGCAGGGCGGCGAATCCCTCGCGGTGCATCTTGCCCCGGATCCACCACAGCTCGTCGTACGGGGCGTCGAGCGAGGCCAGGGGCTTCCCGTAGCCCGGGAGCCGTTCGAACTCGCCGCGCTCGGCGGCCTCCCTGATCTGGCGGTCCACCCATGACTCGAAGCTCACGCCCGGTGGCTTGCGGTCGGTCACGACTGCTCCCCTCGTCGGTCCGCTCAGCCTAGCGCCGGGGCGGGTGGCCCAGCCGGCGAATTTATCTTGACGTCAAGATTGATTTCCGGCAGGCTGCCACGAAGTATCTCGACATCGAGATACTTCGGCGGGGGCGTGGAGGACCGGGAATGATCTGGCGGCGCGGGGCGGGGAAGAACGGCGGCCGAGGGGGCGGCGGGGGCGGGCCGCTGGCCCGGTTGCGGCATCCGCCCGGCGGGCGGGACGCCCGGATCATGCTCTTCGCCCAGCTGCTCGACCGCACCGGGACCGGGGTGTGGGGCGCGTCCTGCGTCCTCTTCTTCACGTTCGTCGCAGGCCTGGACGGCCGGCAGCTGGGCCTGCTGCTGGGCGCGGCCGGCGTGGCGGGCATCGCCGGCTCGCCGCTGGCCGGCCACCTGGCCGCCCGCTTCCCCGCCCGTACGCTGCTGATCGGCTTTCACCTGCTGCGTCTCGCCGCGGTCGGTGCGCTGCTCCTGTTCACCCGGTTCGAGGTGCTGCTGCTCCTGGTCGCCGTCACCTCGCTCGGCGACCGGGCGGCCAAGATGCTGGAGATGCTCTTCGCCACGCGGGCGGCGGGCGAGCAGCGCGGTACGTACCAG
The DNA here is from genome assembly GCF_042890485.1 of Streptomyces sp. NPDC002181. Lineage (NCBI taxonomy): Bacteria > Bacillati > Actinomycetota > Actinomycetes > Kitasatosporales > Streptomycetaceae > Streptomyces > Streptomyces sp. NPDC002181. The sequence continues at coordinate 7,839 of NZ_JBIASC010000002.1, read as the reverse complement.
GCGCTGTCGCGCAGCGTGGCGAACGCCGGCTACGCGCTCGGCGCGGGACTGGCCGCCATCGGCCTGGCCGTGGGCACGCGCGAGGCGTACCAGGTGCTGATCCTGGGCAACGCGCTGTCGTTCGTGCTGGCCGCGGCGCTGGTCTGGCGGACGGGGGAGCAGCGCGCGCAGGCCGCGGACGCGGGGAGGGCGGGGGAGCCGGGGGAACCGGGGGAGCCGGGCCCGTCCGCCGCCGCGAATCCGTGGCGGGACCGCGGCTACCTCCGGTTCGTCCTGCTGGACATCCCGCTCTGCCTGGACGACTCGATCCTGGGCGTCGGGCTGCCGCTGTGGCTGATCGAGCACACCGACGCGCCGCACGCCGTGGTGCCGGCCTTCCTCATCGTCAACACGGTGCTCGTCGTGGTCCTCCAGATGACGGTGTCCGCGAGGGTCGGACAGCCGCGCCAGGCCGCCGGGGCGGCCCGGTTGTACGGGCTGGCGCTGCTCGGCTGCTGCGTGCTCCTGGCCCTCACCCCCGAACACGGGGCCTGGGCCGCCGCGATCGCCCTGCTGGCCGCGGCCGTGCTGGTCACGGCCGCGGAGCTGCTGCGCTCGGTGAGCTCCTGGGAGCTGGCCGTCTCCCTCGCACCCCGGGAGGCGAGGGCCTCGTACCTGGGAGTGGCGGGCATGTCCCAGTCCATCCAGAAGTCGGCCGGACCGGTGCTGCTGACCGGTGCGGTGATGGTGGCGGGGCCGGCGGGCTGGCTGGTGCTCGGGACGGCGGTCGCGGGAGTGTCCGTCGTCCAACGGCACTTCGCGCTGCGGCGGTTGGACGCCCTGCGGAGCGCCGAGGCCGCGGGCGCCGGGGCGGCCGCATCCCGCGCCGCGACGGGCGGTGGTGCCGCGCGCGTGTCCTGACGCCCCGGCGTTCCCGCCCGCCCCTTCCCCACCCAGATTCCCCACTCGACGGGACAAGTTCCCCTATCTCTCGGGAACGGCGGAAATCTAGCCTCGCTACTGCCTGTCCGCGACTGGGATCAGTGGGTTCGAGGGGGAAGTGTGGCTGTTCGGGAGGTCGGTGTTCTGGCGATCGGCGCCGGTCCGGCGAATTTGGCGCTGGCCGTGGCCATCGAGGAGTCGGGTTCGGCCGAATTGGCGGACGGAACCCTGTTGTTGGAGCAGAGTCCGGACGTCAAGTGGCAGCGCGATCTGCTGATGCCCTGGGCGCGCAGCCAGGTGTCCTTCCTGAAGGACCTGGTGACGCTGCGCAATCCGTCGAGCAGGTTCACGTTCCTCAACTTCCTCCACGAGCAGGGGAGGCTGGACGAGTTCGTGAACCTGGGCACCTTCCACCCGTACCGGTGGGAGTTCTCCGACTACCTCCAGTGGGTCGCCACCTCGCTCAAGCGGGTGCGGATCCAGTACGGGGCCCGGGCCGCGCGGGTGGACCCCGTACTGGTCGCCGACGGCTCGGTGTCCGGGTGGAGCGTGGTGCTGACCGACGGGGACGAGATCCGCTGCCGGGACCTGGTGGTCGGCGGCGGCCGCGACCCGCGCGTACCGGAAGTGTTCTCCGCCCTTCCGGACGACCGGCTGATTCACAGCGCGCAGTACCGGACGCGGATCGCCGGGATCGCGCGGGACGAGCCGGTGCGGGCGGTGGTGGTCGGCGGGGCGCAGAGCGCGGCGGAAATGTTCTACGCGCTCCACGAGAACCTCCCGCAGAGCCGGGTGACGATGCTGGTGCGGTCGATCGGACTCCAGACGTACCAGACCAGCAAATTCGTCAACGAGTTGTTCTTCCCCTCTTTCGTGGACGAGTTCTACGACAGTCCGGCGGAAGTCAGGGCCGGGCTGCTGGACGAAATGCGCTTCACGAATTACGCCGGCCTGGCGCCGCCGTTCCTCGACGAGCTGTACACGATGCTCTACCGGCAGAAGGCCCTCGGCCCGCAGCGGTCCGAGGTGCGGGCCATGACCGAGGTGGTGGGCGCCCGGATCGAGGACGGGGACGTCGTACTCGATCTGCGGGACCGCCTCAGCGGCAAGACCGAGCCGCTGCGCTGCGACCTCGTCCTCCTCGGCACCGGCTACGACCCCCGAAAACCGGCGCTCGTACGGGAGCTGGCGGCCCGGGTCGGGATCGACGAGGTGGAGGTCAGCCGCGCCCACCGGGTGGAGCTCGGCGAATCGGCCTGGGGCGCGGTCTACCTCCAGGGCGTCAACGAGGAGACCCACGGCATCGCCGACTCCCTCATCAGCGTCCTCGCCCACCGCTCCCGCGACATCCTCACCGACCTGCTCGCCCGCCGCGCCGGCGGCACGGAACCCAGGAGCGCATGATGGAGCGGACACTGGTCATCGCCCCCGGTCCGACCGCGAACGGCGATCTGCACCTCGGCCACCTGGCCGGCCCGTTCCTCGCCGCCGACGTCTGCGCGCGGTACGCCCGCGCCGCCGGACACGACGTGCTGTTCGGCACGGGCGTGCACTTCACGCAGAACTACATCGTCACCACCGCCCGCAGGCTGGGCGTACCACCGGAGGAGCTGCGCGTCCGCTCGGCCGGCCAGGTGGAGGAGACGCTGACGGCCATGGGCATCGAGCCCGACGGGTTCGTCCGGTTCGGCGACCGCTACGTCAAGACCGTCCGGACCTTCTTCGAGCGCCTGCACGGCAGCGGCAAACTCCGGCTGCGGGGGCTCAAGTTCCCCTACGCACCGCGCACCGGCGAGTTCCTCACCGACGCGTACGTGCGCGGAGGCTGCCCGGTCTGCCTCGCCGACGGGTGCGCCGGGCTCTGTGAGAACTGCGGCCACTGGATCGCGTCGGGCGACCTGACCGATCCGCGCTCCACCCTGCACCCGCAGGACCCGGTCGAACTGCGCGAGCAGCAGGTCCTGGTGCTCCCGCTCGAAGAGCACCGCGAGGCGCTCACCGCCTACTTCGCGCGGCAGAGCGCGACGATGCGCCCTCGCCTGGCGCAGATGATCGAGGAGATCCTCGCCCGGCCGCTGCCGGATTACCCCGTGACCCTCCCCATCGCCTGGGGCATTCCCGCCCCCTTCCCCGAGGTCGCGGGGCAGGTGATCTACGCGGACGCCGAGACCATCGCCTGGAGCATGCACTGCACGGCCCTCGCCGCCGAGCAGCGGGGCGAAGTACCGGCCGCCGAAGACGAGTTGTGGTTCTCCGAAACCGGAAACAACGTGGTGTACTTCTTCGGCTCCGACGCCGGGTTCGCGTTCGCGGTCGTCGGAGCGGCCATGCTGGAGGCGCTGGGCGGCTACGTCCTGCCCGGGCACTTCGTCACCAACGAGTTCTACGAGCTCGACCACGACAAGTTCTCCACCAGCCGCGGCCATGTCGTATCGGGCCGGGAACTGGCCGCCGAAGTGCCGCGGGACCTCATCCGCTACTACCTCGCCGCGACCAGCCCGGACTTCCAGCGCACCAATTTCACCCGCCGGGCCCTGGCCCGGGTGACCGGTGAACGGCTCGTACAACCGTGGAACCGCGTCGCCGACAAGGTCGACCGCTGGGCGGGCCGGGGCCCGCTGCCGGTGACCGAGCGGTCCCGGGAAGCGGCCGCCCGCCTCCTGGAGCGTTTCGCCGCGGCCTACGACGTACGCCGCTTCAACCTGACCGCGGCGGCCTTCACCCTGACCGAGCAACTGGCCCGGCTGGACCGGTGGGAGCCCGGACCGGCCGACGCCGGAGACTTCTGCCACGAGGTCGACCTGTTCCTGCGCTGCGCCGCTCCGCTCCTGATCGACCTGGCCGGGGAGGCCCTCGCGGAGCGCGCCGTCCCCGCCGCCCCGCACGCCACGGAGTTCGCCCCCGTACGGCTGCCGCGCCTGGCGGAGCCGGGGCCGTGAGCGCGGCCACGGTCCTGGTCGTGGGGGCCGGGGTCACCGGGCTGCTGACCGCGGTGCGGTGCGCGCTGGCCGGCCATCGCGTGACCGTACTGGACGGGGGCCCGATCCCCAACCCGCGGTCCAGCTCGTACGACCAGCACCGGGTCGTGCGCACCCTCAGCCCGGACGACCCGGACGCCACCCGGCGGATGACCGCGGCCCACCGCCGCTGGCGGGACACGGAAACCCTGCTCGGAGTCCGCTTGCTCCGTCCGGTCGGAGTGGTCACCGCCTGGCCGCGCGAACGCCTCCCCGCGCTGACCGCGTCGGCCGCCGGGGCGGGGGTCCGCGTCCGGACGGTGGAGCCGCAGGCGTTGCCGCACCTGGAGTTCCCGCCGGACTCGGCCGGCGTACTGGAGGAGGACGCCGGGGTGCTGCTCGCGGAGCGGGCCCTGGAGGCCGCGGCCCGGTGGCTCGGCGGGCATCCGGCGGTGACCTTGCGCCCGTACGGCGCGGTCGCCGAGGTGGACGCGGAATCCGGCAAGGTGCGGCTGTCGGGCGGGGAGCGGCTGGGCGCCGATCTCGTCCTGGTCGCGGCCGGGCCGTGGACCCGGGACCTCGTCGAGCAGCCGCCGGTCGTACTGCACCGCCAGACCATGCTCTACCTGCACCCGCCGCCGGACACCGCGCGGTGGTGGGAGCGGGCACCCGCGGCCGGCGGCCTCGGCCCGGACGGCCGGGGGTGGGCGGTGCCGCCCGGGGACGGCACGCTCCTGAAGATCAGCTCCGACGCGGTCCGCCGCACGGTGGACGCCACCGGCGACGCCGGCGCCGAGGACCAGGCGCCTTGGGCCGGGCTGCTGGCCTCGGCCGCGCCGCTGACCGGGCTGCACCGCTACACCGTGGCCGCCGTGAAGGCCTGCCACTACACGGCCGACGCGCAGACCGGCGGCCCGCGGCTCACCCGCGTGGGGCCCGCGGTCTGGGCGCGGGCGGCGTGCGGCGGCTCCGGATTCGCTTCGGCTCCGCTCGTCGCGGACCACATCGTCGAAGTCCTGAAGGACTTCAGGGAAGGGGCGGTATGACGGACGATGCTCCGGTCCGGGTGTTCGATGCGCTGAAGGCGACTCCGACACCGGTCCGCTATCTGCTCGGCGGCGTGCTGGTCAACCAACTCGGCGCGTTCGTCCAGACGTTCCTCGTGCTGTACCTGACCTTCCGCGGTGCGTCGGTCAGCACGGCCGGCCTGGCGCTCGTCGCGTACAGCGTCGGTTCGATCTTCGGCACGATGCTGGGAGCCGAGATCACCCACCGGTTCGGCCCGCGGGCCACGATCATGACGGCCATGGCGGCCTCGGCCCCGCTGGTGGGATCGATCTCCTGGCTGAGCGGGCCGGGGACGCTGTGGCCGCTGCTGGTCGTGGTCGGGCTCGCCGGGCTGTTCACCCAGGCGTACCGGCCGGCGGCCGCCGTCCTGCTCAGCGACCTGATGCCGGAGCGGTACCAGGTGATGGCGTTCTCGATGATGCGGATCGCGCTGAACATCGGCGCCGCCGTGGCCCCGCTGATCGCCGCGGTCGTCATCCTGGTCGACTGGGACCTGCTGTTCTGGATCGACGGCGGGACCGCGCTTCTCTACGCGCTGCTGGCCTTCGCCCTGCTCCCGAAGCGTCCCGCGCGGGCGAAGGCGCCGGCGGACGCCGAGGCCGCCGCGGCCGCACCGGCTGCCGCCGAGGGCCGTTCCGCGTACGCCGTGATGCTCCGCGACCGGAAGTACCTGCTCTACCTGGCCGCCATCCTGCTCGGTTCGCTCACCTACGCACAGGGCCACATCGCCCTGCCGCTGGAGCTCGCCGAGGACGACTACCCGACCAGCTTCTACAGCACCGTGCTCACGGTGTCCTCGGTCGTGCTGATCACCTGCGAGCTCAAGATCACTGCCTACCTCAGCAGGCTGCCCAAACACGTCCGGGTGATCACCGGCCACCTGGTGGAGGCCCTCGGCCTCGCCGTCTACGGACTGTCCTCGCGGTCCGGCGCGTTCACCATCGCCGGCGCCGTCCTGGTGGTCCTCGGGATCATGATCGCCGCCCCGAGCATGTTCGCCCACCCGGCGACCTTCCCCGCGGCGGTCAAGGCCCGCTACATCGGCACCAGCCAGGCCGTCGGCGGGGCGGCCTCCGCCCTCGCGCCCCTGTTCGGCGTCTTCCTGTGGACGCGGCTCGGGGGCGGGTTCTGGCTGCTGTGCGGGATCGTGACCGCCGTTGCCGGACTGCTCGCCCTGGCCGGTGTGCGACAGCCGCCCGAACCACCCCCGGCCAAGGACGCGGACCCGCGGACCGAGGGCGAACCCGAGGTCGTCGGAGGAAGCTCATGAGCGAGCGGAGGCCACAGGCACGGCCGGCCACCGGACCGGTGCTGATCGTGGGGTTCGTCGGCGTCACCCTCGCCGCGATCGGGGAGTTCCAGCCGGACGACTCGGTGATCTACATCGAGGAACCCGACGTCGTCCGCAAGCGGCACGTGCGCGAGCAGCTCGACGGGGTGGCGTTCGTCCGCGGCCTGATCGAGTGGGAGTACCACCTGGCGGGCAGGGCCGACGAGTTCCACAACGCCCACCCCGGCCTCGCTCCCGTCGCGGTCGTCCCCGCGATCGAGTACGCGACCCCGTTCGCCGCGCGCCTCGCGGAGCGCTACGGGCTGCCCGGCGCAGGGCTCGGGGCCGCCCAGATCCTGCGCGACAAGGCGCTGCTGCGACAGGTCAGCGCGGCGGCGGGCATCGCCAATCCGGCGAGCGTCCGGGTCAACGGACCGGCCGAGGTGCGGGAGTTCCTGCGCGGCCAGGACGGGCCCGTCGTACTCAAACCCGCCAACCGGCAGGCCGCCGTGGGCACCCGGGTGATCCACGAACCGGCCGAGGTCGAGCGGGCCTGGGCCGACTGCCTCGTCCAGGACGAGGGGATCTTCGTACCGGACCGGCCCATGGAACTGTCCATGCTTGCCGAACGGTACGTCGTGGGGCCGGAGTTCAGCGTCGAGATGCTCGTGCGCGACGGCCGCCCGCTGTTCGTCAACGTCACCGGAAAAGAGCTCTTCCCCGGACCCCACCCGGTGGAGATGGCGCACATCGTGCCGGCCGACATCCCGGAGGAGCTCGCGCGGACGCTCGGCGCGCAGACGGCCCGCGTGGTCGCGGCCGTCGGCTTCCGCGACGGGATCGTGCACTGCGAATGGATCGTCTCGGACGGTGTCCCGTACCTCGTGGAATGCGCGGGCCGGCTCGCCGGCGGCGGCATCGTCGACACGATCGAGCGCGCCTACCCGGTCGAGCTCATGCGCGGCTACTACGCGGTGCTGAAGGGCGAGCAGCCCCCCGCCGAGCTGCCCCGGCGGGCCGAGCGCGGAGCGGCCGTACGGTTCCTGGCCGCCGGCCCGGGCCGGGTCGCGGCCGTGCACGGGGTCGAGGAGGCCCGCCGGTCCGACGGGGTGTTCCTGGTCGCGGTCACCGCCGAGCCGGGCGACCGGTTCACGGGGCTGCGCCACTCCTGGGACCGCGCCGGGATCGTCATGGCCACCGCGGACAGCTCGGCCGAGGCGCTGCGGCGGGCCGAGGCCGCCGCGGCCACAGTCCGGATCGACATCGAGGAGGAAGCGTGACGGTACGGGAGGTCGGTGTACTGGCCATCGGCGCGGGCCCGGCGAATCTGGCGCTGGCCGTGGCCATCGAGGAGTCGGGCTCGCCCGAACTGGCCGCAGGGACCCTGCTGTTGGAGCAGAGTCCGGACATCAAGTGGCAGCGGGACCTGCTGATGCCCTGGGCGCGCAGCCAGGTGTCCTTCCTGAAGGACCTGGTGACGCTGCGCAATCCGTCGAGCAGGTTCACGTTCCTCAACTTCCTCCACGAACAGGGGAGGCTGGACGAGTTCGTGAACCTGGGCACCTTCCACCCGTACCGGTGGGAGTTCTCCGACTACCTCCAGTGGGTCGCCACCTCGCTCAA